>NZ_VIYG01000027.1 GCF_009389585.1 Oceanobacillus sp. CFH 90083 | reverse complement strand
ATTCCGATAGTGACTCCGATTCAGACAGTGATGCCGATTCTGATACAGATGCTCCTAATCTAAGTGATGTAAGCATTTCTGGAAATAGCACGGATGGCTATGAAATCTCCTTCATTTCAAATGAGGAAATTGCTGAATTGAATTTAATTAATAATAGAACTGGTGAACCAGTTGATATTCAAGACATTTCTTATAATCCAGCTACTGGTGAGTATGTCATTTCAATTGCGGGAAATGCAGTTGAAATAGGTGATGTATTGACTATAGAAGCAGCTGATGAAGCAGGAAATGTGAATGACGAAAATGAAGTTACTATTCCTGAAGATCTAAAGGGTGGAAAAGGTGAGAAAGAAGATATTGATATCACACCTGTACCAGGTAAAGGAACAGGCTCTGGCGGTTCAGGAACAGGTACTACAGGTACGGAAAGCAGTCAGGATAAACAAAAACTTCCAGATACAGCAACATCAGCCTGGACAATTGGTCTTGTTGGTCTAGCTACATTAGCTGTTGGAGCAGGAGTAACCTTGTTCTCCAGAAGAAAAAAAGCTGGTCAATAAGAAATTAAAATGCAAAAGCAAATGTTGAAAGGCATTTGCTTTTGTTTACATAAGCACTACTTAAATATTGGGAGGATTCTATGTTAACAGTGGAAAAAGTATCTTATCAAGAATTTGAAGCAAGCTTAGAGAAATTGAAAGATTACATTATAGAAGATAAAGCTACATTCCAGCAGATAAATAATCAATCCTCTGTAACGATATTTCTGTCCATAGGTTTTGAAGACAAACGTGCAACGGTTTTTAATGCAAAAAGCAAAAAATTCTCTCAATCCTGGGCAAACATACATAATCAAGGACGCTCCTATCTGCGGGGAGTTAAAGAACAATTTATATCATTAAAAGTAGATATTGTGACGGATATCACGCCTGTATCTATTTATGAGTTCATACAGCGCATTACCAAGACAAAGAAAAATTACTTTCGACAGGGAGTAAGCTTCAGCAAGGATTTGAAGCATGCTTTTTTAGAGCAGGAATTAAACGGGAATGCAGTGATTCAAATTGATCCAAAAACCAAGAGAGGTTTTATCAAAGAAAGAAACCTTCAAAATTATATAAAAAAACATCGACCTAAATTAAGTCCAGTGAATTTTAATCAGATAGAAAAAGTATATTTGTTTGAGACAAAAGGATATTTCTTTGAGAACAATCAATGTTTTTCTTTGAAACAAGGGGATTATGATAATGGAAGAAGAGATATCACACTTGATGTAGATGAAGTTAAGATGATGGTGGATAGAGCACAGCAATACTTAGCCAGTTTAAGTAAGCCTAACGGGGAATTTGTCTATGGTTATTTCTCTTACTTTGATAAAGAAATAAAATTTTATAATATGCTGCGCCATTGCAGTACGCTTTATGCAATGGTAGAGTCGTATGAATTTATTCCGAATGAGAAAGTCTCTAAGGCTATTCATGAAGGTCTATCCTATTTAATTCAGAAAAAATTACATTTTGATGACATGAAGAACACTGCTTATGTGATTGACGGAGTAGAGGAAGAGGAGCTGGAAATAAAACTAGGAGCAAATGCGGCTGCGATACTGGCGTTGACAAAATATGCTGAAGTTTTCG
Organism: Oceanobacillus sp. CFH 90083; assembly: GCF_009389585.1. Taxonomy (GTDB): domain Bacteria; phylum Bacillota; class Bacilli; order Bacillales; family Amphibacillaceae; genus Oceanobacillus. Next base: position 22,098 of record NZ_VIYG01000027.1, on the reverse strand, counting down.
ATGATTATCAATACATTCCGGTTGCTCAACAATTAGCAAAAGGTATTTTAGAGCTTCAAAAAGAGAATGGCAGTTTTGTACATGTATTAGATTATCCTTCTTTAGAGATTAAAGAGGAGTTCCGTATCGTCTATTATGACGGAGAAGCAGCTTTTGCATTAATGCGCCTATATAAGATAGATAGAGATAATCAATGGCTGCAGGCTGTAGAGCATGCTTTTGAATATTTTATTGAAAATAATCATTGGAAACACCATGATCATTGGTTGAGCTATTGTACGAATGAGCTGACTTTATACAAGCCGCTTCGTAAATACTATCAATTCGGTTTGCAGAATGTACAGAATAAATTGGACTATATCTACAAAAGGATTACGACCTATCCGACTTTTTTAGAGTTAACAATGGCTGCTTATCATATGATTGGTCGAATGAAAGAAGAGGGGCAAGGAGATTTATTAACTGAGCTGGATTTCGATGAATCAAAATTAGAAGCAACGATTCATAGGAGAGCGGAATACCAGCGTAACGGCTTTTTCTATCCGGAACTTGCCATGTATTTTAAAAATCCCAAAAGAATTGCCGGCAGCTTTTTCATCAGGCATCATTCATTCCGGACACGAATTGATGATGTAGAACATTATTTATCCGGCTATTGTGCGTACTATCATTTATTTTTGAAACAGAATGAACAGTAGAATTTTACAATTTAGGCAAAGCTTTGTCTTGTTTTATTAACTTACCAGACGTAGCTTTGCTGATATTACTTTGGATAAGGAAAGGTGCTCATCATTGAAAAGGAAAAAGGTTTATTTCTTACATTCAGATATTGGACAACATCTTACTGGTATTGAAAAATCAGCAATGAAACGCGGAAATATGTTTGTGAAATATTTAGATATTGAACCCGTATTTATTACAGTTAATAAAAATATAAATGTACATAAGAATTGGGAACGCTATGTTGAGAATGGCATCGTTGATAAAAATATTCCCATGGTAAATTTATTCGAGTATTTTCAACATAGTGAAGAGGGAAGGAATAATCCTCCCTATAAAATAAAAAGAGAAAAAACATATGGTTATGAGGAAGAAGAATCAGCAAATAATTTACATCTTCGTGTATTTGATTCTAATAATAAACTTGTAAAGTATGCAGTATATAGTGCTAATAAGCTTTTAAGTCATATTAACTACTTCCATGAAGGGAAGAAAATTGTCCGGGACCGATTTAACCGGTTTGGACAATTATCCCATACAGAATATTTACGTGAGGATAACACGGTTCTTATGACGGAATATTTTGATGTTTATGGTAAACGCGTTATAATAAAATATGATGGTGGTCCTTATTTGATAAGTGATGGGAATGCTACATTTGATACGGTACTGCCAGATGAGCAGGCACTTATCCTTTATTTCTTGAAAAAAATCATTGGAGATGAAGAGCCTATTATCATGATTGACCGTAACAAAAGATACAGCTCACTTTTTACAGGAAGAAAGCAATTAAATGCGAAAACAATCTCTGTAATCCATTCTACTTATTTCTCAAATATTAAATTTCGTTCTAAGTTAAATAAGCACTATCAAGATGTTCTGAATAGCCCGTATAGCTTTGATAACATCGTTGTATTGACAAATAATCAAAAGAGGGATATTGAGAAGCAATTTGGTATTAAGAATCTAGTTGCCATTCCACATCCCTGTCAAATAGCCGATAATCTGGATGAAAAGACACCTCAAACGAATAAATTAATTTCTGTGGGTCGCTTATCTTCTGAAAAGAACTTAGATCATTTGCTGGAAATTATAGCGATAGTAAAAAAGAGTATTCCTGATGTATTATTAGAGATTTATGGAAGTGGGAAGGAACAAAAAAATTTAAAAAATTTAACTCAAAAGCTAGATTTAAAGAATAATGTGAAATTTAAAGGTTATGTAGATAATGTGCATGATGTTTATGCTTCCGGTGAACTATTTCTCTTTGCCGGTCAAGCAGAAGGTTTTACGATGAGTGTATTAGAAAGCTTATCATGTGGTTGTCCGGTCGGAAGCTATAATGTTCGTTATGGTGTGGATGAAATGATTTTGGGAGAAAAGAATGGCTTTCTTGTTGAATTTGGCGATAAGGAAAAATTTTCCGAAAAAATTATAACTTATTTAAATAAATCTAATGAAGAAAAGAAGTATTATCGCCAGGAAGCAATTAATACAGCCAGTAATTACTTAGAGGATAAAGTTGCTGATAAATGGAGAGAATTATTGAATAGTCTGAGCTAATTCTTCCATTTTTAATTTTAAAAAGTAGTTCAATTATGCATATAACGTGTTATATTTACTATAAGTAGTTATTGTCTTATATTAAGCTTTTTCACATAGTTTCCTTACCAAAGAAACAAATGAACTGCAGAAGGGAGAGACTTCAATGAAACGTATCGGAATCCTCTTTATCATTATAGGTGTGGTCTGCTTAGGTGTCTTTGGGTATCAAATCATTGGACACGAGCAATCACAAAAGCAATCTTTAATTCAGGCTGAGGAAAGAATCGAGCAAGGGATCAATCAAGAGGATGAATCAGACCTGAATATAGAAGAACAAATAGAAGCATTTGATGCTGAAATCGACGAAGCATTTGCTACATTGGAAATACCCAAGCTGGGAAAAACCTTGCCTATTGTGGAGGGGACGGATCCGGATTCGTTGAAAAAGGGAGTCGGACATCTGTCTAATTCAGTCTTCCCTGGACAGGGGGAGCAAATTCTGCTATCCGGGCATCGTGATACGGTTTTCCGTAATTTCGGTGATCTGGAGATAGGGGACACGTTTGTTGTACAAATGCCTTATGGTGAGTATACGTATGAAATAAGAGAGACAGAAATTGTTCCAGAGGATGATACTTCAGTTATCCGGGAAATGGGAGAGGAAGTGTTAGTTGTAACGACCTGTTATCCATTCCACTTTGTAGGTAATGCACCGGAACGTTTTGTTGCTTATGCTTATCCGGTTTCTAATTGAAATAAATAAAAAAAGCTTTCTTCCAGTGTGTGGATTCATCTGGAAGAAAGCTTTTTTTAATCGTTTAAAACCATTTCTAACGTCTCAATATTTTTTTGCATTAAGCTGAAGTAATCCTCGCCGTTTTCTATATCTTCCTCGGTGATGGTCTCCATATTGCTAAGAACGGCACTGTCAGCACCAATCTCATCCTGAATAATCTCGCTTATTCTACTGCTGATATTTCTTTCAAATACAACATATTTCAAATCATATTCGCGGGCTGTATCAACAATCTCCACTAATGCAGATTGGGAAGGCTCCTGTGAAGAGGATAGTCCATGGATACTGATTTGCTCTAATCCATATCTATCTTCCCAATAGCCATAGGCAGCATGGGAGACAATCATTTGCGGGTGGTCTGCTTCGCCGATGGTTTGCGCTAATTCTTGATCCACTTGCTCTAATTGTCCTTTTAATTCCTCAAAATTCTCCGTGAAATAATCTTCATGCTCCGGCATTTTTTCAATAAGCAGGTTGTTAATATTTTCGGCTAATTGCATACTTATGATAGGATCAAGAAAAACATGCGGGTCGCCAATGCCGCTCTCGCCATCATGATTATCAATCAGTAATTCAACGATGCCTGATTCAGTAATTACCTCTCCATCAGCATCTGTAAGCTCCAGTTTTACTTCTAAGGTGTCATTAATTTGTGTTTCAAAAGAAGGGCCATTTGCATTTTCATCCAGCTCCCAGTCTTCTGAACCCTCTGTCCGGAAATACCAGTTCCATTCTTCAATGTCTTCATCAATACTCGTTTCTGCTTCTAATGAAGCTGTGTCGCCACTGTGGTAATGGTCATTCATACCGTTAATAATAATATCTCCATTATCTTCTGCTTCTTCCTCGTGATAATGCTCTTCATCTGCATGACCGTGGTCCGCTTCTCCTCGAAGTGGAATATCCTCACCAATGGCTGCGACTTCCACCTTTTCATCTTTCAGAATACTCTCTGCTTGAGTAGCAAAAGGCTCCATACCAACACCGGAATAAATAAATAAATCCTTCCGGGCTAACTCAACCATGTCACGTGAGCTTGGTTCAAATGTATGTGCATCCGCGTTTGGCGGATAAATGCTTTCTACATTAACGTACTCTCCGCCAATTTTAGAAATGAAATCCTCTATAGCAAAAATAGTAGTAGAAATCTCGAGCTGCTCCTGATCTCCATCCTGATTATCGTCAGCAGATTGACAGCCGGCAAGGAAGAGAAGGAGCAGGCTGGAAAAAATAATCATCCGTTTTATCATGGAATATACCTCCGTTATTTAATAATTTAAATTTCTATACAAAGCAAGTAATAATTGCTGTTTTGAGGTGCTGTACCTCGTAATAAACGAATAGTAAAGAAGTGTTATTTTTAACATTCGTAATCGTTACGATTTAAAATTTACAGGTTTTTGGAGTGGATGTCAAGTTCTTTTTTGCGAAAAAAGCACCTTCCCCGGTTAGATGTATCTAACCGGGGAAGGTGCAAACTCATCTCTTTTAGAAGAGGTGACCGTTTTTCATATTTATAATAGTACGTGTACCAAAAGGGGTTGACAGATGTCGGTGAGGTATAGTCCAAGCACCATTGAGAAAAAATACGTCAACTAACTTTTTGCACGCTGTGGAGGCTGCTGCACCTCCCGCTAGACATGAACAATTTAATAATTATAGAAGGTGTTTACCTCGATGTTTTGAACATCCTCTTTAAGGGATTAACCGCCGATAATGTTAAATCCGGCATCGACATGCAACACCTCGCCAGTAATTCCGCGTGCCAATTCGCTAAGGAAAAATAGCGTAGCATCTCCGACTTCATCTTGATCGATATTACGGCGTAGTGGAGCTTTTTCCGCCACAACATGTGTTTTTTCATTGAAATCAGCTACGCCTTTTGCAGAGAGCGTGCGGATTGGGCCAGCTGATACAGCATTTACACGAATTCCATGCTTACCTACATCTTCAGCTAAATAACGGACACTTGCTTCAAGAGATGCTTTGGCAACTCCCATGACGTTATAGCCAGGAACAACCTGTTCTGACCCGATGTAAGTTTGTGTTACAATCGAACCGCCTTCCGTCATTAATTCCTTCACAGCATTTGTTACAGATACTAAGGAATAAGCGCTTATTTCTTGGGTAAGCAGGAAGCCGTCACGAGAAGTAGTTACAAATTCCCCCTGAAGATCTTCGCGCTTTGCGAAAGCAACAGAGTGCACCAGGCCGTGAATGACATCGACTTTTTCCTTTATTTCATTAAAAGCTTCCTGCACGCTTTCATCTGATGCAACATCACAAGAAACAATGGCTTTTGGTTCTATTTCATGCTTATCTAAAAGTTTTACTAATTTTTTATAGGATCTTTCCTGTCTGTTCGTAAAAATAAGGTTGGCTCCGGCATTATGTAGAGATTTTGTAATGCCCCATGCAATACTTCTTTCATTAGCGACACCCATTACAACAATATTTTTACCTTCTAATAGTTTTGTCATATATATCCTCCATTCAACATTTAACTTAGCACCTATTATAACCGATTAGTACCAGGTGATAAAGTGATAATCTGTTTTTTTTCTGAGGTAGGAGAGAAAGAGGCTCTATAAAGAGGATCTATTTAGAAAAAACGAATCTGAGATATAGCATCTTACATAAAATAATAACCTCTAAAAACAGCGTTAGAATAAGGAGTGATAGAGGGATGTATAACTTTTTTAAAATAAATTAAAGTTTTTTTCATTTTTCTCTTTACAAACGGTTGGTTCCTCGATATAATAAAATTCGTCAGTTTGCGAGAGATGCTTTAAAAAAGCTTCTCAAATAACGCATCATGGCCCGTTGGTCAAGCGGTTAAGACACCGCCCTTTCACGGCGGTAACACGGGTTCGAATCCCGTACGGGTCACCAAATGGAGGATTAGCTCAGCTGGGAGAGCACCTGCCTTACAAGCAGGGGGTCGCAGGTTCGAGCCCTGCATCCTCCACCATCATGCCGGCCTAGCTCAATTGGTAGAGCAACTGACTTGTAATCAGTAGGTTGGGGGTTCAAGTCCTCTGGCCGGCACCATTTTTTATGTATATAAATAATTATATGGTTAACAATAATGTGGAGGGGTAGCGAAGTGGCTAAACGCGGCGGACTGTAAATCCGCTCCCTCAGGGTTCGGCAGTTCGAATCTGCCCCCCTCCACCATGTTTTTTGTTGGGCCATAGCCAAGCGGTAAGGCATCGGGTTTTGATCCCGTGTACCCTAGGTTCGAATCCTAGTGGCCCAGCCTTTTTTTTATGCCTTTTTTAAGGATTTCATATAGATGGCATGAGCCATTAGCTCAGTCGGTAGAGCAACGAGCATAACTTCTGCCGAATCAGCTTCGAGTAACCCCGAAGCATTCACTTCGAAGCGTTTGCTAGAAGATGCAGGGGTTCACCAAGCAGAGAAGCGCAAAATAAGGTAAAAATTCTATTTGAAATAGGAGCCATTAGCTCAGTCGGTAGAGCATCTGACTTTTAATCAGAGGGTCGAAGGTTCGAATCCTTCATGGCTCACTACAAGATGACAAGTATAAAACACAGAGAAAAGCGGGATAATTTTATCTCGTTTTTTTCTTTATAGAGGACTTTCAAAAGTCCATAATGATAAGCGTAAGGTAATGAGCTTCTACTTAAAATCTTCTATGTCGTGTGACAACGTAGAAGTCATCACAACGCACGAGAAGCTGGTTAACATGGATTGGGACTACGATTACCCGTCCCACGGAAAAGCCTTGCAATTACTTGCCTCACTGAATATCGCAGGAATTTCTTAAACCCACTTACAGGGCATGGAAATATCTGTAACCATTACAAGGATGCAGTGTATTTTAGTGAACATCTTAAGATGAAAAATTCCAGTACATGGCAATCACATCATGAACATAGTTCCAATAGCGAAATAAGTATCTTCTGATATGAAAAAACGATATAATTCGTGTTATAATCAAAATAGTTTACTTTTAGTACTTAGTAATAAAAAAACATAATTTAAAAGTTTATTTTAGATATGATAAATAAAAAGGATGAGCTAGGCATGACCTCTTCTAGAATACCAGGTTTTTATAATATGACGGTGGAGGAAAGGCGGGCATTATTGCGTGAAGCCTTTTCTTTAACAGATGCAGAAACGCAAAATTTGTCTAATGCAGATGCGCTTACAATAGGAAAAGCAGATAATATGATTGAAAATGTTGTTGGCACCTATCAATTACCATTTGGATTAGGATTAAATTTTTTGATAAACGGGAAAGAATATGTAATACCGATGGCTATTGAAGAAGCTTCTGTTGTAGCTTCTGCCAGTCATATTGCAAAGATAGTCAGAGAGGCTGGCGGTTTTCAGACAGAGTCAAGGGAAAGGTTGATGATTGGACAGATACAAGTTGTTGGATGTCCCGATTTTCAAGAAGCAAAGCAGCGAATCCTTCATCAAAAAGCTATGCTAATGAAAGCTGCTGATGATGCTTATCCAAGCATTGTCAGTCGTGGTGGCGGGGTAAAAGATTTGGATGTCCGCATTCTGAATGAAGAGGATGCCTCGTCATATAGCAAAATGCTGGTAATGCATATCTATGTAGATACTTGTGACGCAATGGGTGCGAATATGATAAATACGATGGTAGAATCTATTGCTCCAATTGTGGAAGAAATAACAAAAGGAAAGGTTTATTTGCGTATTTTATCAAACTATGCAGATCGAAGCCTTGCTACAGCGAAATGTGTAATACCTCCGCATTTGCTGAAAACAGGTTCATTTACTGGAGAAGAGGTAAGAGATGGCGTGATTCATGCTTATGAATTTGCTGCTTCTGACCCGTATCGTGCTGTAACGCATAACAAAGGTATTATGAACGGTATCGATCCTGTTGTGATAGCGACAGGAAATGATTGGCGGGCTGTAGAGGCCGGGGCACATGCTTATGCTGCAAGAAATGGTCATTATGGATCTATGACTACATGGTCAAAGGATGAAGAGGGTAATCTCGTTGGCGAAATCGAATTACCCATGTCGATCGGGACAGTCGGAGGAGCAACACGTGTGCATCCGTTAGCTGATTTTTCTTTATCCATTATGCAGATTGAGTCAGCAGAAGAGCTTGCGCAGGTAATTGTGGCAGTTGGTCTTGCTCAAAATCTTGGAGCGCTCAAAGCGTTGGCGACAGACGGTATTCAGAAAGGTCACATGGCACTTCATTCACGTTCTGTTGCGATAGCTGGAGGAGCAACTGGGGAGATGATTGATGTGATAGCAAAACAATTAGTAGAACAACAGGAAATCCGTGTGGGAAAAGCTAAAGAATTGGTGGAACAGTATAAACAATGAGTGCAGAAAAAGTAACAGCGTCGGAAAAAACAGCTATTGGTATAGCTCATAGTAAGGTGATTTTAATTGGAGAGCATGCGGTTGTACACGGACAGCCGGCAATTGCTATCCCATTTCCTTTAATTGGTGTAGAGACGGTGGTTGAGTACGTTCCTGGAGCGGTGAAAATGGACAGTACTTTTTATCATGGTCCCTTACAGCATGCACCGAAAGAGCTGGAAGGAATTGTTAGTTGTGTGGAGGATTCCTGTGAATATCTTGGGATTCCTTATAAGGATCTATTGATACGAATTAATTCTTCTGTACCGCCAGGAAAAGGGCTTGGATCAAGTGCATCTGTAGCTATTTCTGTGATTCGCTCCTTATTCAACTATTGTCATCGGGAGTGTTCGGTAGAAGAATTATTAAACTTAGCAAATGTAGCAGAAACGTATGCACATGGGGCACCCAGCGGTATTGATACGTTAAGTATTACCTCTGATAAACCGATCTGGTATGAAAAGGAAAAGCCCGTAGACTATATCGAATTAGGAGAAGAGCTTCACTTTATTGTTGCGGACTCTGGTCGCGTTGGAGATACACGTACATCCGTTGAATCCGTAGCTAATCTGTTGAAAGCAGCTCCACAGCGGATTCATTCCAAAATAGAACGTATTGGCGAGCTGACGCATCATGCAAAAGAAGCATTAGAGAAAGCAAGCAAGCAGATTTTGGGACAGCTGTTAAATGAAGCACAAAAAGAATTGGAAGCATTAGGTGTAAGTGATGCGGGATTGAATAAATTAATCCGTTTTGCCCGTCAAGAAGGTGCTTTGGGTGCGAAATTGACAGGCGGAGGAAATGGCGGCTGTATTATTGCTCTTGCGCAAAATGAAGTGCATTCGAAGCAGCTGGCGGAAAAATTACGCCGATTTGGTGCAGCAGCGGTGTGGCCATTTGTATTGAAGAAATAAAGTGAAACTTCATTCAGTGAGTATAATCCGAACGGTGATCTTTAAGAAGAGAATGATTTGACAGGGATTGTAGAAAAGGGGATTCAAATATGAAGGCAACAGCAAGAGCACATACGAATATCGCTTTAATCAAATACTGGGGGAAGCGGAATGAATCATTGATTCTTCCTGCTAATAGTAACCTTTCCGTTACATTAGACGGCTTTTCTACAGAGACAACGGTGCATTTTCAAGAAGGTTTGAAGAAAGATGCCTTTCTCTTAAATGAACAGCATGTAGAAGGAGACGCGCTTGAAAAGGTAGCAGTATTTTTAGATAAGGTACGTGCTCTCTCTGGAAAAGAAATCTATGCACAGGTCCAATCTGTGAATCATGTGCCGACTGCTGCGGGGTTTGCTTCCTCTGCATCTGGCTTGGCTGCATTAGCTGCAGCCAGTGCCAAAGCAATAGGACTATCCTTAGATGATACAGAATTATCGAGGTTGGCCCGTCAAGGATCGGGCTCTGCCTCCCGTTCTATTTATGGAGGGTTTGCGGAATGGCAGATGGGCGAACGGGAAGATGGGCTCGATTCCTATGCCGTGCAGATTGCGGATGAATCACATTGGGATATTCGAATTGCGGCTGTTGTTTTGTCAAAAACAATGAAAAAGGTCTCCAGCAGAGAGGGGATGCGCCGTACCGTAGAAACCTCTCCATTTTATTCAGGCTGGCTGGAGCAGACACCAAAGGATTTGGCAGAAATAAAGCAAGCGATTGATGAGAAAGATTTTGAGAAAATGGGCAGCATTGCGGAAGCAAATTGCATGCGTATGCATGCGACAACGTTAGGAGCTAATCCGCCTTTCACCTATTGGCAGGATGCAACGATGCGGGTAATGCAGGCTGTGCAGGATTTAAGAGAGCAAGGAATACCTGTCTTCTTTACGATTGATGCCGGTCCGAATGTCAAAGTGTTATATTTGCCGGCAGATGAGGAGAAAGTGAAAAATCGCCTGCAGGCAATGGAAGGTGTAGAAGATATCATTATTAGTAAGCCAGGAAGTGGAATCAGTTATATGTAGGAGGAGAAATACGGTGGCAAAATCAATCACAGTCAAAGTACCGGGAAAATTAATGATTGCAGGAGAGTTTGCCGTATTAGAGCCCTATCAGGATCTGGCAGTGATGGCTGTTGATCGTTTTGTATATGCAACCGTATCTGATGCAGACAGCCACCAACTGACTTTATCTGATTTTTCGCTTTATAAAGTCCCATGGTCATGGCGGGAAACAGATATACATATTGAATCGGATGACCACCGGCTCTCTTTTGTAAAGGATGCACTTCGGGTTACTTATCGTTATATGAAAGAACAAGGATTATCTGTCCGTCCCATCCATGTATCTGCACGCAGTGAGTTAGATGATGCTTCAGGTGTGAAATATGGCTTAGGCTCCAGTGCAGCAATTGTTACTTCTGTTGTGTCAGGGGTTTTACGTTTTCAGGCTCCGGAATTGGTCACAAAAGAGATGATTTTTCGTTTATCTGCGTTATCGCATGTAATGACACAAGGAAATGGATCAGGCGCTGATGTAGCCGCTTCGACCTATGGCGGCCTGCTGCAATTTTCTTCTTTTCAAGCAGAATGGCTTCTCAAGGCGTATCAAGAAGCAAATTCTGTTTCTGAAGTAGTAGAACTGGATTGGAAGTATTATAAGTCAAAGCCGATTCTTTTACCTGACAATGCATTCTTTTGTGTTGGATGGACAGGCAGTGCGGCTTCCACGAAGGATTTAGTCAATCGGGTCCGTTTATTGAAGACAAGAAATGAAGCAGCCTATAATGCATTTCTAAAAGAAAGTAAAAGTGCAGTTTCTGCGTTTTTGACAGGGGCAGCGCAAGAGGATATAATGCAGCTGTTTCAAGGGATAAAAGCAAATCGTAAGGCGTTAAATCAAGTGGGGAAAGCAGCTGAGACCAGTATTGAGACGCCGAAGCTCTCAGTGTTATGCGATCTTGCGGAAGAGTATGGAGGTGCCGGAAAGCCTTCGGGAGCTGGCGGCGGTGATTGTGGAATTGCGTTTATGCCATCCGCAGAAGCAGCAGAAAAATTAGCTCTTGCTTGGGAAGCAGCAGGAATTAAAGCTTTAACACTATCTCCTTTTACAGGGGGAGAAACAGTGATTGAAGCGGATTACGCTAAATAGAAATTATAAAATAAGAGCCGTTTTACAATAGAGTACATTGTAAATTGGTTCTTTTCTTTATGTGCTGCATAAAAATGAAGATGGATTTTTTTCAAATATATATAACTTTCTTATAAAATTTTGAAAATGGTAATGAAGTGAATGGGAAAATAAGATATTATTATTCGTAGAGGTATCTCCGTAAAGGAAAGGATACCCTATATTAAAGATATTTGTGGTTAAAAAATGTCACAAAAAAAGACATTCATGTTATGTCTTTAAAATAGGAGTAAGCATATACCTAAAAGGATTTTTTTAAGTATGCATAAATTAATGCATCAAGTTTTTCGCTTGTAGCTAAAACATTGTCTGAATCTAGCCCATATTCCTCGGACAACGTCAGCATTTCTTGTCTGCATAGTTCAATTTCATTAAATAATGCCTTTTTGTCCACAAATTTCACTCCTTCTTTAGTATACTTATCGTTAGATATACCCTGTCGGAAAAAAAATAAACATTTTTTTTAAAATGTGAAACCTTACAAGCGGTTGTTTCGTATAGAGAGTACCGCATAGTGCGGAGGTAATTAGATGGAGCAATTTATAAAGAAAAAAATTATACAAGTAAAAAAAGGTGACCAATCTGCTTTTTCGGATGTCGTAGCCTTTTATCAGGATAAAATATACCAGCATTGCTACCGCATGCTTGGTAATAAGCACGAAGCAGAGGATATTGCACAAGAAGCATTTATACGTGCATATGTGAATATAGATTCGTTTGATGAGAATAGAAAGTTCTCGACATGGTTATATCGCATAGCTACGAATTTAACGATTGACCGCATGCGTAAGCGTAAGCCGGATTTCCATCTTGATGCGGAAGTGAAAGGGACAGATGGCTTGGATATGTATTCGCAGTTGGCCAGCACAGAACGCCTCCCTGGAGAAGAAGTAGAAAGCAGAGAGCTGCAGCGGTATATTCATCATGAGATTTCTCAGCTTCCTTCTAAATACCGGAGTATTATTATGCTCAGGTACTTAGAAGAATTTTCACTAAAGGAAATCAGTGAAATTCTCGATGTTCCTCTTGGTACGGTAAAGACGCGGATTCATCGTGGAAGAGAGGCCCTTAGAAAGAGGCTTCGACATGTGTAAAGGAGCGTGCTTAATGTGAGTTGTAATGAAAAATATATAAAAAAAATACATGACTATTTAGACGGAGATATTTCCGCAGAGGATGAAAGCTTACTGAAAAGGCATTTGGAAGATTGTGAAGAATGCCAAAAGCATTTTCACGAGCTGAATCGGACGATTACTTTAATTCGAAGTGCAGAACGGATGGAAGCACCGGATCATTTTACGGAAAACGTCATGAATAATTTGCCTACAGAGAAGAAATCCATGAGGTACAAGCGCTGGTTTAAACGTCATCCAATCCTTGTCGCAGCTGCGATCTTTTTCTTATTGATGATAGGCAGTCTGTCATCTACGTTTAACCAGGGGACCGATCAGCTTGTGGTGTCTACGCAGGAAGAACTTGTTGTTGATGGAGATACCGTCATTGTACCAGAAGGTGTTACTGTTCAGGGGGATGTCTATGTGAGAAACGGTGATTTGCTGGTACTAGGAACCGTTAATGGCAATGTCACCTTATTTAATGGAGAACTTTTAGACGCTGAATCGCAGCTTGAAGGAGGCGGTCTCATGGCATCTGCCGGAGGAGTAAACGGAGAGCTGGAAACCGTTGATCAAACGTTTGAATGGATATGGTATCACGTAAAGAATTTCTTTAAAGGAGTTTTCACCTTTTAACTATTGAAACAGGAAGGCATGGAAAAAGAGAGTGGTATGTGCAATACCGCTCTCTTTTTTCGCCATAGAGAAGGATAAAGCTATTTCATTTACTGGACTGCCGCAGGTGCAAGCATCAGATCGCAATGAAGAAAAAGAATAGACTCCATACACGTCTGTTTTTTTAAATTTATGATATAATAATTATCGACTGTAATCTTATAATAAAAAAGGAATTCTTTTTAATATAAACAGATCATTCTATTGGATAAAGGATGTGTGCACATGCTTGATGGGGGATTTGACATTTTAAATCTACTGCGAATTGGCGTTGATATCGCTCTCGTCTGGTATGTATTATATAAATTAATCATGCTGATCAGAGGAACAAAAGCTATTCAGCTGTTAAAGGGGATAGCGGTTGTATTGGTTGTGTGGGGCGCAAGTATGCTGTTAAATCTACAAACGATACAATTTATCACCGGCCAAGTCATTTCTTGGGGACTTATTGTTATTATTATTTTATTCCAGCCGGAGTTGCGGAGAGCGTTGGAGCAGCTGGGAAGAGGAAATATCTTTGCCAGATCCGGCAGTTCCGCTGAAGAAATTATACAAAACGAAATTGAGGCTATTGTTACATCTTGTAATTATATGGGAAAAAGAAGAATTGGTGCGCTGATCTCCATTGAAAGGGAAACGGGGATTGGCGAATATGCAGAAACAGGAATTCCAATTAACGGTAAGCTGACACATCAGCTTTTGACGAATATATTTACACCAAATACACCGTTGCATGATGGTGCAGTAATTATCAAAAATGAGGAGATCACTGCTGCAGCCTGTTATCTTCCTTTATCAGAGAGTCCATTTATTTCAAAGGAATTGGGAACAAGACACCGGGCAGCGATGGGAATAAGTGAAGTAACCGATGCCTTGACGATTGTTGTTTCTGAGGAAACGGGCTCTATCTCTTGTACCAAGAATGGTGAACTATATCGTGATATTGATGAAGAGAAATTAAGAGAGATGCTGCTAACGCATCTAACAATTGTGCCGAAAGCCTCTGACAAAAAATCATGGAAACGGAGGGCTGGTAAACGTGGATAATTGGTTTAAGAGTAAATGGTTTATTCGTATTCTTTCTTTAGTTTTTGCTGTCACTCTATATGCATTTGTCAGTGTTTCGGAAACGCCAAATTCAGATGCAACATTCTCCAGTTCAACAAGCTCCACGGAAACCGTCGATCAGATTCCGGTGGATATCCGTATTGACCGTGAGAGATACGTTGTCAGTGGAGTTCCTGAAGGTGTCCAGGTGAGTTTACAGGGGACTCCTGCCAGTGTGACGCCCCTATTGCTTCAACGTAATTTTGACGTATATGTTGATTTAGAGGGGTTAGACGAGGGAACCCATAACGTTGAATTACAGCATAACATTTCAAGTGATGTAGAAGTATTCATTGAACCTAAAACGATTACTGTGGAAATTGAAGAAAGAGCATCGCATGAATTTACTGTAACAGCCGATTTTATTAATGAAGATATGATGGCAGCTGGTTATGAAGTAGTCAGCTACAGCATAGAACCAGAAACGGTAACCATTATGAGCTCGCGTACAGTGATTAACTCTATAGGTGCTGTAAAGGTTTATGTGAATATGGATGGTGTAGACAGCTCTATTAACAATCGGGAGCTTCCGGTAAATGTGTATGATTTGCAAGGAAATGAATTAAATGTTTCATTAGATACGGAAAGTATTCAAGTTTCTGTAGAAGTCAATAACCCCAGCAAGTCTGTACCGATTTCTGTAGAGACAACAGGAGAATTGGGAGAGGATTTGGAGCTCGGTTCTATTTCTGCAAATTCCGAGGAAGTGGAGATTTACTCTCAAAGCGACGTTCTGGAGGGGATTGCAGAAGTAACTACGGAGCCGTTAGATTTATCTGGAATTGAAGAATCAGGAACGGTAGAAGTACCGCTTGATTTACCGGAAAATGTACAAGCGCCTGAGACAGAAGAGGTAGAAGTAACGGTTGAAGTGGAAGGAACCAATGTGATTGAAGGTGTATCTTTAACAGAAGAAGGTTTAGCAGATGGATTGGAGGCCTCTTATACCGATCCTGAATTAGAGGTAGAAGTAACTGGAGATGCTTCGGTGATAAATGATTTAACGGCAAGTGATATAAGCGCCGTACTGGATTTATCTGATTTAGAACCGGGAGAGCATGAGGTGCCTGTCCAAATCGAGGCTCCTGATGGTGTTACCGCTACAGGCAGTGTAGAAGAGATAACGGTTGAAATAATCGATCCGGCTCAAACAGAAGAAGAATAATGGTATATTGTATGGTCAAAGGAGAGGTATAAAAAATGGGTAAATTTTTTGGGACAGACGGTGTCAGAGGAGTGGCCAACGAAGCGTTAACTCCTGAGCTGGCATTTAAGCTCGGTCGCTTCGGCGGTTACACGTTAACAAAAGGCAGTGAAAAACCGCGCGTTTTAATTGGCAGAGACACTCGTATTTCTGGACACATGCTGGAGGGTGCACTGATTGCGGGTTTATTATCAACAGGCGCAGAAGTAATGCGGCTTGGTGTGATCTCTACTCCAGGTGTTGCTTATTTAACAAAAGCAATGAGTGCGCAGGCAGGGGTTATGATCTCTGCATCTCATAATCCTGTGGAAGATAACGGGATTAAATTCTTCGGATCGGACGGCTTTAAACTGACAGATGAGCAGGAAGCAGAAATCGAGGCTTTATTAGAAAAAGAAGAAGACGATTTACCTCGTCCGACAGGCGCTGCGGTCGGTTCAGTAAGTGATTATTTTGAAGGCGGACAAAAATATTTATCCTTCTTAAAAGATACGATTGATAATGATTTTGATGGCTTACGGATTGCAGTGGATTGTGCACACGGAGCAACATCCAGCTTAGCTACACATCTATTTGCAGATTTAGAAGCAGATATTCATTCCATGGGCTCCACACCAAATGGTCTGAATATTAATGATGGAGTCGGTTCGACACACCCGGAAGGCTTACAGCAATTTGTACTGGATAAAGAAGCGGATATTGGACTGGCATTTGATGGAGATGGAGATCGTCTGATTGCTGTTGATGAAAAAGGAAGAATCGTGGACGGCGATAAAATCATGTTTATCTGCGCTAAATACTTGAAAGAAATCGGTATGCTGCGCCAGGATACCGTTGTATCTACAGTCATGAGTAATTTAGGTTTTTATAAAGCATTGGAGGAAGCAGGCCTGAAAAGTGAAAAGACTGCAGTCGGTGACCGTTATGTTATGGAAGAAATGCGTAAAAACGGGTATAACCTGGGCGGAGAACAATCTGGTCATATTATCTTCTTAGATTATATTACAACAGGAGACGGCCTGTTATCTGCATTGCAGCTCGTCAATGTGATGCGTGAATCAGGCAAGCCTTTATCAGAGCTGGCCGATGAGATGACAATCTTCCCGCAGACGTTAATTAATGTTCGGGTATCGGATAAGGAAGAGGCGTTAACAAGCCCGGTTATCTTAGATGAGGTACAAGCTGTAGAGAAGGATCTGGGAGAGAACGGACGTGTTCTGGTCCGCCCATCTGGAACAGAACCGCTTGTGCGTGTCATGGTGGAAGCCAAGACAGAGGATGATTGTAAAACATATGCAGAGCGCATTGTGAAAGTAATTGAAAATCATTTAGGTGCTTAAGAAAGTAGAAAAACGTATGGATGAGCAGCATCCATACGTTTTTTAAAACCCGTAAGCGTCCTCTTTCTTTTTTCTGATCCATTCCGCTGCCTCATAAGTGTCCATGGTATCCTCGACTAAACGCTCTAGCCGAAAAGATACATCATCATCGATTAATTTCTTTTGCTGAAAACTTTTTTCTTCTATATAGACATAGGTCGGGACGATCTGTGCCTTCATATAGGCTAACGTTGGTTTTAACTGATGATCCGCAACTAAATAGTGCCTGGAAGAGCCTGCTGTTACAAAGAAGCTGACTACTTTTTCGTGAAATGCACCGACAGGCAATAGATCAAAAATATTTTTTAAGCTTGCCGGTATAGATGCCTGGAATACGGGTGTGCCGATAATGATGGCATCTGCTGCCATTATCTTTCTCGTTATCCACGCTGTATCGCCTGCATAATCAAGATAGTTTCGGCCATCACTAAATTGTAAATCATAATCCTTTAAATCAATCAGTTGAAAATCTGCATCTGGATATTTTTCAGTGATTTCCTTTGCGACAACATCCATTGCAGTCCTTGTCTTTGACCCAACGATGGACCCGGATAAACCAATTATATTCATTTGTTACTCCTCCTGAACCTTTCCTGTGTATTTACGTATAGCCGGTAAGATTTCTTCCCCGATTATTTCAATATTCTTTGTCAATTGCCCGAATGGTACACCACCAAAATCCATTTGTGCCAGATAGCGCTGATGTCCAAACAGCTCATGCTGGTAAAGAATTTTTTCTATTACTTCCTGCGGACTGCCCACATTAATGACACTCCGCTTATCTTTTGCCTGGGCAAATGCCTGTTTTGGAAATCCTTGGCCATTGGTCAACTTCATTCCTTCATTGATATAAGGGTACATTTGCTTCAGGGCTTCCTGACTTGTTTCTGCCGCATGGAAAAATCCAGTTACGCCGACAGGGAGTTCTGCTGTATCATGCCCGCTTCTTCTTGCTGTTTCTCGGTATGCATCAATCACGTTTTTAAAGGCGCTGGCAGGACCGCCAAGTGTTGCCAGCATCATGGGAACACCAGCATAGCCAGCCTTCATCGCGCTGGCAGGGGTTCCGCCAACGGCACGCCAGATTGGCAGCATGTTATTTTTCGGGCGGGGGAGTACCTTTGCATCATTTAAGGCAGCACGATATTGTCCTTCCCAGTTAAGTCTTTCATTTTCATTGATTTGCAGCAGCAGGTCAAATTTTTCTTCAAATAATGCTTCATAATCCTGCACGTCATAGCCTAATAAATCAAACAGTCCAATCCGGGAAGCTCTTCCAGCAATAATTTCTGCACGTCCATCAGAAATTAAATCAATCGTAGCGAAATCCTCATAAACCCGAACGGGATCAGAGGTGCTGATAATGGTCGATGAGCTGCCAATTTTGATTGTATTTGTTGCCTGCGCAATAGCGGCTAAAACGACGCTGTGCGCCTGTGTAGTAAAGTAATCCTGATGACTTTCTCCAACACTGAAGAAGTCTAATCCAGCTTGTTCGGCGAGCTTGGCTAATTCAATTATCTCCTGAATTCGCTGCTGTGCTGAAATGCGTTTTCCGGTGAAAGGATTAGTAAGGTGATCCCCTAGTGTGTAAAGCCCAAATTCCATTCCTTTCTTTTGATTGATCCGATATTGCTCCATGTTTATTGCTCCTCTTTCTTTTGAGATTTTGTTTAAGCTTTATATGGTGTTCCAACAGATTGGGCAATAGTTCATTGTTTTAAAATGTATTTGCAAGTAAAGCTGCTAAGAAGGTGAGAAATAAAGTGTATGCTTCTGTATGGATTTCTCTACTATCACTTTAATATTTAATTCATAAAAATGCAATTAAAATAGGTTGAATTAAGTGTAGTTTGTTATCGATATATCGGCCCAGGGATGGAGGGAATAAAAGACCGGGGTCTGTGGTTTGTTTCTCGAATGATGGTATAATAATAGAAAATGTAGGAAAAGGGAGTGCGGATAGAATGATAAAATTTCCTAAACCAAAAGTGGAGCAGTTTTTCTACACATATAGTATTTACCACTTTCAAGTAAGCAAAGATGAAAAAAAGCTGGTGTTTTCAACCAACTTAAGTGGAAAACGTAATCTATGGGCATTGGACTTGAGCAAGGAGCATACGTATCCTTTTCAATTTTCCCAAAAGGATGAAGCCTCTATGTTCGTTCAATTTGATCCGAACGGGAAGTACGTTTTAACAAGCTTTGATTCGGATGGAGATGAAAATCATCAAATTTATGCATTGCCTCCAGAGGGAGGATTGCCACAGCCGCTGATTACGGGAGCAGAGAATGAAAAATATTTATTTGCACACCTGAGTAAAGATGGAAAGCGGATTTATTACAATACGTCTGAAAATAATTCAAGTTTTTTAAACACATGTGTACGTCATCTGGATACAGATAAAGATGAGCTTCTAGCGGAGGGTGAAGGAGCACCGACTACGCTGGCAGGTGTATCGGAAGATGAAGAAACATTGGTGTATGAAAGCGTATTTGCCAACACCTATAATAATATTTTCATCCAAAAAGGAGAAGAAAAAATTTATCTTACTCCCGATCCGAAAAAGGTTCACGTATCCTATGAACCGGTTTTCACAGATAATGACACCATTTACTTCCCGACAGATTATGAAAGCGAATATATGTATCTGGCCAAGTACGATGTAAAGCAAGGGACATTTTCCAAAGTACTTGAAATAGAGGAAGAAGCGATAGAAGCTATAAAATACGATAAAGCATCAGATTGTTTATATTTGGTAACGGTAAAGGGTGTTGTCGATAAACTATATCAGTATAAGTTGAAATCAGAGGAACTGAAAGAAATCACTAAACCTTTTGATATGGTGGATCAGGTAACAGTGACAGATTCAGGAGCCGTTTATCTTCTTGGACGTTCCGCAGTGAAGCCGGATAATATTTATCGTTTAACCAATGGTGAAAAGTGGGAACAACTCACAGATAATCGTGTTTTGGGAGTATCGGAAGACGAGCTTGTTGATCCGGAAATTGTGACATATACTTCTTTTGATGGCATGGAGATGGAAGCACTGCTTTTCAAAGCAAAACCGGAAAATGCCAATGGCTATACTGTATATTGGCCGCATGGAGGACCACAGGCAGCTGAGCGGAAGTTTTTTCGTGCCATGTTTCAAAGTATTCTAAATCGCGGATACCATATTTTTGCACCAAACTTCCGTGGAAGTACGGGCTATGGCTCCTCTTTTGTGAAGCTTGTGGAGCAGGATTGGGGACATGGACCACGTCTTGATAATGTGGAAGGTATCAAATGGCTGTTTGACCAAAAAATTACGGATCCGGACCATCTGTTCCTTGTAGGGGGGAGTTACGGCGGCTATATGGCATTGCTCCTGCATGGACGTCATCCGGAGTATTTTAAAGCGGTGATTGATATCTTTGGCCCATCCGATTTATTTACTTTCGTCAATTCGGTACCGCCGCATTGGAAGCCGATCATGGAAAGATGGCTTGGCGATCCGGAGCGTGATAAGGAACGCTTTATAAAAGATTCTCCTGTTACTTATTTAGAGACGATGACAAAACCGATGCTGGTTATTCAAGGTGCAAAAGACCCTCGTGTCGTGAAGGAAGAATCGGATCAAATTGTGCAGAAGCTGCAGGATAAAGGCAGAGATGTTGAATATCTGGTACTGGAGGATGAAGGGCACGGATTCTCGAAAAAAGAAAATGAAATTAAAGTTTATCAGCGGATGTTAGATTTTATGGAGAAGCATCAGTAAGAAGGAAATCATCGGCAGCTTTTTGAAGAGGAAGCGTAATGGTCACCTCAACAAGAAGGTGCCGATGTTGTTTGCAGAGGTAGAATAGGTTCGTTTCTTTCTGGAGTTTAAGTTTTATTGGTTTTTAGTAGTTTTTTCGCAACTAATACGAAAGTTATGATGACAGCGATGACAATGACTAGAAAAACAAACTGCATGATAACATCCATCCAGTTTATGGTGTTCATTGAATTTTCCTCTCCGGATTTAAAAACTATCTAATATGCTTTATCTGTGTTTTTATACGGTCAACACGCTTTCTTAGATTGGAGCGATTGTCTTCTTGTAATACTAAATTTGCTTTCACCGCAATCATTTCTACCACGCCATCGATGGATAAATGATCTGTCAGTATTTTCTCTCCAAATGCCTCGTCAGCCAAGCTTGTTATACATCTGTCAATTTGCTTGAAGCCCCATGACCCCTTTTTTTCCAGCCGTTTTCTTAACCTCTGTTCAATGACTTCTTTGGAAGCGGATAAAACAAATTTATGTAATTCGATTTCCGCAGATTCGAGCTTTCCAGCAATTTCTTCAAAATAAGATTTATTTGTTACTGTCATTGGGACAATAATGGGGTATTCGTAGTGTTCAGCGATATATGCTATCGTTCTGTAATTAAATTCTCTCCACATTTCGTAATCTTGAAAATCATTCTTTTTTAACTTGCCGGGCAAATTCTGATTTAAAAAGAAACCAATATTTTCAGGATCATACACGAAGGATTCTTCCAATCTTCTGTGGAGTTCATATGCTGTTTGTGTTTTTCCTGCTCCAAAAGCACCGTTGAGCCAGATTATTTTTGTCATGGGGCAGCTCCTTTTTTAGAGGATTAAAGAAAACTTGTTTTAAGGCGATGTGTTTTCATTTATCTATTTTATGCGTACAGTATAGGATGCGAATAACACGTAGCTTATTTAAAGTGTCTTTCAAATATATTTCAATCCACGCACCCAAGTAGGATGCGAAAAATGGCGTTGAAGGTACTGTGGAATCGATTGGAATTTCAATCCACGCACCCAAGTAGGATGCGAATGCCATATAAATGCTTATAAAATCCGTCTGTATTGATTTCAATCCACGCACCCAAGTAGGATGCGAATTATTAACTCACCATAAATCAGAGTTGATAGAAATATTTCAATCCACGCACCCAAGTAGGATGCGAAGCACCGCACGGTACAATAGACTGTATCCCGCAATGAGATTTCAATCCACGCACCCAAGTAGGATGCG
>NZ_VIYG01000026.1 GCF_009389585.1 Oceanobacillus sp. CFH 90083 | reverse complement strand
AATCAGAGTCGCTGTCTGAATCAGAGTCACTGTCTGAATCGGAATCCTCATCAAATGTAATTACATCACTAGATTCAAGGCTAGTCAGTAGCTGTAAATCAATTGCAGCAGTCTGCACTCCAGCACCATAAACATCTACATCTCCTGAAACACCTGCTGGATTATCTACCAAGGCATTTAGGCTTACATTTGTTGTACCCAGTACTTGTGCACTTGCAAGTACATTAGCAATATCAATAACTCCATCTCCAAGATCATTAATAGCTGGTTGTACAACAGTTGTTACCAATCCACTTAAT
This sequence comes from Oceanobacillus sp. CFH 90083, assembly GCF_009389585.1. Lineage (GTDB taxonomy): Bacteria > Bacillota > Bacilli > Bacillales > Amphibacillaceae > Oceanobacillus. The sequence continues at coordinate 23,485 of NZ_VIYG01000026.1, read as the reverse complement.
GTATCAAGAAGTGGATTAACTACACTGGACCCCGGTCCAGAAATACTTAAGTTATTAATCGCGTCGATAATTTCGTTAAGTGCTTGTACTACAAGATCCTGTATCGCTGTTTCCAAATATTGACCAAGTCCATTTGATATGTTGACAACAAGTTCTCCATTTGGACCAACAGTCACTTCAACTTCATCCGAGTAAGATGTTAAATCTTGCAGAGCTACATTAAGATTATTCACAACATCTAATGAAGCAGTTAACTCTTCTAAGCCGTTTACTGTCCAAAGAGGATTAAGATTAACAAGATTTACTATTTCTTGTACCGTTGAACTCAGCCCTTCTGTTACAGTTCCAACAAGGTTATAAACCCCTGGCAAATCTTGCTCAAGGTTTAATGGCAGTAAATCTAATTGAACAGTAGCCGTTCCATTCGGGGATAATTTACCAGCAAGTTCATCTGCATAGAAAATAATATTCTTTTCTGGGTCAATAGCTTGAACACCGGTAGCATTTCCAGATAGATTCAGAGCTAAATTGTAGAAATTAGGATCTTCTGAATCAGTTAAAGTCGCATCTACATTAACATCAGATAATAGTTGTACCTCCGCTAAACTAGCAAATGGAGCAACATTTGCAATAGCAGCTGATGCAGTAATGTTAGGATTTGTTAAAGCATTTCCAGCATTTGCACTTGCAGCAGCAGGTAATGTATTAAAAGCTAATAAAGAAGCTGCCGCTGAAGTAGCAAAAACTTTTCTCATCTTGTTCTTTCGACTTACTTTCTTCGCTTGCATCTTACGCTTATAATCAAAATTCTTTTTACTCAAATTCTCAACCCTTCCATTTCTTCTTTTCTAATCCACCTTCTATAACCACCGAACAACAACGAAATAAACCTGCTATGCACTATAACCTGAAATGAAACGCCTCCTTATGTCATATAGTTATGTCGTTTAGCTAATTTCTAAGATGACTGAATCAATTTCGAATTAATGTATGTATATTAGCTAAAATACGAAGCTTTAGATAATTTTCGTTGATGTTGATAGTGATAACATTGATAGAAATAAAAAAGACCTGTCAAAAGCATCTAAATAATCACAAGCTTTTTAAATAAATTAACTTTTTAAATTAATCTATATTAAAAATACATAGAGCTTTTTTAAGTCCTTTTAAAATTAATTTAAAATTGCCAGATGTAATTAAAATCATTACTCCATCTATCAAACTATCAAACGAAAATTATAATTAGCAAAAAGCATATAAATCTTTTTCTAATTAAAAACATTCTATACAAATTTTATACACTATGTGAACCCCGGGACTTTTAACCTTAATTTATAATTATTTTTTCTTTTTAGAGGAAACCTATATTTTCTAAACCTTCAAACATTACTAGAATACACTTTTATAGCTATTTCCTGGCGTTTAGCACCAATTATTTACACCCGACTAAATATACCTAATTTTCATTCTAGTTTGATATAAAATCAAGCTATTAGACCTTATGATTATATAAAAAACTTTTTCCATCATATCAAATTACCCATACCTATTAGATTAATTTTCTTGAATAATGAATTATATTTCCTTATAGAAGACATTCTTCTTCTAAATTATTCCTTTCCAAAAAAATCCTTGTATGATAGGGATGACACATTTATTTTTTTGCAATATGTAGCTATTTCTTTCTTGATAATAAGTTTATATTCTAAATCTTTTATTTTGTAATATTTTTTAAAATAGTTAAATAACCCATTTTTTTTATAATTTCCGGGTATATAATTAGATATATATGCCTAAAAACCATTCTTTTTCTATATAATCTAGATGCCACCTTATAGCGCCTTCTGTTTCTATTTTTTGCTAAATGGACTATCTACCTTCCCCAGCTTTTCAAAAGACTATCTTTCCCATGCATATTAAAACAGCTTCTTAATACCTGTAATTATTTTTCATTCTACATTATATGCTATAATTAATTTCTAAAATAGAAATCAAGAGGTGCACCATGCATACCGGTCAACGAATTATACAATTACGCCTCCAAAAGAATTGGACACAAAAAGAACTGGCGAAGCGTGTACATATTAATGTCAGTGTCATGAACAGAATCGAGTCTGGTGACCGCCCGATCAAAGATAGTGAATTAATAGCAATCGCAGATATTTTGAAGGTTACAACAGACTACCTGTTAGGCAGGGCAGAAGCACCTGAATGCAGAGAGACAAAACAAGAAAATGAATTTGTTAAACGCATTCAAAAGAAAAACCCTGCTGCAGAAGCGATGCTGCGTGATATGGCAACACTCACACCGGAAGAGATGCAGGATGTTTATGATTATCTGCTTTTCAAAAAAAGCAGAAGGAAGGATTGAGCATGTTTTTCGCATCTGATCATTTCAAATGATATTGGTACAATAATTTAAAAAGCACCAAACCATTCATTTATACTGCTACGCTTTAAAATTTCTTGAAAGGGGTGATGTTATTTTCAAGATCCAAATCCGTTTACCTCCAGCGGACTTGCAATTTCTTGGAAGCTGATAATAAAAACGTCTATCCAAGGAGGAAAATAAAATGATGCCAGACAAAATGGTAACGCATTCAAAAGGGAAAGTGGGAATAATCGTATGAGAAAACCAGTTGTTGGAATCAGCTACAAAACATATGTCAACACCATTGATAAAGCAACAGAATTAGTAAAAGCCTTAGCAGATGTTACCGAAGATGAAAAAGAAGTAGAAAAATTTGTCTTCCCCTCTTTAGGGGTCATGTATCCTGTCGCACAAGTTTTAAAAGGATCTGAGATTGCTTTTGGCGCACAAAATATTTCTCCATATGAAAACGGAGCTTATACAGGAGAGGTTTCTATTGAATCCATCATCGATATGGGTGGAACGCATATCGAAATTGGCCATGCAGAGCGACAAAGTATTTTTCACGAAACACTGGATATGATTCATTTAAAAACAAAACTAACTCTGGAAAAAGGACTGACTCCTGTTTTATGTATTGGGGAAAGAGAGCGTCTGGATAACAAATCAGGTCGAAAGCAAGTGTTGAAGGAGCAAATCCTCACTTCCTTTGGCGAAGTAGATGCAGCACTTATCGAAAAGGTTATCCTGGCTTATGAACCAGTTTGGGCAATCGGACAAGCCGAAGCAGCTGATGCAGCATACGTACATCAGACACACGAAATCATCCGCGAGATTGTCAAGGAAGCTTATAGCGCAGAAGCAGCAGAAGCTATCCGCATTATTTATGGCGGTTCCGTAAGCAAAGATAATGTTTATGAAATTACTACTCATAATGATGTAGATGGCGTCTTTATCGGTCGATTTGGCCATGATCCTGCAAATTATAAGCAAATTCTGCATATTGTAAAACAAGTAAAATCAAAATGAAAATAAACGAAATAAAATATCAACTTGATAAAAAGCAATAAAAAACTTTAAAGCCTTCGTATATTTAAATAATATATACCTTACGAAAAGAATCCTATCTTCCGTATAACTGCACGCTGCCGAAGTAGAGATACTTTCCTTAAGTATGCACATTAATTTTCATTTGTTATCAAATTAATTAAAAACGAAAATAAAAGTTGATAAAAGAAAATTATAAGTATATAATGAAAGTAGATTAAATATTTAAATATACGGGAGGCATTTGCATAATGAAAATTGGTATTGGTGCAGATCACAACGGATATGAATTAAAAGAAACGTTAAAGAAGTTTATAGAAGAAACAGATCATGAAGTAGTGGACTTTGGCGCTCATTCCAGCGATGCTGTTGACTATCCTGATATTGCTTTTAATGTAGCAGAAGCAGTCAGCGAGAAAAAAATAGAACGCGGGATTCTTGTTTGCGGAACTGGTCTTGGCGTTGCGATTGCAGCTAACAAATATCCAGGGATCCGTGCAGCCACAACGCATGATACGTACTCTGCAGAACGCGCTCAATTAAGTAATAACGCTCAAATCATCGCACTGGGAGCTCAAGTTATTGGGCCGGAATCAGCTAAAAAAGTAGTTGCAGCTTATTTAAATGTAGCATGGTCCGGCAGCTCCCAGCGTAAGGTTGACCAAATTGTAGACAAAGAGAGCCAGTTCCTTGACCAAAATTTCAAAGATGCAGCAAAAAGCTCGTGCTAAAAGCTCCACCAGCACATTTACGAATAAAAGCACTGTACGAAAATTATTTTTGTACAGTGCTTTTCATTAAAATTTATATTACTAATTCCATCACAGCGTAATCAGTCCGCCCGGCTGCAATACTTCCACTTCAACAAGGATAGAGAAAAATCGAAAGCCGGGCGCAGCCAGTAACGATCTGATTGGTTCAAAGACTTTTAGATGGCCGTTTTTTGATCATACCTTTAGTTGCATACCTTGTGGTACCAGCACCCAGAACCCCATTGAATGAAGTTTCACTTTATAAAGCTGAAATCACCTGGATATTATGATCTACCAGAATCCGCTCCGTACCCGAATCAATGGAATCGTTTGTAATAAGTACATCGATCTGATTAGTTCTTGCAAATGGAGCACTGGAGGTAACCCCAATTTTAGAATGATCAATGACAGCAACAATTTTCTGCGCTTTATTAACCATATGCTTTTTTAACTCCACCTCATATAAATTAAAATCCGTCAAACCATTTTCCACTGAGAAGCCATTGGCAGAGGTAAACAAAATATCAATATGAAGCTTATCTAACAGCTCCACACCAAGTGTTCCCTCCATTGTCGTAGAGCCTTTTGTCACCACCCCGCCAATTAAAATAACCGTAATATTCGGGTTATCCTTTAATTCCAACGCTGTTTGAATCCCGCTTGTTACCACTGTCAGCCGAATCATTTTTTCATTTAGGTAACGTGCTAATTCCAAAGCTGTTGAGCTGGCATCCAGCAGGATACATTGCTTTTCTTCAATGAGCTGAAAAGCTTCCTTAGCGATCAATGATTTTTCTTTACGGTTTCTTTTTTCACGTACAGAAAAACTCGTATCATAGTCAACTTCACTCTGCTGGTTCAACATCGCCCCGCCATGAGTACGAGTTAACAGACCGTTCTTCTCCATTTTATTTAAATCCGTACGCAAGGTTGCTTCAGACACACCAATCTGATCCGACAATTCTTTTACAGTCAGCCGCTGCTTATCATGCAGAAGTTCCATTATCTTGTTTCTTCTTTCCGTAACAAACATTTTCATCATCCGTCATCCTCGCAAAAAAGTATCTATTCCTGTCCCTGATTAGTCTATAGTTATATATATTGTATTATATCATAAAGTGAATAAATAAAATAATAAATGAAAGTGATTGATAATTTCATTTTGGATAATAAGACTTCTTTGTTATAAGCTTTGCATGCATATTTTCAGACATAATAAAAAGTAAATGAAATATCCTCTATCTATTAGAGTCGATTCGCACGCGATTCTTAACAGACGAGGATATAATGAGTTTGGTTAACGCTGGTTACATAGGGATTAGCTTATAACAAACTTGCTGCGGCCTCTAAGCAAATAATCTCTCTACCTTTGCTACAATATTTTCAACACTGAAGCCGTATTCTTCGATTAACTTATTTCCATTTCCAGAAGCTCCAAACGTATCTATCCCAATAATTTCCCCATGCTCACCGACATAACGATCCCAGCCAAAGGAGGATGCCATTTCAATTGCAACCCGTTTTTTCACGTTTGGCAGCAGAACACTTTCCTGATAGGACGATGCTTGTGCTTCAAAACGATCCCATGATGGCATACTTACCACGGAAACATCTATATTTCTGTCACGTAAAGCTTTTTGAGCCTCTACAGCCAATTGCACCTCAGAGCCGGAAGCTAACAGGATAGCGTCAGGTTCATCTTGAGAAGCATCGCTAACAACATAAGCACCTTTCTTAACACCTTCATAAGCACTTTCTTGTGTTCCTGGTAAGGTTGGCAGATTTTGACGAGATAACACTAGAGCCGTTGGCTGATCCGTTGATTCCAGAGCCAACCTCCATGCTGCCTGCGTTTCATTTCCATCCGCAGGTCTAATCAAAGACAACCCGGGCATTGCCCGGAATGAAGCCAGATGCTCCACTGGTTCATGGGTTGGGCCATCCTCACCCACTGCAATAGAATCATGCGTCCAGACATATGTCACCGGCAATTTCATTAAAGACGACAGTCTTACTGCAGGTCGTAAATAATCACTAAACACAAAGAATGTACCGCCAAATACCTTTAATCCTCCATGGAGCGCCATTCCATTAAGTGCTGCCGCCATCGCAAATTCACGAACGCCAAACCAAATATTTCTCCCGCCATAATCAGCCTTTGAAAAATCAGATCCATCCTTTATTGTTGTTTTATTAGAGCCCGCTAAATCCGCACTTCCTCCAATAAAATTAGGCACATTCTTCGCAATGGCATTTAAAACTTCACCAGATGAAGCTCGCGTTGCAAGAGAAGAACCCGTTTCATAGACAGGAAGATTCTCAGCCCAATTATCAGGAAGCTCTCCCTTTATCGCTGATTGTAATTGCTTCCCTTCTTCCGGGTATTTATCTATATAAGCTTGAAGCAGCTCCTGCCAATCGCTTTCTGCTTTTGCGCCTTTTTCCACGACTTTATTTTTAAAATCTTCGTATACTTGTTCTGGAACATGAAAAGCGTCATATTCCCATTTATAATTTTCTTTCGTCAGTTTTGTTTCTTCTTTGCCAAGTGGAGCTCCATGCGAAGAAGACGATCCAGATTTGTTTGGCGATCCATATCCAATTACTGTTTTAACTTCAATCAATGTCGGCTGCTCTGTATTTTGCTTAGCCGCTTCCATCGCTGTTCTTAATGCACGTATATCATTGCCGTCTTCCACCCGAATAACTTCCCATCCGTAGCTTTGAAAACGTTCCTGTACATTCTCTGAAAAGGATCTGTCTAAATCACCATCTAGCGAAATATCATTGGAATCATACAAGACAACTAATTTCCCTAATCCAAGATGTCCGGCCAAAGAAGCAGTCTCATGAGAAATTCCTTCCATTAAATCTCCATCACCTACAAGTGCGTATGTATAGTGATCAACAACTGGAAAATCAGATTTATTATACGTTTCTGCTAAATGCGCCTCTGCTATCGCCATTCCCACTGCAGTTGCAACACCTTGCCCAAGTGGGCCTGTCGTTGTTTCTACGCCGTCAGTATGATGTGCTTCCGGATGACCTGGAGTTTTGGAATTCCACTGACGAAAACCTTTGATATCATTTAACGATAAGTCATAGCCAGATAAATGAAGCAAGCTATACAAAAGCATGGAACCATGACCAGCCGATAGGACAAAACGATCCCGGTTAAACCACTTCGAGCTTTTGGGATGATGTTTCATAAATTCTGTCCAAAGCGTGTAAGCCATTGGTGCTGCTCCCATAGGCAGACCCGGATGCCCCGAATTTGCTTTTTCAATGGCATCAATGGATAGTGTGCGAATTGTGTTAATGGATAATTGCTCTGTCGATACTGTTGTATTTGTCATTATTTTTCTTCCCTTCTATTCATCTATTTAATCTAAATACTTATATTATTAAAGAGACACTCAACTGAAATGCCTCTTTAACATCATCTAATTCTATTTACTTGCTTGTTCTAACCATTCTCGCATCGATTTGAAGATAATCCACACACTTGTAGCTCCAGCATCCTGATGACCAACGGCTCTTTCTCCTAATGATTTTGCTCTTCCAAATTTTGCAATGTATTCCTTAGAATTTTCTACACCTTCTGCGGCATTTTCTTCCGCTTTTTTTAAAGCTTCTAAAAGCGCAGCAGAATTAGAAGCACTCTCTTTTAATCCATTGACAGCAGGCTCTAATGCATCAATCATTGTTTTATCACCAAGACTCGCTTTCCCTCGCTCTTTAATTGCCTGTAAAGATGCTTCAAAGATTTTGGCAAGTACATCTGCATCTAATTCCGTTTTCTGCTTCAGATTTTTAACTCCTCCGAGAAACATCGTGCCAAAAATAACACCTGACGCTCCTCCCATAGACTGAACCATCGACATTCCAGTAGTTTTAAACACCTCGTTAATGGTAGTAAATTCTTTGTCCTTCAGGTTCTCTTCTACCTTTGTAAAACCGACAGACATGCCAATACCATGATCTCCATCACCAATGGCACTGTCCACTTTTGTCAAGAATGGCTTGTTTTCTTTAATTTTCTCTCCTGCATAAAGAATCATTTCTCTCACTTGTGCAGCATCTAAAGCAGTAACGCTTGCTTCCATTGTCATATTTCATTCCTCCTACTAATTTAGATAGCATTATTTTTTATAATACGGTGCATTTGCAGGCGCATCATAATATGCTTTCAATTCACTATCCAATTTCAATAATGTAATCGAAAAGCCACCCATTTCTTGTGTCGTACAATAGTTATTAACATCAATATCGTGTATATGGATTCCTTTTTCATCTAATATTTGCGCTACTCTCCGATTAACGATAAATAGTTCCATTAAAGTAGTTGAACCAAGACCATTAATTAACACACAAACTTCATCATCAGATGTCAGTTTACTCTCATCTAATAATTTCTCTAACAATTTGTCTGTGAGTTCATCGGCAGGCATTAATTTGGTTCGTTCCATTCCTGGTTCTCCATGAATCCCCATCCCTAATTCAATTTCATCATCTGCTAATGTAAAAGTAGGTTCACCAGAATCAGGAATAGTCCCTGGTGACAGCGCTACACCAATCGAATAAGTATGTTCATTTGCTTTTTGTGTTGCTGCTGTTACTTCTTCTAAAGAAAGACCTCTCTCAGCAGCAGCTCCTGCCACCTTAATCACAAACAAATCTCCAGCAATTCCGCGACGGTCTTCTTTTCTCTCTACAGGAGCAGATACAACATCATCTGTCACTTTTACCGTTGTTGTTGTCACATCATCAAATTCAAGTAACTCCGCCGCCATATCGAAATTGAGCACATCCCCCGCATAGTTCCCATATATGAATAGAACACCTTTGCCAGAATCTACTGCTTTCGCTACTGCTTGAACAGTATCTGGTGTAGGAGCTGCAAACACATTTCCAACTGCCACTCCATCGGCCAGCCCGTCTCCAACAACTCCAAAGAAAAGAGGTTCGTGACCACTTCCTCCACCAGTAACAATCGCAACTTTATCTTTTAATTCTTTCTTTATAATGCCATTAACACCATCAACTTTTTGAAAACTTTCCTGATGGGCAATCATAATTCCTTCCAACATTTCTTTTACTACATTACTTGGGTTGTTGATTACTTTTTTCAAAAGAATTCACTCCCTTGTGTTCTTTTATGTATCGATTTACAAACCTCTCTCAGCTTTTTAAAGAAGAGAGATTTGTAGATTATAATAATTTAACAGATTTCAATATAGATGCTAATTCCTTCACTTTTTCTTCACTTAATTTTCCGCTTGGCGGCAGTACATGTGTCGAAATATCCAAACCTCTTAACTTCATTGCTTCTTTGACCACATTGATAAATGGTGAATCTAGCTTATATATGGTCGGAAGCAATGCCAGCGTTCGATGTAGTTCAATGGCTTTCTCAAAATCCTTTGCAACATATGCCTGATAAGTTCCTATAGCTACTTCTGGAGCAAAATTTGCACTTGCACATATTGCCCCATCACCTCCAAGAGTAAGCGTATTCAACAAATGATCATCGAAACCCGAAAATACACAGAAATCTTTATGCTCTGCCTTCACCGTAAAGATAATATCACGGATATGCGATACGGATTCGACCGTTTCTTTAATACCCACAATATTGTCATGTTGATTAGCCAGTTCCAAAACAAGTTCCGGGCTCAAATCCTGTCCAGTTAGATTCGGAAAATTATATAAAAGAACAGGTAATTGAACAGAGTTAGCAATGTCACCGAAATGGTGTAATAAATTCACTTCCGTCAGCTGCCAGTAATAAGGATTAATAACAACAATACCATCTGCTCCAATTTCTTCCGCATGTTTACTTAATAAAATAGCTTCTCTTGTATTTGAGCTGCCCGTCCCTATCAGTACCGGCACTCTTTTATTTACATAGTTCGTGGTAAATTCTGCAACTTCTTTTCTTTCTGCTGCAGACATTTGCGTGAACTCTCCACCGCTTCCCAGAAAGAACAGCCCATCGACACCAGCATCTATTAAATGATCTATAACCAACGCCATCCCTTTTGTATCCAGCTTGCCTTGTTCATTTAAAATAATTGAAACAGGAGGGATAATACCTTTGAATTTAATCATCATCGTCCAGCCTCCATTATCTTTCCTGAAAACGTAGCTCCGCTTTTAAATCTTTATTAACTACATATTTTGGGAAAAATCCTTCTAAAACATCCGCAACATTTTGTGCTGTCTTTTTCTTCAAATCAAGCTCGGATGAATCTGAATAGAACGACACATGTGGATTTAAGATAACGTTATCCATCTTTACTAATGGGTTATCTTGTTCAATCGGCTCAACTTCTACTACATCTAATGCAGCTCCAGCTATTTCTTTTTGCTCCAAAGCTTCAATAAGTGCCTTTTCATCAATAATTGGACCACGTGCAGTATTAATAATAACTGCATTACTTTTCATATTCTGAAATTGCTCTGTACTGATTAAACCCTTTGTATGCTTGTTCAACGGAGTATGTACCGAAAGATAATCAGCAGCTTTGCAAACCTCATTTAATTCCAATAACTCAATATCTAGACTCTTTGCAACTTCAACTGGAATAAAAGGATCATAAGCAACTACTTTCATTCCGAAAGCTTGTGCTTTTTTAGCTAAATATTGTGCTATATTCCCTAATCCCGCTAGACCTAGTACGCTTCCACGTAGTCTAAAAATAGGTTTGGAAATATTAAAGTCCCAAGTTCCACTCTTTACAGCATTATTTAATTCTACTAACTTTCTATTTGAACTAATCAATAAAGCAAAGGCATGATCTGAAACTTCATCTAAACAATAATCCGTAACGTTTGTAACCAATATTTTATTATCTGTTGCTGCATCAACGTCAATTGTATCGAAACCAATACCATATCTAGCAATTATTTTACAATTTTCTAAGCTTTCAATAACTTTTCTTGTGACAGGAGCATATTGATTGATAATACCATCCGCATCTTTAGCCACTTCTATAACTTCTTCTTCTGTTTTGCATTGTACAGCCACTACTTCCGCTCCTGCTTTTTCTAAGATTTCAATTTCTGGTTGAATTGTATCAAATTCATAATCTGTAATAACAACTTTAAATTTTCCCATTTAAACCACCTCAATTTAGTTTACTAATATTAATGAAATTTGTGGAACTAAAATTAAAAGTATCAATGTTAATAGCATCGCAACTAGAAATGGTAATACAGCTTTTGATAATACGCCAACAGAATAACCAGTTATTCCCGAAGCAACAAATAGGTTGACTCCTAATGGGGGTGTAATAAATCCAATTGCTAAGTTTACAACCATAATAATCCCAAAATGAATAGGGTCATATCCAATCTGTAATGCAACTGGTAATAAAATTGGTGTTAAAATGATAATCGCTGCAGTTGTATCCATAAAACACCCTACAATTAGTAAGAAAATCGCAATCATCATCATTATTATTACAGGACTTTCTGAAACTGAAATCATTGCCTGTGCAATCTTATTAGGGATCTGTTCAATTGTTAAAAATCTTCCAAATGCAGTTGCAGTTCCAACTATAATAAGAACAATACCTGTTGTTAGCGCAGAATCACAAAATACTTTTGGCAAATCTTTTATACTTAATTCTTTATACACAAACAAGCTGACAATTAACCCAAATACCACCGCAATTACAGCAGATTCTGTTGGGGTAAATAATCCACTATATATTCCTCCTAAGATAATTACAGGCATCATCATTGCCCACTTAGCATCCCACAGTGTTTTTCCAATCTTTTTAATAGATGTGGGCTCATCTATTCCTTGATAACCTTTTTTCCGTGAGTAAATGTATGCCCAAACCATCATCGCTAAACCAACCATGATCCCTGGAATAATCCCTGCTATGAAAAGATCACCAATTGATGTAGAACCAGTAACACCAAACATTATCATTGGAATACTTGGTGGAATGATTACACCGATTGATCCTGCTGCAGCTACAACTGCTGCTGCAAATCGTTTATCATATCCATTACTTACCATTGCTGGGATCATAACACTTCCTATTGCCGCAACTGTTGCAGGACCAGATCCGGAAATTGCAGCAAAAAACATACAAGTTATAATTGTTGCGATTGCAAACCCACCTGTTTTATTACCCACCAAAGAATTTGCAAAAGCAAATATTCTTTTAGAAATTCCCCCTTTTCCCATTACCTCTCCAGCTAGGATAAAAAAAGGCACCGCTAATAATGGAAAAGAGTCCAAAGAAGTTATCAATTCTCTTGCTAAAAAATCTATAGGAACACTACTCGAATATAAAATTGTTATCAATGTTGATAACCCTAGTGCAATACCAATCGGAATGGTTAGTAATAAAAAAATGGCAAAACTTCCAAACAAGACTGCTATTGTCATTAATCTTACACCCCCTAAGAAATCGATTGTTTAGTTATTTCTTGCTTTTTATCGTTTGGTAATTGATCAAAATTAATAAAATCTTTTATTTGTATAATTAGATTTTGTATTAAACGGATTAAAGTTAACCCAAACCCAACCGGAGTAGCAAGATAGACAAAGCCTATAGGTATACCAAGCGCTGCTGAAGTTTGTCCAAATCCTAAAAGTATAGAAGAAACTTCATAGCCATAAATTATAATAACTATGCTAAAAGCAATAAAAAAGACATTGGATACTATTGGCAAAATCAATTTATACTTACCTTTAAACAGGAGTAACAAAGCATCAATGGATATATGTTTCATTTTTTTAACTCCATAAGCAATACCAATATAAACCATCCAGATAAAAGTAAACCGTGCTAACTCTTCAGACCATGATAATGAATTTCCAAATGTACGCATGACTACTTGTAGAAAAGTTACAGAAACCATTAAAATTGATAACATTACTAATATTACTTCTTCTAGATAGTTGTTAATCGACTTTATTATTTTCAAATTACCTCCCCCTTCCGCCTAATAAATCCAATGGTATAAAGGGAGAGTTTTATAACTTAATCCTATTCTTTAAAAATCTCCCTAAACAAAGGTCATTAACTTGCTTCTTCTACAGCTTCGTATATTTGATTCACAATATCTTCTCCAATTTCCTGACTATAATCTTCAAGAAGCGGCTCAATAATAGTTTGCATTTCATTTCTAACTTCTTCTGATACTTCGTTAACTTCAATACCTTCTTCTACTAAACTTTCTAATGCTTCTTGATCTTGTTTATGGTTCTCTTCACGTTGATATTCCCCCGCTTCAAGTGCAGCTTCTTCTATTATTTGCTTATGTTCATCCGATAACTCATCATAAAACCCTTTACTTACAAGGAATAGATATGGTGTATATACATGCCGTGTTTCTGAAAGGTAATCTTGCACATCATGAAATTTTTGTTGATAAATTAATGGATTTGGATTTTCTTGCCCGTCTACAGTTCCTTGTTGTAATCCAGTATAAAGTTCCGTAAATGCCATTGGTGTTGGATTTGCACCTAATTCAGCAAAAACATCAATATGCAAATCACTCGACATCGTTCTTAATTTTAAACCACTTAAATCTTCTACACTTTCAATTGGCTGTCTGCTATTTGTAATATTTCGGAATCCATTCTCCCAATATGCCAGCCCTACCATATTCTTCTCATCAAACTTATCTAAAATTGCTTGTCCTGCCTCTCCGTCTAAGACTTCATGAGCAACTTCTCTCGTTGGAAAAAGAAATGGAAACCCTAATACGTTTACTTCTGATACAAATGGTGACAAATTCGCATCTGATGCCACTACAACTTCTTGAGACCCTAATTGCACAGCTTCTGCCATCTCACGATCATCACCTAATTGTCCACTATGATAAACTTCAACTTCAATACTTCCATCAGATTTCTCTTCAACAATCTCTTTAAACTTTTCTAAACCTAAATATGTTGAGTGCTCCTGATTTGCACCCGTACCAGCTCTCATAACTATTTGATCTCCAGAACCAGAACTCCCCTCTCCACCTTCTGCTCCGTTTCCAGATCCACAAGCTGCCAAAATAACACTTAATATCAAAAACAGCGATACTAATACTTTTTTCATTTCCAAGCCTCCATATTTTTAATGATGAAAATTATTTAATGATTTTTTCAATATACCCGTAATTATTTTTTCATTATTCATATAATTCACTGTGTCTCTTCCTCGTACTTCTACAGCCACGCGCAAGCCTTGTTCTTTTCTAATCTCCAGCTCAACCGCTTTCCTTAAAATAGAAGTAATTTTATCACCTGTCAGAAATCCTGGTTCCCCAACAGGCATATGATTATCACCATATAAGCTATCTTCCTTATTCAGAACTGCATTAGAAAAGTGAATTTGATGCGTTTCATGCTTTGCTGTTTCTAGAGCTTCATGAATATCTTCTCCATTTAAAGCGGCATGCGCCGTATCAAAAGCTAATCCAATATTTTCAAATTGCTTTTCTACACGATTAATTAATTCCACAGCCTCATTTGTCGGTCCCACTATTCGTTTCTTGTGTGTATCTCGATCCAATGGCTCTACTAAAACATTCATATTGTATATAGCAGCCTCTTCACAAAGTTCACATATGCTTTCATATAATCCTTCAATGGCATCTTTACGCCGCACAGCACCCGGATCTTCTCCAGTTACAAAAGCGATATTTGAAGCCCCGCACTCAGCAGCTCCATAAAGACTTTCTTTCAATTGTTTCACTGTCTCTCTTCTTAATTTAGAATCTAAGGAAGAAACATCTAGTCCATTTTTATCAATGATGAAAGTAAGCCACTGTGTTATTTCATAATTATTTGCTTTTGCTAAGCTCAAAATTTGCTTTCTCTCAGAAGATTGAGATACATCTCCAATTTCAAAAGAGCGATAAAAGCCTTCTTCCGATAATTGATTAATAATATCTGCCGTAAACCCTGCTTTATCTTTTACCGGAAAGAAAATTTCCGGAATCAGCAAAGAAGGAACAAATCGATTAGTCATTCTTCTCAACTCCATTTGCAATCGGTTTCAGTTTTTGTTCCACATATTTCCCAACATTTAAAATTACCTTATTCGGATCTTCCGCAGCTTCTTTCGTCTCCTCTTCAATCATTATCCAGCCTTGATAGCCATTATCCTTCAGCGTTTGTACAATATAAGGAAAATCAATATCCCCAGTGCCCATTTCCTTCCACTCATATTTGTCAGAACAATCCTTGAAGTGTACATGCTTGATAATAGAAAGATTATCTTTAATTATTTCTTCCGGAAGCATTCCTCCGGCTTTGATATGTCCTGCGTCAGGAGTATAACTCATATATGTCTTGTCCAGCAGTTCAAACAAAACATCGTAATCCTGCTTTGTTCGGAAATAAGACGTTTCAGGTGAAGCTGGATGAAAGGAAGCTTGCACTCTTTTTTCATATGCTCTTTTCCCCACAGCATTCGCACAAGCAATAATTTGCTTTTGCCGCTTTAAAAGATTGTCTCTATTAGGTCCGACACGTGATGGAAGATTCATCACCGCTCCCGGAAAATGTGTTAAATAGTTAATATAGTAGTCTGCGCGTTTTTTTTCTTCTTTTGTTTCTTCATCATTTGCCCAGGTAAAGGGAACAGTTAATGCGGCTAAATAAAGACCTCTTTCATCTAGTGCCTGCTTCAGCTTTTCAGGATTATTTTGATATCTCCCCAGCATGGCAACCTGCACGTCTATCCCTTGAAATCCAGCCTTATGTACGGTATCCATTACATCGTCTAAATAATCTGTCTCTTTATCATAATCCAGTTCCCAAGTTGATGTATGACAACCAAATTTAATACTCATTTGCAGTCCCCCTGTTTTGTAAAAAAGATGCAACTTTAAAATAGAAATTTGAAATCGGTTGCAAAATCCTTAAGTAAATATTATCATTTATTTTCGATTTGTCAATATTATTTTTATTTTTTATCGAAACACCCAATAATAATTGTTTTTTATTGATGATTATATTATAATTTATACTAATTTACCTTTTCGTGAAAGAGCTTTAAAGGCTTGCTTTTCCATCTAGCATAAAAATTCACTAACACGGACACAGGTAATATGGGCAAGAACCATGACAATGCTGCCCTCTAAACCTCAAGTGGCTCATTTTAAGTAAGCGAACTTGAATCACGAAACAACCGACTCCATATATTCAATTTAATTCAGGTAAATTGGGTACGAATATCAATGAATCTGTTTAGGCAAAATAATCACACAGAATATATCGATCGGAGACTATGTCATTTTATTAACGCGTAATACTGGCATATCTTTATCTTATCTGGTATATAAGAAATTAGTTTTTTTCGATCAGAATTAAGATTCAGCCTCCTATCTCTATAATCTCTTCATCAAAAAGTTATATTTTCTTATTAAAAACAAACAAGAAAAAGTAAAAATAATCGAAAATATTATTTGTAAAAATAATTATAGAGAAGATCGCTTCTTGAAGGATTCAACAAAATAACTATTAAATTATTTTTCTCTGGAGTTTTTCGAGAACTATATTTTGGGAGATGAGTTATCTGATGAAGATAAAAGTGTTTTTATAGGAAAAAATATGGTATCAGGGGAAGGTTTACCTCTATCGTTGGATAATTTTATTTTATGGTTGAAATCAAATATTATTTAAAATAAAGCAGTCATTATAAGAACCCTTTCTTTTCGGTGCGGATCCTTTGTACCTTATCAGAAAAGGGTTCTGTTTCATTATTTAATGCATTATTTATCTGCTGCAGCACACAGTAGATAAGGGATTGCAAGTTATTAAGCTTTTTCGTTGAATAATTCAGGATATATTATAATTTTTTATAATAAGGAGCTATTGCCGGAACATCATATAATGCTTTTAATTCATCATCTAACTGAAAGAGCGTAATGGAGAATCCTGCCATTTCCTGCGTTGTACAATAACTATTGGCATCCATAGCATATATAGTTATTTCTTTCTCCTCTAAAATTTCTCCTACTCTTCTATTAACAATCAATAATTCCATCAATGTTGTAGAACCTAATCCGTTAATTAAAACGCAAACTTCGCTGCCTTTGGTAATTGTACTCTCATCCAAGATTCTTTCCATCATAATATCGACTAGTTCATCCGCAGGCATCATTTTCTTTTTTTCTACTCCTGGTTCACCATGTATTCCTAAACCAAGTTCTATTTCATCCTCATCAAGAGTGAAATTGGGTTCTGTTTCACCCGGAATCGTTCCTGGTGAGAGAGCAACTCCCATTGAAAACGTATTATCATTCGCTTTCCTTGTTACCCGTACAACTTCTTCCAAAGCCATCCTTTGTTCAGCAGCCGCACCTGCAATCTTAATTACAAACATATCTCCAGCAATTCCTCTGCGTTCTTCTTTTCGTTCTGCAGGAGCAGAGGCTATATCATCACTTACTCGTACCGTCTCAACCTTCATTCCTTCCATTTCTAACAACTCAGCTGCCATGTCAAAGTTCAAAACATCTCCACTATAATTACCATAAACAAATATAACTCCTTGACCAGCGTGAATTGTTTTTGCAACTTCTGTAATTGTATCTGGAGTTGGTGCGGCAAATAAATTTCCTAAAGCAACTCCATCAGCTAACCCTTCTCCTATTAAGCCTAAAAACAAAGGTTCATGACCACTTCCACCACCTACCAGTACGCCTACTTTATTTTTTAAATTTTTGTACACAATTCCTGTATGATTTTCAAGCTTTTTATAGGAATGCTTATTCGCCATTACAAATCCATCAATCGTTTCTTGCACAGCATTATTTGGATGATTAATTACTTTCTTACTCATGACACTTTCTCCTCTCATGATTTAGTTATATGAATTAAATCAAGAAATGAACTTCTATTTACTTATCAGTGAAATAGTTTCAGTTACGATTACCATTTCAAATGAAGCGTTTTATCGACTTATTATACTGTGATAAATATCTAATGCTTCTTCCGGAGTTTGTTCAAGATGAATAATAGCATTTAGTCCCGCCACTACACCAACCGGATTAGGATCCAAGGTGATTTTCCTTCCAACTGCAACTCCCTTAGCTCCCGCCTCCATACAGTGATAAACATACTTAAAATACGCAAGAATATCTTTTGTTTCTGGTCCTCCTAAAACTAATACCGGTTTTTGAGCGGATTGAATAATTTCAGAATCCTCATCAGTCCCGGTTAATCTTGTCTTGATAACATCCGCTCCCAGTTCCGTTCCTACTCTTGATGCAGCTGCAATAAATTTGGTCTGATTAGACTCTGGTAAAGTGATATGGTAGCTATAAGGTAACGTTTCACAAAAATATGGCACATTCCAAATTTCTGATTCTCTTGCAATATTCCACGCTATTTGATGTGAATTCATTTCATTCTCTGACCCTGGGAAGGTCATTGTCATTACGCCATCAGCACCTAACTTCACCGCATCTTCAACAGATAAAAGCTGTGATGTTCTTGGAACATTGTTTTCAAATATTTCACTCGAAATATCAGCGCGAATAATCATTCCGAAATCAACAAAGGAGTTCATATACATTTTTGCCATACCGTAAGTAGTAATAACCGCATTTAAACCATGTTCTGCTAACTTAGGGAGAAGTTTTACTGTTTTATCAATTCCATCTACCTTAAGAGAAAAATAATAAGCATCAAGTGCAAGGATAATCGTTTTTCCATTCTTTGAAAATATTCTCGATAATCTTCTTTCTTTAGGCATATCACCCTGCTCCTTCAGATATATTTATCTACTAATTTTATTAATAAACTGTAATTCCTTTTCTAAAGACCAAGAAAAAACTCTACCTACACATTACTCTTTTGTAACTGCATGCTTTACTTTATTAATAAGATTTTCTACTGTGTTCTTTTATGTTGTAAACCTCTCTCCTTAAAAGAGAGATTTACAAAGTATAATAGCTATTATTTATAACCGTTATTAATTAACTTCACACATAGTTTTAATGACTCTTCCAAAGCATTCGAATCCGCAATTCCTTTACCAGCAATATCAAATGCTGTCCCATGGGCTGGAGTTGTAATCACGATTGGTAATCCCCCACTAATTGTGATACCTTTACTAAAACCTAATGTCTTCATTCCTATTTGAGCCTGATCATGATACATAGCAAGAAGGGTATTAAATGATTCTTTTTCTAACCTCAGAAACATTGTGTCTGCCGGGTATGGCCCATGTGCATCAACACCATTTTTCTTAGCTTCTTCAATCGCCGGAATAATAATATCATTCTCTTCATCACCTAATAGACCATTGTCTCCCGCATGCGGGTTTAAACCAGCAATTGCTATTTTCGGCTTGATACCTGCTTTTGAAACAATATCATTCGCAAAATAAATACTATTTAGCACACTTTCTTTTGTAATGTTTTCTGCCACTTCTTTTAAAGGTACATGTGACGTTACACGAGTAAACCATACATCGTTCATTACATTTACTTCACTAAAACCTGACTCTAACTCAAATACAGAAGCTACTAAATGGATATCATCCTTAAATTCATATCCGCCCTGGTACAATGCACTTTTATTCATGGAACCGTAAGATAAGCCATCTAACTTTTCATCTCTAGCTAAACTAAGAGCATACACTAAATTATCTCCTGCAGCTTTTCCTGATTCAGCAGATAAAACACCGTATTCAACATCTTCAGGATCAGTAGATTCTAAATCAATCAGCCATAAATTGCCCTTATCAGCATCCACCTCATCAATCGAATCCACTTTTTGATAATCTATTTTATTACCCGCTACCTCAGCACCTCTTTGAAAAATTCTTTCATCCCCTATTAAAATCCAAGTTGCCTGTTCTAAGATTTCGTTACTTGTCATTGCTTTTGCAACAATTTCTGGCCCTACTCCTGCTGCATCTCCATATAATAATCCAACTCGTGGTTTACTCATTTAAATTCCTCCAATATATAGTAAAAAGTTATATTTTATATACTTATTTTCAAGCAGAGTTATCGACCTTATTAACTTTTCTGTCTCTTATATATTTCATAATTATTGGTAAAAACAACATAATAATAGAGACTACAATTAACGTTAAACTAATTGGCCGAGTGAAAAATATCGAAAAATCACCATCAGACATTTGAACGGAACGCCGGAATTGACTTTCTGCAATCGGCCCTAAAACAACCCCCAAAATAATTGTAGCTAATGGAAATTTAAATCTTTCAAGTAGATATCCAATAATACCGAAAATCACCATTATAATAACGTCAAAGAAACTATTTCTTAGCGTATACGTTCCAATTAAACAAAGCACAACAATTAATGGACCTAAAACAGAGTATGGAACCTTGATTATTTTCTCGAATATTTTTATGAATGGAGTTGATAGAAATAACATCAAAATATTAGAAATTAACAGACCTGCAAAAATGGTATACATTAGAATTGGATCTGAATTGAATAACATTGGGCCAGGTTGCATTCCATGAAGTATAAATGCTCCAATTAAAATTGCAGCTGTCGCCCCTCCTGGTATTCCCAGCGATAGTAACGGAACTAATGTACCGATACCTGCAGAGTTACTAGCTGCTTCTGATGCAGCGATCCCTTTTGGATTTCCTTTACCAAAAGTGTCTTTTTCCTCTTTTTTAGACCAACGAACTGTTTCACTATATGCCAACATTGCAGCCGTTGTAGCTCCAACACCCGGCAAAATCCCAATAAACATTCCTATTACTGATGTACCTGCAATTGTCCCTCTGATTTTCTTAAATATCTCTCTTTCAAAAAGTTTCGTCTTTACTACTTTTATAGCATTTCCTAAATTATGAGATTCTGTACTTCGTTTAATAAACTCAGATAATGCAAAGAGTCCAGTAATTACGGGAATTAATTCAATACCTGATGTTAATGGTGTATAATTAAAGGTATATCGTAAAGTTCCTGTTAAGGCATCCATTCCCACCGTTGCAATCATCAAGCCAAATAAAACTCCTATTAACCCCTTCAAAATGTCTTTTCCGCTTAATGATGCTACAACTGTCAATCCCATGAAGGCTAAAGCAAAATATTCAGGTGATGAAAATGATAAAGCTACATTAGCAAGCAATGGTGTTAGAGTAATTAAGCAAAAAACTCCAAATAAACTACCAATAACAGCACTGATAATGGTAATTCCTAATGCGCGTCCGGCATATCCCTGTTGTGCCATGGGGTACCCATCATAAGTGGTAAAGATCGCTTCTGGTGTTCCTGGCGTACGAAGTAATATCGATCCGAAGGCACCAGATAATGCTGTAACCGAATAAATCCCTGTGAGTAATATAAAAGCTGCAGCTGGTTCAAAAGAATATGTAACTGGTAATAAAATAACAATTAACATCGTTCCACTTAACCCTGGTATTGCGCCGCCTATATAACCTATAACAATGGACAGAAATAACATTAATAAGTTCATTGGTTCAGTTACAACATTTAATATCCCTATCCATAAGTACTCTAGCATATTCTCCCTCCTTGACTTAAACGGTTGTTGTTAATATATTTTACAAATTCGAAATTGAATGGATTTACTATGTTAATAAAACAAGAAACTTAACTCTCTAAATATTCCTATTCCACGTGGAAGCGGAATCGACAGAACATTTGAGAACAGCAATACACATACTCCTGTTATTACTATTGAGAGGATCAATAATAATAATTTCTTTTTCCCACCCAACAATTGAATCAGTACAAATAAAAATATAATTGTTGAGAGGATAAAACCAATAAAGAATATACCTAATGCGTAAAGCATAATTGAAGACATAGATATTAAACTTAAAGGTATATTAAACAGTCTTCTCTCAGGCTCTTCAGACTCCTCAGTCCAAGTCATATTACCATTCACGATTCTCTTATGAGTTATAAAAGTTTTAATAATTCCCATAAAAGCAAAAACCAGCATCATTATTAAAATCATCATCGGCCAAAACTTTGGACCTAAAGTAGCTGTATTATTTGCAGAATGGATTTGTGTGGTAGCTGCTAAAAAGAAAATCGCAAACAAAATTACAATTCCATAAAATATATAATCTTTTTTATAAGAAGCCATACTTTCTCACTCCCTTTAATTAAACGCAAGAGAAGGAATGAACCCCCTCCAATTTAAGTTATTGTTGAAGCTCATCCATAATCACTTGATATTTTTCTATTAGTTCTTCTGTTCTCTCTTCAAAGTCTGCTGAATTTAACCATCCATCTCTTAAATGTAAATAGTTATCCTCTTCATACCTTTTATAGTCTTCAGACTCATATGCCTCTTTCATTGCATTTTCTAATATTTCAATAATTTCAGGATCAGTATCACTTTTAATATAGAAAGCTCGTTCATTACCATCAGTTAAGTCCCACCCTAATTCTACGGTAGTTGGTACATCTGGAAACTCATCAATTCTTTCTTCAGAAAATACTACCAATGGAACAATTGAACCATCATCTGCCAATGACTTCGTTGGACCAAACTCATCAACCATGGCATCTAAATGCCCACCAAGCACTCCAGCATGCATTTCTCCTGCTCCTTCCATTGGAACAAAGTTTAAGTCCATGTCGGCAGCCTGCTCTAACATAAATACAGTCATTTCATCCATACCTAATGACCCTGTTCCACCTACTGTCACCTGTCCCGGATTTTCTTCAACAGCTTCTATAAATTCTTCAATAGAGGAGAAATCTTCTGCATTCACCCATAATGCATAAGTATCATTTTGGAAGCGGGCAATTGGAGTAAAATCATCTAAACCATATGCATTTGTACCTGCAGCAGTTGTTATAGAAAAAGCCGCATCAGCAATTAATGTATATCCATCAGAAGGAGCATTATATGCATTCTGTAAAGCTACTACACCTGCCCCACCTTCCTGGTTAACAACATTAATATTAACATCCAGAATATCTTCCAGTTCATTCACAACAGCTCTTGCAAACAAATCCGTTCCTCCACCAGCGCCATGGCCAACTAATACTTCGATGTTTCTCGAGGGATAATTGGATGCTTCCCCTGATTCAGATGAAGCATCCGAATCGCCATTACATGCTGCTAAAAATATAGTAAAAATTGATATTAAAACTATAAAATAATTGATTTTCCGTTTCATTTTTAGTCCTCCTCGTACTATAATTTAAACTAATTTACAATCGGCTTTAGTTTTTCCCCGACATATTTCCCAACATTTAAAATTACCTTATTCGGATCATCCGCGGCCTCTTCTGTCTCTTCCTCAATCATGATCCAGCCTTGATAATCACTATCTTTTAGCGTTTGTACAATATAAGGAAAATCAATAT
>NZ_VIYG01000025.1 GCF_009389585.1 Oceanobacillus sp. CFH 90083 | reverse complement strand
AACCACCAGTTCACACTGGTGGTTTTGATTAACAATCTCCTAATTAAATAAATTACAAGAACAACACCTACAATAGCAATAACAGTAATAATCGTTCCTAGTATTCCGATGGTTTCCAGCATGTACGAAGCCCTTTCTCTATTTCATTATGGTTTAGCGCATAAATCTTAGCATAGCTTGTATTCTATAATAAGCTTGGGATTATTTCAATCTAATCTTTTTCATCTTACAGAAAACTTGACGAGCCATGCTGGTTTCTTAAAGTGCAAAAATAGCAAGTCGGCTTCTATCGCTATTAAACTGGCTTTTACTATAACGCCTCCATAGTTCCTTTTCATTCTCTTCTCTCTCATATCTCGAAAAGCTTAATCTATTATTAATGAATACTAGCATATGACAGCAGATACTTTTTAAAATAATCTATCGGTCTTGATGAATCATCCGTAATATCACTTGTGAAAACAGCTGTTAATTGATAGCTTGGGACTACAAAGATATACTGCCCATTTTTGCCGAGAGCAAAAAAAGTTTCAGGTATTTGGGGCTCTTGATCATTCCCTGTTAAGCCCCACCAGTGATAGCCGTATGAAAATGTATTATCTATTTGAAAACTGGCCGCAGTAGATTCCTCAACCCAGTCACTTGAAACAATTTGTTTGGAATTCCATTTACCTTTATTCATATATAATATCCCGATTTTTAATAAATCCTCTGTTTTCATATTCAATCCAAAACCGCCAATTGCTATTCCCTTGGAGTCACGATTCCATTTATATTGTGTTATACCTAATGGCATAAATAAATGCTTTTGTGCAAAGGTTACAGTATCTGTTCCAGTTGCTTTTTGTAAGATTGCACTTATTAACTGAGAAGAACCGCAGCTGTAAACCATTTCTTCCCCCGGCTTATATTCAACCGGCTGACTAAGTACAAATTTAACCCAATTTTTATTTGGTATCATTGCTTCATTTCCTGGCCAATATAACCCTGAAGTCATTGTTAATAAATGCTTAATCGTAATTTCATCACCAGCTGACTCCTTCCTGCTGTCTGGAAAGTATGTAGTAATCGGTGTATTCACATGCGGTATATAGCCTTTGTCTATTGCAATGCCGACAAGAGCAGATAGGACGCTTTTTGTAACAGAATATATCTTATGCTGCCTTTCCTTCATTTTATTATTTCGATAATATTCAAAAATCAGCTTGTTATCATGCTGGATGAGACAGCTGTCAATTTTATCTTTCATCACTTCTCTTTCAAAATCCTTCATAAGATTTTCATGCATATTAAATACCTCCTGAATACTGAAATTCATTTATTATAAATCTATCCAATATCTCCTCTCTTCCTTTCTAATTTCAAAGCCAAGAGACCTGTAAAGTTTTAATGCAGATTCATTCTCTGTTTAGACAAGGAGCTGTGCTTTATCCAGGCGGCAGCTTTTAAAATAGTGTAGACCTTCTGTTCTCATGCAACTGATAATTACATCAGTTGCTTAAAATAATTTATAACTTCCATATCACTTTTAAAAAGCATTAATTTGTTATCATACAGTCTTAACATGTTCAGGATTTCTGGCTTACTATGATATTCAAAAACAGTATTGTAACTATATAAATCTTTTAAAATTTTCAAACTCGGCTTATAGTTTGCTGTCTCCAAGCCCAGTTTCTGCCTGATAAACCTTTTGATGATTCTAAATCTCCTAATAGATAATTTAGTATCTAAAAATAAGATAACATCAGCATTTTGAAGACATGGAGTAACCCATTTATGATGAACTCCTTCCATAATCCACTTATCAGAATTAACTATTCTCTTCAAATATGTATCTCTTTCTTCTGGAGTCCTTCTCATATCTCCTGTATCAAATCTTTTCCAAACGACATTATCCAGTTCATGATAAGGAATGTGCAGCTGCATAGATAGTTTCATAGCTAAAGTAGTTTTTCCACTTCCAACTGAACCGATAATATGTATTTTTTCAGGAATCCTTTGATTCATTTACTCACCTCAATCTATCTGTCCTCCATACATATACCTTTATATAATACAAATCCTTCCTGCCCATTCAGAAAAAAATCGGGCAAACGTATGCCCGACTTTTCTTATTATTTCACCGACTGTATCGCTTCTTCAACAGGAGTTTGTCCACCTACTACCTGAAATCTTTTGCCGATGGTTATGTCATTTTTCAGGCTGGTATAAATCACTTTGGCGATATCCTCCCGTGGTACTTCTCCCCGTTCGACACTGGAGCCAAGTGTTACCTGATTGGTGCCTGGCTCATTGGTTAACACACCCGGATGAATGATAGTGTAGTCTAAATCCGTATTTAACAGCCATTCATCTGCATAGTGTTTCGCTACAACATAAGGTGCAAATGATTCAGGGGCAGCTTGAATAGCTTCACGGCTGGTGTCAAACGAACTGATCATGATAAAACGTTTAACGTTCGATTTTTGCGCCGCTTGAATAGTTTTTACAGCACCGTCTAAGTCAATCATCAGGGTTTTATCCTTTCCAGTTTTGGGGCCAGATCCAGCTGTAAATACCACCGCATCAACACCTTCTGCTGCTTCAGCAATCGCATCGACTTCTCCCTCTAAGTTAACGATGGCAGTTTCCGCACCTAAATCCTTGAAATAATCCGCTTGTTCCTGCCTGCGGATAAGCGCGCGTGCCTGATCTCCATTTTCCTGAATCAATTTGACCAGATGCTTCCCTATTTGTCCATTTGCTCCAACTACTAAGATATTCAAAGCATTCACCCTTTCCTTTTGGCTTTCTCTCTTTTTATTGTAAAGCTTTCAGGAGGAGATGTTAAATAATTGGATTGTGTAAATATCCTTTTGTCAGCTTCATTAAGAAATTTATTTTCTTGATAAATATAAATCAATCGTATCAAAAACATTTAATTTATCACCTGAATCTATAATTGCTTCTCTAATCTCATATTCTAAGCATTTTTTTATATCGCACGGTAAACTTCTGTGGTCTGAATAAGTATTTAATAATGAAATATAGTCAGCAGCAGAGAATATTCGTTTTAAATGATACAGCTTACATACAGTATCCTTGAATCCATATGATTGAATAGTCTTTAACCTATTGTTATATCTATCTTTATCCATTTCTATTATTTTCGTATTGGAGGGTCTGTATTTTTGATATATCCTTTGAATTTTCTGATGTAATTCGTCATTATCCCGTGAAACAAATGGTCTGTTCCAAAACAATGCTAATGTTCCACCAGGTTTTAATAATTCGAGGACTTTAGGGTAGCCTTTTTCTTTTGGAATCCAGTGAAATGCGGTAGCCGAATAAATTAAGTCTATGCTGTCCTTTTGACAGCTGAAGTCTTCAAATGCTG
Source organism: Oceanobacillus sp. CFH 90083 (assembly GCF_009389585.1). Taxonomy (GTDB): domain Bacteria; phylum Bacillota; class Bacilli; order Bacillales; family Amphibacillaceae; genus Oceanobacillus. Next base: position 22,413 of record NZ_VIYG01000025.1, on the reverse strand, counting down.
AATGGTGCATTGTGAAATTTTTATATTCCTGAAACTTTAATTTTGAATATTCGGCGAGGTCTTTTCCTAACTCAACCGCTGTTAATTCACAATTTTTATCCAAAAATGGTTTTGTAGCCTGGCCTGTCCCGATTCCAATTTCAATTACTTTTTTTCCCTGTCCAACTTGAGCATACTCCAAAATATCTTTGAATAACTCATCACAATACCCAGGCCTCCACTTGTCATAATTCTCTGCATCCTCATTAAAAGTTAGTCGTTTATCCACGTTAACCATGTCCTCCAAGTGCATTCTAATTTTGAGTACAAGTATGGATTGTTTAAAAAATATTTAACTTTTCATATCCATTATGCCTGTCCATATTAACATAAATCTGATATAAATAATTATTTTTAGAAGCTCTGTACGAACAAAAAAGAGGCTCAGCTGAACCTCTTTTTCTACCATGTTACTTTTCTGTTTTCTAGTATGGGTCTAAATCAAACTTCGCATAGTAGTCTGCTTGATTTTCCTTCCAATCTTCCATGGAAAAATGACGAACAAACCCGTTATCACCACGCACTATTACTGTTTCCTCATCCTTAGTAATTCTCATACTGTAATTTACATCTGGATCCACTTCTATTTCCTCAATGCTTGCACTGGCAACCTCGCTCTTTGGTTGTTCTTCCTCCTGAACACCGGCAGATTCAGTCTCTGCCGATTCAGCTGCTTCAACGTAGCTTCGGATCTGATATCGTTCTGTATCCGATAAATCATCCCATTGCTTGTAGCTGGTCATAAATGTTAATGCAAGAACAAGCAGCAAAACGGGCATGACGCCTGTTATAACTTTTTTCACTTTATCTTCCTCCTGCGATTATTATTGGTTCTCTTCTACTTGCCATATACCATTTCTCCGGGAGTCTGCGGACCCGTAAATTGTCTCGGTCTCCTCATCGATCACAAGTGATTGAATACCACCATAAAAGTCAATGTCCGTTTGATTGTAGATTTCATATCCTCTGGCCCTCAAGCCGGATTGAACATCAGTATCCAGCTCTGTTTCTGTGAAAATATCATTACCTTCTATATAAAATCTATCATCTTCAACAGCTTCCTCGAATGGTTCATTAAATATCAAATGCTTCACAAGCACTTGGGTCATCACCATCGGAATTCTTTTACCGCCTGGTGAACCGATACCGATTGTTCTTTCACCATTCGTCAAAATGGTTGGGCTTGTAAAGCTTCTCGGTGTTTTTCCCGGTTCAATACTATTTAATGAGTCATCCCTAGTACTGAAGTTCTCCATTTGGTTATTCATAAAAAATCCGGCTACATTATCCCCGGAACCAAAAAAGTTCCCTAATGTATGTGTTGCTGATACCATTGTACCATCTTGATCGATAATGACAAAGTGTGTCGTATTATCATGATCTTCTTCGTCTGATATCGAATCGTTTACTTCATAATCCTCTGATAGTTCATCAAGTGAAATGGTGTCTGCCATCTGTTTTGTGTAGTCGGCAGATGTCAGCTCATTTGTCGGTATGGTATCCGTAAAGAATCTGTCTCCAACATTTTCGACCCGATCATCATAAGATCGTTTGGAAATTTCTCCGATAAGGTGGATATAATCTCTTTGATTATTCTCTGTCGATGCAATATTTAACTGCTCCGCCATTTGTAAGGATTGAATTAATGTAACTCCTGCTAATGGCGGCGGCGCAGAATAAACATCATAGCCGGCAAAGGTTCCGTGTGCTGCATCCGTTGTTTTTGCAGTATAGCTGCTTAAGTCTTCTGCTACTAATGTATCTTCATGTTCTAATATTTGATCTGCAATCGGTCCATTATAAAAAGCATCCGCTCCGCCTTCCTGGATTAAACGTAATGTATCCGCTAATTTGGGCTGCTTCAATATATCATTTATTTCTAAAATTTCACCGTTTGGGAAAAACTCTTCCAATTCTGCAACATCCATCCGGTAAGACCCTTTACTCAGTCGATTTACTAAATGGTTGTCCACTTCAAATCCTTCCTCCGCATAATCAATTGCAGGCTGGATTAACTCTTCCATCTCCATCGAACCTAAGTCATGATTTAGCTTCTCCATTCCTTTTACCAATCCTGGAATAGCAAAGGTTTCTGGCTCTGCCCCTGACTCCGGTGCAGTTTCACGGTACTCGTAAACTGTCGGCTCGTCCGCATTATGTGGATAAATCAACATTTCTCCACCGCCGCCGATCCCGGAACCATAAGGCTCAACAACACCAAGCACGTAGGTAACAACAACTGCCGCATCCGCAGCATTACCGCCTGCTTCCAGTACATTCATCCCTGCTTCCACTGCCAACGGATGAGAAGCACTAACACCGTATCCTTCCGATGTATTCACCGTTTCTGATTGTTCCACACCATAATCCGTCGTTGTTATTTCCTCCTCAAACATCCCTTGCTGTGTATAAACAAAGACCAGTCCTGCTGCGACAATAATTGTCAATATCGTAATAAACTTTTTATTGCCCATTATCAGAACCCCTTTCCTCTAAAACATCCGAATGGTCCACTTCCAAAATTAATTTTCCATCCTCTTTTTTAAAATTCTCCTCCGGCTGGTTTCTCATTAATTGCAAATGAATTTTCATTTGATTATATTTGTTTTTCGTTACATAAGGCTGTGCTCCGTTGATACGCAGCGGCGTAATTTCAAATCTGCCTGTCCCGTCACTTAATAAATCATATTGGACGATCGCACTATCCTTGGTTCTGGACCAGCCCTGATCAAAAACAAAGTTGCCGAGTCCATAAAAAATAACACCATCTTTATATTTTTCAACTTCGGATAATACGTGGGAATGATGCCCGATAATCGCATCCGCACCAACATCGATCATTGCCCTTGCCAGCTCCGTTTGTCTCGGGTGCGGCTGATTATCATATTCAACGCCCCAATGCATATTTACAAAAACCAGATCTGCGTTTTGATTCGCTTCCTCGATCATCGGAAATATATTATCTGGCAGCGCACGTGCAACACCAGCCCGATAACCGAGCGCTGAGAAGCCTTCAACAAGGGCGTCTGTATAGCCAAGTGTTGCAATCCTTATACCATTTACTTCCTGATAATCAATTGTGGTTGCTTCTTCTATATTTTCCCCTGCACCAACATAGTCTAAACCTATGTTATCCAGTGTTGAAATTGTATCATTCAATCCTTCTGAGCCATAATCCATCATGTGGTTATTAGCCAAATTGAGCACTGTAAAATTCATTTCTTTTAAAGCATGCGCCGCATCTGCATCCGTATGTAGATGAATTCGCTTATCTATTTGCTCATAGTTTTCTTCATCCTGCAGTAAAATGGGATTTTCAAAATTACCGGACACATAATCCGCATTGTCAAAGAAAGGCTTTATTTTTTCAAAGGGATAGGTTGTCCCGTATTTTTCTGTCACATCTTCCACATGGCGCCCAAACATAATATCACCAACAAACGCAGCTGTGAACTCTGAATCAGCTCTTTTCTCAACCTCTGCGACATCTGATGAAAAGAAGATTTTATGTCCGGCAATATAGAGAACAATGACAGCTAAACCAATGATTACATGCTTACCTGCAGATTTTTTTTGACGTTTCCCCATCCGTAATATTTTTTCCTGGTATGTTAATTTTTTAGACATATAAACCCTTCCTATATCATGTAATAAACGCTTAAAATAACAAAGGTCAGTGCACCCAATAAAAGCGAGCTTCCGATTGTAATAATAGCTCCCTGTTTTTGAATAGTATTCGCGATAAGACCAGGGACAATAACCCCGATTCCTCTAAATTCCAATATTTCAAATGGGAGCATCGGATAGGCATAATCCAGAAGCAGCTTCAGTACAATTCCTACTGATAACATGGCGGCAAATTTTCTCCGTCCATAAAGCAGTACAATACGTGACAATCCATAGGTCACAATGACATACGTTAAAAGGCTGATGCCAAATATAACAGCAATAAATATAGGCTGGTCAAAAACCAGTGCTAAATATCCCGGCACAACCAGCCCCGCCGGAACAATGCCAGTTTTCTCTGAAAAAAGTAAGCTTAGAATAACTCCAAGCACAAGTGCGATATATAAATCTGAGCCAAACATTCTATGATCCTCCTATTTCTGCGTGGGCTTGAAATTTTTCAACTAATGGTTCCGCAGCTCCGTGGATGTTCCCTATCCCATAAATAATATGATCCGATGCGGTGTCGATTAATGTTTCATAGATTTCGTCCGTTGACTTGCCTTGAAGGTCAATGATTCGATTGACTTTTAGCTTGCCTGACTTTACTGCACTCTTAATCGGGTCTGCTTTTTCACCAATCAAGACAAGCGCATCCATCGGGATATGTGGTAAAACATCATCTACAAATTGAATCGTCCGGTCCACGCGGTCTGCCCGGCAATTCATTACGATAATTGGATTCTTTTCAGAATAACCTAAAGATTTCACATTTTCCCAAATATTAATGGTCGATACGGAATCATTGGCTGCAAATCCGTTGACGAAATATGCTGATGCATGATCATCCCTCAGCTGCATGATCCGCATTGCGCCTGGATCGGGTTGTGCCTTAAGCATGCCACGAAATGCCGTTTTTTCATCAATATCCAATGCTTCGGCAACTGCTAATGCCAACGAAGCATTTTCCGGAAAAATCATATAGTCAAATTTTCGTAAATAGGCATCCGGAATTTTACAATTATCAGCAACAATCACCTTCGTATCTCTTTTTGCTGCTTCTTGTTTAAAATATTCTACGTATGGTCCATCCGAAATAATCAAATGTCCATTATGTGGAATAGTAGCTGTAAAAGCCTCGGCAACTTCATCTAATGTAGGTCCCATCACATCCATATGGTCTTCCAGCACATTAACAATCACACCTATGTTCGCTTGCAGCAGTTTCTCTTGAAAGACAATTTGATAATCCGGGTTAACGGCCATACACTCACTGACCAAAGCCTCGGCACCCATCTCTGCTGACTTTTTCACAACCATTTTCTGTTCGCGGATATTCGGTCCCTCGGGACGCCGGGTAATAGGTTCTTCCTCTGATGTATTCCAATAAATCATCCTTGCTGAAGTACCAGTTGTTTTGCCGATTGTTTTATATCCAGCCTCTTTGATAATACCTGTAATTAAGCGCGTTACTGTTGATTTCCCACGGATTCCATTCACATTTACCCGAATCGGCAGAGCATTTATATGCTTTTGATGTGAATGCCACTCCATAATACCGATAATCAATGCAATAACGAGCACAATTGGAATCAATAACATAACAATATCCTTCCTTTATCATTCATCGAATCATGAAGATAACAGATCTTCACTCCTGCAAATTATCCAGTAAATTACTAAGATAGATTGCGACAATATCAAAGCCATTTTAACAAAAAATGATATATTAACAAGAAAAATCCCTTTTTTTTATTCTAATTTTAATATCCGTGACAAATCTGACTTCCAAATGAAATAAAATATACGTCGAATAGCTACATCGTCATTTAAATTTTGCTAGTCTATTATATTAGTTTTTATATAGTTATTGATCTTCCAATATTTACCTTCGTTTAATTTGTAGAAAAAGTAGTACATGGAAAGTTATCCAGATGGTGAGATAAGCAATCGTTTGCCTAAATAAAAAACTTTTCATGGTTCTATTAATTAACCGCAACAGTTTAATTCTTCTGAATGGAGAAATTATAACCCCTTATAAAAAAAGCTTGCTACCCTTACGTAGAAAGGGTGGCAAGCTTAAAACTTTTTCCAGATCAATAAAGAATACTAGTATCAAGATCAGTATAGTACTTTAATTACCTTCTATTGCAGACGAATCGTTATATCCATTCATCGCTCTAAGTTGTTTTTAAGTATAAGGACAAATTTATTACCTATGTCATTTGACATAAAACAGGTAATTAAAAAGGGAGAATCCCACATCAAATCTTGATGCGACAATCCTCCTTTCCATTCGCAGCATTGAAATAACAGCTCTGATAAATCAGTTTATAGGCCTGCTTTAATACAAATATTCACCGTTTAACCATGAGTTTTTATACCGGTCCGTTCATTAAAAGCCTGTTCCGGCTGAGACCCTCTCGGAAATGCGGTTAACCCTGTTTTCGTCAAATCTTTAATTCCATATGCTCGAAGCAATGAAATTAACGCATCGACCTTCTCCGGTTTTCCGGTTACCTGTATGGTTACACTCTCTTTGCTGATGTCAATCACATCTGCTCGAAACGTAGAAATCAGTGTCATAATCTCTGCTCTAGTCTGATTGTTAGCTACAACTTTGATTAAGGCGAGTTCCCTTGTTACAATGGCTTTTTCTGTAACATCCAATACTTTGATAACATCAATTTGCTTATTTAATTGTTTCGTCAGCTGTTCCATTCTCCGCTTATCATTGACGTCGACAACAAATGTCATCTTGGAAATTCCTTTGATATCGGAAGCACCGACAGAAATACTTTCAATATTGAACTGACGCCGGTGCAGCATACCAGTGATCCGATTTAACACGCCGCCATGGTCCTGAACTGTTGCAATAATGATTCGTTTCATTTTGTCACCCCGATCATTTCATGCATTCCTTTGCCTGGAGCAATCATTGGATAGACACATGCCTCTTTCGTTATTCGACAATCGATGACTACTGGACCATCGTATGCAAATGCTTCCTCCAGAGCTTGTGGTACATCTTTTTCATCCGATACCAGCATTCCTTTAATGCCGTAGCATTTTGCCAGGCCGACAAAGTCAGGATTTTCTGTAAATAAGGAATGGGCGTATCGCTTTTCATAAAATGTTTCCTGCCATTGTCTTACCATTCCTAATGCTTCATTATTCAAAATAATTACTTTCACCGGAAGATTTTGAGACTTTAAGATGGATAATTCCTGCGATGTCATTTGAAATCCTCCATCACCTACGATCGCTAAAACAAGCTGATCCGGTTTAGCAATTTGTGCTCCAATGGCAGCCGGGAAACCAAATCCCATCGTGCCAAGCCCTCCGGATGTAACCCAATTATTTGGATTTTTGAAAGCGTAGAACTGTGCTGCCCACATTTGATGCTGCCCTACATCTGTCGTTACAATTGCTTCTCCCGATTTTTCATGGATCTGTTCGATGAACCATTGCGGGCTGACCGGAGTGCTTCCCCGTTCATACCAGAGTGGATATCTTTCTTTATTAATGCTCAATTTATCCAGCCAGTCCGTGTAGTTACCACGCTTTACCTCTTGCTGTAATAATGCCTCCAACGTTTGCTTTGCATCGGCAACAATCGGAATTTCTGTTTCAACATTTTTTCCGATTTCAGCAGGATCGATATCGATATGCGCCACCCTTGCATGCGGGGCAAAATGCTGAAGGTTTCCAGTCAATCTGTCATCAAACCGCGCTCCAATATTGATTAAAAAATCAGATTCATAAATTGCTGTATTTGCTGTATAGGTTCCATGCATACCACCCATCCCAAGTGATAAAGGGTCCTTTCCAGGATAGCTTCCAAGTCCTAATAAGGTAGTAACAACCGGAATTTCCCAATTATGAACGAATTGCTTTAATTCCTCTGTCGCTTCAGAGAAAAGTACACCCGCTCCGGCAAGCAATACAGGTCTTTCAGCTTGACTAAGTGCATTGGTAAATTTTGAAATTTGCATGGGATTCGGATAGATCGTCGGCTGGTAACCTGGCAGATGAAACGTATCTTTCCATTCATTAATAGTTACTGTTTCAGAAATATTTTTGGGAATATCAATCACCACCGGCCCTTTTCTTCCTGATGTAGCTAGGTAAAATGCCTCATTCACGATTCTTGGAAGCTCTTCAATATCATTTACCTGATAATTATATTTTGTAATTGGAGTGGTGATACCAACCATGTCTGCTTCCTGAAAAAAATCTGTTCCAATAAATTGCTTAGCAACCTGTCCCGTAAAAATAATCAGCGGAATAGAATCCATCATGGCATCTGCAATCCCAGTTATCAGATTGGTTGCACCCGGCCCCGAGGTAGCAATAACCACACCCGGTTTGCCTGATACTCTTGCATATCCCTCCGCTGCATGTATGGAGCCTTGCTCATGTCGTGAAAGAATATGTTTAAAGGATGTATTATTTCGGTGCAATGCGTCATAAATAGGTAACACCGCACCTCCCGGATAACCAAAGACAACCTCTACATCCGCCTTCTCCAATGCCTGAACCAGTACATCAGCTCCTGTGACTACATTTCGCTTCCTTGCTGCTTCCTGATTTGCAATTTCTTTCAATGTAATTCGCCTCCTTTTTAATTTAAAAATGATATTACGGTAAATCCTTCTTTGCATACATGCAACCGGGATAGGAAAGGTTGTTTTTATGCGAAAAAAAAGACCCTTTTCGCCCCATACATGTATAACGATCATGTATGGGGCGAAAAGAATCTGCTTTTCACGGTACCACCCAGTTTTGCAATACTTTCTCAAACATTACCTCTACAGCTACGTGTGCTGTATTTGATAACAGGTACTTTTTTTTTGAAAGAAGCACCTGGCCACATATAATCGGATTACCTTTCCATGCGGCACTCAGGGACGACATCGGAAAAAACTGCTATTCCAGGCTCCCAGCACCCCCGGATCTCTGTTAAAGCTGTTTCTTTTCTCCTTTTTTTCCCGTCAACGTATTTGATCATATTCTATTTCAATGTACTTTAAAATGCTTTTGTTAAGAAGGATTTTATATTGCGAACAATCATATCTTTTTTCTTTATCATTGTCAATAGATTTTTTGATTTTTATCATAATTCAATCTAATTAAATGAATAGCTGTAATCATTACTTCATCAGAGATAGACAGCAGGCTCATCTCCATCCGTGTTTGGTTGACTGATACCCAAATTTTCATTTTTAAAATGGTCTGGTATTTCACCGGTTTCTGCAATAAATTGTGCAAGGCTGGCATGGGAAGCCTCCGTTCCTTTATACACCTCGCCCTTCTTCGTCAATTGAAAATCTGTAATTGGCTTATTCGTTAACCAGACAGGGCGCAAATGGTGTAATCCAGTACAGCATTTTCAATAACGTCCGCTGCTTTTTGATTAACCGGTCGTGTTTGACCTGTCATCTGAAAATCCCAGGAATTAAAAGGTTCAGGCAATTCATTGTAGATCCCGCCTGCATTGATGTCAATAATTCGCTTGACCTTTATTTCTATCATCGCTTTTACCAAAATTTCCGTTGTATCTCCTAAATCTATTCCCAATAGTATTGATAACAATATCCTGTACCCGATTAGCCTGACGTAAGAAAAGTGTCAGCTTTACATCTTCTTGTGCTTGTAACCGGGGGATGGTTTCTATGGCGAAACGGCCATTCGCACCAATGATAATAACGTGCTTCATTAGGTTACCTTCCTTGTATTTGCTATTTACCTAAAATTTTAATCACATTGTACTGCCCTAAGGAACTCTGACTGAAAAACCATCATTCACTGTTTCTGGTAGTCAGCCTTGATTATATCCTAAGTTCAGCGCTACTGTATCAGCTCTTTCATACTTTCCTCAAGAATGGCTATTCCTTTTTCTATGCCGTCCTCATCAATGATTAAAGGAGGTAATAATTTAATCACATCATCATTTACCCCCGATGTCTCCATGATCAGCCCTTTTTCAAATGCCTTTGCTGTTATTTTTGGAGCAGTATCAGGGGTCCTGCAAGCAATTCCCTGCATGAATCCTCTTCCTCTTAATTCTCCATCTATAAATGGATAATCCTTGATTCAGACCCCCTGAGTGAATAACATGTAGATCTATTATTTCTTCACTTTATAGCGCAGCCAAACGCCGCCATTCTCTCTTTTTTCTACATGGTCTAAATCAAATGCGACAGGAATATCCGTTGACAATCCTTCTTTCGTTTGGAATAAAGCATGCGTAGAAGCAGAGCCGTCAGCAAACGGTGCCATCATAATACTTACCTCATCGCAGAGACCAGCTTGAATAAAGGACCAATTAAGAACACCGCCTCCGCCAAGCATTAACGTCTTAATATGGAATAAATCCGTTAATTTCTCCATTAACAGCTCATAATTCAGCGTATCCTGCCCCGCAATAACGTAAGAAATGTTTAATTTTCTGAGCATTGCTTTATATTCATTGCTGGCTTTTTCCGTTAATACCTCAATAATATGCGCTTTTGTATCCCGGTATTGCAGGTTATTACTCTCCCAGGCAAGTCTTCCAGACGGGTCCACCGAAACATAATACTTAGGCAAGTCTGTTTCTGCGATATAATCCCCTTCTGGAACAGGTGCTGCATCTTTGTCTACATCCGGCTCTCTATTCTTTGTAAAAGCCGCTTCCGATGTTGCACGTCCAGATAACCAGGCATCTGTTCGATAATGGGCATTTTCCCCGAAGGCTATTTGGTAAAAATCCAATGCATTTAAACCTCTCTCGGGAAGCTTTTTATGTGTTCCATCAATTTTCCCGTCAATAGAGGTAATCATATGGCAAAAAATATAAGGTCTGGTCATGTTAAAATCTCCTTTTCGTTGCATTGTAATAAGTAAACCATCAGATTAAAATGAATCTTCAAATTATATCACGCTCACCATAAAGCGAGAGGCTGCTTCGTTACAGGCTTTGGAAATATGGTATCGATTTGCTCCAGATCCTGCTGTGTTAATTGAATTTCAGCCGCCTTTACATTATTGAATACATGGGCAGGATTGCTGGACTGGGGAATAGCAATTGTTTCTCCATTCCGGATACACCAGGCTAATAAAATTTGAAAAATATCTGCCTGGTGTGTTTCAGCTATTTCCTTTAAAACATTTTGCTTTGTTAATCCGGTACCGGAGCTGTCACACCGGTCAACCGGTGCATAAGCAATAACCGGTATTTCCTGCTTGCTCATTACCGGAATCAGATCATATTCGATCCCCCGATCAGCCAAATTGTAGCGTACTTGATTTGCTGCACAATTTGCCCCTTCTGGAAAGGTCAGTATTTTTTCGATATCATCTGTGTCTAAATTAGAAACACCCCACGCTTTAATCTTGCCTTGGTTTTTAGCTTTTTCTAATGCTTCCACCGTTTCTTGAAGAGGGATGCTCCCTTGCCAGTGAAGCAAATATAGATCCAAGTAATCGACATTTAATCGTATTAGACTATGATCAAGGCTAATCGGTAATTGCTTTTTAGAAGCGTTAGAAGGGAGAACCTTAGAAATAAGAAACAAATCTTCCCGATTATAAAGATAAGGTTTGATGGCTTGAGCTATCAAATGCTCGGAATTCCCATCACCATACATTTCAGCTGTGTCGATTACTTGAACACCGTTATCCAGACCCATTTGTATCGCTTTTATTTCCTGATCAAATTTATTTGACTTGTCTCCCATCTTTAACGTACCTAAACCGATAGGAAACACTTCTCTTCCGGCAATTTTTACTTTTTTCATCTGTCTCTCCCTCCAGCCTTTTTTATTATTAAAAATCTACTTTATTTTTGGGGAATGACAATAACTCTTTTCCAGTTATTCTAATTCTGAAAGCGGGATTCGATAAAGCCTGTCATCATTATTCTCAGGAGTACCTCTCCCATCTCCGTTATTACTTACAAAATAAAGATAGTTATCCTCAATCCGTACATCCCGAATTCTTCCCAGATCACTGATAACTTCACGATACTCTTCTGTCTCAAGATCAAATTCCAAAACAGCTGTTCCTCTTAAGGCAGCGACATATAATGTATCCTCATCATATGCCATACCAGACGGAGCCCAGGTTTCATTGCTTCCAGAAGTAAATAAAGGTGAAATCATTCCATCCTGCTCTTCCTCTCCTTCAATAACCGGCCAGCCGTAATTTTCACCTGCTTCAATTAAATTGACTTCATCATTCGCATTTTCCCCATGCTCACTTGCATACATCACACCATCCGATGACCAGGTAATCCCTTGAGGATTACGATGTCCATAGCTATAAACATAGGAGTCCGGGAATGGGTTATCTGCCGGTATCGATCCATCCAGGTTCATTCTTAAAATTTTACCGCCTAATGAATCCAGATCTTGCGCTATTTCACGTTCCGACGCATCTCCTGCTGTTGCATAAAGCATTCCGTCCGGCCTTATTTTAAGCCTTCCTCCATGGTGATAAGTACCGCTGGGGATTTCATCAAGAAGTACGCTCTCTTCTGTCCAAGTATTATCTTCTAATTGAAGTGTTACAATACGATTAAATTGTCCCTCGCTGCTTTCATACGTATAGTAAGCATAGGCCTGATTTGATTCGGAAAAATCAGGAGCAAGCGCAAAACCAAGTAACCCTGCTTCTGAAGCTGTTGATACTTCATGTTCGAGCTCCACTTCCTGCCGTTCTGACGCACCATTCTCTATTCGGACAATGCTCCCTGCCCGTTCCGTGACATAAAAGGTATCTTCTATCAGTTCCATCGACCATGGAACGTCCAAATTTTCTGCAATAACCTCTAAACCTTCGATAGGTACAGAGGATTCCTCTTGTGGTGTTTCTTCTGAATCGGAAGTACCTTGTTCCTCATTCGCTGAACAGCCAATGAGGAACAGAACACCAATCAAATATCCTGAAAAGATTTTTTTCATACACATCACTCCTCACATCATTACTTTTTATTAACTACATCGTGCTTGTGTCGATTACGAAGCGATATCGGACGTCAGAAGCCAAGACACGTTCGTAAGCTTCATCAATTTGATCGGCAGAAATCACTTCAACCTGTGGGGCAATGTTATGTTTAGCACAAAAGTCTAACATTTCTTGCGTTTCACGAATCCCGCCAATCATGGAACCTGCAAATGACCGGCGGTGACCGATAAGAGATTGTACGTTTAAAGACAAGGGCTCTCCTGGAGCACCAACATTTACCAATGTACCATCCAGCGTAAGTAACCCAAAATAAGCATCTATATCAATTTTTGCACTTACGGTATTAATAATTAAATCAAAAGAGCCGGCAAGTTTCTCAAATGTTTCCGGATTACTTGTTGCATAGTAATCCGCTGCCCCAAATTGCAATCCGTCGTCTTTTTTATTCAACGTTTGTGATAAAACAGTTACCTCAGCCCCCATCGCATGTGCAATTTTGACAGCCATATGACCAAGTCCTCCCATTCCCACAACTGCTACCTTCTTACCTGAACCAGCTTTCCAATGATTTAACGGAGAATACGTTGTAATTCCTGCACAAAGTAATGGTGCGGCGACTTCAAGGCTGATGCTTTCAGGTATACGAAGTACAAAATCTTCCGGAACAACAATATGGGTGGAATAGCCGCCTTGCGTATGCTCCCCGTACTTATCAACCGCTGCATAGGTGTCTATTTTTCCCTTAAGGCAGTACTGTTCTTCTCCTTTAAGACAATTTTCACACTCTCCACAGGAATCAACCATACAGCCAACGCCTGCTCGATCACCGATTTTATATTTTGTAACCTCTGGGCCTACATCCGTCACAATTCCTGCAATCTCATGCCCGGGAACCAGCGGATAATGTACCTCTCCCCAATCACCACGGGCAGTATGGATGTCCGAGTGGCAAATACCGGCATATTTAATTTCAATGAGTACGTCCCCTTTATCCAGATTACGGCGTCTAATTTCAGCCTCCCGAAAAGATTTATCTGGCCCATCAACAGCTCGTGCTTTAGCAATAACCATACCTAAAACCTCCAATAATATATTTTTTATAAGGTGTTGGTGACAGATATGAATAACTTCATCAAATGGAATTCTCTTTTATTCACATTAATCCGTCTATCCCTCCTTATTTTTNATTTTTTATAAGGTGTTGGTGACAGATATGAATAACTTCATCAAATGGAATTCTCTTTTATTCACATTAATCCGTCTATCCCTCCTTATTTTTTTGGCAGGTAAGAAAGTATAAACTTTCTTACTGCATAAGCGCAACTAAGGATGTCACCTAAAAGCTTGGTGACAACCAAGTTTTCTAAGGAATTATCTTACTTCATGAAGTTAACTTTAGGGCAAGTATTTCACTTTATTTTTTTAATTTATTTCAAAAGCCCTTCATAACCGGCCAAATAACATTCACTATCGTAAAGCTAATGTTATTCAATCGATTGTCCATTAAAAGAATTTGTTTTCTATTTTGTTCGACTTTCATTTTGACACTAAAAAAATAGTATGGTAATATTTTTCACAATCTTAAAGCTTACTTAAGGTTTAAATCTAACAGGGGGAGATTAGCATGAATTATTCTATCGGCGAAGTTGCTAAAAAATTGAATTTCAAAATACATACATTACGCTATTATGACAGAGAGGGTCTGATTCCTTCTGTTGAGCGTACCGCTAACGGCACAAGAGTGTTTAAGGAATCGGATATAGAGTTATTAAAATTTATTCAATGCTTAAAAAACAGTGGAATGGCCATTAAAGATATCAAGAATTTTATCGAATGGTCATCAGAAGGAGACTCTACCCTGCAGCAAAGATATGATCTATTTCAAAAACAAAAGATTGCTGTTGAGAAACAAATTGAGGAGCTGCAAGAAGCTCTGAATGTTATCGAGCATAAAAGTAATTATTATAAGGCGGCACTGGATGCCGGAACAGAAGATGCTCAGGGTAAAAAGAAAATTGGTACCAGTGTTTTAGATTAATATAAATCAACTGTATTTCATACATGAATTTATAAAATACAGTTGATTTTATTTATATCTTAACAAAGACCTGCTGATGAATTATCAAAACCGGTAAACATCAGGCCGCAGTTTTGTACAAGGTATTTCGAAGCACAATAAATATAAAACCTGCTATTAAGGCAGCAACACCGACAAACAGAATTTCCCTTGTTCCAATTTGCGATATAATCATTCCAGCGGCAGCTGTTCCAATCGTTGTACCTAAGTTAACAGCTGTGAGAAACAAACCATTTGCGAAATCCGGAGCTTTTGGTGCGGCAGACATAATCCAATACTGATTGATGTTTGCACCAATTCCTCCTAAAATCCCCCATACCAAAATCATCATAGCAGTTGGAACGGTTAGTTCAGCTACAGGGTAGAAAATAAGATAAAGCGTAATTAAAGCGATTGGAAAAATAGTTACCGTACGGATTGGACTTTCCGAAAGCAGCCTGCCTGCTATAATATTTCCCAGAATATTTGCCAAACCATAAACCAAGAGCATAATACTAATTAAATTAGATGACATATTGGTTACTGTACCTAAATATTCAGCAAGGTAACTATAAACCCCGAAGATAGCTGCATTAATCAGCAGAACCGCTAAAATTGAGAGCCATGTAATTCCTTTTGTTAATATTTTCAGCTGCGATCCGTAAGAAAGTCTTTCTGTAACAGGCATCGAAGGCACCAAAATAATCGTCGCAATTAATGTAAAAATATTAACGATAGCGAAAAAGGCCATTCCTGCTTGAACGGAAATCGCATCAGCAATAAAACTGACAATTGGAACACCTAACACCATCCCTGCAGAAACACCGATAAATACTTTAGAGATAGCTTTCGGTGCTTCCTTTTCGCTGACAGAGGCACCAGCAACCGATAAAGCCATCGATACATAAACCGGATGAAAAAAAGCTGGTATGACACGCGAAATTACAGCAACCGTAAAATTAGTTGTAAAGACGGAAATAATGTTACCTATAATAAAAATAGTCAGCACCATTATCATGACATGTTTCCGATTCATACCGGAAAACACCAGCGGCATTGTCGGTCCGGCAATGGCAATAGCGAGTGCAAACAGACTCACTAATAAGCCTGCAGTCGAGACGCTGACATCAAAATATTCCGCTAAATCCGGGAGTATCCCAATAACTCCCATCTCGGTGTTGATAATACCAAAAACTCCGACTGCTAATATAAATATAAGTAAACCTTGCGAATTCTTCATAAACTACTACTCCATTTTAATAGGCTGATTATTTTTATATCGCTCGATGGCAAAGTGAATATGATCTGTTAAATGAATATAAATACTATCATTTAGACTTTTCCCTAATCTTGCTTGTGCATAGGTAATAATCCTTTCAGTAATCTCCACCATCTCCATGGGTATATTGGAGACGATGGATTTAAACTTATTCATTGTATCTTCATTCTCCAGAGCAAAAATTTTATCAACTTGCTCCGGATTAAACTCCCCTTTTAAGTAATTACTTTTCAATAACATCATAATCCGGTATTATTCAAATATCAAATACCTATATCGAATAGTTAAATATACATAAAAGGCATAGGACTATTTATTATAGAAATTCGAGTATGATATTTAAATGATAACCAACTGCTGACAGTTCCTATCTAAACCTATTCACGAAATTTTTTTACCAAGGCTGATTGGTTGGTCCTACAGTAAACTCGTTTACATTGACATCTTCAGGCTGGTTAATGGCAAATTCTACAACATTGTCAATACGGTCCGGGGTAATGCCATATTGTTTATAGAGTTCTGTGGCACCTTCCAGAGTGTCTTTATCCGTAATGGTATCAAGCAATTCTGTATTAATAGCTGCCGGATATATGGTTGCTGTACGGATATTGGTTCCCTCCTGTGCAGATTCCATACGCAGCACTTCCATCAAATCACGTACTGCCCATTTTGTTGCACCATAAACTGCGCCGCCTGGATAAGCTTTCAGCCCTGCTACAGAAGAAGTAGTAATCACATGTCCAGATTTTTGTTCAATAAACATTGGTAATACCGCAGCGATTCCGTTTAAAACACCTTTAATGTTAACATCCACCATGCTGTTCCATTCATCTACTTTTAATTCGGATAATGGGGAATTAGGCATAAGTCCCGCATTTAAGAAGATAACATCCACTCCTCCGAAAGTATCTTTCGCAGTTTGAACCAGCTCTTCATTATCTTTTGGATTCACAACATCTGTTACTTTATAGACCGCTTCTCCACCTTCACTTTTGATTGCTTCGGCCAGCTCTTTTAACTTGTCCTCGCGACGGGCTCCCAATACTACTTTCGCACCTTTTGACGCTAATAATTTTGCAGTCGCCTCTCCAATTCCTGATGAAGCTCCTGTAATAATAACCACTTTATCTTGAATTGTCATGCTGTTTTCTCTCCTTTATTCTTGAATAGTTATACTATATATCCTAAAGTTAACTTCATGGCAAAGATTTTGTTTTACTGGTAGGATCTCAGTGCTAAATGAGGAGTCAGATAATTATATTTACTCTAACCTTTCAATGGTAACAGTAAAATCTTCATCAATATCATCAAGTAATTCTACTCCTGATTCGATTTCCCCCATTTTAACCAGTCCATTGGAGTATCTGTGACTATCATAAAAAAAGGTTATGTTTCCCCAAGGAGAAAAATAAGAAAAATCTCCACGTTTAGGTGTATAGCCATCAGGTGTTCCTTCCGTAGTTAGTTCTTCCGGCGGATAAGCCAGCTTTTCAAATCCAGCATACTCTTCGAAAGTTAACGTTAAGGGAAGCTGGTCTAAAAGTTCTCTGCTTGTTGGATTATCATAAACATTGATAATGATTTCTCCACTGTCAAGCGTTGCTACAATTTTTTCTTCTGAACCATCTGAATCATTATTATTCTCCGAAGAATCCTGACTGCTTTCGTCATTTATTTCCTCTGATGTATCCTCTTCTTCATTTGAATCCTCCTGATCGTTTTCGTTACCCCGATCATTTATCGCTTCACTTTCATCAGAAATATTTCCGTCATTGCTATCATTTCCACATGCTGCAAGAGTGAAAATAATCATCAAAGTGAAAGCAAATACCAATATTTTCTTCATTTCATTTATAGCCTCCCCTAATATAATAAAAAGCAGCATATGCTAAAATACATCTCTGCTATACTTGTTTGAAAAGTCTAAACAGCTTGCACAGCCGAACCAATAAGCTTAGCATTCTTTTCAGCAAGTAGCTTCAAAATGGCTCACCGTTTCCACTAGCTGCTCCCATAATAATAATTACTTTATTCTTCGTTGGCATTTAGAAGTTCCCTTTTTGAGTGACTTTCTTTTCTGTTTAATATCGTAATTTAAGCGAATTAAAAATATAAGATCCAAGCACGTATGGAAATCTAAGCTAAAAAAGTGTGAACCCCTACAAAATATAAGAGATTCACACAATGTTTTACTTAGATGATAATCGGTATATAACTTTCCATTTTCAGCACTGAACCAATTGGTTTTTTTACAAATTTTCTTGGAAGAAAGATTCTAATTCGTCAAATGGAATTAATTCCATATCATCGTACAAATCTACATGTCCTGCATCTGGTACAATATAAAGCTCACTTTCTTCTCCTGCCAGCTCATAAGCATCTTCGCTATGACTTCTAGAATGCGCATTCTCTCCAGCAACAAAGAGAATTGGGCGTGGACTAATTGTCTCAATTTGTTCAAATGGGAAGAAGTTCATTAACGCTCCTCTGCTGGTCATGCTCATTGGCAAAGAACGAGGGTGCTCTCCTCTGGATGTCGCATAGTATTCAGCAAATTCTTCAGCTGCTGCTTCTTGTGAAGGCTTAAGTTCTACCGCATTTCCGATTAAATCCTGGACTGGCTCTCCTCCTTCGGCTTCAACCCAGCGCTGTTCAGCAGCCTCCTCAAGAGCTAATTCCCACTCTTCTTCGGTCATTACCTCATCCGATACAGGTATTAAACCTAATCCTTCTCGATGGGCACGCCCCATGTCATACATGCTCACTGTTGCAACAGCTTGCAATCTGGGGTCCACCTGCGCAGCATTGATGGTAAACCCGCCACTGCCACAAATACCGATAACCCCAATACGATCACGGTCCACTAAATCACGCGTTCCTAAAAAATCTACTGCTGCACTGAAATCTTCAACAAATGCTTCTGGAGAGGCAATATTACGAGGCTCACCGCCACTTTCTCCATTATAAGAAGCATCAAAAGCAACCGTTACAAAGCCACGTTCTGCCATCTCCTGAGCATACAAGCCTGAAGACTGTTCCTTCACAGCGCCGAACGGGTGTCCAACAATAATGGCAGGCATTTCTTCTGAAGCATTCGCACCATTCGGAACATACATATCTGCAACTAATTCAATTCCCAGTCTATTTTCGAATGTTACTTTTTCGTGTGTCACCTCATCGCTCTGAGGAAAAGTTTTATCCCATTCCGGGGTGTCTACTGTTTCTGCTTGAAGTCCACTTTCTGGAGTGTTTTCATTATTGGCAGCTTCATCTTCGTCACTGCATGCAACAAGGATAAACATAGTACTAAATAACAATACTACAGCAGTTTTTCTAAGTGTTTCTAAATATTTTTTGTTCATTTTTAGCCTCCTGTTAATTGTTAAACTAAATGTTCTACTTGAGTGAAAAAAATTGAAAAAGATTTGAGATTTGGTTTCTCTAAACGAATTTAAAGTTCAATTTTTGTAATGCCACCGAGGATATTTAACCATACCTGGTAAATTATTGACATTTTCAGTTAGATTTGTGACAGATACTTATTATGTGGATGAGTTGCTGATTTACCAATGCTTGAGGTTCCCGACATTACAATCATTCTTTCTTAACTTTCCATAAATCATCCCTCCTTTTAATTATCAATAATTAGTAAAGCTTTTCAGTAACATCATAAAATGATACAATTCAAATATCAAATACCTATATTAAATAGTTAAATATACATAATAAGCATAGGAGGTTTTAAAAATGGAAATTCGCTTATTACGCTACTTTATTGCAGTTGCAAATGAGCAAAATATTTCAGCAGCAGCACAATCCTTACATATATCCCAGCCGACATTATCGAGACAATTAAGTGATTTGGAAGATGAATTAGGTACCACTTTATTTATCAGAGGGAACAGAAAGATTACTTTAACGGAAGAAGGCATTTTTTTACTGACAAAGGCGAAGGAAATTGTGGGCTTAGTCGATAAAACAGAAGCAAATTTTAATCAGCCGGAAGAACTTATTAGCGGAGAAATATATATCGGCGGCGGTGAGACAGAAGCCATGCATTTTATCGCCAAAACCTTAAAAGATCTGCGGAAAGATCATCCAGCGATTCAATTTCATTTATACAGTGGCAATGCAGATGATATCAGGGATAAATTAGAGAACGGATTATTGGACTTCGGCATTGTCATTGAACCGACAGATAAGCAAAAATATGATTATATACAGCTGCCGGCTCAAGATGTTTGGGGCGTATTAATGCGCAAAGATAGTCCGTTGTCACATAATCAATCCATTCAAGCATCCGATTTAATAGATAAGCCCTTAATCATCTCCCGACAAACCACTGTCGACAATGAACTGTCCGGCTGGCTTGGGCAGAATGTGAAAGACTTAAATATTACCGGAACATATAACTTGCTCTATAATGCTTCACGAATGGTGGAAGCAGATCTCGGATATGCCTTATGTATAGATAAATTAATTAATACGTCTGGCGACAGCAATCTTTGTTTTAAACCTTTAAGCCCTAAATTAACAGCCAGTTTAAATATTATCTGGAAAAAACATCAGATTTTCTCCAATGCCGCAAACAAATTTTTAGATCAGATTCGATATAATATTGAAGTTTATAATCAGAATGAATAAATGGTGGAACTTTAGTTTTTGGCATACTAAAGAATGTAGTCCCAGTATATTCAAGTTTTAATATACTGGATTTTTTGTGAATATGTTGAACCTCAAGTAAAGATACTTTACTAAATAACTTGATGACGTAAGCATAGAGTTACTACATTTTTTAGAAACCCCAGTTTAAATTTCTTCCTGCATAATAACACTGGAAAAACGCGCACAAGAGACGCTAACCCTTGCTGTCACGCGATATTTTAGCCGGTCATGCACCAACTGCAAGAGAATTGCCGCATACTGTCCAAATTGCTATGCGCTTGCATCGTGGTAATCATTTATTTGATGAGGGATAAATGCTCCAAAAAGTACTGGTATGATAAATATTCAAATTATCCAGTTTGTCTGATCCATAGGATATCGCAATGACAATTCTCCTAGCTATCCCAGGTCAGTCAGACGTGTTTCTGATTCCCCGGTTAATCGTATACTTTACATCTTCTGGATACGACGTTTTTTTTTGCTACGTGATATCGATTATATAAATCCCATCTTTTCTGTTTTATTTTATGCATACGAGGCAGATAAGAAGCAATGCAGTGATCAAAGAAAATACATCCCCTTTTTATAACATAAATAAAAGAGGATGTACTGATAAGTAACCTGTTTTTTAAAAAGCTTCTTCCACGAAATCACTAATTACCCCTATTGCCGCTTTGCTTCCTTGACTTGCCGCAATTACCAGCTGAGACGGACCAGCTGCGTTGTCACCCGCAGCATAAATTCCTTTCACACTTGTACGACCGTATGGATCTGTTTTAATTCCCCTCATATCATTCAGCTCTAAGCCCAGCTGCTCTGCAAAAGGGAACCATTCCGTCTGTTTTCTGTCTCTTTTTCTGTCTTATCATTGGATTCGTAACCTAAATGATGATTCATTTCACCTTTCAACATGGACTCAAACATCGGTCTGAATATTTCATTCAGTGCATTTTGTATATCTTCCACGGTCTCTGGTTGGTAGTTTTCTAGAATTTGTTTTGCCAATTCAGCTGATTTCTCTTCTTGCTTTGACTTAGACAATAGAATAACCTCCCAATCGGTATATTTTTATTTTAACAATAAAAAACTAAACTGCGTAGTAAGAGCCGTACGCTCTCTTACTTACACAGTTTAGTTTACACTACCGTTGCGAAAGAATTTCAGATAATTGTTCCATTGTGAACGTTTCTACACCAGATATTTTATCTTTACCTATTCGAATATTCTTCATCGGAGATACTTCGATAACACCTCTCTTAGCAGCCCAATTAAAAAATGCTCTAAATGCCCTTAAATACGTCCTAATCGTTGTATCCTTTCCCCCCTTCTCCTCCTTCGAGTATAGGATAAATCCCGTCACTTAAAATTTCTTCTGTAATACGGCGAAGTCGCGTAGGATACCCTTGCTGTGCAAGTACTTTTCCTAGTACATTCAAACGTTCCCGATAATACTTTACTGTATCCTCACTCCGCTGGTTTAACCGTACAGAACGTAAAAAAGCCTCGACATTATTCATCGAAGCTATCGTCTATTACATTCCGATTTTGTGTGATTTCTACGGTAGTATCTGCGATAAATGTTCGCCTTTTCGCCATTTTACTCGTACCTTTCTTCGCGCAATATTTTAGTCGTGCGAAGTATATCGAGTCCTGCGTAGTGCTTATCGCATATTCATCCGAAATAGTAAACGCCAAACCCTTGCGTAGCAAGCGATTCAGCGCTTAAAAGATACCGGTGGTCGGGGTCGAATATGACCCT
>NZ_VIYG01000024.1 GCF_009389585.1 Oceanobacillus sp. CFH 90083 | reverse complement strand
AGGTAAAATGCCCTTATAGGGCTGTTGTCAAACCACCATTTGAAATGGTGGTTGCTGACTTAGATAAAGAAAAAGCGCACCATAACGGCTGCGCTTTTTTCACCCTCCAAACACCAAACTCCTCAGCATATAAACAGAAGAAATAATCGTAATAACCGCAATAAAAATTTTCAACTGCTCCACAGGAACCTTATTAGCAACCCGGGAACCAGTTAAGATACCAATCGTGGTTCCAATTAAACTAAAGAGAATAAACCATTGCATATTATCAATGCTGGCATATGAGAAATAGCCAAATATCGATGGCAGGGCAATGATAACCGAGTTTAACAGTCCTACGCCAACTGCTGTCCGGATATTCACGCCGAGACTTGCGAGTAATGGCACAATTAAAATCGGACCACCGGCACCAGTTAAGGCGCAAATGGCTGCGGTTAAGACGCCAAGCAGGATAACCCAGATCGGCTGTTTTAAAATAAACGATTTACTATTTTCTGCTTCACTGTCAGACTGAGCCTTGTTTTTCTTCAGTATAATAGAAAGTCCGGCGAACAAGACAAACAGGTAAAGCAGCAGCTTCGCCAGTGTTTCGGAAATAAGCACGTTAATTTGCACACCGAGAAGAGCTCCCGGCAGACTGCCAATGCTTAAATAAAGTGCTAATTTGAAATCCATAAATTTCAGCTTCCAATAGGAATACGCACCAATAGCACCTGCGACAAGAAATGCCAGAAAGCTGAGCGCCAGTGAATCGTGTACAGGAAGTCCCAGGAAGCCGACATAAATAATAGGGAGCAGAAAGCCGGAAACACCAGACATCCCGACTAATATACCAATAATTAAATTTGCAATAAATACAATAAAAAATGTGAACATTTAAATTGACCTCAACTCTCTAATTGCTTTTCCTTCCAAACAAAGGAGTAGAGCGCTTCAACATGGTGTTAAACCGCTCTATATGAGGATGTTCAAAAACCCAACAAAAATGACACGGCGAATTTCTGCGTTAACGTGTTTTTTCCGATACTCACGTATTTAAAAGCATACGCTCCGTTCGTAAAAAACACGTCGCCTTGAACTTCTTGGTCTTTTTTATCGGACTTTTTGAACACGCACTATATAAAAAAACACAGTATCTAAATTTTAGCACGAACAATGAGGTCGTCCATAGCTTTTTTGCTTTCATATTTTATTTTTTCTTCATCCAGTGTAAGAACTTCTCTATTTTTCATTAACATACGTCCATTCACAATCACATCCGAAACATCATTGCTGTTGGCAGATTCAATTAACGTATTGGTCAGCTGATGTGTCGGCCCGATATGCGGCTGATCTGTATCGATTAAAATCATATCTGCTTTTTTGCCAACTTCAAGGGTTCCAAGCTGTTCCTCCTGAAGCATTGCTTTTGCGCCGCCCAGTGTTGCCATCTCCAGGATATTTTTCGAGGGCATCACAACGGGATCGAAAATCGGTACACCCCAGAAGGCACGCATCAAGGATTTAAAAACCTTCATTTGATCAAATAAACTTAAGCCGGAGTGGGCAGAGCCATCTGTCCCTAGGCCAATACTTACACCTTTTTGCATCAGGCCGGGAGATTTTGTAAATCCTTTTCCGGCATTGCTGATTGGACAGTGAACAACCTTGCTGTCGTATTTCTGAATGAGATCCATTTCATTTTCAGACAAGAGAATGCTGTGAGCACCTAAGAAATTTTCATCGAGTACGCCTAATGATTCTAAGTATTCGTACGGACGCATTTGGAAATTTTCCAGACAATAACTGATTTCATTTGTATATTCATTCATATGGGTCTGCATTCCTGTTCCAGCTGCATGTGCGGTTTCATAGACCTTCTGAATTAATTCAGGTGTACATGTAATCAGCGATCGTAAGGAATACCATATATTGATGCGCCCGTCTCCTGCTTTGTGATAAGAATCAAACAAATCTTTATTTCTTTGAATATTATTTTCAATGGTTGTTTTCATCGAGTCTGGAATGGCAGCGCCGGTATCCATGGTGGAACAGGTGAGCACACCGCGCAGTCCAGAAGCTTCCACGGCTTCTGCAACCTTATGCATATAGCTGCCGCCAGCGTCAATAAAGCCGGTAGTTCCAGCCTTGAGCATCTCCAGACAGCTTAACTCAGCGCTAATTGCTACATCCTCTTCCCGAAGGTTGCTTTCAAATGGCACCATAATCCGTGTCCAGATCATTGGATATTCATCGGAAATTCTGCCGCGCAGGAGCTGTTGATTCGTATGTGTATGCGCGTCAATTAAACCTGGCATGACCAGTTTGCCTTTTCCGTCCAGAATTTCTTTTGCTTCATATGTTTGCGTAAGCTCTTTCTCAATTGCGATTATTTTTTGATCCTTGATAACTATATTTTGATCATGACTTATTTTAAAATCAGGGGTTAATATGGAACTGTTTTTAATTAGTATATCTGCATGCATATTATTTCTCCTTTAGAAACATTTCTTTTGGAACACGCTGAAAAAGACTGTGTCATCAGCCTTTTCAACATGGTTTATTTAAATTTTAAAAAGCGTTCGTTACAGTTAAAAATACTTGTGCGAAGACTGCTTGAAGCAGGAAGGTTCCTGTAAATACAAATACAGCGATAATGACCATCTTCCAGCTTTGACTCATAAATGCTTTGAAATCAAGTCCTATTCCTGCCAGTGTACCAACGACAGTAATTGGTGCTGTAAAAGAAATCAAAGATGTATAATAAATTATTGGATCCGAAATGGGCGAAATCGGACTGGCTAATAGCAACCCGGTTAAAGCAACATATACGACAGCAGGTATTTTTAAAGGTACAAGCTTCGCAATGAATATACCGATAAAGGCAATACTGGATAAAATCAATACACCAGGGACGGACTCTAAAATCGAAATATCATTTTGAAAAAAGTTCGCAATAATTGTTGTCAGGACAGATGTAAATAAAAGAGAGATTGTCCAATCTTTCATGCTCATATTCATTGTGAAATCCTACTTTCTGCTGATTTGGCAGGAGCAACATTTTTATTTTTTCCCCGTCGTCCGATTCTAGGCTCTAAAATAGCATATACTTTGTTGACAAGCGGCAAGGAAATGAATAATGTAAAGTAAATGCCGGTAATTGCTGATAACATATCACTCATTCCTGCCAGCATAATGATTTGGTCTGCATAGGCTGGATAAATGGTTGCCAGCGTGCTGGAGGCGGCAGCCATCATCACGCCGCTTCCGATACCGCTTGCCATTGCCAAGGCCAGCGGATGAAAGAAATCAAATGATGCCACAATACTGGCTAATAAACCAAGATAAGTCGTTCCAATCAGGAAGCCGATAATATATATAGAAAGAGAACCGCGGGCTTCCGGAGAGTTTGCGCCATATTTACTGCAAATTAGTCCGTAATCTTTATCACGGTTGGTAGAGCTGGTTGCACCGATTGCCTCTCTTTTCAGCCCCAGTAATAATGCGATAGGGAGCGCAAAGAGCATGGTTCCAATCGTTCCAAATTCCTGAAAAACAAGTGCCGGGCCGACATTGACAAGCTCAGGTAAGTTGGAGCCGGCCATCACACCGATTTTTGCCATAAATGGGGAGATGGCAACAAGAACGAGTGATGATGCTTTTTTTGCTTCCTTCTTTTTAAGAAAGCCAAGTACATCTTTTCCCAAAATAATACTGATAATAATAGCGAATAACATTGGATAAAGCACGATTAATGCAGAACCGATATTAAATTTGATGGTCCCGATAAGCTCGGCGATAATAACAATTCCAAATGCAATAGCATATAATCGGTAATTTTCCTTTAGATGCCCAAGAATGGTTGTTTTTTGTGATGCTTTTTTCATGTGCTGTTTTCCTCCTTAGATGTCCTGAAAAAATGTGCAACAACAAAAAAACTCTAGCAGTTTCTTCTACTAGAGTTTCCGGCATGACATATGAAAAACACAAAGAAGATCAACATGAACAGGTAAACGCACTTACTCAGGATACGGCAATTAACTGTTTGTTCAACATGCCGGAAAAATCAATGAAAAAATATCCATCGCCAATTCATCATAATGCGAGCAATATAAAAGCCTGAAAGATGGAACATATCCTGTTGATCATTTGTGATTTTCTATAGTCAAACCATTTACGGTAGTTTGGTAGAAACTTTTGGACCATATTTCCAAATTTATATAGATAATCAAAAGACGAATATTAAACTATTTTTTTATTTAAATGTTCGTGTATTAGTAATTTACATCAATATTATAAGAATGTCAAAGGTTTTTTTCTGTTATTTATAAACATTTATGACAGTTACACTGCGACGACATAAAGATTAGAGGAAGAAGGGTAAGGGAAAGTAAAAGGCATCAAAATAAAATATATTGGGGGAAAAGCTATGGTAATTGTTGAATATATTTCTTTATTTCTGCTCGCAATGGTACCGATGATTGAATACATGATTACTATTCCTGCCGGGATTATCCTTATGCAGCTGCATCCTGTTCCGGTAACACTGATAGTCATTGCTGGAAATGTTTTTTCACTTCTATTATTTATTATCGTTGGCGATAGGATTCTTTTATTTAGATCTCGTTTTCGGAGGAGCCGCCCAGATGCAGGTGAAGAAAGAAAGGAGCGTTTCAGAAGATACTATGATAAATATGGAGCAATTGGTCTTTCGTTTATTGGTTGTTTTTTCTTAAGCAGTCAGTTAACGGTGGCTGGTATGATTCCATTGGGTATTTCCCGTCAGCGGACATTTTTCTGGGGAAGTACAGCAGTCGTCGTCTATGCTGTTCTGTTTACCTTTTTATCCGTTTTTGCAGAAGGCTGGGTTCGTGGTATGTTTTAGAAAGAAAAGTTTAAATTACCCGTATCTTTTTACAGCCAGTAATCGTTTATATTATAGAGAAGCGTAAAAGGAGTGAGTGACATGTGCGCCAGGCCTGGCACCAATCGAAATGAAGAGGATACGACCTTCCACACGATTTACCGTCAGCTTTCCCATTACTGCTTTTTCCTGTCCCGGAATAAGTGGGATGGAGAAGAATTAGTGCAGGAAACGATGAAGAAAGCATTCATCAGCTATGGAAATCCGAATTTCTGGAATGTTACGTTACTGAAGAAAATAGCGTATCATGCGTGGATAGATAAAAAGCGAAGGAAAATAGCGGAAACAGATTATCTCGTGGAAGTGGAATTAGAGCCGGAAAGTAATTATGAGGAAATAGAAGCATTGGTGATGAAGCTGCTTTCTTTCATGACGGTGAAACAGTGCATGGTATTTCTGATGAAGGATGTATTTAAGTATCAGATTAATGAAATTGCTGAGAGCTGCGGTATGTCTGATACAGCAGTTAAAGCCATGTTAAATCGGGCAAGAAAACATATACAGAACATGGAAGAAGAAGATACTGCGGCTCCAGCCGGTGAAGTTCCTGATGAGGAAACGGTGGAAAGCTTTGTTCCAATTGCGGTCCAAGTAATCAAAGCAAATGATCCAGCTCAATTAATTCAGCTTATTCCAGAGATATTTATGGGAGATCAGCCGGCATTAAGGTTGTGTCCACAAGCACATCGTCCTTCTTCTTACGCGCTCTCGATGGCAGCATAAACTGCCGTAATCCATGCGTTTACAGGGAGGATGCATATGAATACAGTACCTTATGTTATTGAGCAGTCTAGCCGTGGAGAGCGGTCTTATGATATTTTTTCCAGGTTGTTAAAGGACCGGATTATTATGGTCAGTGATGAAATTAATGATCAGATGGCGAATAGTATTGTCGCTCAGCTGTTATTTTTAACTGCAGAAGATGAGAAGAAGGATATCTCCATTTATATTAACAGTCCTGGCGGCTCGACTTCTGCCGGCTTTGCAATTCTGGATACGATGCAATATATTAAACCGGATGTCCGTACCATCTGCACGGGCTTAGCAGCTTCGTTTGGCGCTATGCTGTTACTGGCGGGAACAAAAGGGAAACGGTTTGCGCTTCCAAACAGTGAAATTATGCTTCATCAGCCGCTGGGAGGAGCA
This sequence comes from Oceanobacillus sp. CFH 90083, assembly GCF_009389585.1. GTDB lineage: Bacteria > Bacillota > Bacilli > Bacillales > Amphibacillaceae > Oceanobacillus. The sequence continues at coordinate 25,771 of NZ_VIYG01000024.1, read as the reverse complement.
CGCGGGCAGGCAACAGAAATTGCTATTTCTGCGAAGAGAATTATCAAGCTCCGTGAAAAGATTAATCATATTATTGCGGAGCATTCTGGTCAGCCTGTTGCAAAGGTAGCGGAGGATACGGAACGGGATTATTTTTTAAGTGCGGAGGAAGCAAAGGAATATGGGTTAATTGATAAAATTATTTAACTTGAAAAGCGGGTTGTCATTTGGATTGGGCAGCCCGCTTTTGTGATGGATGTGAAGAGCCAGGGCCGAAGATACTATATGACCACATGACAGAAATAGATTTTATTTTAGATAGCTTCGAATCGTCAGCTGAACAGCCAATTTTGGCTAATAGCAGGTTTCTCATTTATTACTACATATATTTATAGTAAAGTGAATAGTAGAGAATAGAATGTTTCTGAGGAGGATCTGCATGTACAATGAACCGATTTTTTTAGAGCCTGTATTGCAGGAAAGGATTTGGGGAGGAAATAAGCTGCATACGGAATTCGGGTATCAGGCACCTTATGAGCATACAGGGGAAGCCTGGGTTATCTCTGCTCATCCCAATGGACCAAGCAAAATTAAAAATGGACCGCTGGAAGGCAATACGCTTCAGGATGCATGGGAAAAGCATGGTGAATTATTTCATCGGGCAGACGCTGCCGGAGAGGCATATCCGCTGCTTGCGAAAATTTTAGATGCAAATGAAAATCTGTCAGTACAAGTCCACCCGGATGATAGCTATGCGCAGGAAAAAGAGGGTGTTCCTTATGGAAAGACAGAATGCTGGTATGTTCTGGATGCGGAACAGGGTGCTGAATTAATTTTAGGTCATCATGCCAAGAATCGTAAAGAACTCCAAAAAGCGATGGAGAACGGCGAATGGGATAATTTATTAAAACGTATCCCTGTAACAGCCGGAGATTTTGTCTATGTACCAAGTGGAACGATTCATGCCATTGGAGCAGGAATCGTGATTTTAGAGACGCAGCAGAGCTCAGATATTACCTATCGGGTATATGATTATGGCCGGACGGATGCAAATGGAGAGCCAAGAGAATTACATCTGGAGCAGGCTGTTGAGGTGACGAACGTACCTCACCAAGTTCCAGAAGGGGAAGTATTTCAAGAAACAGTAGAGGATTTGACGGTCCGCAAACTAGTAGAGGAAGCTTATTTTACGGTTTATCATTGGGATTTAAGAGGAAATGCTGTGCTGGAAAGAAAAGAAGATTTTCTGCAGGTAAGCGTAGTAAAAGGCAAGGCTGCTATTACGGTAGATGATAAAAAATTTCATATTGAAAAAGGAATGCATTTTATTATTCCAAGCACTGTTAAAGATTTCACTCTCCAAGGTAATGCGGAGATGATTATGTCTCATACTTAAATGACGACCTGCTTATGCATAAGCAGGTCGTCATTTAAGTCAAATCTTATATTGGTTACATTAAGTGTATTGTATGGAATACAACACCAACTACGAACAATCCGAGAATCATCACAATTGGTGAAACTTTCTTCCTGAGTAGCCACATACAAAGAAGTGTCAGCAGTAATCCGGCCAGACCAGGAATCAAACTGTCCAGGTTGTCTTGCAAGGTCGTGACATCCGTCTGGCTTAATGCCCTTCCCTCTTCCTGTTGCAGCAGCGCGGTCTGGATTCCTTCAGCCCCCTCAGGTAAGTTATCCCAATCAATATAAGCACCTTCGCCGAGCTCAACTTCTGAAACGGTCGGGGTAAAGGCCACATTTACCCAACGGTTCACTAATGCCCCGAGAATGAACATACCGAGGATGGATGCGCCTTTCGTAATATCCTGAAGCAATCCGCCTGATAAATCATCCGTGATTTTTTCCCCAGCTTTGTAACCAAGTTCCTGTGAATACCACAGGAATCCCATCCGAATGGCGTTCCATAAAACGAAGAAAAGAATTGGACCAAGTATGTTACCAGTCATCGCAAGGGAGGCTGCCAGTGCGCCGAGAATGGGTCTGACTGTGAACCAGAAAATTGGGTCACCGATACCTGCTAAAGGCCCCATCATTCCAACTTTAACCCCTTGAATCGCCTTATTGTCAACCGGAGCACCGTTTGCGCGTTCTTCTTCAAGTGCTAACGTTACACCAATAATTGGAGAGGCAACATAAGGGTGTGTATTAAAGAACTCTAAGTGACGCTGCAGGGCAGCAGCACGATCTTCTTTTGTTTGATATAATCGTTTGATTGCCGGGATCATAGAATATGCCCAGCCGCCATTTTGCATACGTTCATAGTTCCACGAACCTTGAAGGAAAGTGGAGCGCCACCAAATAGAAATACGATCTCTTTTTGATAATTTGATTTCTTCTTGTGCCATCTTCATAACCTCCTTCTTTTTAATAATCTTCTATAATATCGCCCAGCGGATCACCAGTGTTTCCACCGCCGCCACCAGAGCCGCCTTGTTTCGTAAGTGCTAAATAAATAAGTGCAAGAGCCACACCGATACCACCAAGACCTACAAGCGTAATGTCTGGAATCGTCGCCAGTACGAATCCAATTGCAAAGAATGGCCATACTTCTTTGGTAGCCATCATGTTAATAACCATTGCATAACCAACAGCTACTACCATTCCACCGCCGACTGCCAAACCATCTGTTAACCAGTCCGGCATAGCTTGGAGCATCTCTCTAACTGGAGTTGCACCAATAGCAATAATTAATGCAGCCGGGATTGCAATACGTAATCCTTGCATGCAGATAGCAATAACATGCCACATTTCAATTTTTCTAATATTCCCTTCCTTCGCTGCAGCATCCATTAAATGGACAATCCCGGTAGCGAGGGTTCGTACAATGATTGTTAATAATAAACCTGCAATTGCCAATGGAATTGCAATTGCGATAGCTGAGGATACACCTGATGAACCCTGTCCGCCTAAAACGAGAATAATTGCTGATGCGACGGAGGCTAAAGCTGCATCCGGCGCTACAGCAGCTCCAATATTTGCCCAGCCTAAAGCAATCAGCTGCAAGGTACCGCCTAAAATAAGACATGCCGTTAATTCTCCGGTTACTAAGCCGATTAACGTACAAGCAATAATTGGCTGGTGAAACTGGAACTGATCCAGGATTCCTTCCATACCAGCTATAAATGCTATAATAATAACTAATATTATTTGAATAATCGTCAAATCCATGATTATTAAACCTCCTTTTTTATCTAATGATCAGGATTATTTCTGTTTGTCTAATTCCATTTGAGCTCTTCTCAAAATTTCATCCATGTTGCCTCCAGAGTCACCCGGAACCTTACGTACGTCGAATTTCACACCGGCTTCCTTCAGCTTTTTGAAAGTATCAATATCGTTCTGGTCAAAGGCAAGTACTTTATTTGGCTGAACTTTACCAGTTGAATGTGACATAGAACCAACATTAATAGTATCCAGTGGAACACCGCCTTCAACTGCTCTAAGTGCATCTTGCGGATTCTCAAAAAGAAGCAGTGCCCGCTGTCCGCCAAAGTGCTGATCATCTTTTGCGAGTTCAATCATTTTCCGAATAGGGACCGTATGTGCCTTGATACCTGAAGGAGCAGCCTGTTGAATCAATTTTTTACGGAGTTCATCCTTTGCTACTGAGTCAGATACAACGATAATACGCGTAGGCGATGTACTTCTTGTCCACGATGTTGCTACTTGTCCGTGCAGTAACCGGGAGTCGATTCGTGCTAATACGTATTCAAATGTGCCTGGAGCACCTGCACTGGCTCCTGAAGGTGCTGCAGCAGGTTCGTCTGCAGGCGCTTCCGGTTCTAATTCTTCCGGCTTTACTTTAACTGCATCTTTTGCTGTGTCAATAATATGGGCAGCTATTTCATGCGCTGTGTTCATAGACATACGCGATGCATAAGATTCAATCACCATTGCTAAGTTTAACCCAGCAACGATAGCCCAATTATTATGCCCTTCCATCAAGCTGCTCGCTTGGTTAAAAGGAGTTCCGCCCCAAAGATCAACCAGGAATAAGACTTCATCCTGATTGTCGAAAGAAGCGATTGCTTCTTCCATTTTTGCTCTTACATCATCAGGTCCTTCACTTGGCATCAATGTAACAGCTTTTGCATTCTCTTGTTCGCCAAAGATCATTGCTCCAGATTGCAAGATGCCAGTAGCGAATTCACCGTGACTAGCAATGATAATTCCTACCATCTTTTTTACCTCCTCTTATGATTGTTAAGGCTTAAATCAACAGTAAGCTCCTAAAGTAGAATTTTCAGGTCATAAAGCGTTTGCATACCTGGTTAAGACAGAAAAAAAAGCATGAGGAAAGAGTAGATGAAATGAAGACAAGGGAATAGAAGGAGCCCTGACCTTCATTTTCATCACTACCTTTCACTCATGCCTGATCGAATCAGTAACACGTAAAAAATAATTGCAATGGTTATTTAATTTATATGAGAACGCTTTAATTAGTTTCTAATTTAATTTACTTTAATGAACTTACAAAGTTATTATAACATGCATGCCTTGTCCTTACAAGAGGGAGTCTGCTTTTAGGACACTTTGATACCGCAATAGTTTACCGGTTAACGGGTAGTAACTCTCAATGAAACCAGCTATTTTTAGGTAGAAAGCTATCCCTTCTTAGACTTCCTCTTGAAATTGCGTTTGATGACCTCAAAGGCGCTCAATGATTGAACCATGCGATTTGGATCTACATATTCCCGCATTGCCCGAAAGACTCTTTTGGGATCTTTGGAAGAAAATGTGTATGTCCCATTTCGCTTCGTCTGAATAGCATAGCGAGGAATCCATTTTCCTTTGAACATGACGGAAGCAATGACGTAATCGACTTCTTCCCAAGGAATTTGAATATATTTATGGACATCACGATTATTGTAGAATTCAAATCCTTTATCTCCAATCATAATCTGACCATAATCTGAAATTCTTATATGTGAGGTTCCTTTAATAACTAAATCGACTTTTGTATTTATTGATTGAACCATTTCATCTCCCCCCCATTTCTATTCATTATTATACACGCTTAACCATGTTAAGTAAAAAATCCTGGGATATAGCTGGTATTGCGAATAAAATACCACTATGCTAGGATGAATGTAACTATCAGGAAGGAGGGATTCTGTTGATTGATAACCAATCTTTGCATCTTTAATGGATATGTTTCAGATATAATATGTGCTCAGATGAAGGATTGGCCTATCTTTTTTAGAATCCCTCCACGGTTGAAGAGAATAGTAGCGGACGCCCCGTTCCTATTTTTCTATATTTGGTAATATTCTTTACGGGCACTGTTAAAATTAAAAAGGGTGTGACAAATTTGGATAGACAAGCTGTGTCAGTGTTAGCTGCAAAGTATAGATTAGATTTGAAAGAGGACTCTATCAGCTTTAATCAATCAGGATTGGATTTCCTCGTGGCTTATGCGGAAGGGGCAGATGGGGCGGAATGGGTGTTAAGAATACCAAGACGGGATGATGTGATGGAACGGACGGTGGATGAACGGAAGGTTTTAGAAATTGTTCATCAGCATGTCCCCTTCCGAGTACCTGTTTGGTCCATCTATGAAAAGGATTTGATTGCATATCAAAAGCTTGATGGTATTCCTGTCGGCACGATTGATCCGACCATTCAAAACTATGTATGGGAAATGGATATTGAAAATATTCCGGAACAATTTCATCAGACGCAGGGTGAGGTACTGGCTTCCTTGCACAATGTACCCAAAAAAGAAGCAGAAAAAGCAGGCATCCCTGCATATACAGCGCAAGAAGCGAAAGCATTGATGAAAGAGAGAATGGAGAAGGTAAAGGCACGTTTTGGAGTGGCGGATGACCTTTGGAATCGCTGGCAGAACTGGTTGAATAATGAAGAGCTGTGGCCAAATGAAACAGGGCTGATGCATGGAGATGTACATGCCGGCCATTTGATGATTGATAATGACACAAGAGTTATCGGATTAATTGATTGGACGGAAGCAAAAGTTACCGATGTTTCTAATGATTTTGTATTCCAATATAAAGCTTTTGGCGAAGAGGCATTGGAAAAGCTTCTTCATTATTACAAAGAAGCAGGGGGGATCTACTGGCCAAAGATGAAGGAGCATATTATGGAATTGGATGCGGCATATGCAGTAGCTATTGCTGAGTTTGCGATGATTTCCGGCATGGAAGAGTATGAACGGATGGCTAAGGAAGCATTGGGAGTAGCGGAGTAGATGTAGGGTGTATCTAATCCTTGTGAATAGAGAAAGGAGTTGTCATTGAATGCATATCAGGCATTTGTGACAGCTCCTTGATTTGCGTTTGATAGCTAAACAGTTGAAGATATTACTTTCTATATATTTGATCGCGATTTTCAATTTTTAATGTAAGCTGTTGATCTGTAGGGGTTCTCAGACAATGCTAATATAGCATCCCTTAACCTTTTCTTTGTAATTCTGTCTTGTTTATCGATAAATTTTTTAGCTTGTTTGGAGAAAACAATATCATACATTACTTCTCCAGTTCCCCAAACAATTCATCAATGAATAAGGTTCTCCATTTTCAATTTCTTTTCGAATAATATTTAATTCCTCTATTTCTTTATCGCTTATGACTTCTTTTTCAATCATTTTTTCAAATATATCCGCAGCTTTAGGCAATGTATCTTCCGGAAGATCATCAATTAGCTTGTGTAACATTTTGCGATTTTGACTCATTAGAATCATTATTTACGTTGGTTTTATTACATATTCTTGTGCTATTCCAAGCTGGCTTTTGGCGGTGTGAAGCTGATATTGCGAATAAAATACCATCATTTTCACCTTTGTGCATTGCAATGCAATGTACATCGTAATACAATGTTATAAAGAGGTGATATCAAAATGGACCGGGAAATAATGAAGGGAAGCATCGATATTTTATTGCTAAATCTACTATCTGGAAAGGATATGTACGGTTACGAAATGGTAAAGGTACTGAAGGATAAAAGTGATCAGCTGTACAGCATGGGAGAAGGAACACTTTATCCTGCCTTGAAGCGAATGGAGAAAAAACAGTGGCTTCAGTCATATTGGTCGGAAACGGAGAAAGGGAGAAGGAAGTACTACCAGATAACGGATGAGGGTAACGCCATTTTAGAAAAGAAACTGGAGGAATGGAATCGTGTTCATCGTCTAATCACCAAAACGTCTGGTGATTTATCATGAACCGGATTGAAAAACATGTAGAAGAGGTGCTTAAACAAACGCAAAGTCCGGATGGTGAACGGGAGGAGCTAAGAGAGGAGCTGCTCAGTCATTTAAATGAGGCGAAAAGCAATTATATCAGTGCAGGTCTTTCCGAGAAGCAGGCAGAGAAAAAGGTAATAGCTGCATTTGGGGATTCGCACATAGTTGGGCAGGAGCTGCAGGAATCGATGTACCCGTTTCAGAGGGGATTATTATATTTAATAGGTATCGTTACCATTTTATTCGGGGCTATTTTTTATATAAACCTTATTTTTGTTATGCATGAACCCACTCCTGTCTGGCTGACGGTTCAGTTGTTGTCAGGCAGCGTTGTCACATTGGCAGCCATTAATATTGCCTTCGTTGGCCGTTATTTTTATTTACTTAATGTTCTGCTTATAATCAATATTATTTGGAACGGCATCAATTTGGCATTGATGCAGAGTTTGTCACAGTTGCAGGCTATGCTTTTCAGTATCTATTTGCTTATTTTGATTGGACTGAATTTCCTGTTTGTTTTCCGAAACTCCTATTATTCTGCCAATCAGACAGATAATAAACAGCAAAAACAAGGATTCGTAAAATTTAGCTATATCATGAATCTGTTATATGGAATGATTATCATCTTTTTGAGTTTGTTCTTCTTGTGGTCATTTCTTGTATTCACCGGGATAAGTATACAGGCCTTAATTACGCTGATTCCGATTCTGATCTGGCTGATTTTTTATAAATTTCAAATGAAATTAATTGCGAGAAAACCAGCTTTATCTCTCGCAACCGGATTATTGGTTTCTGCATTAGCCATCATGTTATCTTTTGCCATTCTTCGTTTTTCTTTCGGGGGGATAGAATAATATGTCATTAACAATGAAAAATATAAGCTTCATCGTCGGCATGATACTGCTATTCCTCATCCTGTGGGGAACCGGCTATTTAGAAGGAGATCCTGAAGGCTACACCGGTTTTGGTGAAACTGCGGATATTTCACCAGATGATGAGGAAATTGTCTTCATTTATGAACATGAAGGTGAATCTGCAGTTTATACAGCACCTGTCAACGGTGGAAATGCAGAACTTGTAGCAGGAGCCTCTGAGGGGAACTCCCTTCTTAACCCAACGTTCTCACCTGATGGCGGAAAAATTGCCTATGTAGAACAATGGGAAGACGATGATGAACAACAGCTTGGAAAGCTTATGCTGATTGATCGTGCAGATGGAAAGATAAAAGAGATGACAGGCGGGGAAGGTTTAGTGACCGAGGCTGCCTTCTCGCCGGATGGTCAGTCTTTATTTTTCCTTGAAGCTGGCGTGCATACGAATTATTCTCCGATTGCATCGGAGCGGCCTCATGAATTCGATATTTATCGTATTGATTTGGACACTGAGGAGATGGCGCAGATTACGGAGAAAGCGGCTTATGATATGTCCGACTTAGATTTGATACCAGACGGCGAGGCTTTGATGTATCGGAATTTTGATGAAACAGACCAGCTGGTTTTTCACAATCTGGAAGATGGAAGTGAAACAACTGTCATCCCTATGGGTGATTTCGCTGTGGATGAACCGATTATATCTTCACCTGCGTTATCACCGGACGGAGAATATGTTGCTTTCTCTGACGTAGCTAGAACAAATGAGAATGGCACCTATATTTACGAAGGATACCGAATGGATTTAGAGACAAAGCAGGTAGAGCAGATTACGTCATTTGGTGAACATGTAACCAGCCCGGTCTTTTTTAATAATCAGGATAAGCTGATTGTCACGGTGGATAAAGGATTTGCTACATTAGAGCCAGACTACAGCTATTGGGTGATTAGTACGGATGGTGAAGAACGGCAGCGTATTCAGATAGAAATTCCTTAAATGGAGGTTTGGATAATGAAAGAAATCATTGAAATTTTCAATCTGCCTTTTGGCGATATACAAGAAATTGCTTATGAAATATTAGAGCCAATGTATGATACTACGGGAATATGTATTTTTGAAGGTGCAGCTTATTTTGTTGCTTATACAACTTATGGTGCAAGAATCGAAATTTCAGAAGAAGATCGCCGATTTTTAATCATTAAAGAGCTGCTAGAAACCGACCTCTCTCTACATGAAGACAAATCGCTTTATGTAAAGGGATGAGACATATTTATGTTAAATAATAGTCAAGAGTATCAGAATTTATTAGAAAAAGGTTATGATGTTCATTGATATTTTATAGTTCGGGAAAATGGTCACATAGGAAGGGATAACACTTAAAACTTCACCATCATAACAAAAAGGCATGCCATTCATGAGTTCATCCCTAGCTGATTGTTTATCTATATTTGCTCAGGGGAATGGTAAAAGAATAAACAAAGTTAAAAGAGGTGTTAGAGTATGGTTCGATTAGGCAAGAAGGATTTGTTCCCAATCGGCATGGGAACCTGGCATATGGGAGACAGCTCATCAAAAAGAAACCAGGAAATAGAAGCACTAAGGTACGGGCTGGAAAGTGGCATCGAAGTTATTGATACGGCTGAAATGTATGGAGAAGGCAATTCAGAAACCCTTATCGGCGAAGCTATCCAAGATATAAAGAGAGAAGATATCTACCTGATTTCCAAGTTCTATCCATTTCATGCAAAAGAACCGGAACTGGAACGTTCGCTCGAAAATTCCTTGAAACGTTTGGGGACAGATTATCTGGACTTATATCTGCTGCATTGGAAAAGCAGTACACCGCTTGAGGAAACAATTGAATCACTGGAAAAGTATGTGAAGGACGGCAGGATTCGGGCTTGGGGTGTTTCCAATTTTGATGCTGCCGATGTGGAAGAAATGTGGAAGCTAAAAGGTGGAGAGGGTTGTACTGCGAATCAAGTCTTGTATAATATCGCCAGCAGAGGTATTGAATATGATTTACTGCCATTGCAAAGAAGCAAATCGCTGCCAACCATTGCTTATTCTCCAATTGCCCAGGGAGATAATATCATAGGTAACCATGTACTTCAAGAAATTGCAAAGCAGCATAATGCAACGGTGTTTCAAATTATGTTAGCCTGGACAATTCGGCAGCATGATGTTCTCTCCATTCCACAGTCCAGTGACAAGAAGCATATTCAGGAAAATATTGATGCTGCATCCATTCGGTTATCGGAGGAGGAATTGCAGTTAATAGAAGCGGAATTTCCTGCGCCGGCAAGGAAAATGCCGTTGGATATTATTTAGATACTTCTTTCGTGCAGAAATTTTTAGCCTCTCACTGTGTGAAATATGAAAAGGATGAAGGAAGCTTGAAATAGTTTAATGAAGCTGTGCATGAATATGAGGCAGACATGGGTGAAGGGAAAGTATTTTTTATAAAAATGATATAGTAGAAGGTGTTTCAGATTAATTCTGACACCTGAAATAAGCAGATAATTATAAATCCGGATCACTCCCTTTTCTTGATGAAGGACAGATTGATCCGGATTTTGTATGGTTTTTATTTTAAGTGCAATAGAGGTCTAAATCTGTATGCTGTTGCACTTAGGATAACAACTACTGCCAGTTGGATAGCGGCTAAGTATATACGCATTACCTTTTTCCGATTACTGCGGCACTTCCGGTTTTTTTATTTTTTACATCTCTTCCATTTTAATTGTCGCGGGTGTATCAAGATTATCATCATTCATGATTTTAATTTGAACTGGAATCAGCTTAAGAACAGTTAAATCCGGATCATTTTTAGAGTCAAAGTAAGTCTTATCCTGAGTTTCCCATAACCAGTCAATCGTTTCCTGATCATCAATAACTTCTACCTTCGCCCTTATTTCCAAGAAGCTTTTATTTTTTGTTTCTTCGTACCCAAGCAAAATATGCGCCTGCGGATTACTTTCTACCTCCACTACTTTTGGAGAATCCTCGTCTGTTTTTGTGTATAATACTGCTTCATCATGGTAAAAAACCATATATCGGCTGTTTGGCACATTATGATGTGAAGTGGATAGGACACCGATCTTGGAAACATCTAAAATCTTTTGAATTTCCTCTGCTGCTTTTGCTTTATTCATGCTGTCACCTCATCTTATTTTTACAGTTTTAAATCAAACATCAGCTTGTAGTTTCTCCATTTCTCATATAATTATTTTCCCTTTTTCCCTAATCTGCACAAAACAACAAATTAATTTTGAAAACGGTTAGCAATATAATGAAATCAGAAGAAAAAGAGGAGGCATAATAATGGCAAATAATTGGTTAGATATAGAGAATAAAGTAATCATTGTAACAGGCGGATCATCTGGTATCGGCAGACAAATTGTTCAATCCTTCCTGGCTAATGATGCTATCGTGTATAACACAGATTTACGTGACAATCCGATTGATCATCCACGCTATCATTTTAAAGAAACAAATGTAGCGGATGAAGAAGCAGTTCGCGGGACGGTTGCTTCTATTTTGGAAGAGCAGTCTCAAATTGATGTGCTGGTGAATAATGCAGGTATTAATTTACCAAGACTATTAGTAGATGCAAAAGGAGAAAAACCTGAATATGAAATTAATAGGAAGGATCTTGATCTTATGCTTGGTGTTAACCTGAAGGGACCTGTTCTTTTCAGCCAGGAAGTATCCCGTTATTTTATCCAAGCACAAAAAGGTGTTATCATCAATATCGCCAGTGAAGCTGGACAGGAAGGATCTGAAGGACAAAGTATCTATTCAGCAACGAAAGCGGCATTAATCGGTTTCACAAGAAGCTGGGCAAAGGAATTAGGAAAACACAATATCCGTGTTGTCGCGGTTGCACCAGGAATCTTAGAAGAAACAGGATTAAGAACGCAGCAATATGAAGAGGCACTTGCTTATACAAGAAATACAACAGTAGATCAATTAAATGGAGATTATTCCAAGTCGATTCCAATCCGCCGTGTGGGTCAATTAACAGAAGTTGCTGATTTGGTATGCTACCTGGGTTCTGAGAAGTCAAGCTATATTACTGGAACAACAATCAATATCTCTGGGGGTAAATCAAGAGGTTAATCCCCAAATTAGAATAGGGGAGAGGTTATGGAGCTTAATAAAAAGCATTTGAAAATCGTAGAAGTGCTTACATCGGATCATATTTCAGCTGAAAAACTTTCCCATCTAATGAATATATCACAACGGACGTTGTCTAATTATGTAGCGCAGGTTAATGATTATTTTGAAGGCACTTCTCAAATTATGAAGGAACATCATATTCTGTCGATGCTTATCCGTAATGAAAATCAATTTTTTGACCGGCTGACAATTTTACGACAGGAAATGAGCAGCTATGAGAATGAATTGAAGGATCGGCTTGATGCTGTTTTTCATCACTTATTAGATCATCAGAAGAGCACCATTGACGATATTGCTGAGGATCTATTCTTGAGTAAAAGTGTTGTCAATAATATTGTGACGGAATTAAAAGACAAGCTGCAGGCTTATCCAGTGGATATTAAAGGGACACAGAATGTCGGATTACGGCTGGAAGGCAGTGAAATTTCTATTCGCAAGGTAATTATTGAACAGTTTCCTAATGGTTATCAAGAGCTGCAGGTTTCTGATCAAATTGAACAGCATTTATTAGATTTGAAAAAGAAGTACAGATTAGATGATTCTTCTTATGCCAGGTTAAGATTAGCTGTTCAAGTGACACTGGACAGGCTTGAAAAAGGGCATTTTATCGAAGTGGATTTAGATATTGATCAGCAGGTATTTGAATCAAAAGATTTTACAAGCTTTGAAGCATTAAAAAAAGCAATTACAGATAAGTATGCTCTAGAAAAGCCGAACGAGGAAATTTTCGTTATCGTTCTGCAGCTCCTGGGACGAAGAGCTTCCATTATAGATGAAATAATTAATGAAAATGAGCATTCGATGCTTGAGCATATTATAAAGAATACAATTAAGGACATCAATTATTACTACACGATTAAAATTGATGCATCCATGTTTAGTAAAGATATTCAGCTTCACATCAAACATTTAATCAACCGTTTGATTTTTGGTGTGAAGGTAAATAACAATCTGATGGAGGATGTACAGCAGCGTTTTCCGTTCGCTTATGAGTTATCAAGTGTTTTAGCTGAAAATATAAAAAAAGAAATAAAAATGGAAGTGCCTATTAATGAGCTTGGTTTTCTTTCATTATATTTTAGTGTGTACTTGGAGCAGTTAGAACAGAAAATCCGGGATATTAAATCGGTTGCTGTTATTACAAATCAGGGCTTAAGTGCATCGAAGCTGCTGACAACAAATTTACAGAAGATCTTTAGTAATCAAATTGACATTGAAGTATTTAATGAAGAGGTGCTCGAAACAGAGAATATTAAACAATTTGATCTGATTGTCTCTACTGTTTGGACAAACCGTCTATTTAATAAAGTGGTCTATATAGAGAATATACTGGATACACAATTGCTGAAATTAAAAATCGAGCAATTCTTGGTTTATAAAGATGTGAAGAATAAAAAGCTGTTCAATCAAAGTGTCCTTGTAGATTTTATTGAGGAGAAAGATTTTTACCATGTCGATACGTTTGATTACTACGAAGATATTATTCGTTTTTTGTCTGATGAGCTGATCCAAGAAGGTGAGGTCGACGAGAAATTTACAGAGCGTATTATTGCACGGGAACAGATGAAATCAACAGTTACGGGGAAATTAGCTTTTCCGCATGTGAGTCATCATCAATCCGGTATTTTTATGAAGGTTGCTCTATTAGATAAACCGTTATGTGATTATCAGGATGTTAATATCGTTATCTTATTAGCTACACCAGATCAGGCTGGAAATGAAGCTATTTTGATCAGGGTCTATGAAGAAGTGTTAGCAATGACGACGAATGGTTACCTGCTGAATAAATTGACAAAGAATACGGATTATACTTCGTTTTCATATATTTTGAATCAAGAAATGAGGAAATAGCTTATGTTTTTTATCATGCTGATTATTATTTTAGCAGTCGGTTTTGTTGTCCAATATTTATTTGGGTTTGTCCAAATTAAGCATTTCACAAAGCATTATACGGAGCTGAGAGAAAAGGGCCGTGTAGCTATTGGGAGACGTCCGGCAATTATCAGATCAGGGACACTTGTGTTATTTCAATTGAATAATAAAAACGAAATCGAGGAAGCACGTTATATGCAAGGGGTGACAGTGTTTTCCAGGTTTAAACAGCTGAAGGGCTTAGAAGGCAAGAAAATGAATAAGCTCAAGGAAGAAGATTTCACAGACTATAATAAGCTTTTAAAACGTGCCATTGTTGATGCACAGCATACATTTAATGTGGTGCAGGCAGGTGGAGAAATTGAACGAATCCCTTCACCAATGATGAAAGCTGTAAATAAAGTAAATAAAATGTTCACAAAGAAAGGGGTCAAGAAACATGGACTTCATAGTTAAATTAGCGGAAGGGTTTATCAACCTTTTCCAGACAGGTGCAGATACGTTTATTGGCTGGATGGGATCCATCGTGCCATTAGTTCTTATGTTACTCATCGCAATGAATACTTTAATTCAATTAATTGGAGAAAACCGTATTAATAAAATTGCTCAAAAATCAGCAGGGAACCCATTATTAAGATATATGGTGCTGCCATTCTTAGGTTCATTTATGCTGGCAAATCCAATGCTGCATTCATTAGGCAGGTTTTTACCAGAAAAGTACAAGCCAAGCTATTTTGCTGCTGCGGGACAGTTCGCACACACAAGTAACGGTATTTTCCCCCATATTAACCCGGCGGAATTATTTATTTTCTTAGGTATTGCAAGCGGGATTCAACAATTGGGATTACCTATGACAGATTTAGCAATCCGCTATTTGCTGGTTGGTTTAGTAATGAACTTTATCGGCGGCTGGATAACTGACTTTACAACAAGTTATGTAGAAAAACAGCAAAAAGTAAAATTAAGTAAAAAAGTTCATATAGAAGGGTAGGTGTGAGACCATGAGTAAAAAAGTCAAAATAGTTAAAGGTTCTGGTGGTTTCGGCGGCCCTTTAGTAATCGGTGTAAATGGTAAAAAAGATAAAGTAATGTATGTGACAGGTGGTCATAAACCTGCCATTGTAGATAAAATTTGTGAAATTACCGGCGCTTCCTCGGTAAACGGCTTTGAAACATCGGTGCCGGAAGACGAAATTATGGTTGCTGTTATTGATTGTGGCGGTACATTACGCTGTGGTATTTATCCCCAAAAAGGTATCCCGACAGTTAATATTATGGCAACAGGAAAAAGTGGCCCACTGAGACAGTATATTACAGAAGATATTTATGTATCGAATGTAGATGTGGATCAGGTAAGTGTTGCTGGTGAAGCGGAAGGAGCTGAACAAGCTTCTGAGACAGTTCAGCAGGCTTCTTCTGAAGAAACAGAGAAGGAAGAAAAGACAGAGCAAGAAGCAACCTATTCTAAAGACAAGAAAATTATGGAAACAAGAGCAGAGCAAGAAAATAAAAGTTTGCTTACCAAAATTGGTTTAGGGGCAGGGAAAGTAATTAACACTTTCTATCAGGCCTCCCGTGATGCTGTAGAAACCATGCTGCACACTGTTATTCCTTTTATGGGATTTGTTGCCCTGTTAATTGGTATTATCCAAGGCTCTGGAATCGGTGATTTATTTGCTAATATCATGTCACCGCTGGCAGGAAACATTTGGGGACTTATGATTATCGGTTTTGTATGTTCTTTACCATTCTTAAGCCCATTACTCGGACCTGGCGGAGTTATTGGACAAGTATTAGGAACATTAATTGGTGTAGAGATTGGTAAAGGGAACATCCCGCCAAACCTGGCATTACCAGCATTATTTGCAATCAATACTCAAAATGCTGCTGACTTTATCCCTGTAGGTTTAGGTCTTGCAGAAGCGGAAACAAAAACAATTGAAGTTGGTGTACCATCTGTCCTGTATTCCAGATTCTTAAATGGTGTGCCAAGGGTATTTGTTGCCTGGCTGGCAAGCTTTGGGCTGTATAAATAATAGTTCGTGCTCAAAAAGTACGATGAAAGATAAGAGATTAATAAATTTAGGAGTGTTTTAACATGTATCAAACAACAATTAAAAGTATCGGAAAAGATGCAAAAGCATTTGAAGCAGAAAAAATGATGATTCTGTTCGGGGATAATGCACCAAGTGAATTAGCGGATTTCTGCTACGTGATTGATTTAGTATCTGTTGATGAAGATATTACAGCAGGAGATACTTTAAAATTGGATGATGTTTCTTATCAGATCACAAGTGTTGGGAATGCCGTGAGAAAGAACTTGAATGACTTGGGACATATTACATTGAAATTTGATGGAAGTACAGAAGCCGGGCAATCCGGGTCGCTTTATTTGGAAGAGAAAGAGATGGCTGATGTGAAGCCGGGCAGTACGATCACAATTGGGAAGTAAGAAGTAGATTGAAGAGGAGATGCCCCATAAGCGAGCGGGAAGGACAGCAGCTTATGGGGATTTTTGCTGTATTTAATTTAGTGTAAAAGCAGAAGCGTATTGAAAAGCTTTGATGGAAGTTTAGATTGCATGAGTCAGCTTTTCTTGATATAGCTGGCTCACAAAAAAATCATTTGTGAAACCCTAAAATATTTCCTGTAATCATTATTGATACAATTACAATATTCGTAAACCTTAAAATAAAAACACTTTCTCCAATAAGTTTATTAAGTTAAATTCCGATTAATGATTAGATAGAGCAATAAGCCTGATGAAACATTTTAGGAATATGTAAGCGGCTCTGCCTGAGAGAGAGGTTAATGAAACTCCTTATGTAGCAGTGCTTTCATACGGATTTACAGTAGCAGATAATACATAAAACAATAATAACCTTAAATGATTAATCAATTAAAATTTTCTAAAAATTAATTTGACAACGCTTACAATATGATGATAAAATTTCTTTACTTAATAATTCCATTGGAAAAAGTAATGTTTGCTCATGTATTAAAAAATAAATCTATACCTAAGGGAAGAGATGATAAAACTATAGCATTTAGCTTAGTACTCCCCTTAACATATTTCTAAAACGATTATTTAAATAGATTGGAATGTGAATAACTATGAAAAGGACTGGAGACCTAAAGCTGATACAAGAATTGAATCGCTCTATCATTTTAGAAACGATTCGAAAATATGGCCCCATATCAAGAAGTGAAATTGCTAAAAAGAATGATCTTAGCCCTACAACTGTCACATCGGCTGTCACAGAACTCATCAATGAAGGCTATGTAGTAGAAGGCGGTACCGGAACATCCAGTGGGGGAAGGAAACCGATTCTTTTAAACTTTTCACCAGATAACCACTATTTAATCGGCGTTTCTATTTCTTATTCTAAAATAACAATTGCAGATATGAATTTAGAGGCAGAGATAACTATGAAAAGGATTTACCCTACTAAAGGCTATACAGGTACTACTTTAATAAACTACCTGCTTCGTTTGTTGGAGGATTTCTATGCTGCACAACAGGATGATGGTAGACAATGTATTGGTATTTCACTCATTATTCAAGGGATTGTTGATTCTAAAAAAGGCGTAGTTCATTATAATCCAGTTTTGTTATTGGAGGATGTGTATCTGCGGGATTCTGTCGAAGAGCATTTTAATCTGCCAACGTGGCTTGATAATGATACAAACGCATATGTTTTAGCTGAAAAGAATTTTGGGAATTTTCAAGATGTAGAAAATCTCATATATATAACGATTGGCGAAGGTGTTGGTTCCGGCGTTATCGTAAACAACACGATCTCTCGCGGCGAAAGTGGAGGAGCTGGTGAATTTGGTCATACCAGCATTGATTATCAAGGTGAGTTATGCAGCTGTGGGAATAAAGGGTGTATAGAAAATTATATAAGCTGGCCGGCTACATCCAAGAGAATAATGAAAGAGATAGAAACAGGAAAGGAAACCATTTTAACTACTTTCTTAACAAATGACAAGTTGTTTATAACACCATCAGAATTTGTTGAAGCAGTGAACGCTGGCGATAGCTTGGCTGTTGCAATGAATGATGATATTGCTGAGTATCTTTCAGCAGGCGTCGTCAATTTAGTTCATCTGTTTAACCCGGAAGTAATTATTTTAGGAGGAGATGTTACTAACCAAAATCAATTATTAATAAATGCTTTACAGAATAAAATCAAGAAAAAAACGCTGAAACCACTTTATCAGGATGTAAATATTACTACATCATCACTAGGAAAAGAATTTGAAATGGTTGGTGCAGCTTCAGTTTTACTTCAAGATAAATTCCAATTTAAGCTCACGCATGACAGGCATGGATTAAAAACAAATTTGTAGGAGGAATCTTCATGTTAAAGGGAATTAACCAATGGTGTTATCCTGAAGGGACCAGCTTAGAGAAGGTACTTGAATATAGTAAAGAAGCTGGTTTTGATACCGTTGAATTAAATGTGAACCCTTCAGGGGGAATTGGCTTAACAGTGGATTCAAGTTTAGAGGATGCCAAAAAAATCAAAAGTCTTATAGAATCATATGGTTTGGAAATTAAAAGTCTATCTACAGCATTATTATGGCAGGTGCCGTTATCCTCACCAGATGAAGCTATCAGGGCACAAGGGAGAGCTGTCATTGAAAAGCAAATTGAACTGGCAGCTGCTATGGATGTTGATACAGTGCTTGTTGTGCCAGGTATTGTATCTGAAGAAGTTACTTATGAACAATGCTATCATCGCAGTCAAAAGGAGCTTCGGAAGGTGTTACCTCTGGCAGAAAAGCAGCAGGTATATATAGGGATTGAGAATGTTTGGAATAAATTCTTACTTTCACCACTAGAGATGTCCCGTTATGTAGACGAACTGGATTCTGAATATGCCGGAGTGTACTTTGATATAGGGAATGTTCTTCAGTTTGGTTATCCAGAGCAGTGGATACAAATCTTAGGAAGTCGTATCCGTAAAGTACATGTCAAAGATTTTAATACAAGTGTGGGTAATATGACAGGGTTCGTTCCATTATTAGCTGGCGATGTTAACTGGCAGGAGGTCAGCAAAGCATTAAAGGAATTGGGTTATGATGGCCCGCTTACCGCAGAATTATCACCATATAAGCTGGATGTGAAAGCATTAGCAGCAGATACTGCCAAGCACATTGAATTAATTATTAATGCCGATCGATAGGAGGAGATGAAAATAGAAAAATTAAAAGCAGGGTTTATTGGAATTGGAGGAGTTGCAGCTACTCATTTGAAGATTTTGGGAAAACACAAAAGTGTAGACATTGTTGCTGTCTGCGATATTGTCAAAGTTAATGCAGTTAACACAGCTGAAGAAATAAATGCAAAGGCTTATACTGATGCTGACGAAATGTTAGAAAAGGAAACGTTGGATGTTGTTTTCCTTTGTGTTCCACCATTTGCGCATAAAGACTTGGAGCAAAAAATAGTGGAAAAAGGAATTCATTTAATGGTTGAGAAGCCTGTAGGGTTAAATATGGAAGAGGTATACGCCAAGCAGCTGGCTATTCAGAAATCAGGTGTTATTTGTGCAACGGGTTATTGCTTGCGATATTTGGATACTGTGCAAAAGGCAAAGGAATATTTAATAGATAAAGAAATTGCCATGGTACGCGGTTACTATCTATCTTCTTTTGTGGAGACCTCTTGGTACCGTATGATGTCAAAGTCAGGAGGACAATTGGTAGAGCAGGCTACTCATATTATGGATCTAATTCGTTACTTGAATGGAGACTTTAAGACAATTTATGCCAATATGGCATTAAAAGTATCGGATGATATTAAAAATATTGATATTCCAGATGTGACTTCTGTCAGTTTTACATTTGAAAATGGGGCTGTTGGACATTTAGACTGTTCTTTTACTCAAAATGATCATCGTATGGGCGTAGAATTGTTAGGAAATAAATTCCGCGTCATGATTGATGGAACCAATCTTACTATCTTGGAAGATAATAATGTAATGACCTATAGTTCAGAAGTAGATTTCTATGAAGAACAAGATAATGCGTTTATTGAAGCAATTTTGACTGGAAAGACAGAAACCATTCTATCAGATTATACGAATGGCTTGAAAACCTTAGAGACGACGCTGGCAGCTAATGAATCTCAAAAAACAGGCAATGTAATTTCAATAACTAAAACAGAAAGCTGAATAAGCCATTTTATTTTTATCAAATAGAGGACAGCATAATGTTAAAAGATTTAGGAGGAGTGATTTTTTATAAAAATAAATTTCAGACATATTTTGAAAGCGCTTCACAAATGGGGTGAATCTATTATGAAGGAATTCATCTAATCTGCCGAAAGCTGTGATTTAAAAAATGCTGCCAAGAAAGAAGTTATGGTTCATTATATTCCTGGCGAAACATTATTAAACTCTTTTGGAGGAGATAGAATGGGGAAAAGAGTGTACACCATATTTTTAATGATTGTATTCGTTGGTATCTTAACAGGTTGTGGAACTAATACGGAAGGTGGTACAAAAACGCTTGAAGTAGCCTTGTGGGATGAAAAAATAAGCGGTGCAGTCGATGCTTCTATCGAAGAATTTAATAAAGAGCATCCGGATGTTGAAGTGAACGTAACCTATACACCTTATCCCAACTATTTCACGAAATTACGGACCAGTATAGGGGGAGGCAGCGGACCAGATGTATTTTGGATGAATGGGCCTAATTTTTCTGAATATGCCTCCAATGGGTTAATCAAAGATTTGGAGCCATTTATTGAAGGGGATAATGATTTTTCCAAAGATGCTTATTTCGATTCTATGATAGATTTATATTCTCATGAAGATCACTTGTACGCAGCTCCTTATTTCTCGGATATTGTAGGTTTGTTTTATAACAAAAAACTATTTGATGAGGCTGGTTTGGATTATCCGGATGAAACCTGGACATGGAAGGATATTGAAGAAAAGGGGGAGCATTTAGCTGATCAGGAAGAGGGAGTTTACGGGTATACAGCGTATGTTGTAAGTAACCAGGCCGGATATTATAACTTAATTTCACAGGCTGGAGGCTATATGATTGATGAAGACAAGACCCATTCAGGTTTTAATTCACCGGAAGCTCAAGAAGCACTTGCTTTTACACAGGAGTTGATAGATCAGGGGATTTCTCCATCTGTACAGACACAAATTGAAAATCATCCTCGTGATATGTTTATGTCAGGAATGATAGCAATGCATCCTGAAATCTCTGTGAACGCGGAGATGTTTTACAGTGAGCTTGGGGATGATTTGGGAGTAGCTCCATTACCGGCAGGGAAGGAAGAAGGATCTATTGCACACGGAATTGGCTGGGCTATGAATGGGGACACCGAACAAGAAGAATTGGCCTGGGATTTAATTAAACATTTGACCGGAGAAAAAGGGAACCAGTTTATTGCGGAATCAGGTTTTAGTATTCCTGCCCAGGAAGCCATGAGTGATTTATGGGTGGAATCCATGCCTGAACTGGATTTACAGGTATTTATCGATGCCCAGGAGGTTTCTTTTCCCTATCCTGTATCTCAAAATACAATACAGTGGCAGGATATTGAACAAGCAGAAATTCAAGGAGCATTTTTAGGTTATAAGTCAATGAAGGAAGCCTTGGACAATGTTGCCAGAGAGATGGATCTGATCTTGGAATCGGAACAGATAAATGAATAAAGATCTTTCTGTAAGAAGGGAGTTTCTAATGAATGAGTGATTCAAAAGTGCTTACTAAACCAAAAAAAAGCAGACGTAAGCGTAAGGAAGCGATATGGGCTTATCTATTTATTGCTCCTGTTGTGTTAGGGCTCTTCCTGTTTTATTTGATGCCGGCTCTTGCTTCTTTCGGCTTGTCTTTCACCAGCTGGAATGGGATTAACCCGCCTGAGTTTATTGGTTTGGACAATCTGATCCGGTTGTTTCAAACAGATTCTTTTATCAGGA
Organism: Oceanobacillus sp. CFH 90083; assembly: GCF_009389585.1. GTDB lineage: Bacteria > Bacillota > Bacilli > Bacillales > Amphibacillaceae > Oceanobacillus. The sequence goes on along the minus strand of NZ_VIYG01000024.1, from coordinate 3,694 downwards.
GCATGGTTAATACACTGGTATTTACACTGATTTCAGTGCCTTTAGCGGTGATGCTGGCCACGGGAATTGCTATTTTGCTTAATCAGAAAATTAAAGGAATGGTAGTGTACAGGACGCTTTATTTTCTGCCTGTGGTAACGATGCCGGTAGCTGTCGGGATGGTATGGAAGTGGCTATACAACACAGATTATGGTTTGCTTAATTATATATTAGGCTTACTCCATTTACCTCAGCCTGCATGGCTGTTTGATCCTAATATTGCGTTGATATCAGTTATTGTTGTGTATGTCTGGATGACGGTAGGAAACAACATTATTTTGATTCTGGCAGGTCTGCAGGGGATTTCAGAAACTTATTATGAAGCTGCCGAAATAGATGGCGCTTCAAAATTAAAACAATTATTTACGATAACTATTCCTCTGTTGACACCAACTTTGTTTTTCGTATTTATTACTGGAATGATCAGCTCTTTGCAAGTATTTGATTTGATATTTATCATGATTGGCGACAGTCATGTACTATTAGAACCATTGCGTACACTGGTATATGGAGTTTATGAGTCAGGATTTGAGTATTCGCAAATGGGTTATGCTTCTGCACAAGCATTCTTGCTGTTTTTAATGATATTAGTCATTACTATTTTCCAGTTTGCGTTCCAAAAGAAATGGGTACATTATGACGGATAATAAGGAGGAAACGTATGAATAAGAAGTGGTTGATTCATCTGGTGCTGATTATTGGTGCGGTGGTCATGGTTACGCCATTTCTTTGGATGGTGCTAACTTCTCTAAAATCATTTGGAGAAGCGATGCAAGTGCCGATTACCATCTTTCCGGAAGAATGGTTAGTAAAGAATTATCTCGATGTTTTTGCAAGTATTGATATGCTGCGGTATTACTTTAATACGCTTATGGTAACCCTGGGAAGAACGTTGGGGCAGTTGATTTTATGCTCATTGGCTGCATTCGCCTTTGCCAGGATGGATTTTCCCGGTAAGAATGTCATATTTATTTTAGTTTTATCTGTTTTGATGGTGCCGATGCAGATTATTTTAATTCCAAACTACGGAATTTTAACATCTCTGGGTTGGATTGATACCTTCTATGCTTTGATTGTTCCTGGTATGTTCAGTGCTTTTGGAGTGTTTCTGCTAAGGCAATTCTTTTTAGGGATTCCAAAAGAGCTGGATGAAGCGGCAACAATTGACGGATGCTCCTTCTTTGGAATCTATTGGCGTATTATTTTGCCAAATGCCACACCAGGCTTGATTGCTTTAGGTATTTTTACGATTCTCGCTGCTTGGAATGATTTTCTTTGGCCTTTAGTCATGACGAATTCAGAAGAAACGAGAATGCTGTCAGTGGGGATTGCAGCATTTCAGGGACAATATTCAACAGACTACCCATTGCTGATGGCGGGTGCTGTATTGTCTACGATTCCGATGTTGATTATGTTTATCATCTTACAGAAACACCTGGTCTCTGGAATAGCTTTACAAGGAGTCAGAAGATAATGAAATAGAAAGAGGTGCACAAAAATGAATATTTTAGTTTTAGGAACAGGAACAATGGGAAATGCCCACGCTGCCGCCTATGCAGAAATGGAAGGGATTACACTGTCTGGAATTGTTGGTGCCCATGTTGAAAAGGCGGAGCAGCTGGCTGAGAAATATGGAACCAAGGCATTTTCCTCTTATGAAAAAGCAAAGCAGGAAATACCGGATATTGATGTTGTATCTATTTGTTTGCCTACCTCATTACACAAAGAGACTGTTTTCCAGGTAGCAAGGGATAAATTTCATATTATTTGCGAGAAACCATTGACCCGTCATCTGGCTGATGCCAGAGAGATGATTGATTTTTGTCAACAGCAGGGTGTTCATTTATTTGTTGGTCATGTGGTGCGTTTTTTTCCAGAATATGTACGGGCAAAAGAAATAATAGATTCACAGAAGATAGGTGAGCCGGTAATTGCGAGAACAACCAGAGGCGGAGCATTTCCAAATGCCTCCAAAGATTGGTATGCGAACTTTGAAAAAAGCGGCGGTCTAATATTAGATATGGTGATCCATGATTTTGATTTTCTAAGATGGTGCTTTGGAGAAGTAGAACGAGTTTATGCTAAAACAAGCAGAGGGCGGGTTGCAGGTAAAATGGAATATGCATTAATTACCCTGCGTTTTGAGAATGGCGTGATTGCTCATGTAGAAGGTACCTGGGCACATCAGAATTTCCATACGAAATTAGAAATTGCCGGTAAGCAAGGAATTATTCAGCATGACAGTACTTCAGTGAATCCTGTTGTCATAGAGAAAGGTTCCTCCACCGAGGCAGCTGGCGGAGTAGCCGTTCCATCCAGCCCGACGAAGTATAGTCCCTATTACCTCGAGCTGGCTCATTTTATCTCTTGTATAAAAGAAGGGAAAGCTGCGAGAGTAACAGCAGAGGATGCTTATAAAGCCATGGAGATTTCACTAGCTGCTTTGCAATCGATTGCGTCAGGTGAGCCGGTTTACCTTGAACAATTTTCCAGTTTGGAGGAGATAAAATGAAGGTAGGTATGATAAGCTTTGCTCATGGACATGCGTATAGTTATGCGAGCACTTTAAATGATTTACCGAATGTTGAATTATATGGTATTGCCGATGAAGAAGAAGGGAGAGGGAAAGCAGCGGCGGAACAGTTTGATACCAAATACTTTTCCGACTATCATGACTTATTAAAGGAACCAATTGATGCAGTGATTATTACATCAGAGAATCAGAAGCATTTTGAACATGTCAAAGCAGCGGCAGAGCATGGTAAACATGTGCTATGCGAAAAACCGTTATCTTCTAACGTGAAAGATGCGAAAGAAATGATTAAGATCTGCCGGGAGAAGGGAGTCATTTTACAAACAGCATTTCCAGTGCGCTTTAATAAACCTGTCCAAAATGCTAAACAGGCCATAGATACCGGTGACTTAGGTGATATTATTGCCATTAAAGGTACGAATAGAGGTACGAACCCGGGTGGATGGTTTGTGCAGAAAGAGAAATCCGGCGGCGGGGCAGTTATAGATCATACTGTTCATGTAGTGGATATTATCCGGTGGTTTACTCATGCGGAGGTAACGGAAGTATATGCTGAAATAGACAATAAACTAACCGACGGGGAGATAGATGATACAGGGCTGTTAACGATGGAATTTGATAACGGTATGTTCGCAACATTGGATTGCAGCTGGTCCCGTAATAAGGATTTTCCAACCTGGGGAGATGTTACGTTAGAGATCGTAGGGACAAAAGGAACACTCTCTGTCGATGCGTTTGCCCAGAAGCTGGATGTATATAGTTCAGACGGTGTTCAGTGGAACTTCTGGGGAGATGATATGGATCTGGGGCTGATAGAAAGTTTTATACAAGCTGTGAAGGAAAACAAAGCTCCTTTTATTACAGGAGAAGATGGATTAAGAGCTCTGGAGGTAGCTATGGCTGCGTACCGGTCATCTGATAGGAATACAGCAGTAGCGATAAGCGAGTTGTGATTTTTGTTCCACATTAGGAAAGTATAAAATTTTAGCTTGGAAGTAATTCGACGTAGTAAAAATTTTTAGGTTCCAAGTATAAGCGCAACTAAGGATGTCACCTAAAGGCTGGGTGACAACCAAGTTTTCTAATAAAAAAAACATACTAACATTAGTAGTGCAGACCAAG
>NZ_VIYG01000023.1 GCF_009389585.1 Oceanobacillus sp. CFH 90083 | reverse complement strand
CCAGCATAGCTGGGGGATTAAGTTTTTCATTCATGGATTTCCTGTCGAATTTGAATATAAAAAACCCAAAGACTTGGCGAAAATACACCCGGAAAGTCGTTGGATTTGGGGACGTTATTTTTATTTAAAGAACGCTCTTGCACTTGTTATCGTGAGGATCAAGCGATATTTATTAGATTATTCGTGCTGTAAAGTAAATATTGAAATAATATAAGAAATACCGCAGAATAGTTCTTATAAAAATTATCCACCTATAAACCTGACAAGATCGGAGGAAAAACTGAATGGGAAAAGCTGTTGAATATAGAAAATTGGCCATGGTTGATGAGAGTAGTTTCTCTAAATTAGTATTATTGTTTAACAAAGAATTTGAATCGCCGGATTTGAACTATGTAAACGATAAGAACATAAGAAGCCTTCTAGCTAAACCCGATTTTATTTGTTTTGTTGCTTGTATTGGTGATGAAGTTGTTGGTGGTTTGACTGGTTACGAATTACTGATGTATGATCAGGAAGGTTCTTCAATGTATTTATATGACTTGGCGGTCAATAAGAACTATCAGCGTCGTGGAATTGGAAGTAATTTAGTTGGTGAATTAATGAATTATTGCAGAGCAAAAAATATAAAGGATTTATTTGTTCAAGCTGATGCAGAAGATCAACATGCTATTGAATTCTACAATAAAATTGGAGGGGATGATTCGGAGACGGTACAGTTTTCGTTTCGTTTTTAGATAGTGTCCCGAATCTGTTGAACAGGAAGAATCCATTTGGAAAAAAGATTGATCAAAATGGATTCTTCCTTTACGCTGCGGTGTTCAATTTTTATAAAAAAGTTTGATCATTTTTCACCTGTTTTATTCAACAATCGCGCCTCGTTTATGGAAGATTTTTTCGCACAATATCATCGTAATTTATATAGAGTGTTAAGATTTGAATAGACCTTAGGATAATAATGTTTGATGCAATTTATGCCAGTTCGTAACACAGTAAGATATTACCTGATTGAAACACCTTAGTTCTCTTCAACTTTAATAGCTTTCGATCCGTAATGTTATGAAAACAGGGTTTGCCTCCACCTAATATAACCGGATTGACTATTATCTGGTATTCATCAACCAGACCAATGTTTGTTAGAAAGGATACAAAATCTGAGCTTCCTAAGATAACCAGATCCTTCCCCGGTAGCTGCTTAAGCTTCATAATATGATCTTTCACATTCTCCTTAATGAGTTTCGTATTATCCCAATCTACATTGTTCAATGTATTAGAAAACACGATTTTAGGCAAATGGTTCATTCTTTCAGCGATAACTGGAAAATTCTCCTTTGCAAAGTCAGTTGGCCAAAAATCCTTCATGTGTTGATAAGTCTTTCTCCCATACAAAATGGCAGCAACGGAGTGCAGCACCTCTTCCGCATATTTATGATATTCATCGTCTACATGATGCCAGTCCAACTCCTGATTAGTTCCCTCGATAAAACCATCAAGCGATATCATCATTTGACTAATGATTTTACCCATTTTTCTCCTCCTAACTACAATAATGTAACTCACTGTACTTTGAATGATTTTTGTTCTTATAATAGGATTTTCCGCTTAGTTTAATTTTAGCACTATTTTAATTCTTGGATTTCTTCTAGTTTGCTCTTTTATGGGAAATGACTGGATTAAACTTTTTCATTTCCCCATGAATAACAACTCTATTGTTGTCTCATCGCAATCCTGTATTCATCAATGAGATTAAGTTTGACCGACGTGTTGGCAAGTCCGGCACCACCCAGATCAATGTCCTTGCCCTCTTCATTTTTGTAAGTATGTACAGTTTCTTCGATGTCATGACTCACAAGTACAGTGTTCATAGTATGCACATCTTGAAGTGTCTTTGAAAATACTATCTTCTTCGTTTCTTTCCAAATTCGGCTGTATTCACGTTTAAAAGCTGCCGATTCTGGTCGTTCATCAGCATTGTTCCAAAAAGCATCCATCAATCGGATCACGAAAAGAGGATCAGCAAGATTGCATCAAACCCTTTATTCAGCTGCGCAATGCGGCATGGCCAAAGATCGAAACAAAAAGATTATAGCCTTTTATCAGCGCAAAAGAAATGAGGACAAGCCGCACAAGGTCGCTGTGATTGCCTGTGCCAATAAACTCGTTCATTGGATCCATGCTATATTAAAGCGGCAGGAAGTCTTTGTAGATCAGCAATAAGAAATGGTTTCAATTCATAATTTTCTGAAATCCTATCAATTCTGCGTTAAGGCTATTTGGTATGCTTAATTTTAGCGTAACATGTTTATTTGAACTTTTTTACCTTCAACTGTTGACAGCTATTAGCTGGTATTGTTGCATAAATGTCTTCCGTTGAAATACCCTTTGGAATCTCTACTTCGTATAAATACGGGGATAAGCGTATATAAATTAATCCCTGTTTCAAAAACAATACAAGAAATATAATGGATATCATGTATTCTGCGGCAGCTTCCTTTTTTAAATAAAAAAAGTATAAGTGTAATGAAAGCGGTCCATCCTACGTCTTTTCACAAGGTTAGAATGGACAAATTTTCTTCACACTTATAAACAGTATAAAAAACTTACTATACATTATATGGTAAACAACCGATAAAGTAATTATCAAGAATTATTCATTTTATAGAAAAAGGAGTATGTTTGAATGAGTGTAGGAAAGAAATTAAATTTATCTTTTATTGTGTTAATTATTTTATTAGCTGTTTCTGTAGGATCTGCTACTTGGAACTTAAAACAGATTGATAATTAAGTAGAAGAAGCAATGGATTATCGCCTAGAGCAACTTCTTCTAATAGCAGAAATTCGTTATGAGGTTGGGATGCAGTCATCACATATCCGTGCTATCATTTTAGCCCCAGAAGAGGAAGTACATAGAGAAAATTTGCAGATAGCAGCAACAACGCTTGATAATAATTTAGCTGAATTAGAAAAAAATATATATTCGGATGAATTTAGATCCTATTGGGAACAGGCTAACACTCCTAATAATGAATTCAATGAAATTATGCCCGATATTTTAGCTGCGGTGGACAACGGTGATATTGATCAAGCAACAAACATAGTCAATACAACCGTTCAAGATATTAATACAGCTATGTTTGAAGCAGCAGAAGCGATGAACGATCATCAAATAAATCAAATGGAGAATATTGATACGAGTATAGAGTCTGCAATTGGGACTTCCCAAATTATTTCAATCGTTGTTTTAGTTCTAAGTATACTCATTGGCGTAGGCCTAATACTTTTTGTTCGCCGTTCTATCACAGCTCCATTATTAAGTGTCATGGATATTGCAAAGAAAATTGGTAATGGTGATTTATCCACTGAGGATGTAACAGTTAAATCTAAGGATGAAGTAGGTCAACTAGCTGAGATTTTCAATACTTCTAAAAATAATATACGTGATTTAATTGTTCGTATTCAACAAAATGCGGAACATCTAAGTGCATCTTCGGAAGAACTTACGGCAAGTGCGGAGGAAGCATCTGCTACGACTGAAGAAGTGACAAAGCAAGCTACGGATACTGCGGATACCTCTCAAACAGCAGCACATGCAGCGAATGAAAGTTCCATTGCAATGGGAGAAACCGCACAAGGAGTTCAACGAATTGCTGAATCAGCACAGTCGCTTCATTCTTCTTCCAGCGAAACAAGTGCAGCCGCTCAAAAGGGTACGCAGGTTATTGGCGATGCTCAACAGCAAATGGTTAATATTAATGAATCAGCTGCTTCTGTAAATGTTCTTGTGCAAAAGCTGGCAAAACAAACCGAAGAAATTGAAAATATCACCAAAGTTATTACCGATATCACAGATCAAACAAACCTATTAGCATTAAATGCTGCAATTGAAGCAGCTCGTGCAGGTGAACAAGGAAAAGGCTTCTCCGTAGTAGCAGATGAGGTACGTAAATTAGCAGAGGAATCCAAAAAATCAGCCGCTTCTATCAGCCTGTTAACAACAGAAATTAAAGTGGATACAAAAAACGTTGAACAAGCCATGCAGAGTGCTTTGCCTGCTGTAGAAAAAGGGGTAGAGGTCATTACCGAAGCTGGATCATCCTTTGAATCTATTGTTGGAGCAGTCAATGATATGACGAATCAAATTCAAGAGATTTCTGCAACCTCCCAAGAGCTTTCCGCAAGTGCCGAACAAGTTTCTGCATCTGTTACAGAAATTTCTACAGGTTCTCAAGTGATGTCTGGTAATATTGATACAATTGCAGCTTCAATGGAGGAACAATCTGCAACGATGAATGAAGTCGCTAATGTTGCTACCTCTTTGAGTAAAACAGCACAAGAATTACAGGAAGAATCACGGAAATTTAAAGTTTAACAATGGAGTGGACGTTTGTTATGTCATTGTTAAGAAAAAAAAGTGAATAAAAAGCCAGAATTTTTCCCTGGAAAGATAAACAGTGATGGTATTGTTGGCAACTCCCCATTGAGAGCTAGCAAGTACAAGAGTATCAAATTGTTGAATAAAAACCCTTAAAATCAGAAAAGGGCTGTCGCAAACTGTGTGATCTTCTTTTGACGACAGCCCCTTTCTGTTTTATTAAAATAGGTTTAATGCATCATGCTATAGTCGTCATCTTTAGAGCCATCGGTTATTGAAATTTTTTGTCCGCATGCTCCCCATTTACAATTTGGATATGTAAACTCATTAGAAACAAACTCTTTCTCTTCAAATGCTATATCCATTGCCTTGTGAAATTTCCGTATCTTTTTTTGATTAAAATTAAGATGCAAATACATAAATTAAATTATATTTTCACATGACAAGTTAGAGAGACATTCTTCTATACTTGCTTGCATCATATCAATGATTTCATCGTTTTCTTGTAGTATGTAGATTGACTATCAGGTTATCAAATAATATCCGACAGTTCCTCTGCTGTTTTAGTAATATGCTCGTAGGCATCTTTAAGTTGGTCAATAGAATCCGAATTTTTATTTATATTTTCGGTGACTTGTTTTACCATTTCTGCCATAACTGTTACTGAATTAAAAATGTGATTTAATTGGCTTGAAATATCATCAGCCGCATGTTTACTTGTATCCGCCATTTTCCTAACTTCACTAGCAACAACAGAAAATCCATGTCCATAGTCTCCTGCCCTAGCTGCTTCAATACTTGCATTTAAACCAAGTAAGTTCGACTGGGCTGCTATATCTTTTACAACGGAAGCCATGGACTGTATCTTTTCCACATTTTCTTTTACAGTCTTAGATTCATCAACTAATTTCTCCATATCTTCTACAGACTTCTGTGATGCATTGTTGACTTCATTGGTACTTGTCGTCATTTCTTGAACTAAAGTAATAAATTCATCTGAACTATTTTTTAAAACTGTTTCTCGAGTTGTTATATCCGTCGCAATCTTAATCACACTTTCAATCCGTCCCTCTGCGTTTACAACTGGTGTGTATATTGCATCAAGCCATACAATACTTTTATCTTTTTTAACCCGTTTTACTTTATCATGAAAAGCCCTATTATTACGTAACTTATTCCAAAACACTTCATAATCTTGACTGCTTGAGAATTCTTCTAAGCATAATTGTTTATGATGCATATTTTTTAATTCTTCTACTTCATATCCAATAACTTGAGCAAAATTATCATTAGCCCATAGAATTCCCCCCTGAGGATCAAATAGAATCATTGCCAATGATCGCTCAATAGCAGAAAACATACTTTCTTGGCTTAAAAGATCTTGTTTCATTGTCATAAATTTAACCTCCTTTTCAACTATACAGTAACTATGTTCCTGATATATTTTTTAATTTTATCAGCTTCTATAAGTCTACTCTAGTAATACCTCTTTTCCACATGACCATCCGGACTGTAAACTTCTACTTTATTTCCACTCGAAAAGCTATATAATTTTAAAATTTCTTCATTTTAGTTCCTGTACTTCCCCAAAGTAATGTGCTAAAATTCCCAATAATGAAAATGATAATACCTATGATTCCTCCTATAATTCAGCTAATTCAGCAATATAAAGATCCGAATCTCTTACAAAGCGGATAAGAAATCCTCTACCAAAAATTATTGTCATTGAAATTCCAATAGATGTTAGCCAGTACCTCATGTCATCTCATCCTTTTTTAATTATAACAACCAACTTATCAGCATAATTGTATCAAAAATATGGATAAATTATCAGTCTTTATTTCAAAGTTACATCAAGCTCTCTATCTCAGAACCAATTTTAGTCTAACATCACTTCTTCTACTATATATGTCTGCCAAAAAGTTCTTCCCTCCCCAAAACCACCTCAACTGCTTGTCCCTCTTGACTCCATCCACATTTTTCTTCTTTCCAATCTGCTATATAATTCTTCCTCCAAACGCACGATTTTCACTTCTTTTTTTCCCTTCTGAGTTGTATAGAATATTGCGACATTGTAATTAAGTTCTTCACTGAAATCGAGTAGAGGGAAAAGCTAGATAACTTTTCGCCCCTCTCACACCACCAGTACATACGGTTCCGTATACGGCGGTTCAATTTATATTTCAGTGTGTACTAAGGCAAAGGGGATACCTCTTTGCCTTAGTCGTTTATTAGACAAAGCTCTATGAACAACCTTCGATAGTCCAATGAATCGGAGACCTTTTCTACAGTAAGTTAGCCCTTTAGCTTCTTCTTTTGGTATGCCAAGTTGGACGAGAGACTTGATTCTCTTTTTGTTGTTCTTCCACTGCTTCCAGATAATCACTCTTATTCTGGAGCGTAACTTCGCATCGATAGCGCCTAGAACACTCTTCATTTTAGCTGTCCTAAAATAGTTAACCCATCCATAAATGACCTGTTTTAATTTAATAATTCTGTCGTTTAGGGAAATGCTCCAGTTTCGTTTCGTCAATCGACGTAGTTTCCTTTGGAATTTTTGTACTGATGCTTTACTTGGTCTCGGTTGAAATTTCTTCTTATTTGCGTCATAGTAAAAACCAAAGCCGAGAAATGTGGTTTTCGTGGGGCGTGATATGTTACTTTTCTCTGCATTTACCTTTAATCCGAGTTTCTTTTCAATAAATGTTGTAATGGAAGTTAAGACTCGATTTGCCGCCTTTTCACTTCTCACAAAGATAAGGCTATCGTCTGCGTATCTTACGAAACGCAGACCCCTTGCTTCCAGTTCTTTATCTAGCTCATTCAACATAATATTGCTTAAAAGTGGACTAAGGTTGCCTCCTTGTGGTGTTCCTATGGTTGTATCTTCATACTTTCCATCTATCATCACACCACTTGCGAGGTATTTTCGTATCAGAGAAATCACATCTCCATCTTTTATCGTGTGCGAGATAATTCGCATCAACTTATCATGATTGACCGTATCGAAAAATCGTTCTAAGTCAATATCCACCAGCCACTTGTACCCGTTATTGATATATTCCAATGCTTGCGTAATTGCCATTTCGCAACTTCTTCTTGGTCTGAAACCATAGCTGTAGTCACTAAATTGTTTTTCAAATATCGGGCTGAGCACTTGGCTCATTGCTTGTTGAACGACTCTGTCAACCACTGTTGGAATACCCAGTTTGCGCATCTTTCCATTTTCTTTCGGAATCTCTACCCGTAGTGCCGGCATTGGTTTGTATTTTCTTTTCCTGATCTGCGTTCGCAATTCCTCTTTCTCTTCTCTGAGGTGCAATTTTAGTTCGTCCACCGTTATGCCGTCCACTCCACCTGCACCTTTATTTCGGTACACTCGAAGATAGGCTTCATTCATATTTTGATTGCTTAATATCTTTTCTAAAAGTTCCACACTCGTTTCTTCCTTTCCTTTCACGTGACGAAGAACACTTCTATTTTGATTATCCTCTGAGATACGCTCATACTTTCATCATTAACACATTCAGAAGTCTATCCTTCGTGCATTCATGGCGTAGAAACACTATAAATTGTTCAGCCCTTCATGATTTTCATCACTACTACGGCGTCGGCTGACTTCTCACGATAAATCTTTTTCGACCAGCTTTCTTTTTAGGGGACTCCTCAGCTGTCCGCGAGACCTCCCAGGGTAAGACAACTATCTTTCCTCTTTTACTCGCCTAATATACTCTGCAGGGTTACGCACATCTTTTGGATTTTGACTTGTTTGGGAGCCTTGTCCGCCTGCAGAGCCTTGGTATCAGATTTCTGTTCGTCGAGCCAAGATTTTGATTCACGCTTCCTTCAGCCTTTACCTCACGATAAATACCTTGCGCTTCTCTAGTGGTTGGTCGATGTGTACCCCCACGATGGATTTCCACCACCTAGATAGTTGCCATGCCTGGCGCACCAAAAAAAGACTGAATCACTATTGGATCCAGCCCGAATTTTTATTGATTTTTGATGAAACAATGTTTAATTGAGTATTGAAAAATCATTGAAATGCACATTATTTCCGACCGTTCTTCTCTCTGTACTTTTCCCGCTTCGATACCAACTTAGTTACATTAGGGAAGAACAAAGTTACGTGGGGAAGAAGGGAGTTACAGCTATATACTGATTTTTATCTAAGGAAGGGAACTTATTACGGTAATAGTGAAACTGCCCCATTATTTATTACTTGTCCCGATTAGTCGTTTTGTATTTTTCACCTTTGCTGTCATAAGTGATCCACTCACCAACAGGCTCGCCATTTTCAAAATACCCTGAACGTTTTATGGTTCCATCTGCACGATACCATTCCCAATAGCCTTCTGGCTGATCTCCAATCATTTTCCCCTTTGACCATATCGTTTTACCGTTTGCATGATACTTTATCGTGAATCCATCAATCACTTCTAGTTTCTTTTCCTTAACGCCCTTTGGCTGTATTATGTCACACTGTTTTTTCTCCATAATAGACCTCCGCTAACTTTTAAAATTAATATCGCATTTCCAAAAACTTATTGATCCTAAAAATAAAGACACTAAAAGTTTCATCCCAATTCTCTTTGTATGTCTTCTTATCTTGTAAATTACGGAAGAAATAAACTAATTCCTTTTTCTACCCATGTATAACAAAAATAGAAATCCCATAAATCACCCACCACAAACCCGCATGCCGCCGTTCCAGTTAAAATAAAGGGTTACGACAGAATAGCAAGGCATACAGCAGGATTAAGCTAGGATAAAACTATTGATTTTTTTATTGAATTATATCATAAAAAATTACGCTCTCTCTACTATGTCCCCATCGAAAATTAACGTTCCACCCAACACCCTCTCCTCAATCCCTCTCAACCGCTTCTCCCCCATAGCCTCACACCACATTTCCAAATTCTTCAATAGAATAATTACGTTCCTCCATTTTAGCCGCTTTTCACCCACTTGTGTACCAAATTTTCACCCTTTTGTATAAAAAAAATTACGTTCCTTCTGGAGGATTTTCAATTGGAATACCTCCGGTATTTTCCACCCGCTTTTCACCGAAAATGAACCAAGAAAAGGTGTTGGTCTTTCAAAAATATTGGATCTTTATTGGATTCGTATTGAAAAATATAGAACAAAAAACAGAGGAAAAAGACGGATCAATCCTTCGGATTTATGTATAAAAAGACCAATGAAAAGATATTGGGAATGATATTGAACACACGCCTGACAAGGGATTGAAGCGGTTTGGAATAGAAGCGGATTATATATTGGATTGGTATTGGAAAGAACCTATTGAAAAAATATTGGAGAGATATTGGAAAGAACCTATTGAAAAAATATTGGAGAGATATTGAGTGATTATTTTAGGCTGCAGCAGCGGGAAAATGGATGATTTGAAGCGGGGATTAATTTTGGATTTTCTACTTAATTTGAGCGTAAAAAACCCGAAGGTTCGGTGGGAATATACCGGAAAGACCTTCGGGTTTGGGAACGTTACTTTTTTATAAGGTACGTTATTATTATTTAAGCCGCGTTAATTTTCTATCAGAACAACTTTATTGTTACTAATGCATCAACCTACTCCACCGTAACACTCTTTGCCAGGTTACGTGGTTTATCCACATCACAATCACGGTGCAGCGCTGCATAATAAGCCAGAAGCTGCATTGGAATAACACTTACCAATGGAGTCAACAGCTCATGAACAGGCGGCAATACAAAAGCATCCTCATCCTGATCCAAGCCTTTTGAGCTGATGATAAGCGCATTTGCTCCACGGGCAACAACTTCCTGTACATTTCCGCGAATAGAGTAGTTTACATTTTCTTGCGTGGTTAAAGCAATAACTGGTGTACCATCTTCAATTAAGGCGATGGTTCCGTGCTTCAGCTCTCCTCCGGCAAAACCTTCTGCCTGGATATAAGAGATTTCCTTCAGCTTCAATGCTGCTTCTTGTGCAACATGATAGTCTGTACTGCGACCAATATAGAAAGCATTACGTGTTGTAGCAAAATAATCTCTTGCTAACTGCTCAAGCTCTTCTTTTTGGTTCGTGATGACTTCCATTGCATTCGCTACAATCGCAAGCTCCTGTAATGGATCAAAATCTAATTTAATACCTTTTGCTCTTGCCGTGTCTACTGCAAGAACTGCTAAAACCGCAATCTGTGCTGTGTATGCTTTTGTAGAAGCAACAGCAATTTCCGGTCCAGCATGTAAAGGCAATGTGTAATTTGCTTCACGAGAAAGGGTTGATCCAGGCACGTTTGTTATTGTTAGTGCCGGATGTCCTAATTCTTTTATCTTAACTAATACGGCACGACTGTCTGCTGTTTCCCCACTTTGAGAAATAAAAATAAACAATGGTTTTTCAGACAGCAATGGCATGTTATAGGAAAATTCGCTTGCAATATGAACCTCGACAGGGATGTTAGAAAGTTTTTCAAGAAACTCTTTTCCGACTAACCCTGCGTGGGAGCTGGTTCCTGCGGCAATAATATAAATGCGATCCGCTTTTTGCATAGCTTTACGAATATCTTTGTCTAACTTTAATTCGCCTTTATCATCCTGATATTCACGAATAATGTTTCGCATAACGATAGGCTGCTCATCAATTTCTTTCAGCATGAAATGAGGGTATGTTCCTTTTTCTGTATCACTTGCATCAATTTCCGTTATAAATGGTTCACGTTCAACAACTTCCCCATCTAACGTCTGTACTTCTACAAAGCTGCGATTGACAAGAACAATTTCTTTATCATAGATTTCCAGGTACTCGTTTGTTTCTTTCAATGTTGCCATTGCATCGCTGGCAACCAAGTTGAAACCTTCCCCTAAGCCAACCAACAGCGGACTTTTATTTTTAGATACATATAAAGTGTCTTGATCTTCTGCATCAATCAGACCGATAGCATAAGAACCTTTAAGCAGGCTCATTGCTTCACCAAATGCTTTTTTCGTATTTTGATGTTTTTCATAAAGTTTTTCAATCAGCTGTACGATAATCTCTGTGTCTGTTTCACTCACAAAGTTAACATCCGTCAAATATTCTTTCTTTAGATCCAGATAGTTTTCAATAACGCCATTATGCACAATAGTAAAGCGTTCAGATGAGCTTTGATGTGGGTGTGCATTTTGCACACTTGGCACACCATGTGTCGCCCAGCGAGTATGACCGATGCCAATTGTAGCATTTTTACTGTTATCTACTTCTTCACGTAACGCTGCAATACGTCCTTTTACTTTTGTTACGTGTACACCATCTTCTCCTAAAGTTGCGATACCTGCAGAGTCATAGCCGCGATATTCTAATTTTTCCAATCCTGTTAATAAAATTTCTTTCGTATCATTTTGTCCAATATAACCGACGATTCCGCACATGTCGATGTCCTCCTTGTTTGAAGGGGCAGAGACAAAAGACCGATTCGAAGCGAAGGGGCCTTGTTCTGCCCCTTTCTCGTGTTAGTTTTTTATAAGACATCATTCTTTATCTCTTTGTTCACCAGGTCACCCTGATGGTTTAAAGATAAAGCGGCAACTGCGATGTACAGCTGGGAGGCACCCGCCGAATAATTCGATAACCTCCGACCTCGTCAACTATTCTTCCTGACCGTCCGTAGAATAGTCCTGGCGCTTGTTATTATAGTTTCCTTTTGTATTTCTCTGCTCCTCTCCATTTTTTATTTGCTCTTGTCAAACGGACTTTTTCATTTGGAAAACAAGAACTTTCTACATTTTACCGGAAAGTCATATTTAAGGTCAACCTTTTTCTTCCTTTCCGATTAAAATAGTTTATGAAATTCTCTTAAAAATGTTGCAGAATATACATAAGTGACTGATTT
Organism: Oceanobacillus sp. CFH 90083; assembly: GCF_009389585.1. Classification (GTDB taxonomy): domain Bacteria; phylum Bacillota; class Bacilli; order Bacillales; family Amphibacillaceae; genus Oceanobacillus. The sequence continues at coordinate 20,364 of NZ_VIYG01000023.1, read as the reverse complement.
AATGCAGATTAGCTGGATGGCTGGAGAATGTTTGAAGGGGAATAGCACAGGGTAGTATAATGAAAGATATATGAAGAAGGCTTTTAAGAAATTTTTAGCCAGGTGGATGATTTAGTGCTAACCTTAGGCGAACATAAATTACTAGGGAGGTTAGCACCTCAATATGCTCAAGGGTTTGGGGAATTTTTTTGAGGATATTGCTTCTCTATTTTTAATTTAATAAGAGGTTAGCACTTTTTATTGTTTGAAAGCTTGCTGCGTAACGTTTTATGTTGCGCGCTNATAAATTACTAGGGAGGTTAGCACCTCAATATGCTCAAGGGTTTGGGGAATTTTTTTGAGGATATTGCTTCTCTATTTTTAATTTAATAAGAGGTTAGCACTTTTTATTGTTTGAAAGCTTGCTGCGTAACGTTTTATGTTGCGCGCTTTCTCACCTTGTGTAGGTGAGTGGATTGAAATTCAAGCTAGGTATGAACATCGGCTTAATGCATCCTTCTCACCTTGTGTAGGTGAGTGGATTGAAATTCAAGCTAGGTATGAACATCGGCTTAATGCATCCTTCTCACCTTGTGTAGGTGAGTGGATTGAAATCATCCCGGCTCGTCTGTGGAGCCGTCCCAAACTTTTTCTCATCTTGTGTAGGTGAGTGATAACGTCGAACGCTACTGGCATTGATTATAGTGACTTCTCACCTTATATTAGTGAATAGATTGAAACACAGAGAAAGTTTCGGCTAAATATGATTTGGTGGCTAAATATGATTTGGTGCTAACCTTAGGCAAACATAAATTACTAAGGAGGTTAGCACCTCTTTATATATAAGGCTTTTTAAGTGTATAGATGAAAAATCAACCTATTTTTGTTATATTAAAACTAGGTTAGCACTTTTTAACATTTAAGGCCTTGATGCATAAGGCTTTTTACTGTGCGCTTTCACATCCTATTTGGGTGTGTGGATTGAAATAGATCATCACCCCACCTCTATGCCATTTATTGATTCACATCCTATTTGGGTGTGTGGATTGAAATCCCATTCACCAAACCATTGGGTAATCAGCTCGTATTCACATCCTCTTTGGGTGTGTGGATTGAAATTACTCTTTCAGCTTGATACTCACCTGCAGCAACATTCACATCCTATTTGGGTGTGTGTTTTGAAATAGACCATCACCCCACCTCTATCCCATTTATTGATTCACATCCTAGTTGGGTGTGTGGATTGAAATCCCATTCACCAACCCATTGGTTAATCAGCTCGTATTCCCATCCTATTTGGGTGTGTGGATTGAAATCCCATTCACCAAACCATTGGTTAATCAGCTCGTATTCACATCCTATTTGGGTGTGTGGATTGAAATTACTCTGACAGCTTGATACTCACCTGCAGCAACATTCACATCCTATTTGGGTGTGTGGATTGAAATTTTTAGGTCTAATTCAATGGCTGCTTTCTTTCTTTCACATCCTATTTGGGTGTGTGGATTGAAATTACTCTTTCAGCTTGATACTCACCTGCAGCAACATCCACATCCTATTTGGGTGTGTGGATTGCAATACCTTGAAATTTAGCTAATGCTTTGCTGATTTCTTCACATCCTCTTTGGGTGTGTGGATTGAAATTACTCTTTCAGCTTGATACTCACCTGCAGCAACATCCACATCCTATTTGGGTGTGTGGATTGAAATACCTTGAAATTTAGCTAATGCTTTGCTGATTTCTTCACATCCTATTTGGGTGTGTGGATTGAAATCCATAACACTAATCTACAAGCAAGGTACAAGTAGTTCACATCCTATTTGGGTGTGTGGATTGAAATTTAACCTTTTTGCCAGTTGCTACATCTGTTCTTATTCACATCCTATTTGGGTGTGTGGATTGAAATTGCTTGTAGAGGCGTCCGCTGAATCCGATAACCCTTCACATCCTATTTGGGTGTGTGGATTGAAATCAAATATGGATGATTATTACAATAAAGAAGAAGTTTCACATCCTATTTGGGTGTGTGGATTGAAATTGCTTGTAGAGGCGTCCGCTGCATCCGATAACCCTTCACATCCTATTTGGGTGTGTGGATTGAAATCTGTTGGTAATCACGTAATTCCATGCTTGCTGTACTTTCACATCATGAGTATACGAACTAAATATTATTGCTCGACATCAGCATAGCCCCTCTACAAGCTTCATTTACACACAGACAGATTCTGTGGTAAAAACCTAAATAACCTTCCATGCTAAAATTCACATGAAAGGCTATTTATTATTCATACATATACTCTATCCAACCATACTCATTGCACCCTGCTGTCAGTTTCAACACTTGTATGAATCGGCTTCTTTAAAACAGTAACCAAAATCCCGCTTACAGCAACACCGACAGCAAGTGCTAAAACGTATAATAATACCCCTTCCACAGCTCCCGGGATAAAGAAGACAAAAAATCCTCCATGCGGAACTGCTATCCCTGTGCCAAACAACATGGATAAGGCGCCAGTTATAGCTGCTCCGACCGTAACAGAAGGTAAAACCCTAATCGGGTCTGCTACCGCAAAAGGAATTGCCCCCTCAGAAATAAATGAAAAGCCCAGAACCCAAGCTGATTTACCAGCCTCTCTTTGCTCGAGGGTGTATCGGTCTTTTCCAATAATGGTAGATGACAGTGCCATCGCTAGAGGCGGCACCATTCCCGCGACCATAACAGCTGCCATGACTGTACTTACTTCGCCCTGAGATAAATTTGTTAAAGAGGCTACTCCGAAAAAATATGCGGCTTTACCAATCGGTCCTGCCAAATCAATTGCCATCATTCCTCCAAGTATTAAGCCCAGCAAAATCGAATTAATTCCTGTCAAACCATTTAGCCATCCTGTCAGCCCATCATTAAGTGCAATTAATGGTCCCCCGATGACATAGATAAAAATAAGACCAGAAATAAGCACAGAAAGCAATGGTAAAATCAAAATTGGTAATAGCCCTGAAAAATTCTTGGGTAAGCGAATCCATTTTCTCAAAATAACAATTGTATATCCTGCTAAGAATCCGCCTACCATCGATCCTAAAAATCCTGCATCCATGGAAGATGCCAGCATACCTGCAACCATTCCGGGCACCAGCCCGGGTCTGCTTGCAATGGAGAATGCTACATATCCTCCTAATGCCGGCCACATCAAGGTCATTGCAATATCACCCAGTTCTTTCAAAGAAGATGCTAGTTCCCCTTCTGCATTAATACCTCCAAACGCAAAGGATAATGCTATCAAAAGTCCTCCGGCAACAACAAATGGTATCATATATGAAACACCTGTCATGAGGTGGCTGTACACTTCTTGAAAAGAGCTCTTTCCTTCTTTTCCTTGCTTTTCACTATTTACCTTTTCTCCTGTATCACTGCCTTTTTGGTAGATTGGTGCGTCAAATGACCTTTCAAGCAAGCTTTCTCCGTCCTGAATCGCTTCATTGACATCTACCTCTAATAATCGCTTCCCTTTAAATCTGCTTTTATCAACGGTAGTACTTGCAGCGATAACTACCGCATCCGCCTGTTCAATGTCCTCTTTCGATAAAACATTTTCAGCTCCAATAGAACCCTGCGTTTCTACCTTGATTTCATGTCCGATTTCTTTTGCTGCCACTTCAAGTGCTTCTGCCGCCATATACGTATGAGCAATTCCTGTTGAGCAGGAAGTAATTGCAACTATTCTTTTCATCCTTCATCCCCCAGTATTTCGTATAATTCATCTTTTGTTTGCATCTGCAGCAGTTTTTGACGGACCTCCTCATGCATTAATTTTCGTGAAAGCTGGCTTAGTATCTTTAAATGTGTATCATTAGAGCTTTCTGGAACAGCTATTAGAAACATTAGATTGACAGGCTTTCCATCTAAAGAATCATATGCTATTCCAGCTTGAGACCTTCCGAATGCAAGGCTGGGTTCTCTCACACCTTTTGATTTTCCATGCGGGATTGCAACGCCCATTCCAATTCCTGTTGTCGATTCTGCTTCTCTTTTCATCACAGCCTTTATATATTTTCTTTTACTTTTTAACCTTTGATCAGCTTCCATTAAATCCGCAAGCTCATGGATTGCGCCAGTTTTATCATCAACCTGCAAATCCAGGCAGATTAACGCATCAGACATTAAATTTTCTAATCCCATCCTCTTCATCCCCTTTGCTCTTACAGCTTTTTTTAATAAATTACGATTTCAACTCCCGATAGTAAACGCTTTCAATTTTTATTTAGATTTCGCCTTATTAAGCTTTAAAAAAATAAAATCCCCTATCCTGTTTTTCAAATATATTTCTAGAATAGGAGATTTTCTTATCCGCTTCATAAATTCGTTTCAATCCATTCAAAAGGCTGTATAGCCTCCATCAATAATGATGTCACTTCCCGTAACATATTTACAGCTATCACTTACCAGAAATAATAAAGGAGGAATCAATTCTTCAGGCTCAGCCATCCGCTTCATTGGTATTAATTTTGCCCAGGCACTTTTTAATTCATCCGGAGTATTAACGGACATATTTGTGGCTACATATCCCGGGCTGAGACTATTTACTTTGATTCCTTTATCCGCCCATTCAATTGCCAATGATTTCGTAAGGTGAATAAGTGCCGCTTTGGATGCGTTATAGGAGGCTTGCATTTGCGGCAGGTTAACGATGGAGCCGGACATAGAAGCAATATTAACAATATTTCCTTCTACACCTTTATCCACCATGACTTGTGCAACATGTTTTGTAATGAAGAATTGAGCATTTACATTCAAGTCCATTACTTTGTTAAAGCTGCTTGCTGAGGCCTCCAATGATTTTTCATGCACACAAATACCAGCATTATTAACCAGCATATCAATTTTTCCTGCTTCATCTATTACTTGTCTAATAGATTCCTGCACTTGATTTTCATCGGTAATATCTGTCTTTATCCAATGTGCTTTTCCTTGTATATCCACTATTTCCTTCACAACATGCTCAGCACTGCTTCGTGAAAAGATAAAAACCTCCGCTCCTGCTTGTGCCAGCCCCTTTGCCAGCACTTGACCAATTCCCATACTGCCGCCTGTTATCACAGCAGCTTTGCCAGATAAGCCGAATAAATGATTTAAGTACATAAGCTGCCCCATTTCAATAAGCTAAAAATTAAATTTTTTTACGATCTCTTGTTTCCTTAATAATATTCACAAATTGTTTTGCCTTCTCTGTGATGAGCTCATAATTCCCCGTTTTGGCTCCGCCCACTAATGAGCTTCCTGCCCCAACAGCTGCCGCTCCTGCCTCAATCCATTCATGAACATTATTTAAATCCACGCCTCCTGTAGGCATCAGCTTAGCTTGTGGAATGGGACCATTAATCGCTTTAATCATTTGCGGACCATTCACTTCTCCAGGGAACAGCTTGATAATATCTGCTCCTGCTTCCATTGCTTGTACGACTTCTTTTATTGTCATGGCACCAGGCATACAGGGAATTCGATAGCGATTACATAACCTTATCGTTTCTTCTTCAAAATAAGGAGATACAATATATTGAGCGCCTGACAAAATAGCAATTCGGGCTGTCTCTGCATCCAGAACGGTCCCTGCTCCTAAAATAATTTCATCCGGGCTGTAATTATCAGATAACGCCTCCAGCACACGATATGCTCCTGGAACGGTAAAGGTTATTTCTAAAGCATTGACACCACCCTTTAAACAAGCTTCCGAAATTTTCCATGCTTGGTCAGCATCATTAGCTCGTACCACTGCTACAATCCCCACATCTTCTATTCGCTTTATCACAGTTTCTTTATCCATTGCGATCCACCTGCTTCAACTGTATTTTATTTAAGCCATTTCGCCGTACTTTTCAAATAGTTCAACCAGATTGTTACTGGACATAATTCCCATATTATCTATCGCTTGAACGGTCGAAGCAGCACAATGCGATCCAATCACAATGTTATCTAATTCCAGCAATTCTTTATTTTGTGGGGGCTCTGATTCAAACACATCGATCCCTGCTCCCCAAATTAATTGTTCTTGTAAGGCTTCCGACAAGGCTTGTTCATCTATTAAGCCGCCTCGGGCTGTGTTCACTAATACGGCTGTTGATTTCATAAGCTTCAACTGCTCTTTACCAATAATATGTGCTGTATGTTTATTTAAAGGTAAATGCAAACTGATAAAATCAGACTTCGCAAAAATGTCATCTAAACGGTCAACATATTGAACACCACTACTTTTAGCGTACTCATGATCAGGCATTAAATCGTATGCTAAAACATCCATTTCAAAACCTTTTGCCCGTTGAGCTACTTTTTTCCCAATATTACCAAGTCCAATGAGCCCTACTGTTTTTTTATGGATATCAACGGTTGTGATTTTCTTCCAATTTAATTCCCGACATTCTTTATCAATTTGCACTACTTTTCTAGCTACTGCCATCATCAGCGCAAATGTATAATCTGCAACAGCATCAGCGTTTGCATTCACCGCTCTGGCAACTTCAATATTTCTTTCTTTTGCATAATCCATATCAATATTATCAATGCCTACTCCATATTTAGAAATGACCTTCAATTTTTCAGCATGTTTTAGTACTTCTTTACTTAGCGGATCAACACCTACAATAATCCCATCTACATCTTTAATTTCCTCGATCATTTGTGCTTCCGTCATAATCTTACCGTAAGGATTCTTTTTTACTTCCACGCCAAAGCGCTTTAATATTTCATCCGGTTCATTACTGTGACGGCCAAAGGATCGAGGTGTAACAAAAACTTTATATGCCAACAGAAAACACCTGCCTTCCCTATTGTTCTCTAGTTCCTTTTTTGAAATTCTGCTGCAATTTGTTCCAATTGATTAATATGTGAATCGATATCTACATCAAAAACCTCACCGATAACCTGTGTCCAGCCATGGATGAAATAAATCCAGCCATCTTCTACATGTAAGCTTCTGCTTTCCTTCTGAGCAATTGCTTGATGCATAAAATCTAATTCTCCGCGATAATTTAATTCCCAAACCAAACTGTCACTAGGAAATAATCCCTTATCGGTTAACGGAGAGCCCGGACGGTCTTTACCTAAACCGGTAGCATTTACTACTAAGGAATGCGGGGGCAGGTTCTTTAGAATTTTATCGTTATCTTCAGAATGGGGCGCATGATGAAATTCAAATTTTGTAGCAGTATCTAGTTTACTTAATAACTTTTCTGCGGATATTAAGCGCTGCTCACTTCGATTGGAGATAATAATCTTTTCAGGTATATGATCTCCATGTTTTTTATCTGTCAAGTAACTACTGATTGCTAATGTACTGCCCCCAGCTCCCATTAAAAACACTTCTCCACCTTTTTCCCAATAGTTATCCGGGACAAATGCTTCTAGAGCCAGACCGCTGGTGATAGGATCTTTCGCATGTCCTCTAAGTTCACTTCCGTCCGCCGATTTGGAAATGGAAGAAATCTCATCCAGCATTTCTGCATAAGGATCGAGATAATCAAAATCTTTTTTGGTAGCATTGTATAAATCTATCTTATGTGTAGTAACCAACGCTCCTTTAGAGTGTGGATCATTTTTAATAAAATCTACCACTTCTCGATAAATTTGATCCTCATCATGAATCTTAATATCTATTCCTTTTAATACAGCGTCCTTCAAACCTAATTCTTTCGCCCATAAAGGGAATAATTTCATAATAGAAGATTTGGTTGTTGTTACTCCTATAAAATACATTGTAGGTTGTTTTGCGCTGTCTGGTAATTGCATACTAATCATCCTTTTATACTAAATTTTAGAAAATGCGATAGCAGGATTTCTTATCATAAACTTATCAATGGTTTCTTGCGGAATCCCGCGTCTGTGCATCAGAGGAATAAAACTTTCTATCATATAGTCCAATCCTATTTCTCCTCCATAGCTCTTCAAACGCTGGCGTGTTGTATCTAACCCTAATAAGATAGCGTCTGCAAACCCCCATTCCAGCATCTGCTTCAGCATTTCTACTTCTGATTCGTCATCATGGTATTTAAAACGGCCAATGGTATCATATTCTACAAAACAGCCTTTTTCAGCAATCTTTTTATGGGCTTCTATATTATCCAGCTTTCGATCTAAATGACAGATAATAATATTTTTCGGAGACACTCCTAATGCAATATATAGATCCGCCAAATACATTCCCTGTTCTACGGTTTCTGTATGACACATCATTGGTACACCCGTTTCTATGCTTGCTTGAGCGGCAGCTGCAAACCATTTTTTCTCTGGATCATTCAATCGTTCTTCATCAATAGCTGTTTTAATCAGGCCTGCTTTGTGGTTTATATATTCTTTTGGCAGGTGCGAATCTGTTCCAACATACATTCCTTTCGTCAGCTCATGGATAAAAACCTCTCTAAGTTCCTCCGTTGAAAAGGTTCGAATCCAATGATTGGCCGGATAAAAAGCAAGTTTATGAAAACCCGTTGAAGCAACTATATGTATCTTGGTTTGCAAAGATACCTTTGCTAATTCTTCCTCCATCCGCCCGCAGCCTAACGGCTGAGCATCTACAATAGCCTGACCTCCCAATGATTGAAACATTTCCAATTCAGATAAAGTAGCTGTATAATCATCGATTCTTAATGCAGGGTTTAATGTCGCGGGATGACCGTTGGCTAAAAATAGATGCTCATGGCTGTGACAAAAGCCTAATTGTGCTGGAGGAATAAGCCCTTGCACAGTTTGAATCATGTGTAATCCTCCTTTTGAAACATCACCTGACGGGTTCTTCCAATTATTCATTCACCCAATTCGGGTTATCGATAATTTCCGGTTTCCCATCTCTTTCAACAACTAGTTTACGAAAGCCTTTTGTCTCAATGGTTCCGTAATCATGTCCAGCATCTGCCCGAAAAGCAAAGAACGTAACTAACGGTTCATCCCCGGTATTAATACTTCGGTGTGCATATCTTCCAGGTGTATAGACAGCATTACCCGGCTTAAACTCACCTGCTTCCCAATCTCCTTCCGGGTTTTCCATCAGCAAATAGCCCTGTCCGCTTAGACAGTAATAGACTTCCGCGGTATCTAAAATTGTATGGAAATGCCCTTTTGTCATGTAGTATTCGTCGCCTACTTTACCTGGGTAAACAATACTCGTGCCGAAAAGGATATTTCCTTCTGTTTCCGGTAAATCGAGCTCATGAAATTCATACACAAGCCGGTCCTCCTTATCAACCACCTGCTGAAGAGCAGTTTCATCATTAAACATTCCTTTCATATTAGACAGGAAACGTTTGCTGGACACTTTTTCGTCCGACTTTCCATTAGCTAAATCAAAAAATAGTGAAAAAGGATTTACGTTATTTGTCATATTTTCTACACCTCTCTAGTTTATTTATTCCATTTCAATCATGACTTTCATGACTTTATCTTTTTGTTCATCGATCAAATCGTATGCATCTTTAAAGGATTTAAAATGCACATGATTGGTTATTAAGCTATCTAAATTTACAAGATTGTTTTTTACGAGTTCAATAGAGGTCAAATAGTCTTCCTCTTGATACATTGCGCTTCCTTTTAAGGTCAATTCATGATCCTGAATAAAGCCCATATTAATATTTCCTAAGTCTGCAAATACTCCCACTACGACAATCGTACTTCCTTTCCTGGCCACATTAATCGCTTGATCCATTGTTGGATTAATTCCTACACACTCAAAAATATAATCTGCCTTATCGGGACCAAAATGCTTGTCTACAGCACTCTCTACACTATCCTTACTAGCATCAACTGTCGCAATTCCACAATCCTCAGCAACCTTTAATCGATGCTTGCTCAATTCTGAAATAAGTACTTTTTCGGCACCTAATGCCTTTGCTGATTGAGCTACCAAGTTACCAATCGGCCCTCCTCCTAGAACCAGTACTTTTTTTCCTTTTACATCTCCAACTCGTTTTACTGCGTGAACAGCCACAGCTAAAGGCTCAATCAACGCTCCCTGATCCCAAGTCATGTCCTTTGGTAAAGGCAAGACTTTCCTGGCATCTACCACAAAGTATTCACTAGCCATTCCTGTCGTTTGAAACCCGAATACTTTTAACTCCTCACAGGCATTGTAATTATTATTTCTGCATGGATAGCATTTACCACAAACATCTTGGGGCTGCACAGTGACTTTATCTCCTGCCTTTAAATGCTCCACTTCTGAACCTATTTCAATTACTTCTGCCGCTACTTCATGCCCTTGTACCACAGGATAGCTCGTGTACGGATGCTTGCCATGATTTACATGAATATCCGATCCGCATACGCCAATACTTTTAATTTTAAGTTTTACTTGATGATCTTGTACTTCTGGAATTGGAATATCTCTATATTCAATTTTCCCAGGTTCAACCATAATTGCTTGCAGCATGGTACATTACTCCTTTATATTTTGGATTTATTTACTTATATTGAAAAAGGTTTACTCCAACATAATAATAGCTTTCTTTAAAATCTCCTTATTTTTCAATTTTTCAAAAGCAGTCTCTACCTCTTCAAATTGGAAGATGTCAGAAACATAATCCTCGAGATCTAATTTTCCTTCGCGGACAAATTCAATAATCTCTTCAAACACTGCTCCTTCTTCTTCCTTAGAAGGCATTTGCTGAAAATTGATCTTCCAGTTATATGGTGCTTCCGACCAATCCAATTCCATGCTGTTTTTCTTTGGCACACCGTAACATAAGATCTCTCCTCTATCTTTTATCAATGAAAGACCTTCATTGATAATGGCCGGCAGTCCAACAGCATCGAGAACTTTGTCAACACCATCTGGAAATAGCTTCTTTACTTCCTGTTTTACGTCTGAGCTATTGGTATTAATAATATAGTCCGCTCCATTTTGCTGCATCAGCTGTTCCTTGTCACTATTCCGGACAACAACGGCAACCTCTTGAACACCTGCTAACTTCATCAGCCGTAAGAATGCTAAGGCAACTGGTCCGCTTCCGTAGACTAATACTTTTTCATCCGCTCTAATATTGAAATATTGAATGGCGCTATAAACTTCACGTAATGTAATAAAAATCGAAGCATATTTATGATCTATATCCGGCGGTATAACTTGCTGTGCGTATGCTGCTTCGGGGACTTCTTCATCACCCTTAAAGGCTGCTGCATCATTAATAACACCATATTCACTAAACCCTCCCCAAGCAGAACCTAATCCTTCCCTGGGATCATTAAATGGAAGCAGAACAACGTCTCCTTTTTTAAACGAAGTAACCTCTGTTCCTGTTTCTACTACTCTTCCAACTGCTTCGTGACCCAGCATAATAGGATAGTCTTCAGCTGGAACCCCTTTGAAGCTTTTGTCGATTAACGTTTGATCTGTACCGCAAATGCCACAGCTCAAAACCTTAACTAATGCTTGTTTTTCATTGTAGGAAGGCTTTTCTATCTCAATCCTTTCCAGCACTCCATTTTCATTAACTGTAAGTGTTCTCATAAATGTTTACTCCCTTTAAACCGTTTTCTCTCGTTTACTTGTAACAATTTGAAGAATGACTGCTGCAATAATAATGAAGCCTTTGATAATATCCTGCGGGTAAGACGGAACGGACAGCAGATTCATTACATTTCCAATTAAGCCTAATACAAGCGCTCCAATAACTGCTCTAATAACAAAACCTTTTCCTCCTAAAAGACTTGCACCGCCGATAACACAGGCTGCTATGGCATCTAATTCAGCCATATTTCCAACAGTAGCACTTCCTGTAGAGGATCTTGCCGCTACAAACACTCCTGCCAGCGCTGCTAAAGATCCGGATAGTGCATAGGCAGACAGTACAAATTGTTTCGTCTTAATACCGGCTAATTGGACAGCGGTCGGATTGCTGCCTACTGCAATGATAGTTCTTCCCCAGCCTGTATATCTTTGTACTAAGGCAAATAACAGAATAATAGCAACCGTCATAATGATAATCGGAAAAAAGTTATCTCTGCTGACAATATTATTTAATGTCCCATTATCTACTTTAACTGGTGTTCCTGAAGTTAAAACAAATGCAACACCGCGAGCAATCGTCATCGTTGCTAAGGATGCAACAAAACCCTGTATTCCTATGTATGCAACAAGAATCCCAGTGAAAATACCAAAGATTGTACCTACCAAAACGGCGATTATCGTAGCTAAAATATAGTTCATTTCCAGTTCAGCTATCAATGTAGTCGAGACAGTCGCCCCTACAGCCATCACAGAGCCTACAGACAAATCGATTCCTCTAGTCAAAATAACGAATAACATACCAATCGCTACCAGGATCGGCGCTGCCTGCTGTAATGCAATATTTGTTAAATTCATTGCAGTGAAGAAATGCTCGGATAAAATGCCGCTTATAATCAGCAATAATACAAAGATAAAATATGTATTATAATTAATAAAAATATCTTTCACATTTAAATTTTTAAGCGATTGTTTCATTATTAGACCCCCATAGCCAGCTTAATTAAATTATCTTCCGTTAAGTTCTCTTTGTTCACTTCTCCAGCAACCTTTCCCATTCGCATCACTACAGCCCGATCGCACAGACCGATAATTTCTGACATCTCGGAAGCAATTACAATAACAGCTACACCTGATTCTGCTAATCTATTAATCACTTTATATATTTCTGTTTTCGCACCTACATCTACTCCTCTGGTAGGTTCATCCAAAATCATTACTTTACAATCTGCTGCCAGCCATTTTGCTAAAACAATCTTTTGCTGATTCCCGCCACTCAAGCTGTTTGCTTCATGATCAATATGACCATACTTCGTCCGAATGCTTTCCAGTAATTCTTTCGCATATTTCTTTTCTCGTTTATGGTTAATGATGTCAAATCTTTTAATTTTTTTCATTGCCGCAAGCGTTGTATTCATACGAATCGATTGCTCCAGTAATAACCCTTGCTGCTTTCTATCTTCAGGAACCAATCCTAATCCATTTTCAATCGCTTCTTTCGGACTTTTAAATCGGACATTTTCTCCAAAATAGACAACCTTGCCTGAATCTATTTTGTCGGCACCAAAAATGGCTCGCATCGTTTCCGTTCGTCCTGCCCCAATTAATCCACTGAATCCTAAAACCTCCCCTTTTTTTACAGAGAAGGATACCTCTTTAACCACTTCACCGGCATGAAGCTTGTCTACGATTAAAACCTCTTCTCCAATTTCTGCATTTCTTTCTGGAAAAAGCTGTTCCAACTCCCTTCCAACCATCATGGAAACTAAAGCATCTTTCGTAATCTCATTTGTGATAACGGTATCAACGTATTTACCGTCCTTAAGGACTGTTATTCGATCACTAATCTCAAATAATTCCTCCAACCGGTGAGAAATATAAATAATAGTTACACCCTCACTTTTTAATTGACGTATAATGGATAACAGTTTCTCCGTCTCTGAAAAAGTTAACACTGCTGTAGGTTCGTCAAAAACTAATATTTTCGAATCACGTGCCAAGCATTTTGCAATCTCTACAATTTGCTGGTTTGCTATGCTTAATTCTCCTACAACCGCATCTGGTTTAATATGGCCAAACCCTAACCTTTCTAATTGTTCTTTCGCTTTTTTCTTCAAACTTTTCCAATTAATGAACACACCGCCTTCTACCATACTATCGATGTAGATATTTTCAGCGACTGTTAAATCCGGTGCCAGCATAAATTCCTGATAGATTACAGAAACACCCATTTTAATCATGCTCTTAGGTGTTGTAGTCCTAGGAGCCTCATAACCATCTATTACGACCTCTCCTTCATTTTTTTGATATGCACCAGCAAGAATTTTCATTAATGTTGATTTACCTGCCCCATTTTCACCTATAAGTGCATGTATTTCTCCTCTCTTCACTTCAAAAGGAACATTAATCAGCGCTTTTACCCCTCCAAAATTTTTGGAGATATTGCTCATTTTAATAATATAATCTGCACTCATTATTTCAGTGCCCCCTTTATCCTAATTCATCATTCTATATTTTCTTGAAAGTAGTACATAGAGCAACGTAAACCAATAATTGATTATTTAGCTTAAGTTGTTGTATGTAGCCTACAGATTTGCGATTAGCAAGGCTCGTTATAGTAGAGCCTCACTAATCAACATTTCTATACTTTAATAGGATGTTTAAAAACCTAAATCAAAATATTCATCAACGTTTTCAGAAGTAATTGCAGCCGGCTCTGTTAATGTAATATCCGGGATAGACTCTGGATCTGCTCCATTTACCAGAATTTCTTCTGCTACTTCATAGCCAGTCTCAGCTACCAATGTCGGACTGTTTAGTCCTGTAGCAAAATACTTCCCTTCTCTTATAAGATCCATGGCTTCCTGTGCTCCATCAGCTGCCGAAACCAAATCCACATCACTGATTCCAGCATTTTCAAGTGCTGTCATTGCACCAAATAACATTTGCTCATTCTCTCCTAAAGCTGTGGTTAAGTTAGCATTTGCTGTAATCAAGTCTTCTGAAGCAGAAAGTCCTTCTTCTTCCGTCCATGATCCCCATCCTTGTCCAACAACAGTTAAGTCTGCATCTTCATTTGTTGCTCGGCCGCTTGCTGATAAATCGCTTTCAAATTCATGTGCAGCTTCCCAAGCTTCTTCTTCAGAAATACCTGCTCTAGCCTCAATGATTCCTGCAAATAAACCCGTTCTTCTTTCCAGGCCTGCTACATTTCCTCTGGCGCCACTTAGCAAAATGGCGATAATTTCCTCGTCGCCCATTTCAGCACCATATTCCAGCCCAACTAACCTGCCATTTTGTTCATTGTCGGAGTAAACTGTCGTTACATCATTGGCATCGTCATCTACACCACTATCCAGGTTAATTACTGGAACACCTGCGTCAGCAGCTGCATTAATTGCCGGGACAACCGATGAAGGATCAATCGCATCCACAAAAATCAAGTCTTTCCCCTGTGAAACAAAAGTATTGATATTATCTTGCTCTACAGTAGTATCATTCCCTGCGTCCAGCACATCTACATTCCATCCTCTTTCTTCTCCATACTCTTGTACTTTCTCAACCAGAGACACAAAATATGGGGAGTCCTGTGTTTTAATAGCAAATCCGATATCGAAACTTTCTTCACCATCTGCACTGTCTCCCCCTGATTCAGAATCCCCTCCGCCACATGCAGCTAGAAAGAATACTAAGCCTGCTATCACGATGAATAACTTCGAATACTTCATTCTAAAATCCCCCTTTTATTGATACATTGATACATCATCACTTTGTTACTACATTGTAATGTAATTATGTATCTATTGTTAAGGATTATATTACAACTTGAATGCGTTTTCAAGTGTTTTTTTATTATTTCATATATATTCTGAAATATATCCTGCTTCAAACAAATTAAACCGACGTAAATCCGCCATCCATAATAAGGTTCGTTCCAGTTGTATAGGATGCAGAATCAGATAATAAATAAATCACACCACCTGCTAATTCCTCCGGAGTCCCCATTCGTTGCATAGGCGTTTGGCTCACCCATAAATCGCGATAGTCTTTACGAACAAATGAGGTCAGCTCTGTAAATATATATCCCGGACTAATGGAATTAACACGAATGCCATGCTCTGCCCACTCTACCGCCAATGATTTTGTTAATTGAACAACTCCTGCTTTAGAAGCATTATAAGAAGCTTGTCTTTGCGGGTAATTTACAATAGATCCAGACATAGATGCAGTATTGACAATTGCTCCTTTTTTATTTCGATCAATCAGATATCTTCCAAATGCCTGTGCTACAAAGAATATTCCATTTAAGTTCACATCGATTACCTTCACCCATTCCGCCGGCTCTAAATCTACCACTGGTTTTTGCTTTACAATACCGGCATTATTGAATAACAAATCAAGATGACCGAAATCTTTCTCAGCATCTAAAAGCGCCTGTTGTATTTGTTCGGGTTCGACAACATTTACTGCATAAGCTTTAGACTTACAGCCATATTTCTCTTCAAGCTCATTCGCCGTTATCTTCGCTTTTTCTTCCTGTAAATCAAACAGAGCAACATCTGCACCTATTGCAGCCATATGTTCCGCAACTTCTTTTCCAATACCTTGAGCTCCTCCAGCTACTAGCACAACTTTATTTTCCATTGAAAATAATTTTTTTAATGCTTCCATTTCACTAACCTCTTTTCTATTTTTATCATTATCCTTTTAAAGACCCTCATATATAAATCGTTCACCAAATATCAAAACTTTTCATAGACAGGTTTTAAAGCAAAATATACTTCATCGAACAACGCTTTTACTTTATTATAAATTGGATTATTTTCTGGTTGAGGCAGTGTTACACTATTTATTTCCAAGAAATCATCAATCACATTGAAATCTTTATACATTCCGACTCCTACACCTCCAATAATTGCAGCCCCCATCGAACTCGCTTCCTCCAATACCGTTGGGGTGTTTACTTTTACATTAAAAATATTAGCTATTATTTGTCGCCAGACTGGACTTTTCGCACCTCCTCCCACAACTACCAATTCATTTATTTCCATTTCTTCCCGTAAAATTTCAAGTATAATGGAAAGGTTTAAAGTGACCCCCTCCATAACACTCCTCATAATGTCTGCCCGGGTTGTCTCGGTTTTGAGACCGATAAAAGCTCCTTTTGCATTCTCGTCCCATCTTGGTGCACGTTCCCCTAGTAAATATGGCAAAAATATTAAGCTATTTGCGCCTGCAGGAGAGGATTCAATTTGTTCATTAATATATTCATAAGGTGAGGTTTCATTTTTATCTGCCAAATAAGATTCAAACTTACAAACCTCTTCTTTAAACCAGGACAATGCACCTCCAGCTGTTTGCATTGTGCCATTTGGTGCGTAATATCCCGGTATTGCATGCGCCCATGTAACCGTATTCATTTTTTCAGAAAAAATCGGTTCTTTTGTTGTAGTTGTCACCCACGCAGATGTCCCTAGTGAACAATATGTTCTTCCAGGTTTAATTGATCCTGCTCCTACATTTGCTGTAACACCATCCCCAGCTCCAATTACAACCGGAGTACCAACAGCCAGACCCGTTTCTTCAGCTACTTCTTCCAAGACTCCCCCTGCAATAAAAGTGGAGGGCTTTAATTCTGGCAATTTCTCCTTGTCTATACCAGCATATTCTATTATTTCATCAGACCATTGCAAATTTTTCAGATCAAAACAGGCAAAGCTGTTGCCATCAGAATAATCCGTATAGACATTCCCTGTTAATTTTGCAACAATAAAATCCTTTGCATTCAAGGCTTTAAATGTTTTCTGATAAATTTCTGGTTCATTTTCTTTAATCCACATTAACTTCTGTACCCCGTAAGAAGGTGTATTTCTATGTCCCACTATGTTATAAAAATCTTTTTGGGATATGTGCTGACCAATCTGTTCTGCTTGTTTTGCTGCCCTCTGATCTGCCCAAATAATGGCATTTCTTAAAGGTGTTATTGATTCGTCCACACATAAACACCCCATCATCTGTCCACTAAAGCTGACTGCTGCGATATCTTTTGGATTGATTTTATGCTCGTTCAACATCGACTTTGTAGAGTCGCAAACAGCTCTCCACCAATCTGTGGCATCCTGCTCTGCACAATTGCCATTGAAATAGTTCGTCTGATAACCTGCAATTTCACTGCCAATCAGCTTACCATCTTCAGAGAATAAACTTGCCTTGTTGCCGGATGTACCAATATCATGTGCTACAATATACTTCATCCTATCACCTTCTCAATTTAAATATTTTGAAAATTTATTAAAAAAAGTTCATATTCATGAACTTTCTTTACCAGTAGAAATTGTTATTTCAAATGTATTTTGATCTCCTCTATACCTGGCTGTAGAGTACTCTATTGGTTCATCAAACACATTATAGCCCACAGTTATAAACTGCTGAATGGCATGATTTTTGGTTAAATCAAGATATTTTATATCTTCTTCATTAGGCATACGTGCTTCAATCTGGCGATGTACTTTGCCGACATTCGTTTGATTGCTTTTAGATAGTGCAGAGTATAAGGACTCTTTTTCCAAGTCATGGTTCAAAACAAATGCACACTTATTATAGCTAAGATATGTTTTTACCATTACAATCGGCATTCCGTCTGCAAATCTTCTCCGGTAGATATATATCGCTTTATCGTCTTTAGATAGCTGCAATGCATCTGCTACATCATCGGAAGGTTCAACAACTTCAAAATTGAGCACTTCTGTACTTGGGTTTCTTCCCACTTGAATCATTTGTTCGTTAAAAGAACCTATCGCCTGCACAAAGTTTTGATTTATTTTTGGTCTGGATACAAAAGTCCCTTTACTTTTCACCCGATATAACCACCCCTCTTGTACCAGCTCTGTTATTGCTTGCCTAACAGTGGTTCTGCTAATTTCAAAATGTTCGCTCAACTCTAGTTCTGTTGGAATAACACTGCCTACTTCATAATCCCCTTCCTTGATTCCCTTTAAAATGATTTCTTTCAATTGAAAGTAAAGTGGAATAGGTACATTTTTGTCTAAACCTGCTTTGTCTAATACATTCTTATCCAATTTAATCGCTCCTTTTACTACCATATTACATAAAATCACTTCATTAATAAACTTTAATTAATATAGAAGAAGCAATTAAACCTAGTACAGCCTTGACAAAGATTAATCAATAGATTTATGATACATAACATAGCATTGTCACTATATAGTAACATAATAACTTTAAATACTCAAGATAGATTGTAATCTATCAAAAATGGAGGGATTTTATGGATATCGGAGTTTACTTTGCTTACTGGGAGCAGAAATGGGATGTAGATTATGTACCATACGTAAAGAAGGTTGCTGATCTAGGATTTGACATATTGGAGGTTGGAGCGGCAGGCATTGTGAATATGTCAGATCAAGAATTAAAAACGCTTAAAAACGAAGCAGAGAAATACAATATCCGTCTCACTGCCGGATTAGGTTTGCCAGAGAAATATGACGTATCATCTGAAAATGAAGAGATACGAAAAAATGGAATCGCATTCATGAAGAAAGTGTTGGATAAATTGGATAAAGCAAACATCCGTAAAATTGGTGGAATTATTTATTCACATTGGCCAGTCGATTATTCAAAACCTGTAGATAAACCTAAAACCCGCAGCATTGCAATCAAAAGCATAAGGGAATTAGCGGATTATGCCAACCAATACAATATTATGTTATTAATGGAGACGGTGAACCGGTTCGAACAATTCTTGGTAAATGATGCAGATGAAGCAATTGCATTTGTTGATGCTATTAATAAAGATAACGTAAAAGTGATGTTAGATACTTTTCATATGAATATTGAAGAAGATAATATTGCCAATGCTATTCGTAAAACAGGATCTAAGCTTGGTCATCTTCACATTGGTGAAGCTAATCGAAAAGTTCCCGGCAAAGGTCATATATCGTGGGAAGAAATAGGAAGTGCTTTACGAGACATTGATTTCCAAGACGATGTAGTAATGGAGCCATTTGTAAAACCCGGTGGGAAAGTTGGTCTGGATATTCGCGTTTGGAGGGATTTATCTAATCAAGGAGAAGAAGCCGATCTTGATAAAGATATAAAAGAATCCTTAGCATATGTAAGAAGTGTGTTTTAGATTGAATTTAGGCTGATGAACAATAGACTGACGTTTGATATTTCTGTTCTTTAACTTTAAAGCTAGTTGAAAATTGCTTATTTGTGGATTAATTAAACTCGAATAGCTTCTATTATATGGAGATTTATCAAGAGAGTTTGTTGAATATAGACTAAGTTGGATGCTATAATATAATAAAATAAGCATGTGTAAAATTTTTCAAAAGCATAGGAATTTAAATAACTGGTGCTAACCTCAGGTAAACATAGATTACTAAGGAGGTTAGCACCTCGTTGTTTATAAGGGATTTAAAGCGCAAAGATGAAAAATTAGCTTTATTTTGTTATATTAAAAGTAGGTTAGCACTTTTTAGCATCTGAAACCTTGATGTATAAGTCTTTAGACTATGTGCTTTCACATCTTGTATAGGTGTGTGGATTGAAATCCTATAATAGCGATTAAGAACAGACATCTGCTCAATTCACATCTTGTATAGGTGTGTGGATTGAAATAACAAGCGTTCCTCTATCATCCCCCTTTTTAGATTCACATCTTGTATAGGTGTGTGGATTGAAATTTTTCGCAGTTAAAACCTTTAATTGTTGATTTTTTCACATCTTGTATAGGTGTGTGGATTGAAATTTTCGTTCCAATTCCGAGAAAGTCCAGTACACCGCTTCACATCTTGTATAGGCGTGTGTGGATTGAAATACCGTTTCAAAATATAGTTACACTGATAATTTAGTGCTAACCTTAGGCGAACATAAATT
>NZ_VIYG01000022.1 GCF_009389585.1 Oceanobacillus sp. CFH 90083 | reverse complement strand
AGCTTTCCAGAACCCCCTGCATAGCAGGGGGGTTTCAAAAACATTTAAAAAAATGGCCTGTGCCTGCAGCACAAGCCATTTTCTGATTAGCAGTAAAATGCAGCTCCAACGATGATTAATAAAATGAAAAGAACAACAATCAGCGCAAAGCCGTTTCCGTAGCCACAGCCGCCACCATAACCGTAGCCACCACCATATCCATAGCCCATGCTTTTCACCTCCTGAACTTACAGTATTACTGTATGCAAATAGATAAAATGTGTATAGACATTTGCCCTAATTCTTTTTTTACATAATGCTTTATTTCAGGAAAATGATTACACCAGGTGATACAGGAAGAGAAAATGACTTCGTCGGCGAGCCGTAATTATATTTTTACTTTATTTTATACGGAGATATTGATAAGATGGAATTAGATTAGTGAAATAATAAAATCATATATTGTACATATCGAAGGGAGTGCTTTTGGGATGGAAATGCTTTTTGGTGTAGTATGCTTTGCAATCCTCGTGTTGAATATTGGTTATTGTGTTATGGATAGAGAATAGTCCCTTTATCATTGTAAAAGCAGAAAGCTGCTTCTTTTTTCTGAAAGAGGATTTTCAAAAAAAGATATGCAGCTCTCTGCTTTTATTCTATCCAGCCAAATTTATTGAATGGATAAATAATCAGCTCTGATTTGCCGATAATATCCCCCCGTGGAATAAATCCGAGTCCATTACGGCTGTCTTTACTGATCAGCCGATTATCTCCCATTACGAAATAATTCCCCTCAGGAATTTCTATAGGGCCAAAACTATTGGTCTGGGCAATGACGTCATCACTTAAAAAATGCTGCTGATAAGCCTCGCCATTAATATATAATTGACTATTTTCAATTTCTATCGTTTCCCCAGGCATCCCGATAATGCGTTTTACATAGTTTTTCGGAGGCTGATGAATAATGACCACATCACCCCGGGCAGGATCGTCTACTGTGTAAACAATTTTATTAAAAATCACACGCTCTCCATCTTGAAGTGTGGGGTACATACTTTCTCCTTCTACAATGGAAGTAGCAAAAATAAATGTTCTGAGAAAAAATGCAAGCATCATCGTAATAATAATCGCTTTTATCCAGCCTATCCATTCTTTTTTTTGTTTGATATTTTCCACATACTCATCTCCAAAAAGTACTTAATCTCTTTTATCGTAGCATGCCTACGCAATAGGGCGCAAACATGCTAATGGAAATGCTGAAAAATATGGAATGAAAAGACAGGATGCTGTTTATTTTTTACTTAACAAGTATGCTTCCAGCCTATCCAGTCCTTCTTTTAGAATGTCTTCGTGATAGGCGTAGCTTAGCCGCATATAGCCTTCCCCATCTTTAGAGAAACTGGTTCCTGGAACAAGAGCGAGCTTGGCATCACGGACTAAGGATTGCCCCAGGTCAAATGAATTCAGATTATCTAATTGGAGCTTCGGGAACATATAAAATGCACCCTGCGGCTGTTCAACCTCTAATCCTATTTTTACCAACCGTTCATATACGTAATCTCGGCGTTTTTTAAAGACCTGCTTAATATGTGCTGTATGCTCCTGATAAGTCGTCAATGCTTCTAAGGCAGCATATTGGCTGATCGACGCAGCACAGGATACATTGTATTGATGCACCTTTAACATTTGTTCAGATATCCACTCTGGAGCAAGTGTGTAGCCGATACGGAAGCCTGTCATAGAATGTGATTTGGATACACCATTAATCACGATAGTCTGGTTTTTTAAATCCGAAATGGAAGCAATCGATGTATGGGCAAAATCGAATACAATTTCACTATAAATCTCATCGGATAAAATAAATATTTCTTTTCCCTTAAGTACCTCCGCAAGTGCTTGCAATTCTTCCTCAGAATATGCGGCGCCTGTCGGATTGGATGGAGAGGGAAGTACAACACATTTTGTTTTTTCTGAGATAGCATCTGCTAATATATCAGGAGTAAATTTAAAGCCTGTATGGGTTGTGTTTACATGAATCGGTTTAGCACCAGCCAGCGTAATTAATGGTTCATAACCAGGATAAATAGGGCTTGGTAAAATAACCTCATCTCCTGGTGCAAGAATGGTTCTAAAAGTAATATCGATCGCTTCCGACGCACCTGAGGTAACAATTATTTCGGACTCGGGGCGGTAATCCAATCTATAATTTGTTTTGTAAAAATGATGTATCGCCTTCCGTAAATCAAGAATCCCCTGATTTGGCGTATACGTTGTAAGGTTATTCTCTATAGCCTGAATACCTGCTTGCTTAACATTATCCGGGGTATGGAAATCGGGCTGGCCGATGGTTAAAGAAACGATATCCTTTTCACCGGAAACAAGATTAAAAAATTTGCGAATCCCTGATATTTCAATTTTTTTTACGTTATTATTTAATAAATGCTTCAATATAATCACCTTCGCTTAAAAGTTTCAATAAATGTTCAAATAATTTGGATTAATATGAACAAAATAGGGTATAATGGAAATAAAGAATGAAAGGAGAATACAATATGCGACCAAGATCTCTGAATTTTGAACAGCTGGTTGATATGAACAGACAAGAATTATTAAACGATGAAAAAAGTATATCACAAATTGAAGAGAAGTTAGAAAAGAAACAGGAAGCTTTTTTATTGAATCATAAAAAGAATAAAAAAGAACTAACCGCTGAGTAGGGGAATCCTTGCTAAAGCGGTTTTTTTACTGTAACTGTGAAATGTCAGGCAGGTACTGTGCAAATGTTCAATGATACTGCTTCCATGCAGCAGGGAGTGTTTTCCACCGGTATAAAATAAACTGGAAGTGACGAAACTAAGCAGCAAAGGATTCTGGAGGAAAAGGTGAGAATATGCTGCTATCAGGAATTGTATCTATAGGAAATATTGGGATTAATATCGCTTATATCTATGTCAGTGTGATGCTTTTATGCAGTCTGGCAGTCTACTTTATAATGAAAAAAATATATAAGTGGGCGATAAAAAAGCAAATGCTGCGCTTTCTTGCTTATATTGGTGCAAGTATTGTTGTCATTGGTATAACGATTATTTTAGCCATGGTTCAGGAAAGAGCTGCCTGGCACTTTGTAAGGTCAGCCATGCAAAGTCTTGCTGTTTTAGGGGCAGGATTGGCAGTTTTCCCGTTACTGCATCAATTTTTATTAAAAAGAAAATAAAATATTCCATAAGTACGTGTTCAAAAAGTCTGATAAAAAGGATCAAGTCGGCTAAGGTCTCAGGCGTCCTGGGGCCTGAGATTACTCACGCCGCCCGCCGTAAAGAGTGGCTGCAACACCGACACTAGCACATCCTGTGCGTTCTTAGTAGAAGTTCCTTTTTATACCGAATCATTTTTGTTGAACTTTTTGAACATCCTCTATAACAAACTTCACTTATTTTAGTGCTTGACCACAAAAGATATTTATAAGTGTGAACATCCTTTAAGCTAACTAAGCTTATTCTAAATATCCAGCAGCCTTTATCTCTTTTTAGAGCGTGCAGGAGGCCAATCCATTTTTCCTAAGGAAGAAGGTACGTAATAGCTGGAATGCTGCTTTTTGGCAGTGGGGGACTTTGGTTTTTCTTGCTTCCAGTTAATATATTGGCAGATAAGCCGCTTTGCTTGAGATAAGGACATTTTTACCGGTGGATTGCGGTAGCTTTGATCTAAAGCACCTAGATGTTTCAGCTGTTTTAGATCTTCTTTAACAGGGGGAATATGGAAACAATAGTCTCCTACTTTAATAAGCACAGTAGAATGCTGATTACTGAGCTTAGGATGGTCTGAAAAATGGAGCCCTTTTTTAAATGCTTTGTTCTCTTTTAATAATTTTTCAATGGCTTGCTTCTTTAGTTGGTATAGCTGCTTTGGCTCGGGAGCTGTTTTAGCATGCTTGTTAATAACAAATAAAGCCTGTGCAAGCTTTTGAATCTCAACTTCGTGTTTCATTTTTTGTCTCTCCTTTTAAAAAAGGATTTCAATCAATCTATTTTAAGTAATACTCTAACTTAAAATTTATGGAATTTCAATACTATATCGAAAAAATACGAACAAATGCCCTTGTTTTGTTAGGGTGAAGAAAGCTTTGGAAAGAAAAAAAGACCATAGCTTCATGACTAAGGCCTTTTAGGTAGTGCAGTGAACAGATTTCTTTTGGTGGAGCAACATATTTTTTATTGCATCTGGAGGTTATTTAGTTTACCTTTTTTAAATCGGCGAGGATGGCTTCCATGTTGTCGATTTCAACACCATCATAATTTTTAACAACTTCTCCTTCCGGGCTGACTAAAAAGAAGGATGTCCCGTGGATGACCTGATCATCGCCTTCTGCCGGAGCTTGAACGAGATTTCTAAAATGCTTAATGGAAAATTCACGGATTGTTTCAAAGTCGTACCCTGTTACAAAAGACCAATTAGCAAAGTCTGCATCGTAATTAGAAGCATATTCCTTTAACACCTCAGGAGTATCGAAATCTGGATCGACGCTAAAGGAAACAAGCTGTGCATCGATACCTTCTTCCTCCATCATCGATTGCAGATGAGCCATATTATATGTCATCGGCATACAGACAGTTGTGCAGTTTGTAAAGATAAAGTCAGCGACCCACCATTCTCCCTTTAAATCGTCCAGAGTGAGCTGCTCCTCATCCTGTGTTGTGTACTCAAAATCGGGAACTTGTTCTGACATGGTTGTTTCAATTGCATAACTTTGCCCGCATCCAGCCAATACAAAAAATAAACCAATAAGTATTAAATAATTTCTCATAGCATTAAATCCTTCCCTGCGATAACTTATGTTCATTATAGCATTGGAAAAAAAGGTGAGAAACCATCTCATATGAAGGAATTATGACATTTTTAAATAAGTTTTGCTCAAGTTTCTGCTTTTAACACCCGCCTTTGAAGTTTGGCATGCCAAGTTTCTTAGAGAAAGCTTCTATAAGAGGATGTTCAAAAAGTACAATAAAAGTGACACGACGGGAAAGTGAACTTCCACTAAGAACATCAACATCGTGTGGGCAACGTAGAAGCCACTGCATCCTGCGGAAGTGCGTTGACGCACAAATGTTTTTCGATGGGGCGAGTAATCGCAGTCCCAGTCCCAGGACGTACTAATGTCGGTGTTGCGACAACGCTTTACGGTTGGGGGAGTAATCTTATGCTCCAGGACGTCGCGTTCTTAACCGACTGATCCTTTTTATCGAACTTTTTGAACACGCACTATAAGGAATGCAATGTAAATACATGCAGCTCCGGTTTACAAAAAAATCGATAAGGTAAGCGGGTTGTTCCAATCCCGCTGTTCACATAGAGCGTCAATCTATCTGAAATGGTATACTTCCCTTGAACATACTTTTCTGCATATGCAGGTGTGTATAAGTCACCGATAAATGGCAGGCGGACCTGGCCTCCATGACTATGCCCCGATAATTGAATATCTACTGGATAATTCTTTACGGTATCAGCAAGGTCAGGTTCATGAGCCAGAAGTATAGTGAAATCAGAATCGTTTCGTTCTTCAAGAGCCTGACTAATATCAGGGTTTCCCAGCATAGCATCATCCAGTCCTGCTAAGATGAAGGATGCATCCTCCCGCTCAATACGGGAAGCACTGTTTTGCAATAAGGTAAAATCAGCTGCTTCAAAGGTTTCGTATAAAATATCCGTTCCATAGCCTCCATGATCATGATTTCCATATATCCAATACTTCCCTTCTCGCGCATCTAACTTTTGCAGTAAATGAATGAGCTTGTTATTCCAATGATAATTATTAGGCTCATCAACCAGATCTCCAGTAAACAGAATTAAATCAGGCTCCAGATTATTAATCTTTGAAACAAGTGTTTCTAGCTGTTCTAAATCATAATGAAAACCTAAATGTGTATCGGAAAATTGAACGATTTTAAACTGATTAAAAGCGTTGGGAATTTGCGGAGATGTAATGGATTCTTCTGTGATTTTCAGTAGAGAAGGTTCTATCTCACGGGCGTAAAAATAAGTTCCGCCGCTTAAGCCAAGTAATGTCAATAAGCTTCCTAAAGACCTTTTTAAAAATGTTCTGCGATTCATAGTATAATTTCCTTTCTGAATAACCCGATACGAAAATTATAGCACGGATAGGTGACTTTTTTCATTTTGCAAATAAGAAAGTTTTATTGCCATCTTATTTGGATCAGACGAACGAACTGAATAGGTCGAGTAGATGCAGCCTGATCTTTTTACAATCTTTAAAGGAGTGACTTGCAAAGTTTTTCTACAGTAAAGAAAGGTTATAAAATAAGTTAAACGCTACCGATTCCTGTAATGGGCTCCTTTCATCAAAAATCATTGTGGTGGACATATCTTTATGGCAAGAAAGGCATGCTTTTAAAAATGCAAAACGGGTAATTCTTCAAACAATCTATATTTTTCCAATTTAGGAATCTGTTGATGCTATCATTGTGAGAGAAAAGAGGAAGTGTGTTAAACTAGTAATGTGTATAATTAAAAAAGGTATGGAATATGCTTTAAGGTTGGCGGCTGATACATTATTGTACGAATAAATAATGCATATGAACTTTGCAATGAAGGTATAAGGCAGTTATTGAAGCAGTAAATTTGTATATACTGAATTGTTTTTACAAAATACTCAAATTCATCATCATCATCATTGAATAACCACCAGTTTTTTTATGAAGAAGGGGGTAGATAAGGTGAGCGCAACGCAAGATAAGCAATTGACAGATGTTAAGATTAGTGAAGTCCTTATACCTGCTGAAAAGGTGGCACATGTCCAGCTTAATAATCCTTTAGAGCATGCTTTACTGGTATTAATGAAATCCGGCTATACCGCAGTGCCCGTACTTGATGCAACCTATAAATTTGCCGGAATTATCGGTAAAACCGTTATCCTTAATGAGGTCCTGGGTATAGAAAGCTTTGAGATGGAACGCTTATCAGAAATCCGGGTGATGGATGTTATGGCCAGCGACGTACCAACCTTAACAAGAGAAAACAGTTTATTAGATGGTCTGAATGCTTCTATTGACCATCCATTTGTATGTTTGGTTGATACAGATGGTTATTTTGACGGTATTTTAACAAGAAGAGCAATCTTAAAGCAGGTCAAGAAAGATATTTATATGAACGCATATAAAAAATAATAATAGAGTCTCCCTAAAGCACAGAAGATAGGATATTGTTTTTCTTCTGCTTTAGGGGTTTTTTCTATCTAATTGAGATTGATAAAGGTTTAATCAAAGAGATATATGGTGAGGAATTCCTGCTGAGAGTATTTGCATTGTACGGGTAACGTAGAATCACCTGAACCCTGTGAAAGCTCGTTCGCTTTTCTGATGATTTTAGTTGCCGATAAAGGTGTCGTCTGCTAAAGTAATAAAGAGATGATAGAAAATGGAGGAATAGTTAACTATGGATGCAAATGAAATTATACAGTTTATTTCTAATAGTAAGAAAAGTACCCCTGTGAAGGTTTATGTGAAGGGAGATTTGGACAAGCTTCCTGAGCAGGATGGGATTAAAGCATTTGTTGATGTGAAAAGCGGTACATTGTTTGGTGAGTGGAAAGCAGTAGAGCAATTCTTAAAAGAGAATGAAGCAGTTATCGAAGACTATGTGATAGAAAACGATCGCCGTAATTCTGCAATTCCAACACTGGACTTGAAAAATATCAATGCGCGTATTGAGCCGGGTGCTGTCATTCGTGACCAGGTAGAAATTGGTGATGGTGTTGTTATTATGATGGGTGCATCGATTAATATCGGTGCTGTTATCGGCGAAGGAACGATGATTGATATGAATGCAGTGCTTGGCGGAAGAGCGACAGTAGGTAAGAACTGCCACATTGGTGCAGGCACTGTGCTGGCTGGTGTTATTGAGCCGCCTTCTGCAAAACCGGTTGTTGTAGAAGATGATGTGGTTATTGGTGCGAATGTTGTTGTCCTTGAAGGAATTACGATTGGAAAAGGTTCTATTGTCGCAGCAGGGTCTATTGTTACAAAGGATGTAGAGCCGAATACATTGGTCGGTGGTACACCTGCCCGTATTTTAAAAGAGATTGATGAGCAGACAAAATCCAAGACAGAAATTAAACAAGAGCTTCGTAAATTAGATAACTAAGGCAGATGAGGACTTTATGACAGCATTCGATTTGCAAACGATCCGCAGGGAGCTGCACCAAATTCCTGAATTAGGCTTTAAGGAAGAGAAGACGCAAGAATACCTGCTGGCAAAAATCGGGGAAATGGCGACAGATCGTGTTAAAATTAAAACCTGGCGGACCGGTATTTTCGTCCATGTATCTGGAACCAACCCTGCAAAGCGGATTGGCTTCCGAGCAGATATAGACGGTCTGCCGATTTTAGAAGACACCGGTTTTGAATTTTCTTCCACACATGTCGGGAGAATGCATGCCTGTGGACATGATTTTCATATGACGATTGCCTTGGGAACACTCAAAAGAATAATTGCGCAGCCCGTAAAAGATGATGTTTTATTTATTTTTCAACCGGCAGAAGAAGGACCAGGCGGTGCTAAACCGATGATCGGGTCAAAGGAATTTCTCGACTGGAAGCCGGATATCATTTTTGCATTGCACATAGCTCCGGAATTAGCAGTTGGTCAGGTATCTTCAAAGCCGGGACTTTTATTTGCAAATACAAGTGAGCTGTTTCTTGATTTCAAAGGGCTTGGCGGACATGCTGCTTATCCGCATTTAGCAAAGGATATGACCGTGGCGGCAAGTAATTTTGTTGTCCAGCTTCAGCAGATAGTTTCCCGGGGGCTGAATCCTTTAGATGGTTCTGTTGTGACGATTGGAAAAATGGAAAGCGGGTTTGTTCAAAATGCCATCGCAGAGACAGCACGCTTGGAAGGAACGATCCGGACGACAGAGGCTTCCTCAATTGTCCTGGTGAAGGAAAAGCTGGAGAAGCTGATTAAAGGCTTTGAAATAGCATATGATTGTCAAATTGATGTAGATTATGGAGCAAACTATTATCAAGTAGTAAATGATGAAAAATATGTAGAGCTCTTTAAAGAATCGCTGGCTACGACGGATATCACCTATATTCAGGCCTCGGCGGCAATGACTGGAGAAGATTTTGGAGATATGTTAAAAGAAATTCCGGGCTTTATGTTTTGGCTCGGCGTGGATTCTCCGTATGGACTCCATCATGCGAGGCTAAGCCCGAATGAAGCTGCACTTTCTGTCGGGGTGGAAGCGGTAGAAACTTTTATCCGGTCATTTGATTAGCTTCGGATAGATATCATGTCACTTTTATAAAAAGATTTTCTCTTATCAGATGGAGAAAATCTTTTTATTTTTACACTTTAAGAATGGAAGTATAAAGAATCTAAGGAAAAAAGTATAAGTGCAGCGGTTTTGATAGGACGAGTAATCGCGGTCCCAGACCCTAACTAAGGCATTCGCCAAGCTTTCTTTATGATGAATCTTTCGTGATAAAACAAATGCATACATTTTTCTCCTTCGTCATATATCAGTTAAGAGTAAAAATAAGGAGTGACTTTATGCAGATGTATGATGTACTTCCTGATTTATCGGGATTCAAGCAATTGCCTGGGAGTAACCAGTCTCTGTTATTAGCCGGCGGAAAGCCAACCATTGTAGTCTTCTGGTCTGTGAGCTGTTCATCTTGCAGCTATTTTTTACAGAAGCTGACTGCTATTCCGGAAATAAAGTCAAAAAATGTGGTTCCAATTTTCATTCATACATATTTAGATAAGGAACAAATTAGTTTATCAGCAATAAAAAATAAGCTGGACCTGTTGTATTGTGATGCTGTTTATCTTGATGACATGGATGATCAGCTGGCTGATCTATTTCAATTCCGATATGTTCCTGCATTATATTTATTTGATAAACAGGAAAGGCTGCGATTTAAACAAATTGGGAAATCTTCAACAAGTTTGATCGAGCAGCGTTTGAAACGGTTATTAAATGCAAAGCAATAAATATAAGCCAATCGTCGCAGAAGAGGTCTTATCCATGATAAGGCCTTTGTTGTATGGAGATTTCAGTCTGCTGTATGATGTGCTTGATGGTCAGAATCAGTATACTGAAAGAGGGCGTTTAAAAGTCTAACCAAAATAATTGATGGGGGTGAATAGTCTTAGATCCATGACGTCGGGCTCTTAGCCGGCCGATCCTTTCTATCAAACTTTTTGAATGCGTACTAAAAAAGAAGATATTATCAATATCTAAAAATAATTTAAAAAAATTTTCAAAAAAAAAGCAAAACAGTAGAAATCTATTTCGGAAACCGTTATATTAGTTAATACGGATTAGTGAAAGGAGGAACAAATTTTGAATATTTTTAAAAAATTAAAGCGCTTCTATTGGCCATATAAGAAATACTTTATCTGGTCCATTATTTGTATGCTTATCGTTACATCTATTACAGTCGTTTATCCGATCATACTTCAAATTACGATTGATGAAGTCGTTGCTGAACAGAGATATGAATTGATTCCTTATATCTGCGGTGCATTTTTAGGATTAATGGTAGTGAAAGGCATTTCCACATTTTTCTTTCAGTATCTGGGTGATTTATTTGGGATGACTGCTGTATATAAGTTGCGTGAGTCTTTGTATGATAAGCTGCAATCACTTGCATTTAAGTATTACGATAATGCAAAAACAGGAGATATTATGTCCCGGCTGACTGCGGATGTAGAAGGGTTTCGCTTCTTTCTCTCCCTTGGTTTTGCGGAATTAATTCGTGTTGTTGCTCTGATGGTAATAAGTATTTCAGTAATGTTCTATTATTCTATTCCTCTTGCACTTATTACAATGGCCGCTATGCCATTTCTTGCATTTGTTGTTTATAAATTTGATAAACAGGTTCATCCCGCCTTTCGACATATTCGACGATCCTTTGGCAGATTAAATACGAGAGTACAGGAAAATATCAGCGGGATGAATACGGTTAAATCATTATCGAGAGAAGATTTTGAAATTGGAAGGTTTTCTGAAAGTAATGATAACTATCGCAAGAAGTATCTGTTTACTTCCGGGTTATGGGCGAAGTATTTTCCGGTAATGGAATTTATCGGGAATGTTAGTGCGGTTGTTTTATTAGCATTCGGTGGTTTTTTTGTTATAAATGGATCCATGACAACGGGACAATTAATGGCTTTTTTCAGTTTGGTCTGGTTTATCATGGGACCGCTTATGAACTTAGGATTTATTATTAATCAATTTTCCCAGGCAAAAGCATCGGGAGAGCGGTTGTTAGAGATACTGGAAGCGCTTGAGGATATTGAAGAAAAGCCTGATGCTGTCGATGCAGAAATTCAGGGTCATGTGACATTTAAGGATGTTACTTTAACATATATTGAGGAAGATGATGAAGCATTAAAGCATGTCAGCTTTGATGCCCCGCC
This sequence comes from Oceanobacillus sp. CFH 90083, assembly GCF_009389585.1. Lineage (GTDB taxonomy): Bacteria > Bacillota > Bacilli > Bacillales > Amphibacillaceae > Oceanobacillus. Next base: position 24,663 of record NZ_VIYG01000022.1, on the reverse strand, counting down.
AGGCAAGACAATTGGTTTAATCGGCGCGACTGGATCTGGAAAAACAAGTATTACCCAGCTTATTACCCGATTTTATGAGCCGGAAGAAGGGGAGGTTCTAATCGACGGACGTCCTGTTTCGGACTATAAGCTGAAAAGCCTTCGCAGTCAGATTGGTTTTGTTCTGCAGGAGCCATTCCTATTTTCAACTACAATTAAAGAAAATATTTCTTACGGTACACCGGGAATTCGTGAAGAAGACATTGTAGCTGCGGCAAAAATGGCGCAGGCACATGACTTTATCATGGAGCTTCCAGATGGCTATGACACACTCCTGGGCGAAAGAGGAATGGGCTTATCCGGCGGACAGAAGCAGCGGATAGCGATAGCCAGAGCCATTTGTATTGACCCGAGTATTCTCGTTTTAGATGATGCAACTTCTGCTGTTGACATGCAAACAGAGCATAAAATCCAAAAGGCTTTACGGGCAGTGATGAAGAACAGAACCTCCTTTATTATTGCGCACCGTATTTCTTCTTTAAAGCATGCAGATGAAATTTTAGTCCTGGAGGATGGTGAAATTGTTGAAAGAGGTACGCATGATTTCTTATTAAATAATAATGGACCGTATGAACGGATTTATAATATCCAGTATCAAGACCGCGAAGAGATTATGAGTGCGGTTAATTAAAGGGGGGGAGAGACTTGGCGAAAGTAAAAGAAGCAAAAAAACAAAGTGATCATCTGGAGCGGTTTCATTATACAACAGACCAGGCAATTGAGAAACCCTTTAACTGGGAACAGATGTGGAGGTTGCTTCAGTTTTTAAAGCCCTATTCAAAAACATACTTACCCGGGGCTATTATTGCAATGATTATTGCCACAGTTATACGGTTATCTATCCCGATCCTGATAGGTAAAGTAGCTGTAGACATAGCAATTGCTCAAAATGACGGAAATCTATTAATCTACCTTGTTACAGGAATTTCCATTCTTTATATGATCAGTTTCATAGCAAACCGTTTCCGGATTAAATGGGTAAATATTTTAGGGCAAAATGTTATTTATGATTTAAGACAAAAACTTTTTTCCCATGTCCAGAGGCTGTCACATCGATTTTTTGATAATCGTTCAGCAGGGTCCATACTGGTTCGGATTTTAAATGATATTAATTCCTTACAAGAGTTATTTACGAATGGAATTATTAATCTGTTAATGGATATTTTAATGTTAAGCGGTATTATCATTATCCTTTTCGTGATGAGTCCGCCTTTAGCACTGGCTGTTATCATTGTCATTCCGCTGATGTTTATCATATCTACTACATTAAGAAGGAAAATAAGGCGGTCTTGGCAGGTGGTTCGTCTGCAGCAATCCAGAATGAATTCGCATTTAAATGAAGGGCTTCAAGGAATGCGTATTACGCAATCCTTTTCTCAAGAAAAAGAGAATGCGGAATTTTTTGATGGTGTCAACACAGGATTCTTTAACAGCTTCCGTGATGCCGCAAAGAAGAGTGCCTTTTTCAGACCGCTTGTCGATATCTGCGATGCAGTCGGAACGATTATCTTAATTGCTTTTGGTTCTTATTTAATTCTAAATGGAACGATTGAATTAGGAACATTTATTTCCTTTGCCTTTTTCTTAGGTATGTTCTGGGAGCCGATTTCAAGACTGGGGCAGATGTATAATCAATTGTTAATGGCAATGGCCTCCTCAGAGCGTATTTTTGAATTCTTAGATGAGCAGCCGAATGTTGCAGAAAAAGAAGATGCATATGAAATAGAGGAGATGGAAGGAAAAATTGAATTCGATGAAGTGGAATTTGCTTATAATGCAGATCGTTTAGCTCTAAAGAAAATTTCCCTGGATATTGAAGCAGGACAGACAATTGCTTTGGTTGGACATACGGGAAGTGGAAAGTCTACCATTGCCAACTTAATCAGCCGTTTCTATGACCCCACATCAGGAGCGGTGAGAGTGGATGGGCATGACCTGAGAGATGTGACTTTAGATAGCTTGCGACAGCGCATCAGCGTTGTTCTCCAGGATACATTTATCTTTTCGGGAACGATAATGGAAAATATTCGTTTCGGCAGACCGGAGGCAAGTGATGAAGAAGTAAAGGAAGCAGCAAAGGTTGTCGGGGCAGACAGTTTTATCAGCCGCTTAGCAAATGGTTATGAGACAGAGGTGGAGGAGCGGGGAAATATTCTATCAGCCGGCGAACGACAATTATTATCCTTTGCAAGAGCTTTGCTGGCAAATCCAAGCATCATTATTCTGGATGAAGCGACAGCAAGTATTGATACAGAATCTGAAGTGAAGATTCAAAAGGCTTTAAAACACTTGTTAAAAGGGAGAACGTCGATTATTATTGCACATAGATTGTCGACAATTCGGGAAGCAGACTGTATCTATGTTCTGGAGCAGGGAGAAGTTTTAGAATATGGAAACCATCAGGAATTAATGCAGCAGCATGGAAAATACTACGAGCTTGTAAAATCACAATTTACCATGCTGGATGCTATGTAGCATAGCAGGGGGAGCAGATGATGCAGCTGCTCCCTTTCTTTCATGCTTTATGTTAATATAAAGTTCAGAAGAATGGAGGTTTCTTATGAAGAAAGATTTTGCAGTAATTGGTCTCGGCAGATTTGGCGGCAGTATTTGTAAGGAGCTAAGTGAAAAAGGAATGCATGTCCTGGCGATTGATTCTGACGAGACGAAGGTCAATGAATATAAAAATATTGCCTTTCATTCAGTGGTGCTGGATGCAACCGATGAAGATGCCTTGAAGGAAATCGGAATTACCAATTTTGATCATGTCATCGTAGCTATCGGTGAAAATATACAAGCAAGTATTCTCGCAGCAGTTATATTAACCGATTTAAATATAAGAAGAATAACTGTCAAAGCGCAGAATGACTATCATGAAAAAATACTAAACCGGATTGGTGTGCATCATGTAGTTCATCCAGAGCGGGATATGGGAAAACGGCTGGCACACAGTTTTATATCTAATAATATTTTAGAGTATTTGGAGCTTTCCAATGAGTACAGTATGGTAGAGGTTATTGCCGGTAAGAAAATGATTGGAAAGAATTTAATTACACTTGATGTCCGGGCCAGGTTTGGATGTAATATTGTGGCGATAAAAAGAGGTGCGGAAATCGATGTTTCCCCGGAAGCAGACGAGCCCTTATCCGAGGGGGATATATTAATTGTCATCGGAGCAGATCAGGATATTAACCGGTTTGAAAAAGCCTTGATTTTCGATTAAATTAAAAACCTTCCATTTCTTAGACGGCTGTGGAAGGTTTTTAATACATTCAACTAGATTAATTCATTGCTGAAACGGTAGACAAGAAGGCGCTCATCCGGATTAAGCCAGTATGCCTTGAGTTTTATTTCCATCCATAATGCGAAGGGGCTGTCGTATTCAAGAAATTGGATATACGTTTCATGAGGATAATAAAGAATAATATCTACCTCTCTTGGTGCATCTTCAACTGATTTTAAAATATTAGAGACAATGTGTTTGAAAATTTGTATGGAAAAAGGGTTGAAAAAATAAAAGCGGTTATCCTGGGCTGTAATTTCATACTCTTCTGCCAAACCACAAATAAATTGGATAGTACCCTGATTATTTTCAGAGCGTATCAATTGCTTATATGCCTGCAGGTTTTGCTGAGCATCGCTGAAAAAGCGTGGGTCCATCTCAATGCCGGTAACAGATACATGTTGAAAATAATGTAGGTAAAATGGCAGACGGCCTTTTCCGCAGCCAAAATCAATCATAGAATCCTGTTTAGCAAAAGAATAATTTTTTGTTAATTTTTCTAAAGCACTATATGGTGTAGGTTCATAAGGATTATAGTGATGTGATTCAGGATATACCATTTTCTTGTTCTCCATCGTATGAATATGTAACAGCTTATCATAATATTTGTCTTTCATAGGCTTGTACCTCTTTAAAGAAAAGCTTCATTCTCCTCAAGCAATTTATAAGGAGAATGAAGCTTTTGTTCTTTAGATTTCCATAATGATCGGTAATACCATTGGACGACGCTTTGTCTTTTCATATAAGAAAGGAGCAATCGTGTCCGTAATTTCATTTTTAATTTCTGACCATTGCGTCGTCCGGCGTTCCATTACTTTTTCTAAATGTTTGGAAACAAGCTTCTGTGCATCGTTGATAAGGTCTTCCGATTCACGCATATAAACAAAGCCGCGAGAAATAATATCAGGACCTGCTTCAATTTTGAATTCTTTCATGTTAATACTTACTACGACAATAACCAAGCCTTCTTCAGAAAGAATTCTGCGATCTCTAAGCACAATATTCCCGATGTCGCCAATTCCGCTTCCATCTACATAGATGGAGCCGGATGGGATTTTGCCGGCGATCGAGGCTTGTTCTTTTCCAAGAGCAAGTACATCCCCATTGTCCATGATGAAGGAGTGATTTTCTTCAACTCCGCATAACTCAGCTAATTTCGTATGTTCTTTTAACATGCGGTATTCACCATGAATCGGCATGAAATATTTTGGCTTAATTAAGCGCAGCATAAGCTTTTGTTCTTCCTGGCTTCCGTGACCCGATGTATGAATGTTACTAAGTTTGCCATGAATCACATCTGCTCCTGCACGATACAGCTTATTAATTGTTTTACTTACACTGACAGTATTTCCAGGGATTGGTGATGATGAAAATACAACCGTATCTCCAGGAATAAGTTGAATCTGACGGTGTGTTCCATTGGCAATACGAGAAAGTGCTGCCATGGATTCGCCTTGTGAACCAGTACAGAGGATCGTTACTTCATTTGCCGGAAGACGATTAATTTGGTTGCCTTCAATAAACGTGTCCTTTGGAGCCTGAATATATCCTAACTCCAGTCCGATGTTTATTGCCGATTCCATACTTCTTCCAAAGACAGCTACTTTACGGTTATGCTTCACGGCTGCTTCAACAACCTGCTGGAGGCGATAGATATTAGACGCAAATGTAGCAAATATCAGTCTGCCATCAACGCGGCTGAATATATCTTGGATGCTTTCGCCAACAACACTTTCTGACATTGTAAATCCAGGTACTTCACTATTCGTACTATCGGACAGGAGGCATAATACTCCTTCTTCGCCAATCTGAGCCATTTTTGAAAGGTTTGCAGGTTCTCCGACTGGTGTGAAATCAAATTTGAAATCGCCAGTATGAACAATATTTCCAGGCGGTGTTTTCACTACCACGCCAAAAGAATCTGGAATACTGTGTGTGGTACGGAAAAAGCTAACGGAAGTTTTACGGAATTTAATAACATCATCTTCTTGAATGGAAATTAGCTTCGTACTGCGCAATAAACCATGTTCTTCCAGTTTATTACGAATTAAACCGATTGCTAACTTACCAGCATAAATTGGCACATTAATTTGCTTTAATAAAAATGGAATTCCACCAATGTGATCTTCGTGACCATGTGTAACAAAAAGACCCTTAATTTTATCTTGATTTTGCACAAGATAGGTGTAATCCGGAATGACATAATCAATACCAAGAAGCTCATCCTCCGGGAATTTAATCCCTGCATCAATAAGGATAATCTCATCCTGGAATTGAACTGCATACGTATTTTTGCCGATTTCCCCAAGTCCGCCAAGGGCAAAAACAGCTGTCTGATCATTTTTTACAAATTTCATTATTATACATTCTCCAATTCAAAGTTACCGGTACTTTTTTCGTATTCGAGATGTGCCTCATCTAATACTTGAATGTACTCAATGTTAATGTTACGGTCACTAATTTTTGATCTTGCTTCTCTTACGGATTCAGCTTCTACATAGAGGCTCTCCGTGCGTTCTCTTACAGGCACTTCTTCTTGGGATGCCTGATATAATACTTTAAAAATCATTTCATCTCTCCTTTAAAATTAAAAACTCTATAATAGTCAAAGCTATCTATTCCGTTATAAAAGGTAAGTTTCCGTCGGCTCACCCTAAAAAATGGCTTTTTTCTTTTGAATCTGATTGTTTGGCGATTAATTTTTATTAGTAGTTGGTACACGCCCCTCTTTGCCTAGTAAATCCTTTAAACGTTTTTTGAGTTTTTCTTTAAGACGTTTCAGCATAAGGACTCACTTCTCCTTCCGATAATATAGAAAAGCAAATTCAACCCTCTACCGTCCAATCCTCTTATCTATAGTATAGTACGAAATGGGAAAGAATTAAATAAAAAACGATAAATAATAAAGAAAACTTGGCAAACCAAGTATGGAAAAGGCGCAGGACTGCCTTAACCGCGCTTATACTTGCCACCTGAAAATTTTTACTGCACCGATGCTTCTGCGTAAAAATTTTATACTTTCCTAACGTGTAATAAATTTTCTGGTCGGGTCAGGTAAACTATTTCTATCATCGTCTAAATCAACAAATTTATACAGGCTTGCAAAGAAATTTCAATAAGTTATCAGTCAGCTGATCTCGATTGCATTATCTGGAATTGCAAAAGGATTATCTTGATTCATTCGATCAAAAAACATAATCCCGTGTAAATGATCAATTTCGTGCTGGAAAACAATTGCCGGATAATCTTTTAACCGAAGTTTAACGGGGTTATCATGTATATCTGTAGCTGTTATGGTAATACGGGCATGCCTTGGGACATAGCCCTCTATAACACGGTCAACAGATAAGCATCCTTCCCCGCTTTGCAGGTATGATTGCTCAACAGAATGGCTGATGATTTTCGGATTTGCTAGTCCCATGCTGTATTTCTTCCCTTTACTATCCTCAAAATGCAGCGCAATTAATTGTTTTTCTATGCCGAGTTGAGGCGCAGCTAAACCTACACCTGCTCTTAAATTATATTTTTCAGCTATTTCCTCATCCTGACTGTTTTTTAAGAATTGCAGCATATCTTCTAACAATTGCTTATCATCCGCAGAGAGCGGAACTTTTACCTTATCTGCTTTTTTAACTAAAGAAGGATGCCCTTCCCTGACAATATCTTTCATTGTAATCATGTTTACGACTCCTTTATTTTTACGTTAAAGTGTGTGTTCAAAAAGTACGAAGCAATCCGCCGTGTTATTTTGAACACCCACTTAAATTAGAAAGTTATGTGAGACAAGTCTGTTGCCTATCATAACACATATTCTTAGAGATGATGCTATCTCATATTATAAAATAGGGAAAGAAGATGTAAAAGCTTTTGTTGACATCCATTTGATATGTTACAATTTTAGACGTATATTGTCTAAAAAATCAAATGACTGATGAAGTAAGAGAAAGAAATGTACATATTGGAGGTTTTTTTGTGTTAAAACAAATTTATTTATTGGGAATGATTATTTCTTCTTTATTTTTGATTGCTGCATGCAGCAGCAAATCCTCTGAAGAGCAAATACACGATCATCTTGAAGAAGCAATTCAATTAGAAGAAGGATATGAAACAACCCAACAGGAAATTGAAGAGCTTGAATTGCAAGAACAAGATATATTCAGTCAAATTGTGGATTTGGATATGGATCATTTTGAACAGATTCAAGAATTATCACAGGAAGCAATCTCTGTTGTAGAGCAGAAGCAGGAAAAGTTGGCTGAAGAAAGAGAAAGCATTGAAGCGTCTGAAGAAGCGTTTATCCAAGTGGAATCAATTATTTCTGATTTAGAGGATGAAAGTGTACAGCAAGATGCAGAGAATATGGTTGCAATTATGACAGAACGATATACAGCATACTATGATTTAAATGATACTTATCAAGCTTCTACAGCGCAGGAAAAAGAATTATATGAAATGCTGCAGCTGGAAGAGCTTGACCCAAATGAAGTAACGGAACATTTAGAAGCATTAAATGAAAATTATGAAGGAATTATTGCATTAAACGGGGAGTTTAATCAACTCACAGCAGATTATAATGAAGCAAAGCGTACATTTTATGAAGCATCTGATCTAAATGTGAGTTATGAAGACCAATCAGAAGAATAATTACAGTAAAAGCTGCTATCATCCATTTAATGAATGATGGCAGCTTTTACTATGGGTAACCCTAATAAAATAGCGAAAATGGATTTTATAAAGGAGAAGTACGGCCTGCAAAAATGTTTCGGGCTGTATCATAAATAAAATTGATACAGTTTTTTTATTTAGTGATACAGTTTCTGTGTAGTGTGAGAATGGCTGGAAAGCGCTTGTGAAATATATTAAAATTCAAGAAGCAAAGTGATTGACCAGTATAAAAAAATAAGCTAAGATATAAAAGGATAAAAATTGTATTACTTTCTATTACTCGTCCTTTTAGAACAGTAATGATAAAATAATACAGATTAAAAATTGCTGCATCAGGGTAAAAGTATTTAGTATGTAATTTTTATTGTTAAAGGGTAGAATAGTTAAAGGATACTTAATTTTGATATAAGAAAGGAAGAGGTGAATCATTTTGAAACAGGTACTTGAAAATATTGAAAACCAATTCGAAATGTTCCAGATTCTAAATGAAAATGGAGAAGTTGTAAATAAAGATGATCTCCCTGATTTATCAGATGATGAATTGAAGGAGTTAATGAAACGGATGGTGTACACACGTATACTCGACCAACGTTCCATTGCACTTAATCGTCAAGGACGCTTAGGATTTTATGCACCAACTGCCGGGCAGGAGGCTTCTCAACTAGGGAGTCAATTTGCACTTGAGCAAGATGATTTTATTTTGCCGGGATATCGTGATGTTCCACAGTTGATTTGGCAGGGTCTTCCATTATACCAAGCTTTCTTATTCTCTAAAGGACATTTTCACGGGAACCAATACCCAGATGAAGTAAGAGCGTTAAGCCCGCAAATCATTATTGGTGCACAGTATGTTCAAACAGCTGGTGTTGCACTTGGTTTGAAAAAACGCGGTAAGAAAAATGTAGCAATCACTTATACCGGTGATGGCGGTACTTCCCAAGGTGATTTTTATGAAGGAATAAACAATGCTGGTGCATATAAAGCTCCTGCCATTTTTGTTGTGCAAAATAACCGTTTTGCAATCTCTGTTCCAGTAGAAAAACAAACAAATGCCAAAACATTAGCTCAAAAAGCTGTTGCTGCCGGAATCGAAGGAATTCAAGTAGACGGGATGGACGTTTTAGCAGTTTACGCTGCAACAAAATTTGCCCGTGATCGTGCAGTTGCCGGTGAAGGTCCGACATTAATTGAAACATTAACGTACCGTTTCGGGCCACATACCATGTCTGGTGACGATCCTACCCGTTACCGTACAGAAGATATGGATAAAGAGTGGGAGAAAAAAGATCCGCTCGTTCGTTTCCGCAAATACCTGGAAGGTAAAAAACTTTGGTCTGAAGAAGATGAAAACAAAGTAATTGAAGAAGCGAAAGAAGATATCAAACAAGCAATTAAGCAAGCTGAACAACAGCCAAAACAAAAAGTTACAGATTTAATTGATAATATGTTTGAAGAGCTTCCAACTCATTTACAGGAGCAAAAAGAAATTTATCAAGCAAAGGAGTCGAAATAAATCATGGCACAAATGACAATGATTCAAGCAATCACTGATGCAATGCGCGTAGAATTGAAAAATGACGAAAACGTGCTTGTATTTGGTGAAGATGTTGGACAAAATGGCGGAGTTTTCCGTGCTACGGAAGGTCTTCAAGATGAATTCGGCGAAGATCGTGTATTTGATACACCGCTTGCGGAATCAGGAATTGGCGGTTTAGCCATCGGTTTAGCATTGGAAGGATTTCGTCCGGTTCCAGAAATCCAGTTTTTCGGCTTCGTTTATGAAGTAATGGACTCTATCAGCGGTCAGATGGCTCGTCTGCGTTATCGCTCCGGCGGTCATTACCATGCACCGATTACAGTCCGTGCTCCATTTGGCGGTGGCGTTCATACACCTGAACTGCACGCTGATTCCCTGGAAGGTCTTATTGCCCAGCAGCCGGGTGTGAAAGTAGTCATTCCTTCTACACCATACGAAGCAAAAGGATTATTGATTTCTGCAATCCGTGATAATGATCCGGTTGTGTTCTTAGAGCATATGAAACTCTACCGTTCTTTCCGCGGTGAAGTTCCTGAAGATGCTTACACTGTTGAAATTGGAAAAGCTGATGTGAAGCGTGAAGGTTCTGACGTAACATTACTCGCTTATGGAGCAATGGTTCATTCTTCTTTAAAAGCAGCAGAAGAATTAGAAAAAGACGGTATCTCTGCCGAAGTAATTGATCTACGTACGGTTTCTCCAGTTGATTATGAAACTATTTTAGCATCTGTGAAGAAAACAAACCGTGTTGTATTTGTTCAGGAAGCACAGCGCCAGGCTGGTATCGCCGGACAAGTTATTTCTGAAATTCAAGAAAGAGCAATTTTACATTTAGAAGCTCCTATTCTTCGTGTTACTGCACCAGACACTGTTTATGCATTCTCTGATGCAGAGGAAGTTTGGCTGCCAGACCATAAAGACATTGTTGAAAGAGTAAACGAAGTAATTCATTTCTAAATTTTTAGGAGGTAACATTCATGGCATTTAATTTTAAATTACCTGATATCGGTGAAGGAATTCACGAAGGCGAGCTCGTAAAGTGGTTCGTAAAAGAAGGCGACGAAGTAAAAGAAGACGATGTGCTTTGTGAAATTCAAAATGATAAATCTGTCGTTGAAATTCCATCTCAGGTTGATGGAACAGTTACAAAAATCCATGTCGCAGAAGGTGAAGTTGCCATTGTAGGGGATACATTAATTTCATTTGATGCGGAAGGATACGATGATGAAGAAGAGGAAGATACAAAATCTGATGATGCTTCTTCTGAGTCTAAGGAGGAAAAAGCGGAAGAAAGTGCTGAACAAGCGTCTGAAGCTGCATCTGAATCTGATGATACACGTATTATTGCGATGCCATCTGTCCGTAAATTTGCACGTGAAAATGATGTGAATATTAAAGAGGTACAAGGCTCCGGTAAAAATGGTCGTATTACCAAAGAAGATGTCGAAAGCTTCTTAAGCGGTGGCCAGCCGAAAGCTTCTTCTGATTCAGCGGAAGCTGCAGAGACTGGAGAAACTGCAACTTCTGAAGATACTGTGGCAGCTGCTGCTCCACAAGGTCAGTATCCGGAAACTCGCGAGAAAATGACTGCAATGCGTAAAGCCATTGCTAAATCGATGGTGAACTCTAAATCGAAGGCTCCACACGTTACATTAATGGACGAAGTGGACGTAACAGATCTAGTAGCTCACCGTAAGAAATTCAAAGCTGTTGCAGCAGAACAAGAAATTAAGTTGACTTACTTGCCGTATGTCGTTAAAGCATTGGTTTCTGCGTCTAAGAAATTCCCGATTCTTAACTCATATATTGATGATGCAACCGATGAAATTGTTGAAAAACACTACTATAATGTCGGAATTGCTGCAGATACAGATCGCGGACTTTTAGTTCCGGTTGTAAAAGATGCAGATAAAAAATCTATTTTCCAGATCTCTAGTGAAATTAATGAATTGGCAGTTAAAGCGAGAGATGGTAAACTGAAACCAGACGAAATGAAAGGTGCTTCCAATACGATTTCCAATATTGGTTCTGCCGGTGGTCAATGGTTTACGCCAGTATTAAACTATCCAGAAGCAGTTATTCTTGGGATTGGTCGTATTGCGGAAAAACCTGTCGTTCGTGATGGTGAAATCGTAGTGGCTCCAGTTCTTGCTGTATCCCTAAGCTTTGACCATCGTATCGTTGATGGTGCAACTGCTCAAAATGCATTGAACCAAATCAAACGTTTATTGAATGACCCACAATTAATTATGATGGAGGCGTAAGTCATGGTAGTAGGAGATTTCCCGGTAGAAGTAGATACACTTGTTGTTGGTGCTGGTCCAGGAGGCTATGTTGCAGCAATCCGTGCAGCACAGCTGGGACAAAAGGTTACGATTGTTGATAAAGGACCTTTAGGCGGCGTTTGCTTGAACGTTGGATGTATTCCTTCTAAAGCACTTATTGAAGCAGGTCATAAATATCAGTATGCAAAAGGCTCTGAAGACTTAGGTATTACAACAGAAAAAGTAAATCTTGACTTTTCTAAAGTACAAGAATGGAAAGGTTCTGTTGTCAATAAACTTACTTCTGGTGTACAAGGACTGTTAAAAGGGAATAAAGTGGATATTGTTAAAGGAGAAGCTTACTTTGTTGATGAGCATACTGTAAAAGTTGCTGACGACACAAGCTCTCAAACTTATAAATTTAACAACTGTATTCTTGGTACTGGTTCTTCACCAATTGAAATTCCTTCTTTCAAATTCTCTGAAAGAGTGCTGGATTCTACAGGTGCATTGAACCTGACAGAAGTCCCTGAAAAATTAGTTGTTATCGGTTCTGGTTATGTTGGAACAGAGCTTGGTACTGCTTATGCAAACTTTGGTACAGAAGTAACATTCTTAGAAGGCGCGAAAGATATTCTGGGCGGATTTGAAAAACAGATGACACAGGTTGTTAAAAAAGCTTTGGATAAAAAAGGTGCTAAAATTGTTACTGAAGCAATGGCCAAAGGTGTAGAAGAAACAAAAGATGGCGTAAAAGTGACTTATGAAGTAAACGGTAAAGAAGAAGTAGTTGAAGCAGACTATGTACTTGTTACTGTAGGTCGCCGTCCAAACACGGAAGAGCTTGGTCTGGAGCAAATCGGTGTTGAAAAAGATGACAGAGGCCTGATTAAAGTCGATAACCAAGGAAGAACCTCTGTAAGCAATATCTTCGCAATTGGTGATATTGTTCCTGGTCCGGCACTTGCTCACAAAGCATCTTATGAAGCTAAAATTGCAGCGGAAGCCATCAGCGGTGAAAAATCAGTAATTGATTACAATGCAATTCCAGCAGTAGCATTTACTGAACCTGAATTAGCAACTGTAGGTTTATCTGAACAAGCTGCTAAAGATGCTGGCTATGATGTAAAAGCGGCGAAGTTTCCATTTGCTGCGAATGGACGTGCATTATCATTAAATACTTCAGAAGGCTTTGTGAAGTTAATTACCCGCAAAGAAGATGGTCTTATCATCGGTGGACAAATTGCCGGTCCAAATGCGAGTGATATGATTTCTGAAATCGGACTGGCTATTGAAGCTGGAATGACAGCAGAAGATATTGCATTAACTATCCACGCTCATCCGACACTAGGTGAGATTACGATGGAAGCTGCAGAAGTAGGCTTAGGTACACCAATTCATACAATGTAATTTCATAAAAAAGACATGCTCTCGTTAAAATAGTGAGCATGTCTTTTTTACGTGAGTAAGGAAGCTGATACTTTCTTACTGTATAAATGCAACGGCTTTAAAATATAATAGGATGAGTTGAGAGGAAACGAAAGGCTGTTTTTATAAAAAGGTGTCGGGTTCCTGATTTTTTGCTTTTTGAAAACTTTTAGGAACCCAACACCCTGTTATCATGTAATAAATCTATTCTGAAGGCACTTATCTCATCAGTAGATAGTTTGATTATCTGTGTTTACAATAGATTCTAATGTGTCCATAAGCTCTCCATTTGACATCAAATTTTCAATGGAATAAATAACTGATTCATCTTTAAGTAAATAAATACTATTATTATTTAAAGTATAGTCTGACGGCAAGTCCTGATTATCCATTGTACGTTTTTCCGGGCTGGAAATCTCTTTAGGATACTTAGCCTTCAAATCAATGAACGTATTCATATAGCTGGCATTATCGTCATCTGGCGGGACAAATATAAGCTGATAATCCGTAAACTGAAATTCGATAACCTGTATGTCCTCTTCCGATTGGCAACTATTTAATATAGGGATGATTGCAAATAATAGTAGAATGATACTGAATTTTTTCATTCTATGCCACCTCTTCCGGAAAATAAAACAAGTAGCTGCTTCTTTTATTTTCATACGATATACATAGCTTAACAAATATATTTTATGAATTAGCAGATGTTATAAAATAGTAAAGAAAATGATATTAGAGTAACATTCTCTTGTAGTAAAGTGTAATACTTTAAAGGGAAAGTAATGAAATTTGGATTTTGTAAAAAGCTTGTATTTTGTTGGAAGAAGATGAATAAGATAGTAAAAACTCTCCTTAAAACCAGTATTTTTTCTGGTTATTTAAGGAGAGCTGTTTACATGCTGTTAAGTGATTTATGAAGTTAAACTTTTCGTTTTTTCCGTTCTATATTAGCTGCATCTGCTTTTAGTGTTTTCATTAGGGAGAAAACAATTAAAATCATAATAATAGAGAAGGGTAATGCCGCAATAATTGATGCGGTTTGTAATGCATTTAGCCCGCCTTGCCATAATAATACAGCAGCAGTTGCTGACTGAATGACTCCCCATACTAATTTAACCTGGTAAGGGGGATATAAGCTTCCTCCAGTTGTTTGCATACCAAGCACAAATGTTGCTGAATCTGCTGATGTGATAAAGAATATAGCAATCAATAAAATAGAGATTAAAGAAAGTGCCGTTCCAAGCGGGAAGTTTCCAAGCAGAGAGAACAGTGCTACTTCTTCACCAAATTGGGAAATTTGACCGGATATGTCAGTTGTTCCTTGTAAATCATAGTACATTGCAGTACCGCCAAATACAGTAAACCATAGTGCGCCAAAAATAGTAGGTACAAGTAAAACACCAATAACAAATTCACGAATTGTACGTCCTCGGGAAACACGGGCTATAAATGTTCCTACAAACGGAGCCCATGCTAACCACCATGCCCAGTAGAAAATGGTCCAATCGTTAATCCATTCGGTATTGCCATCTCCAAAGGCATCCAGCCTCAGGCTCATGCTCGGAAGGTTTTGAATGTAATTTCCTGCTGTATTTGTAAATAGGCTTAAAATGTAATCGGTTGGTCCTAAAACTAATATAAGGAACATTAATGCAATAGCAAGTACAATATTGGCATTACTGAGAATTTTAATTCCTTTATTGACACCACTTAAAGCGGAAATAATAAATAATACTGTTACAATTAAAATGATAATCAATTGTAATAAAATACCGGAGTTAATACCGAAAACGTAAGAGAGGCCCCCGCTGATTTGAATGGCTCCAAAACCTAATGACGTCGCTACACCAAATACCGTAGCAAATACTACCAATGTATCAATGGCTGTCCCCCATTTTCCTTTTACTTTATCACCGAAAAGAGGCACTAATATCGAACTTACTAACCCTGAAGAATTATGACGAAATTTAAAATAGGCCAGTGCTAAGCCGACAATGGCATAAATCCCCCATGGGTGAAATCCCCAGTGGAAAAAGCTGTATTGCATAGCTACCATGGCCGTTTCAGTTGTTCCCAGTTCTCCATAAGGTGAATTGTCGAATAAGTGTAATAGTGGCTCAGCAGTACCCCAAAAAACAAGTCCGATACCCATGCCTGCACTGAATAGCATTGCAAACCAACTGATATAATTAAATTCAGGTTTGTCATTTGGTTTGCCTAATTTAATCAATCCATATTTAGAAAAAATCAAGAAAAAAGAAACACCAATAAACATTGTGGCAACAATTAAGTAATACCAGCTAAAATGATTTACAATAAATGCTTGAATGGTACTTGTAACATTATCTAAGTTAGCATTTGGGAGTACACTGGGTGGTATTATACCCCATAAAATAAAAATAAGTACGATTACTGTCGAAATCCAGAAAACATTTGTTATTTTCTTCACGAATAATTCCTCCTTACTGCTTCTTTAGTAAAATACCCACTTCGATAATAAATAAACACGGGATTCTATTATTTATAAGCGTGCCGTACGATTGCCCATTGTAACATATTATCCTATAATAAAACTAGTAAACTATCATGAAACATGGAGGTTTTTGTAGAATGTTTAGAAACGGCAGTTTAATTCTTATGTTGATTTTTGTCATTGCAATACTTTCTGCATGTCATTCCGGCAGTGAAAATGAAAGTAATGGCGAAAAAACGGAGAATCAAACTGAAGATACAGAAGTTACGGAAGAAAATAACGGGAGGGATGCAGCTGCTCAATCTGAGGAAGCAGATGAAAATAAGGAGCAGGATGCAGCAGAGGAAAACATAGAGCCTGCGTATTACATATCCGAAGAAACATCTTCGCTAGAGCCTATCGATGATGCAGAGGAAGATGTTGTACTGTTAACCATCGATGATGCACCTGATGAGTATGCATTAGAAATGGCTGAAACTTTGAAAGAAAAGGATGCAAAAGCTATATTTTTTGTGAATGGGCACTTTATTGAAGATGAAAAAGGGCAGGAAAAGCTGAAAATTCTTCATGAAATGGGGTTTCCAATCGGTAATCATACATACTCACACCCTGTAATTCCAGATATTCCTAAGGACGAACAGACAGAGGAAATTGTTCGTCTAAATGATAAAATTGAAGAAATTATTGGAGAGCGTCCGAAATTTTTCCGGGCACCACATGGCGCAAATTCAGATCATTCACGCGAAGTTGTAAAAGAAGAAGGAATGGTTTTAATGAATTGGACGTACGGTTATGATTATTTTGAGCCTTATCAAGATGCAGAAAAATTAAAAGAAGCGCTAATTACAGGGGAAGCACCAGAAATAGACATCAATTATTCCTTACTTCAGCCAGGCGCAAATTTGCTTATGCATGATCGCGAATGGACCAATGAAGCATTAGGGGATGTGATTGATGGTTTGAGAGAGCAAGGTTATGAGATCGCTGATCCAGATTTAATTGAAACATTGGAATAAAGAAGTGGAGGGAAAACCGTGTATCAAACAAGGCTTACAAAGCTGTTAAATATTAAATATCCAATTATTCAAGGCGGATTGGCATATTTGGCTTACGCTGATCTTGCTGCCGCAGTCAGTAATGCTGGAGGACTTGGACAGGTTACTGCAATGAGTTTACCGACTCCAGAACGTTTGCAAAAAGAAATTCACAAGGTAAAGCAGCTGACAGATCAACCATTTGGCGTAAATTTTGCCATTGGCCAGCATGGCAGAAAGTTTGAGCATATGGTGCAGGCTGCTATTGATGAACAAGTTCCAGTTGTTTCTATTACTGGAGGAAATCCGGCTGGTGTTTTAGATATGCTGAAGGGCTCCCCCATAAAAACACTTGTATTGGTAGCATCCTCCAGGCAGGCTCAGAAAGCGCAGGAATTAGGTGCAGATGCTGTGATGGTCGTCGGACAGGAAGGGGGCGGTCATTTAGGCAGAAGTGATACAGGCACGATGGTTCTGACACCACATGTCGTAGATGCACTTGAAATCCCTGTGATTGCTTCTGGAGGTATTGTTGACGGAAGGGGCCTGATGGCTGCACTTGCTCTGGGTGCAGAAGGAATTGAAATGGGAACAAGGTTTATTGCAACAAACGAAGTACAGACGCATATAAATTATAAACAAGCGATTTTGTCTGCGGATGAAGGAGACACTGTTGTAATAAAACGTTCATTAGGAGCTCCGGCCAGAGCACTACGGAGCTCTTTTACAGAAAATATTCTTTCACTGGAAGAAAAGTACGGGAATAATTATGAGCAGTTAAAAGATTATATTAGTGGAGAGGTAAATCAAAAATATATTCAGTCCGGTAAGGAATCGGAAGGTTTTGGCTGGGCAGGGCAAGGAGCCAGCCGTATTCATCAAATTTTAAGTGTGGAAGATTTAATAGGCTCCATTATCCAGGAAGCGGATCAGATTAGAGAAAAATGGAGGTAAAGAGGTGTAAAAATGAATTATGCATATCCAATGGATGAGACATGGTCAACAGAAGAGATTATTGATGTAGTGAACTTTTTTTCTTTAATTGAACAGGCATATGAAAAAAAGGTTAGACGCACAGATCTGATTCATTTATATCGCCGTTTCAAGGAAATTGTCCCATCTAAAAGTAGTGAAAAGCAATTGTTCGAGGAATTTAAGCGATCTTCGGGATATTCCAGCTATCATGTAGTGAAAAAAGCAAGAGAATCGGAAGAAGCTTTTATTTCTATGAAATAAAGAAAATCCCCTAAACCGACGAAGTTTTAGGGGATTTTCTTTATGCGTCCCGGCTGTCTATTGCTAATTGGTAAAGCGGAAGCAGCTGTTCATATGTTGTTGTAATAGTAGTGAATAGCTCCTTGTCATTTTGTAAAATAGGATCATTACAGGACAGGTGCTTGCCGATTAAGAACTCAGCTTTTTTTACATCCCGGAAACGTTCTACATCCTTTTGAGATAATTCTTCTAACGAAATAGAATCTTTTTTTGTATGATCCAGTGAGACAACAAATGATTCTGGAAGTTTTTTTATTTCATGAAAACTTTCTAAATAGTTCTGGGCGATTTTTTGCTTGTTCGGCAGCTCATAAATAAGTGCCAGCCAAATAAACAGATGGTCGTCAAATAACCCGACCTGAAAATGGGGGTGCTTTTTATAGCCTCTTTTATTATCTGCAATTGCCAACCAAGTATCATTAGGCGGATTTACTGTTCTGCGCGCATGCTTTGCAATATGTAAATAAAGATCCTGACCTGTTCTCTCAGATAAATAGGTGACAAGCTCTTCGCCAATTGCCTGGAATTTTGGCTGTATTCTATGTTGGATAGCTTCCATACGTTCATCTAAGCCATCGATTAAAAATGTTTGGAAATCTTCTTTTGTAAAGTGGTGTAATTCCACAAATAACATCCTTTCTTTCATTTTGTGAACCTTTTTTTTGCTATAGATTATTATTCTTTATCTCTCGAAAGAAGTCAAGCCAGATCGAAGGGAGAGGTTTGCATTCTTTAAATAAAGGGAATAGAGAAATAACAATAAATTGTTTTATTATTTTTGGTGAACAATTTATTCTGCGAATCATAATATATAGCACATACATGATACGAAAGTAATCAATATGTTTTCAGGTTAAGGAGTGATAGGATGAAATATGTTATGGAAGCTCTCCGGCGAAAAGAAGCAGAAGAACGTCTCCCTGTCATAAAATTAGAAATTGATTATGAGCTGGCAACATTGTACGAGGCTATGCAGAATGAGGATACAGTACAAATGATTAAATCCAAAGAGAGATTAAAGCAGCTTAGTGAGCAATGGATTGCCCTCATGGATTAATAGGATATCAGCCTACCCTAATATATTGCAGCTTTCTTAGTTAAGAAAGAGGTGTATTAGGGTTATTTGTTGATGGAAATCTGTGTTCAAAAGCATGAAGCAGCTTCACCGTGCTTTCTTTATCTCAGGGGAAAGGAATTTCAACTAAAGCCGTAATTACGGGGCGCAATCTCTGGGGTGTTATGCGGGCGCTTTTGGTTCTTGAACTATTCAAACATCCTCTATAAGCGCTGGATAAAAAGTTTAGGATTGGTCTAATGATATAGACTCTGATAAAATAAGCTTACATGGACTTTTTGGAGGCGATGTATAAATGAATCTGCAACAAAGGCAGGAAATTTATGAAACAGCGAAAAGCTGGATATTCGAAGCAGGTAATGAAATTCGTGAACATATGAACGGTCCGCTAGGGATTGAAACCAAATCTAATCCGAATGATTTAGTAACAGTTCTTGATAAACAAACGGAAAAGTTCTTTGTCGACCGTATTCATGAAAGCTATCCGGAACATCATATTATTGGTGAAGAAGGATTTGGAGATACGTTGTCTAATGTTGATGGAACGATATGGATTATTGATCCGATTGATGGAACAATGAACTTTATCCATCAAAAGCGCACATTCGCTATATCTATTGGTATTCTACATAACGGTATAGGTGAAATTGGCTTTGTTTATGATGTTATGGGTGATAATTTATACCATGCCAAACGCGGAGAAGGTGCTTTTAAAAATGATATCCAATTAGCTCCGCTGGATAGGAAGAAAAAATTGGAAGAGTCTATTATTGGTATGAATCATTTTTGGTTATGTGAGAACAGAGTGGTGGATTATAAAGTAACACAAAAATTTGTACGTACGGTCAGAGGAACACGGACAATTGGATCGGCAGCATTAGAATTAGCAAGTGTTGCAGAGGGGGTTCAAGATGCTTATCTTGCCTTGAGTCTTGCACCTTGGGATGTAGCAGGAGGAATTATATTGAATCATGAAGTCGGCGGGGTTGCCGGAGATGTGGATGGGAACGCCTGGAATCCATTGGAAAGAGCATCAGCTGTAGTTGCTAACCCGGCAATTCACAGTGCTATTATAGAATTTTTAAAGGAAGGAAGGAAATGACTATCCCTTCCTTTTCTTCTTTCTGGACATGGCAAATCCAAATACAGAAAATGCCAGGATAATACAAAAAATGATAGCCCACACATTTCGGAATGCAATAGCCAATCCGACTAAAATAAATAGAAGAACAACCAGAAATGCTAACAACAGCATTGGAATATCTAATTTCCTCATTTTTCAACCGCCTTTACTATCTGTCCACAAATCAGTATAAAGGATAATATGAAGAACTTCAAAAAACAGACATATAATTTTTTGTTTTTCTCTAGTCATATGCATGTACTTTTAGTATGATAAAGGAAGCGCATAAATAAGGTGGCATGTAAGTGATGGTATTTGATTATATCCTTGAAGTAAATGGAACAGACAATATCTTTTGGGTTTTTTACGTGATAAATCTCATTCTTTCTGCAATAGCTTACCAATTGGGATTTGCAAAAAAGCTTTCTCCTGTAAAAAATGTTATTGTATATATACTATTGATGGTTGGTACATTTGTCGTGACTATCTTCTCAACAGTCATGAGAATGCCGACAATTGAATGCTTGATTGTTATCATTTTAGTATTGGGGATTTATCGTTTTCGATTACATCGCGAGAGAAAAAATCGTCAGGATGTACAGGAAGAGAATACATAAAGGAAGCGTCTGGTAAGAAGCTTTCGGATTCCGTGTTATTGTGAAAAAGCTGTGAGTAACATATGCAATAAAAAAGCAGAGCTGCCATTATTAATGGAGTCTCTGCTTTTTTATTGCAGGCTATAGGTAATCATCTACTTTTTTTACTTCCTGGTAGAATCGAAATTTCCCTGTTGCCAGCCTTTTTTTCGTATTTTCTTCAATGCGTTTATAGCATGGGGTACATAAATGGATATTTTTTCTGCGATTGCGTAATCTTTTTGCATGCAGCGAATCATTTTCTATTTCTTCCACTTTATCACATATGGTGCATTTAACCTGCATGTTTCCACCTCAATTCGGTAAAAATAGTAAAACGATGCCTTGTATGAATACAGTATAGCATATTTTTAAGAGTGAATTAAATAATCAAAGTTTGAAAAGGCGAGAAGTGGGAATGATAAAAACGAAGAAATATTTGGTTTCCTGAAGGGATGATAATATGAAAAAAAGATATGTTGTGTCAGCGCTAGGGGCGTTCGGAGCAGGAGTTGCCGGTATATTATTGTCTGACAGAAAAAAGCGAAAAAAATTAAAATCGACGCTGGGAACACTGCGGGTTTTTGAAAATGCTGGCAAGCCTGATGAGTTCACAGAAAAAGAACTGGATCAGCTGGAAAATGCTAAAATGGTCTCGGAGGGTTCGCAGTTTGGCGTGCAGTATTATAATGAAAAAAAGGACGAAATGTATCAGCTGAAGGAAGAAAATAAAAAAGGGTAATAAAAAATCGCTGCTGGTTTGTTTACTTGATAAACATTCAGCAGCGGATATTGCTTCCTTTTAGGCCGTTTTCAAAAAGTGCCTAATTTTAGAAGCAAAAAAATCATATCAACTGAAGAATTTCGCTCTTGTACTTTTTGAACATTCTTTTTTAATGAACATGAATCTCCGTAATATATTTTATTGGATTATCCTGATTAGAGCCGTCTTTATAATAAAAATGGACAGGGCCATCTTCACGAAGCGGCTTACCTTCTAATGAAAAAAGCAAATAGCCGTTTTTAGCATCTTCTAATGATATTTTTTCATTCTTTCCATTGCTTCTAACAAACTCTACCTCCCCGGCATCTGCTTGAGGCTCTGAATGATTTAGAAAATCGTGCAGCGGAATTACATAGCTATTTTTTAAATACGCTTCTCCTTCCATTTTAGAGATGCTCCGGTTTACAGGCGGTTTATGAAAAACGGAATGATTCGTTTCTTCTTCTTTTTTTTCAATAAAGGCTTTTTCCAGCTCCATTTTTCTATCATCAAAAATCCATACCGTTGGATCAAGCGTGATAGGATACCCCACATTTCCTTTAATCATAACAATCATGTTATTTTATCCCCCTAAATGAATACCTTTAAATATAAAAAGTGTTGAGCAAGACTAAATAAGGAAGGACTCGCTTCCAAATAACAGCTTGTACACTCTTTCTGTTACAAGGATAGCAAAGTTTGGAATGACTTTCATCTATTTTTAATTGTATGCTAATATATCATGCCATTAAAAATGATCTACATAATATGAAAGTGTGTGTTCAAAAAGTGGTCAAATTAGAAGCAAGAAGATCAGGGCAACGGGCTTTTTACGGACGGGTCTGCGTGTTGGAATACTTCGGTGCTGTCCACAAATGTTTTCGGTGGGGAGAGTAATCACAGTCCCGCCCCCATCGGAAAAAATACGTTAACTAAAGAGTTCGCTGCCTATTATTTGCGTACTTTTTAAACTTTCTTTTAAAGTTAAATTTGCATTTTTGTGCTTGTAGCGATAATATTGTATCAAGAACGATAAAATGCGGAGGGGATTATATTGATGCCTGATGTAACGATTAATCACCGTGAAAAAGCCCACGCTCTTTTGAAAGCTGATGCGGATAAGATACTCCATTTAATTGAGGTTCAGATAGAGAATTTAACCATGCCACAATGTCCCGTATACGAGGACGTACTGGATACACAGATGTTTGGCTTATCTAGAGAAATTGATTTTGCAGTTCGATTGGAGCTAATTACAGAAGAAGAAGGACGAAATCTGTTGGGAAACCTAGAGAAAAAGCTTAATATATTACATGAAGCTTCACAAGGAAGATTGTAATCATATTTACCTGTTAGTGTGACAGTACTAAATTAAAACTTTGCCCATTTAACGAGCGGCAAGGTTTTTTTAAAAGCTAAGAATGGATAGATTTTATGATGCGTTCGATTTTAAAAAGGTACATCTAAATCTGATTACAAAGCCAAAAAGACCGATTACGCTTCAGCTATAAGCGGCTGAAGTCTTTCTATATTTAAATACATGGGGCTGATGCTTTTGATGGGGAAAGGGGATTAGCTAAGTGCTTGTGAAGCGTATGTGAACTGCTCAGCACTTCATCCCTGACAAAATTTAAAGCGGGCAGCTTCTCCATTCTATATTAATATTTACATGCGTAACAAAAGTAAGCTAAAAAGAAGGTTTAGCCTTTATAAGGTATTGAGTTTTAATTAAATCTTTTAGAGCTCCCTGTTGTTTTGTATATGTTAAAAAATGTATACTGACAAATAAGAGATAATAATAACAGCTAATAAATAATGTGTTATACTAATTAAAAATATGATATACTGTTAAAAATCTCTTAAACTTACATAGTGATTAGGAGAAAAATAATGTTAAAAAATTGGAAAAACTTCGATTTCACATTGATGATCACACCAATTCTGTTGGCCGGTTTTGGTGTAGTAATGGTATATAGCGCAAGTATGGTAGTAGCTGTTGTAGATGGTTTAAACAGTAACTATTATCTCGTAAGGCAATTGATATTTTTTATTGTTGCACTTATCGCCTTTGGCATTATATCCTTCCTGCCGTACCAAATTTATCAACGGCTAATGAAGATAATCATTATATCTTGTATTATCTTACTCGTAGGGGTACTTATCTTTGGAGATACGGTTAATAATGCAAGATCTTGGTTTCGGTTTGGCCCATTCAGCTTGCAGCCTGCTGAGGTTGCCAAGCTTGGCCTGATTATGTATTTAGCTGCTATTTATTCTAAAAAACAGGCGTACTTAGACCAGTTTAGTAAAGGTGTTCTGCCGCCGCTTATTATCACGGCAATTGTGCTTGGATTAATTATGAGGCAGCCGGATATTGGAACAGCATCAATTATTTTTCTGATGGCATGTGCTGTCATTTTTGCTTCTGGCATCAAATGGAGACATTTATCTATTCTTATTTTTGCAGGACTTCTATTATTGGCGTTTGCCATCCCAAATATGGTAACGGATGAAAGAATTTCTCGTTTTACCGGTGCTTATCAGCCGTTTAATTCTCCAGATTTAAATGGTTATCAGCTGATCCAGTCTTATGTTGCCATTGGTGTTGGCGGTTTAACAGGAGAAGGGTTAGGGCAAAGTATCCAAAAGTTAGGTTTTCTAGTAGAAGGTCATACGGATTTCATTATGGCAATTGTTGCAGAAGAGCTTGGCTTTACTGGTGTAGCGATTGTTTTAGGATTGTTAGCTGCTATTGTTTTTAGAGGACTCTATATTTCAAGGCAATGTCAGGATAGCTTTGGTTCATTGCTTGCACTTGGAATTGCCTCAATGGTAGGCATTCAAACTTTTATTAATTTAGGGGCAATCAGCGGGGTTCTGCCAATTACAGGTGTTCCCTTGCCATTTATCAGTTATGGAGGATCTTCCTTGCTTTTCATGATGATAGCCATGGGGATTCTTAATAATATAGCTATGCAGGTTAATAAGAAAGAAAATGAAAGGGAGGAACTGGCACCTAAGCCTGGTTTATTCCACAGAAAATCTATCAATTCCTACAGAGGTGATAAA
>NZ_VIYG01000021.1 GCF_009389585.1 Oceanobacillus sp. CFH 90083 | reverse complement strand
GTTGCCGTGGTTACATCATGTCCTGCTTCTGATAAAAAGCTGGCGATTGCTCCATGGATTCCCTCCGGATAAATCGAGGCTACGGTTTCATTTGTTTTTTCGTGACGGTTTTCATTCCAGACTACTATATTCATTCTTATACCTCCTTAGTTGTCTTATTTGCGTAAAATAACGATTAACCCCTATAGCAAAAAAACAAGCAAACCATAAAGATATAATCGCTTTAACTTACAAATAACCTAATTATTATAATAAAGGATATTCAATCAACTGAACATAAATGATATAATAAAAACATGAACTATTTAATTATAAAAGGAGTAAAATATGAGAGTCAGCTTTTGCGGTTATTCCTACCATAACCAATTATTTCACACGATGCATAAATCTCGTTATGCCTCTTATCTATTTCGATTACAGATAGAAGGTAAAGCCAAAATCCAAGTAAATAGTGAAACCCATGATATTGAAAAGGGAGATTTATTAATTGTCAAACCCGGAGAAACTTATGAACTACATGTAGCAGAAGGTCAACAAAGTGGTGACTATTGTTTATATTGTGAAGGTGAGGAAGTTGATCAACTTTTTCGAAACAGGCCTATACTTTCCAAAATTACTATGGATCACACGGTCTTAAATTTATGGCAATCTCTTTTTATTGAAGAAAGGAGACCTGAAAAAGAAAAGAATAGTAAACTAACCAACCATCTACTAATTGCACTTTGTGTTTCCCTTGAGCGCTCACTTGATAAGAGAACAACAGACATCGATAGACCCTATATTGTTACTAAGATGATGCGCTATATTGAAGAGAATGCAACAAAACAAGACTTCATGATAAAAGATATTGCAAATTATTGTAATCTCAGTGTGTCAAGGTGTGTTCACCTTTTTAAAGAGTATGTTGAGCAAACAATGATTGAATATGCACAATCGATTCGGATCTCTACCGCAATCAATCAGATGAAATACACAACGATGACATTAGAAAACATTGCTCAAAACTGTGGATTTGGTTCTTATTCGTATTTTCATCGTGTTTTCAAGAAATTTCATCTTGTTTCCCCAAGGGAATATCGTGAGAAAATGTTTGAATCTTAATAGTTAAACGAGCAAGGCATTAAGTTGAATATTTTAGTAAAAAATCCAAAGTTAAATAAAATTTATATTTTCCAATAGTTACAGATAACCATTTGATAGGTATTTATGAGGATAGAGGAGTTCTAGTTTATAAGTTTTCATTTGTAGGATAATGTCAGGAAGAGCATGTTTATAACAAGGCAAATCTAACCGAACACTGGTTTATGATAAAATTGTAATTGACTAGAAAAAAGTAATTATGAAATATTTACAAGTGAAAGAAGAGCTGCTTATTAATCATTTCATGACCATATAAGACGCTCTTCTTTACTACTTTACATTATTATCCCTTTACTGCACCTACCATAATTCCTTTAATAAATTGTCTCTGTAGAATTAAAAATAAAACGACAACTGGCAAGACAGTTAATAGATTAGCTGCTTTAGATATTTTTGTTATCAATGTTTTCTTAAACATAATCAAGCTTAAATCATTAGGTACATGCTCGCTCTTTATGGAACTCTTTTAATACTCCTACTCCTTGAAGAAAGAAAAAAATGAGAGGCACTATTGGCTTCACTTTTATTATTAAAGACTTTTTAGCACCTTTAAGTGGTACGCAATAATGACAATTCCACACGGAATTCAATCCTAGCAGTTGCCCTACCCTTTTGTAGCACCAGATGTCAACCCTGAGATCAAATACCTTTGTAAGAATAAGAAGACAGCCGCAATTGGAACTGCAATGAGTACTGCTCCAGCCGCAAAACGAGTAAAGTTATTACCAAATTGTTCATTAATAAAATTAAAGAGCCCCAAAGCTAACGTGAATTTTTCTGGACTTCGTAATATAATACTTGGAAGAATAAAATCCATAAATGGGGTCATAAAGTTAAATAGTGCAACTACTGCCAAAATTGGTTTTGCTAAAGGCAGCATAATTGTAAAAAATATTCTAAAGTGTCCCGCACCATCCATTTTAGCTGCTTCATCCAATTCTTTAGGAATCGTATCGAAATACCCTTTTACTAAAAATACATTCATCGGAATTGCCCCTCCAATATAAATGAGAATCAAACCAGTTAATGTATCCAGCAAACCCACCATATTTAATAGAATGTATAAGGCAACCATCGACATTAAGACAGGAAACATCTGTAATATCAAAAAAGTGTACAGACCATTCTTCTTGCCTATAAAATGATACCTAGAAAAAGCATATGCAATAAGAGTGACAAAAACTACCGCACTGATAGATGTAATCACTGCAACGATTAAGGTATTTTTATACCATAGTAGATAATCACTGGCTGGATCAAAGAAAAGCCACTTATAATGAACAAATGAAAAGTTATCTGGTATCATAGAAGATGCATATAAACTAGTGCCTGGATTTAATGACAATCCAATAGTCCAAAGTAATGGATATAAGATTGCCAGAATAATAGCGCCAATAAATGCGTACATTCCTATTACTTGAAGAACGCTCTTGTTTTTTCTAGACATTTACATTTCCTCCTTATAAGAACTTGTGCGTCGGAATTGAAAAAATGCAAAAGCAGCAATAACCAAACCAATGATGATTGAAATCGCAGCAGCCATATTATAGTTTTGGGCTTCAAATGTTAAGTTATAAACCCACGAGATTAAAATATCTGTACCACCAGCATTCTCTCCTCGAACAGCTGGTCCACCCTGGTTGAAAAGATAAATTATATTAAAATTATTAAAATTACCCGCATACTGCATAATTAATATGGGAGCCGTTGCAAACATTACATGGGGGAAAGTGATTTTCCTGAATTTTTGCCAGCTTGTAGCTCCATCTATATCTGCTGCTTCATACATATCTTTAGATATACTTTGTAATATTCCTGTGAAAATCACAAACACAAAAGGGAAACCTACCCATATCTGAATTCCTATTATTGCAACCTTTGCCCAAAATGGATCAGTCATCCAAGGGATTGCTTCACCAAAAAAAGGTATTAAAATATCATTATTTATTGCACCAAAGTCATTATTAAACAGTGCTGCAAAAATCAAAATAGTCACGAATGCAGGAACGGCCCAAGGTAGAATTAATAAAGTTCTTATAAGTTTTTTAAACTTAATTCTTGAGTCATGAACAAAAATAGCCAATATTAAAGCCAATGCTATTTGTAATGTCGTAGCTACTAAAGTCCAAATAATAGTCCAAGAGAAAACACTCACGAACGTACTTCGCCATATCGGCACAGCTACTAATGAAATAAAGTTTTCAAATCCTACCCAATTCAATAAATATTTCGGAGGGGAATTAAATAAGTTATAGTCAGTAAAAGCCAAAAACACCATAAATAGTAATGGGAATACTACAACAAATATTAAGATAAATAGTCCAGGACCCACAAGCATATAAGGAAAGCCCTTATCCCACCCATCATTAAAATTTTCTCTAAAACTTTTCGGCATAATACCTTTTTGAATTTTCACAGCGTCTTTATGAGCATCTCTTAAATTCAGTATATAGAAGGTTACTGCAATCGACGTGATAATTAGAGATATGATTCCCTGAGCCAGCAAGACCCGAGAATCATCTAATTTAGGAATTTCACCAAGTGTAAAGAGACCCCAGTATCCTATGTTTAGAAATTGATAAAAGAAAGTAATAAACGCGATAAATATTATAAAAAATGATATTCCTTTCAAAAATCGACGGTTATATAGCTGCCCAAACCCTGGGATAACTGACAACAGGGCTACTACTTTTGGATTTATTTTATGTTGTACCATATATTTGCACCTACCCTTGATTCAGAATGTTAATTACTGCCACCCATCAAACTAATTTGTGCTTTTATATAATCTACTGCTTCTTCTAAAACTGCTTTTGGATCATCGCCTTGAGAAATAAACACTAATGCATCTTCCATTGGATCCCACACTTGAGCCATTTCAGGTATATTAGGCATTGGAGAGGCAAATTGTATTTGCTCTTGAAACCCTTCATACAATTCATCGTCTACTGTCACATCAGTGCGTGCTGGAATTAGATTATAATCTTCAAACATAGTCTGTGAATTTTCAGCGTTTGTCATAAATAAGGCAAGATCTGTTGCCCAATATTTATTCTCACTGTATTCTGAAACAGCAAAACCTTTTACTCCTAAAAATGATTCCAAATGTTCTCCATTATAGGTTGGAAGTGGAGCGATAGCAAGGTCATCACCTAAACTTTCTCTAAAACCTTCAACGGCCCAAGGTCCAGAGGTGATAGCCCCTACTTGCCCGTTACTAAACAAACTACTCATAATATCATCATTTATACTTTCTGGAATAAACCCATCTTCATGCCAAGAATAAACTAAATTAGCTCCTTGAATTACATCATCTTCTGTTAGTCCAATGTCACTCGTATTATAGCTACCTTGTTCATCTTCCCCAAAAACATAACCATTACCAGAAGTTAAAAATGGATACATAAAATAAAAATCTGATGTGATAGTTAAAAATCCATATTCATCATTGGAAGGGTTTGTTAATTCTTCTGCATAATTATTAAGTTCTTCGACTGTTTCAGGGGCTTCAGGAATAAGGGACTTATTATATAAAAGACCTATTGTCTCAAGTGATGATGGAATCCCCAATAATTCACCCTCATAAGTAAAACCTTCAAGTGCAGATTCTTGATAACCACTCAGTTGCTCATCAGTCAATGTCAATTCTGAAACCACACCTTGTACATACCTTTCACCCATACGATCGTGTGTTTCATAGTATATATCAGGACCTTTCCCAGCTGGGGCATCTAGAGTGAGATTGGCGTTATCACCAACAATTACATTCACTTTAATCCCTGTTTCCTCTGTGTACTTTTCCGCTAACATTTTAAGTGGTTCTAAAACATTATCCCACGCCCAGACATTTAACTCTTCTGGTTTCTCTGGAATCTCATCATTAACTGTCCCCTCTTCAACTTCAACATTATCTCGTTGTGGTCCACAAGCACTCAATAGGATAATCAGGCAGAACATGGAAAGCCCAAAAAATAAATTATTTTTTAACATTTTGATTTCTCCTCGTATTTTATGACTTTGGCCTTAATAATTAAACAATCCTTTATTAATGATCAAAAATGCATCCTCAAAACAAAATCACTTTTAATGCTTACTCAAAGTATCCCCCCTAAATTTAGTTTATTTTACTAAATAAACAGACGCTTCATATGGCTTAACTGTCAATTCTTTGTACAGATTGTCTTTTGTTTGTTTATAATTTTTCAAAATAAGCGAGGCTTCCTTGTATTTTAATATTTCCGGCATTTCAACTGTGATCTCTTCTTCCGTCATATTACAGATAACTAATGCCTTTTTATCGTCTAGAACTCGTAAATACGCGAAAATTGCTGGATGATCTGGAAATATAGGCTGATAATTTCCATAAACAAACACATCATGATTTTTCCTCAGCTTTATTAATTCTTTATAAAAATTTAGAATAGAATCCTTATCTTCTTGCTGAGCAGCGACATTAATAGATTCATAGTTTTGATTCAGCTTTAACCAAGGTCTATCTGAGGTCGTAAAGCCAGCATTTTTTTCTGAATTCCATTGCATCGGTGTACGAGCATTATCCCGGCATTGAGCCCAGAGAATTTTCATTAAACCTTCGTGAGATTCACCTTCTTCTCTTTTTTTATGATAAAAATTCCTCATGCTAATATCGTTGTAATCATCAATATTTTCATATTGAACATTTGTCATCCCAATTTCTTGCCCCTGATAGATAAAAGGAGAACCTTTCATTAAAAAATACATTGCTGCAAGCATCTTTGCACTTTTACGCCAATAAAGATTGTCATCTCCCATGGATGAAATACTCCTTGGCAAATCATGGTTTTCTAAAAATAAAGCGTTCCATCCTTTCCCTTCTAAACCAACTTGCCATTTAGATAATGCTCTTTTAAAGCCTAATATATCTTTTGAATTTCCCTCTTCCTTATTCCATAAAGCGGTATGATCAAATTGAAAAATCATATCGAAATAACCATTGTTCTCTCCTACCCAACGCTCCGCATCTTCTACAGTTACACCGCCTGCTTCTCCAACAGTCATGACGTCATAGTTTTTAATGGTCTTTTCTGAGAATTCATTCAAGAAAGCGTCTATCCCTTTAACATTGGTTGTATATTTCGCCGCAGGTACAACATCTAAATTTTTTGGATTTGGTAAATCAGGTAAGCCAGGCTCTCTTTTAATATGCGATATAGCATCAATTCGGAAACCATCTATGCCTTTATCAAGCCACCAATTAACGGTATCATATAAAGCTTCACGGACCTCAGCATTCTCCCAGTTTAAGTCAGGCTGTTTTTTTGAGAATAAGTGCATAAAATATTCATCCGTTTTTTCATCATACTCCCAAATAGAACCGCTAAAGATTGACTCCCAATTGTTAGGTGGTTGATTGTTTTCTTTCCCTTCCCTCCAGATATACCAATCTCTCTTCGGATTTTCCTTAGATGACCTTGACTCAATAAACCATTCATGTTCATCACTGGTATGATTAATTACTAAATCAATAATTAATCTCATATTGCGTTTATGAACCTCTTCCAATAACTGATCGAAATCTTCCATTGTTCCAAATTCATCCATAATATCCTGATAATCCGATATATCGTAACCGTTATCATCATTAGGCGATTTATACATTGGACATATCCAAATAACATCAATACCCAATTCTTTCATGTAATCTAATCTTTGAATAACACCTTGAAGGTCTCCAATTCCATCCCCATTACTGTCCATAAAACTTCTTGGATAAACTTGATAAACTATAGCTTCTTTCCACCATTTTTTCTGCATAATTAGTATACTCCTTCTCTTTCATTTAATATTTATTAATATCACATATTTATTACTTACAGTTAAAAATTCACTTTAATCTACGTAACCGGTTTCGTAAATATGTAAAAAAATTTGAATCACTTCATTTAATAGTCCTTTAATTATCAATTTAAATAGTTTTACGTAACCGGTTTCTCATTGATGTAAGAGAGACTATATAGAACGAACACTTTGCCTCTCAACAACATAATGCTCCAGAATATAATTATCCATTGCTAAACCCGAATATATTTTTCCTAATAAAATACTTGTTGCTTTTTCTGCCATCTTACTATGTGATAGCGAAACAGATGATAACGGCGGGCATAAAAATTGACATAAATTTATATTATCCATTCCAATAACAGAGATATCTTCAGGAATATTTATACCTAACTTATATGCACCAGATAATACCCCCATACCAATTTCATCACTCTCTGTAAAAATAGCTGTTAAATCAGGGATTTCTCTAACTAAATTTTCTAAGCCTACGAGACCATCTTCTATTGAGAAATTTCCATACGTTATATTATTTTCCCCAAAAGATATCTTATAATCAGAAAGAGCTCTTTTAAACCCCTCTACCCTAGGGAGATATTTATCAGCAAGCCATTCTTCTTTATTTCCGCTAACCATTCCAATATTTTTATGTCCCTTCTGAATTAAAAACTCTGTTGCCATATAGGCAGCATTATAATCGTCTGCTGTAACATAGGGAATAGGAAATTCAGAATAAGTTGACAAAAGGACTGCTGGAACATCCATCTTTAAGATATATTCATAATATTCCTTTTCTAAATTTGTACTAGCAATGATTAGTCCATCAACTCTTTTTTCATGTAATAATCGAAGGTACTTCAACGTTTTAATACCATGATATTCAGTATGGCATACAATAACACTTATACCTTTTTCATGCGCCACTGACTCAATTCCATTTAAAACATCAGTAACTAAAGAACTTGTTAAATTAGGAACTAACACCCCTATAGTATTTGTTCTTTTATTTGTTAAGCCTCGAGCAACACCATTAGGGTTGTATTCCAACTCTTGAATAACATCAAGCACTTTCTTTTTTGTCTTTTCTGAATACCCGCCTTGGTTATTTAAAATCCTTGAAACAGTAGCTTTAGAGACATTAGCTCTTTTTGCTACATCCTTGATTGTATATGTCATTATATTTAATCTCCTAATCACGAAACCGGTTACGTAAACATTATCATAAATAAATTGTACTTTCAAGATTAATTTTAATATTTTAACGTTGAGTCTTATTCCTAACTCTATGATTAGCTTAATTTAAATATAGTAATTATTTTCTGATAATTAAGTGCACCTCTATCTTTCTCCATTGCTATAAGATTGGCTTTCTTTTTATGAAAAGCAGTGTTTCACTCAGGTTCAATATAATTTTTTAGTAAAACCGCTGATTAACACGCTTAAAGATATGTTGCATTGGTCAAAAATGGATCCCATATAATGAAAAAATGGTACTTTTTATGACACAAGACCAAATTTAAGTAATTCGATTCATGGGCAATAGCTGATTCTACCTGTTAAAGTATAGGATTTTATAACGCCTTTCTCTGTGGAACAAGTCCATAAAAAATGGATTCTCTTCAAAAGAGAATCCAAACTGCATCTTTTACTTTTCATACTTTTCAAACATACTTCTAATCATAAAAGAGCTGATATAAGCAATTAAAGCAAACCCGATAAAAATATCCATATATATTTTTATAACTAGCCAAATGGGTGAAAAGAACATTAAAACAACAGGTCCTATCATCAGTACAACCATTAACAGAATTGACCCAAGGTTGGCTATGCCCATTTTAAAAACATTTACACAGGCTTGTTTAATTGTACATTTATAACGTGCAATATATGGAAAAATCAGTACAAGATACATACAAAAAATGACCGAGAACATGATTAAACTCATTAAAATGATCGTCGAAAAATCTCCCATATAGAATTGTAAAAAGAAATAATTTAATACTAAAACCATACCGGATAAAGATAAACATCCCCAGACAAGCGTACTTTGTTTGAAATTCTTTTTAAATGCCTGCCAAAATCCGCTGATTATTCCTCCCTCTTCCCCTCTGACCATTTTCAACGCGATAGAGAACATGGCAGTAACAGAAGCCCCAATTGTTACAAGCGGCAAACTGCAAAGGATAAATAATATATTTAATAAAATTAACTCTACTACTCTAGACAAAAAATGATAGACAGGACCATCTATCCTTAAGATACTATCCATGTTTTGCTCCCTCCAGCTGAATTTATTCTTTAACAGACCCTACAACGATACCTGTGACAAAGTATTTTTGAAGAAAAGGATAAATCAATAATAAAGGAATAGTAGAGACTACTATTTTTGCAGCATTAAGATTCCGATTCTGTACTTCAGCAATATTCTGTAGCGATTCATTACTTGTACCTGCTCTTACCAGTTCAGAAATATCAATGGTTAAGGATTGAATATAGGTCATAATCGGATAATTACTTACCTGGCTCATATAAATAAGCCCTGACATAAAGTCATTCCAGTTACCTACAATACTAAACAATGCCACTGTTGCCAGAGCTGGCAAAGAAACTGGAATATAGACTTTAAATAATACTTGCAGCGGACTGGCACCATCAATAATAGCTGCTTCTTCCAGGGATTTTGGCACACCGACGAAAAAATTCATAATTAAAATCACACTAAAAATCGGTACTGCACCTGGTAAGACTAACACCCAAATGGTATCTAATAAATTCAGATTTCTGATTACAATATATGTCGGAATTAACCCGCCACTGAATAACATGGCAAAAATGATAATGTTCATATAAATACTTCTACTCTTAAATTCACGTTTCGTTTTGGACAATGGATAAGCCATTAATACAATCAATATCAGATTTATCACTAGAGCAAGCACCACGCGTTGTACAGAGATAGAGAATGATCTCCAGAACTGCGCATCCTCCATAATCATTTCGTATGCTCCTGTTGAGAAATTAATTGGCGTAAGTCCAACTAGGTTAGCAGCCACTGCTGCACCGCTACTGAAAGATATGGCAACAATATTCCACAAGGGTAACAGACATACTAACCCCAAAGAAATAACTATAAAATAAATAATACATTTCCCAAATTTGCTGGAAAAGCTATTTCCTTCTATCATTGTTCTCCCCCCTTAGAAAAGTTTTCTTTCTGTGAATTTTTTAGCTGCATTATTAGCAGATAATATGAGGGTCAAACCAATTATTGATTTAAGCAGACCTACAGCTGCTCCAAAGCTATAATCACGTCCCACTAGACCTTCTCTATACACATAAGTATCAATGGTATCTCCAGTTTCATAAACAATTGGCGAATAAAGGTTATAAACCTGATCAAAGCCGCCATCTAAGACACTTGGCAAGCTTAAAATCGCCAAGAGTAAGATAATTGGCAACATTCCGGGTAAAGTGATATGCCAAACACGCTTCCACCAATTTGCCCCATCCATACTGGCTGCCTCATGTAGCCCTGGGTCTACAGAAGCTATAGCCGCTAAATAAATCACTGAGTTAAAGCCAAATTCTTTCCAAACATCCGAACCAATTAATAAAGGCTGAAACCATGTATTGCTCCCTAAAAAATTAATTTTTTCGAAGCCAAAGAACTCTATCATTTGGTTAACCGTTCCATCTAAATTAAATAAATTGACGACAACCGTTGATAATACAACCCACGATAAGAAGTGAGGTAAATATACTATTGTTTGTACTGACTTTTTCAGCAATTTCAAACGAATTTCATTTAATAAAATTGCAAACATAATTGCGAGCAGAGAACCAAAAATAATTTTCCCTAACGCAATCACAATGGTGTTACGAAATACCCTTGCAATATCAGGCAAATCAAACATATACTGAAAATGTTGTAATCCTACAAATTCCGAGCCAAAGAAGCCTCTTGCTGGTACAAAATCCTGAAAAGCCATGATAATCCCAAACATTGGCGTAAAACTAAAGATAAGTAAAAAAATCATTCCTGGCGCCAACATAGCATGATAGGTTAATTTCGCCTTTTTAACATCTTTTTTACGATGACGTATAGTTGTTCCCTGATTATTTATCGCCATTTACGTACCTCCTTAAACAGAGAGGCTGCTAACTAGCCCCTCTGTAGTACCTAGACTTATTGAGCCAGTTCTTCTTCTATTTCTTTAAGAATTTCACTGCCGCCTTGATTATGCCATTTCTCTACAAAATCATCGAAGTAATCAAGCGGCTCTGCTCCAGTTATAATCTTAATAAAGTCTTCTTCTTCCATTGACCCTAGACCAGATCCTCTTTGCTCCATCGTTGGTGTATTACCGACATAAGCTGCTTCTATCCAATTAAATCGATCTTCCTCTGTCAGCTTATTCATTAAGCCCCAGCCTTCAATACGAGAATGATAACTGGACCAGTTAGAAGTTGGTACATCCTCAGGATTTTCCGTATAATTTTTAATTCCATTTATATTCTGTCTAACTTGAGGATTAGTAATTTCCTCAACAGCCATCTCTTCATTCAAAACAGCCTGAACATCTTGATAGTCATCCAAATATGTCTGCATTGGAAGAACTACGATGTTAAATGGTTTCGTCGAATCATCTACACCCTGTGCCAAATATTCTGCAACCTCAGGAAACGTATTTTCCATATCCGCTTCTGTTGTATTTTCAATATCGTCATAAAATAAGTTCAACATTTCGACTGCTTTTTCTGGATGTCCATATCCTTTTTTGACAACTATAAAACTGCCACCTGTTGTTTTCTGCTCAGCTACGTTTACTTTCCCCTCGTCATCAGCTAATGCATAAGCTGTAAATCTTGCGTTATTATCCATCTCTCTAACATTCGATAATCCCCAGTCAGGTATATGCCAAGCTCCTGTTGCGATACCAGTTTGACCATTTGTAAGTAATGCCATAATGTCATCAAATGATCTAGTTCCAAATTGCGGGTCAATAATACCCTCATTAAACCAATCATTCATTACTTCAAGTGCTTGTTTTGTCCCTTCTGACGTTGATCCATAGGTAATACTGCCATCCTCTTCTATTAAATATTTCTTAGGCTGGCCCTCAAAAACCGCAGCAATAGAATCCATTGTAAATGAGCCATAGCCCCCAGCATTTAAATAATTTTCAAAAGGTATCCCAACAGGGTTGCCAGAATCGCCTGGATCATTTTCAAGGAAAGCTTTGGCAACTTCTTCTAATTCATCCAAAGTAATGAGGCGATCTCCATCCTCATCTATTGATAAATCTAATTCTTCTAACCAATCCGCACGTATCCAAGTCATTTGCGGTGCTGCCAGGGAATCAGTTCCCGGAATTGCCATAAGACTGCCGTCAAAGGTAGCATCTTCTAAGGGTTTATTATCGTAGCCAGCATAGATTTCTTTAATGTAATCGCTCGCATTTTCTTCATATACATCGGTTAAATCTTCAATTAAATCATTATCGACTAAATCTTTTAACTCCTCTTGAGAAACTATCATCATATCTGGTAAATCTCCAGAAGAAATAGCCAAAGCTACTTGCCTGTCATAGTCTTCCCCTTCTGCTTCAAAAGCATTTCGAATCTCGATATCTAATACATCTTCAGCTGCGCGAGTATACGCATTATCTTCAAAGGTATCCCCTTCAGGCAGTTTAGGATTGGAACCAGTCTGACGTCCAATATTAATAATAGGTTTGCCATCTTCTGTCGTTGTTTCACTATCATTTGAAGAGCTCTGCACACATGCAGCTAATAAAACAACCAGCATCAATAAAACTGCCAGCAGTTTAAATCTATGAAATGAATCCGTTATCATTTTGTATTCCTCCTTATTTTTCCAGCAAAAATCATGGCCACTGATTTCGTATATTTTTATTATAATGGGTGTCTTATTTTTCAAAAATAGCAAATAATCCGTTTTCATATACTATTTTCCGGAATATCTATTATTTAAATCTATTGAAGTTAAGAAGAAAGAAAAAACCCCACAAAATAGCTGTAGAGTTTAGTTTAGCTCATTAATTTATATCGTTAAACTATTTTTTTCTCTATGAACAATTGGTATAACCAAAGTTACCTTCGTATAGTGACCTATCTCACTTTCATACATTAAACCATAGGATGAGCCATAATATAATTGCACTCTATTATGAACATTTCTAACACCATATCCTTCTGTTTCCGTAGTTAGAATGGACTTTAATGCTGCTGAGTTCATTCCGATTCCATTATCCTCAACAGAAAATTCCAATGTATTTTCTCTCCTTTTTAACCTGATAATCAGCAGCCCTCTATCAGACCCTTCTTTATGGTCAATACCATGATTAATTGCATTTTCTACTAATGGCTGCAGAAGCAGATTCAACATTGTGTAATGATACGTTGATTTATCCAATTCGTAATGTACATCGAATGAATTCGAATGCATTAATTGTTGAATATTTATATAAGAAATCACATTTTCAAGCTCTTTTTCCACCTCTACAATACTTCTTCCTTTATTTAATGTGGTCCGATAAAAAGTGGACAGATGCTGAGCCATCTGGCTGATTTCCTCTTGTTCCGCCATAATAGCTTTACTATTAATTAACGAAAGACTATTGTAGAAAAAATGCGGATTAATTTGCGCTTGCAAAGCTTTCATTTCATATTCCTGCTGGGCAATTTTGCTCTTATATACCTGGTTTATCATATTTTTTAATTTATGAACCATATTTCCAAACTGTTTGATTAAGCTCCCAATTTCATCCGTGCCACTATTGAAGACGGATACAGTTAAATCTCCTTTTTCAACCCTTTCCATATTCTTCGAGAGCTTTTCCAGCGGCCTGACCACTACCTTCGCCAATAAGTAAATAGATAGCAGCATAATTAGCATACTTAAAGCAATTACCAGTACAACGGTCATTCTCATTGGAAAAGTGGCTGCAGAAATAAGGTCATTAGGACGATATAAATAAGCAGTCCACTCGCAAGAAACCAAATCAGCTTGCTGAAGAACGAAATCATCCTCCAGCGAACCATTATACAGCGTATCAATCCGTTCTGCTGTAGAAAATTGCCCCATTAGATTTGAATCAGAAAAATTTTCATAAATAAAAACCGGCTGCCTCTCACTATCCAAAATAATGACACCATAATCTTCTTCAAATAAACTGGACAACGAATCAAAAAATTGCTGATAATTTATTTCCATTTTTATTACATTATTAAACGTTCTGTTCTCATCAAATAACCGGGAAATTAACTGAACTGTTTCATTACTTGGTGAGACTTCCAGCCTTGTTTGACTTGAGGTCATAACATGATCAAACCAGTTATGTTGATTAATGTCGGTTAACGGTCTAAGTAATTGATCATACGGGTTCATCTCATTATCCGTATAGATAGTAATAGAGTGGATATCTGTCTGTAAAGTCGGTGGAGTAGCCAGCAAAGGCGACAATATATCATTATAAAATTTATACATTTCATAGTTGTTACTATACTCTACTGCTAATCCATTCTTTATTTCATCGTTCCATACAATCTGATCGATAATATTTAAATAATTATTGATTTTATAATCCATATTTAGCATAGATTGATTCAATGCATTGGATAAATTCTCCTTTTCACGAATAACTAATAAATCTTGAATTTGATAGTACCACATACTACCTAGCGCAAAAATAGGCAGGCAGCTGGCTATAATACAAATCAACAGAATTTTTTTCCTGAATTTTAAATTAATAAACCACAATTTTAAGAAATTCATCGCATTCACTTCACCTCTAACCCTGCTTCATTTCCCGGTACCTTTTTGGACTGACTCCGAAGTGCTCCCGAAAAATTCTAATAAAGTACGAAGCATTACTATAACCGACTGCCTTACTAATATCATTCACTTTCATATTGGTATAGCTGAGTAATTCGTCTGCCTTATCCATTCTCACTTGTTTTATATATTTATTTATTCCCGAACCGGTCTCCTGTTTGAATTTATCACTTAAATAACCAGATGTTAAGTATACTTTTTCTGCTAACATGTCTAAACTTAAATCCTTTTCTATATTGTCCGCAACATATTGTTTCACGGCTTCAATCGGGTGCATAGGTGAATTCTTATCCTCTTCTAACTTCTTTATGACTTTCCTTTGGATCTCTAATAAAGTGTGTTTAATATCAGAGAAATGGGTATACGAGTATATTAATTCAATGTAACGATCCATGCTTTCTTTACTATGCTCAGGCATTGTCTGAAAAAGTAACTGTAATAATCGGGCGAACAAGAAACGAAGGTATACCTGGGAAGTCTTCGCGTTTTTATCATATTTTTCAATAATAATGGAAATTTCCTTTTCTAATTTTAAAGTATCAGCTTGTTGAAGCGATTTCTCTATCTCTCGCAATAAGTATTCATCTTCTTTAAATTCCTTATTATCTGTTAACGGTGTATCAATTGGATAAATAAAGACATCGGCATAAAAAAAACGATCTTTTAAATAGTCTTCCAATTCACTATAGGTTTGTACGATGTGATTTGGATTTTCGATATGCTTACTTACAGAAAGTACGCAATTGATTCCATAAGCAGTGTGAATGTTTTGCTGTATCTGAGCAGCTACTTGTCTATATGCTATTAATCCATTTGAATTGTCTTTAAATAGTAAGACGATTTGAGAAGGATTTAGATGGATTAATTCATATCTGGCATGAAGCGCTGCTTTGTTTATTTGTTCATATAAATAAAACGTTCCTTCTTCAGATAAATTCTCTAAAAAAGCAGTATCAGAATGAATCAGGATCATTCGTTTATAATCATTCAAAAAATCAAAGCTTAAATAGGGATATTCATGTTGTAATATATCTATTGGCGTTTGATTTAATAAACGATATAGAATATGTTTTTTTATAAATTCCTGATTTGCTTCTCTTTTTTCTTGTTCCTCCTTATGCTGTCTAATATTATCCATTACTTTTTTCATCGTTTGTTCGAACTCTTCCGGCTTAATAGGCTTTAATATATAGTTATCCGCCCTTAATGTCAACGCTTTCTTAACAAAGGCAAAATCATCATGACCACTAAAAAATATAATCTCCATACCCATATATTTTTCTCTTACTTTCGTTGCTAGCTCCATGCCATCAACAAAAGGCATTTGCACATCGGTAAGCAAAATATCTGCAGGACAGCTCTCCAGCTTTTCCAGAGCTTCCTTGCCATTGGCGGCTTCCATAATTTCTAATTCGAAGCCGAATTTTTTTAACAAGAAATGAATTACTTCTCTCTCTACTTTCTCGTCATCTACAATTAAAATACGATACATAACCCGACCTCCTCTATATAAAATATAACATTCATTTATCAAAGAATGTATCAGGACAAACATTTAGAAATACTATCGGCTACTTTTTGTATATAACAGCTTTAATGATCGGTTCCTCTTCTAAAAGTTCTCCTGCTTTTCCGTATCTAGGTATTTCATCATAAATTTCTATTCAAATTATTATATCCTTCTGCTCATCTTTATACATAAAATCAAAAAAGCGCTTGACCTGAAAAGCATATCATAAATTATACTCCATCATGAAAGCGATATTATTTAGGGTGATTATAATTGTATACCTCCAAAACAATTCTCAGGTAATCAAACTCACCCAGCTAATATTGCTTTCCATTATCATTAAGGGGAGGAATCAGCATGGGGAAAAATAATATTTTGGCGATTCAAACAAAGTTAAATGACCGATCGAA
The DNA here is from genome assembly GCF_009389585.1 of Oceanobacillus sp. CFH 90083. Classification (GTDB taxonomy): domain Bacteria; phylum Bacillota; class Bacilli; order Bacillales; family Amphibacillaceae; genus Oceanobacillus. The sequence goes on along the minus strand of NZ_VIYG01000021.1, from coordinate 19,985 downwards.
TGGACAACCTTTAAGAGTGCTTACCGAGAAGGAATTCGCATTCTGGCAAGAAAATGGATATGTTATTGTAAAAAATGCTGTGAATCGGGAGGATTTAGAACGACTTACTAAATTAATCTGGGAATTTGCTGAAAAAGATCCAAATGATCCTTCTACATGGTATCAGGAACCAGATACGGAAATGAAAATGAAGGAGCTGACAGGAGCTGGTATGGTTGAACTCTATCATCATCAATTAATGTGGAACAACCGGACAAGTGAAAAAATCTATCATGCTTTTGTTGACATATGGGGAACAGAAAAGCTTTGGACTAGTATTGATCGTGTAAACTTAAATTTACCTAAAAAAAATGGAAAAGGTGCTGACGGCTTTATTCACTGGGATGTGGATACTTCATTGGATCCATTACCAGTTAATGTTCAAGGTGTTTTAAGTCTTGTGGACACAACAATAGATATGGGTGGTTTTCAATGTGTACCTGAACTATTCCGGGATTTTCCTGAATGGGTAAAAACGCAAGCAAAAGATCGTGACCCTTACCATCCAGATTTAGAAGGATATGAACCTACTAAGATCGTGACAGAAGCTGGAGATTTGTTGATTTTCAATAGTATGCAGCCTCATGGGATACGAGCAAACAATTCTAACTCTGCTCGTCTTGCACAGTATATTTCTATGTTCCCTGCTCAAGAGGATGATCAAGAGCTAAAAGAAGCTCGCATCGCTTCATGGCGTGATAAAACGCCACCGGTTGGAGATGCTTTCCCAGGAGATCCACGTAAATGGGAACAAAAATATCATGAACGTGCTATTTTAACAGACTTGGGTGAAAAGTTGTTAGGAAGTAGAAGCTGGGATTGAACTATCGATAGCACGTGGTTTTTCCCGCTCTTTCCTAAGCTCAATATATAGAGTGGTCGTTCTGGCATAAAGATAAAGAATATTTTAGCTCAAATCCATATAATTTACGGCTGAAGTCATGATTGTTCTTAGTTTCTTTGTAAAATAAATGAGACAGTCCTCCATATATATGGTAAAGAGGACATTCTAATGTACAAATAAAAGATGAAGCATAGCTAGAACTGCAACAATATTTGTCAAGAATGCCCTCTCTCTTAGGATAACCTCTCCAATTTAATTCACAGGTCTTTTCTAATAGACAATGGAAACATCCTTTTCTTTGGTTTGTATGATTCGTATTTTCCCAAAGCAAAGGGTGTTTTTGGTATACTATTGCTAAATATTGTTATTTCTATTTAGAAGTGACAAGTCTGATTGTATACTATTTCATTCAAAACAGAAAGAGTGTACTAGAAATGAAGGAGGTTATTCAATGGCTAATATTATAGATGTTGCCAAATTAGCCGGAGTTTCTGTTACCACCGTTTCTCGTGTCTTAAACCATCACCCCTATGTCAAAAAAGAAAAAGTTGAAGCTGTAAAAAAAGCAATCGAGGAAACAGGATATATTCAAAATATTAATGCGGTTAATCTAAAAAAAGGAAAAACGCACTTGGTCGGTGTTGTTTTACCATTCCTGGATCATCCCTACTTTGGACAATTAATTCAAGGAATCTCACATGCAGCTTCTGTGCATCACCATAAGCTTGTTCTTTATCAGACCGGCTATGATAAAAAACAAGAGATGGAAGCATTAGAAATGTTAAAGCTGAAACAAATCGACCGGTTAATTATTTGCTCCAGATCCGTATCGCTTGATATCTTGGTAGATTACAGCGATTTTGGTAACATTGTCATCTTTGAAAACGGACAGAACACGTCGCTCAGCTATACTTTCGTGGATCACTACGTCTGCTTCAGAACCGCTTTAAACTACCTTTATGAACGAGGTCACCGGGAAATCGGCTTCTGTATTAATCGTCTGGACGGGACAAATAGCAAACAGCGCGAACGTGCCTATCGGGATTTTCTTAAAGAAAAAAGGCTACCCTATAACGAAGCATATATCTTTACGAAATGTCTCTACCTAGAAGATGGGGAACGTGTTTTAAAGGAGCTCTCAACGATGCAGCAGCGTCCGACAGCTTTGCTTGCCACAAGCGATCAGGTAGCCGCTGGAATAATTACCGCCAGTTCTAAATATCATATCCAAATTCCAGATGACCTGGCGCTGATCGGATTTGATGACCAGCCGATTGCACATGTAATGGATATCACTACAGTTGGTATTCCTTTATATTCCATTGGACAGCTTCTTTTTGAACAGGCAATGACAGAAAGCCTTTCCCATAAAGAAGTATCTGCTGAATTAATTGAGCGGGGGACAGTCTAAGGTAAGGTTCATGCCAGCCTATGCGTTTGTAATCTCTTTTGAGCGTATTGAAAAAAGATGTGGATAAAGTTTTTCCTTGCAAACATATGCTTGGAGCAGCGCATGCCAAGTAATGATTACTATTATCCGGTATTATATTGAATTTGCCAAAGTTATTACAAAGCCCGCTGTTTAAAAACGAAGCTGATTTATGGAGTTATTTTTTCCAGCCAGCGTTTTCCGTTTTCACGTTAGGATGCACTGACTAATTTTCAATTCTTTTATAATCCTGGCTGGATTTCCACCTACGACTACATTATCCGGGACATCTTTTGTTACTACTGTACCTGATGCAATCACAGCATTATCTCCAACTGTTACTCCCGGGTTAATGACCGCACTTCCCCCAATCCATACGTTGTTTCCAATCGTAATCGGCTTTGCGTATTCTTTTCCTTAGTTTCACTCCATTGGATTCTGAGTGGATGGGTTGCAGTATAAATTTGAACACCGGGTGCAAGCATACAAATATCTCCAAATCTAGGCTCACAAACATCTAAAATCGTACAATCGAAATTTGCAAAGAAGTTTTCTCCTACACGCATATTATAACCATAATCAAACCTGATATTGGGTTCGATATATACATTTGCTCCGATCGAACCGATTAATTCCTTTAATAATTTTGTCCGCTTTACAGTGATGGTGAAACACCTGGAACACCGACTTGGATCTGGTCTGTTGTAGCAGATAACAGCCTGTATGTCCGTGCTTATAACGGCCAGCGCTCCAGATGGTATCAATCAGCCGTTGAACAAAAAGCAGGAAAGATAAAATTAGCTGGCCAAGAATATGATGTAACGTTTCAACCGATGGATAATAATCCTGCGTTAACGGAAGAAATAGACGAAGCTTATAGAAAAAAATATAGTTCCAGTATGTATCTTTCTCCGATGCTGGGAAAAAGTCCCGTCAGTGCGACTGTAAAAATATTACCGCGCAACGCATAACAGAATGATATATAACCGCCTGATCAAACATTGACCAGGCGGTTACTTTTTTATATGAAATTTATTAAGAAATTGAAGTTGATCGCTATAAAGTAAAAAAACATAATACTCACAAAAGTATAAACTATACTTTAAAGGCATTGTTCATTCTTTTAATAAATTCTTGTACTACCGGTGAAAATATTACATTTTTTCGCCAGACAAATACACATTGCGTTTCGAGGGAAGGTTTCAGAGGGATAAATCGGAAACGTTCATCTTGCCGGGGTATAATCGCTCCTTCAATAGCAAGCGCTGAAGCTATTTTATTTTCAACTAATGAAAATACATTAAAAATTAAATTATAATCCCCTATGATATTTAATTCGTCTAAGTCTTTATGCATCCACTTCGAAAGCATTTCTTGTACTTCTTTTCGAACCGGGGAAAGCAGCGGCACCCCGATTAAATCTTTTGGCTCAAGTGTCGATTTTCGAGCTAAAAAAGAACTTTTTTCTACCAATACTCCCCATTTTTCTTTTTTAGGAAAAGAGATATACTCATACTTTTCCGTTGAAATTGGTTTTATTAATACACCAACGTCCAGTAACCCTCTATCCAGCTTCCCAATAATATCTTCTCCTGTACCACTGAAGATACTGAACGTTACTTCGGGATAGTCTGCTATAAATTCTTCCAAAATCATTGAAAGCGTATCTGAATTATCTGCTTCGACACATCCGATAGAAATATGTCCACTAAATAATTGTTTTCGCTGATTCATAAATTCCCGTGTTGTTTTATCAGATAAAGATAAAATCTCCTGAGCCCTGCCTTTTAGGTACTCTCCAGCTTTGGTAAGTGCCATCGTTCTTTTTTCTCGAATAAACAATTCCGCACCAAGTTCTTCTTCCAATTCTCTTATTTGTCTGCTTAACGTTGGCTGTGTTATGTGAAGAACCTCGGAAGCTTTTGAAATGCTCCCTTCCTCAGCAATGACTAAAAAATAGCGTAATACTCTTAATTCCAAGCTTATCTCCTCATTTTTGTCGGGCTTTTTTTAAACCTATTTAATCAAATATAATTATATCTAGCTGGAAAGCATAGTAAATATAGTTGAATTAAGAAAGCTTGGATATCTTCCTTGATAATATGACCAATGGAACTTTTATTAAAGTTATTTTAAAATATACTTTAATAAACTTGGTTGTCATCAAGTGATTAGTTGACAACCAAGTTTGAGCTTATCCCAATGAGACAGTATCAGCTTTCTTATCTGCAACGAATACGAAACAATCAATCAACCCATTTATTTTCTATATTAATTTTCAAGTGATTCCCGAAGTATTTTTACTTCCTTCAAGTTGAGGCTTGTTAATTGAGTTATTTCTTCATCCGAATAGTTTCTGTCTAACAGCTTTTTGGCAAAATTCCGTTCCGCTTCTATTCTGCCTTGTTTTATCCCCTGCTCTTTTCCTGCTTCTACTCCTTCCTGCCTTTTTCTATACCCTGCTCCATACCCTTTTGCATGCCCTTTCTTGTCGCTTCTTCCTCGATTTCTCTAAACAGCCTTCCAAACGTCGGGGTATCTCTCAACTTTTCCATTCCCATGATGTTTCCTTCCTCCTTCTCATTTTGTGAGATTGGTAATGATTCGTATAGTTTTTCCTGTAATTCTGATGGTATCTGCAGGATATAATCAATAAAGTACAATAGAGCTGAAAGATAGGTAGCGCGGTGCGAATACTTTTCGAATGCCAGGCTGATAAGACGCTGTTTAAATTGGAATCTTTCTTCATGATCTTTCTTCGTTCTGCCAGTGTTTTTACTAACATAGATTCCTGCAAGTACAGCTAAAGCGAATGGATTATCAGATTTTTTCAGTTCCTTCTCATCTTTTCCATAAAATCGATAGGTATTGTATGCATAAGTTAATTCTGTTCCGTAGAAAGAATAATGAAACGTATCTGCATAATTCTGATGACTCGCATCAGTTAACAGGGCGATGGAATATATCGATGATTATATTTGTCATAGATCCGGTAAAAATATCTAAACATACGCTCAGCAAAGATTTGTTCCCCAATGGCCTGCACTTCGATATGGACGAAGACGTATTTTTCTCCTCCATTTTTCAGCAATACTTTGACTAGTTTATCCGAATATTTTCTTCCTTTTCTTGAATTGATAACAAATTGAAAAAGCTCCACATTCTCGAAGACGGCCCCTTTTTCAAAATCAATTTCCGGGTACAGATCAGATGCAAAAAATTCCATAAATTCTTGAAATAGTTCTTCAATCAAATTTTTCCAAAGCCCGTCATAATCCGTATCCTTTGGATGATAAGTCTTTTTATTTTCTTTTACTGTGGTATCATTATTTTATCACATCCCCAATTAATATTAAATTTGATTTTAATCATATCGGCTTTGTGCGGGGAAAGCAAAACGGTAAAATAGGATTTCCTATGTAAAAAATGGCTGTATAAATGAAGTCTTGACTTAGTTTTGTGTATTTTTCGGTTACAATATGGTATTCATATTTAATTTTTAATGTTTTTTCAGGATATCAAAAAACGTTGGATCCACTTGCTTTTTACTTACACAAGGGTTGAGTTCCATTCAGCATCCTGTCCCGATACAGGGAGCATAGTCGGAGTACATTTCCTCCCATCATTTTTTTCTAAATCTTCTTTACCGCCTAAACAAGCTTCCATTCTATATTTAAGATTTTTATAGCTTTCCTTTCCAGCAGGTTATATTCTAGCATACTCATCAATTTAAGCCTCATCGATAATTTCTTTTACTAAGTTAAAGGTGAATCAATCTTTAGGTCATGCTTATAAGGCATTACCTCTTATATTTTAGGTATTATACACAGAATCCATTCTTTGTTAATCTAAACTGTAAAGATTCAAAAAAGAAATAATGAATAGGATGATAGAATAACATGGAATCAGCGAATAGCCTTTCTGAAAACACCATTTCAAATCCCAGAAGAATTGCTATAAGTGTATTATTAGGTACCTTAGCAGCTTTTGGCTCGTTGACGGTCGATATGTATCTGCCCAGCTTTCCAACGATTGCAAATGAGTTTGGAACAAGCGCTTCAAATGTTCAATTAAGCTTGACCTTCTGTTTGTTAGGCCTTGCAGCCGGACAAATTGTCTTTGGGCCATTAAGCGATAAGCGTGGAAGAAAAATTCCGCTTATTTCTGCATTAATTCTTTATGTAGTTGCTTCTGTCTTATGTATCTTTGCGCCCTCAATCTGGTTTTTCATTGCTGCCAGATTTTTTCAAGGGTTAACTGCTTCAGCAGGAGTTGTCATTTCCAGAGCGATTGTCCGGGATATTTACTCTGGCAAGGATTTGACAAGGTTATATGGATTAATTACCCTCTTTGTTGGGGTCGGACCTATTTTAGCGCCAATTATTGGCGGAGCAGTTCTTAACTTCACGAACTGGCAAGGCATTTTTCTGCTGCTTGGCTTTCTTACGTTGGCCATATTAGCATTTATCTTCATCGTTTTACCTGAAACAAATCCTGCCTCTAACCGGGGTGATGGCAATATGAAAGAAACGTTGATTACTTTTGGGAAATTAACAAAGAATAGACGATTTTTAGGCTATGGGCTGACTCAGGGATTGATTATGGCAAGCGTATTTGCAAATGTTTCCGGCACGCCATTTATTTATCAGTCCATTTACGGGGTATCGCCGCAAATGTTCAGCTTCTTGTTTGCTTTAAATGGGGCTGGTATTATCATTGGTACCAGAATCATCGGGAGAATTACAAAAAGAATAGAGGAAGATAAGCTACTGTACATTGGACTTTGTATCTCCACTTTATTTAGCATTATTTTATTTTTCATGACCTGGATACAGGCACCATTATCTCTGATTGTTATCCCTTTATTTTTGATTGTTTCTTGTACTGGTATCAGTACTCCCTTAACTTTTTCTTTAGCCATGCGCAATCAGAAAAAGCATGCAGGAAGCGCATCTGCATTCTTAGGAATTTTACCTTATCTATTAGGTGGCATAGCCATTCCTTTTGTGGGAATTGCCGGAGAAAGTACTGCTGTTCCTATGGGAATAACCATGGTTATTGCTAATCTGGGCGGATTGTTAAGCTACCTGCTATTAGTGCGTAAAAATGTTTTAACTTAAAGGAATGAATACAAGCTTTCCCTCATACCATATTTTAGAGGTGAGATAATGGGAAGAGTAGCTTACCGAAATGCAGACGTTGACTTAATGGCAAGGATGATGAGGGCAGAAGCTGAAGGCGAAGGAAAACAAGGAATGCTTTATGTAGGAAATGTCATTGTTAACCGTGCTGTAGCAGACTGTAGTGATTTTACGGAAGTAAGGTCAATTGAAGACGTCATTTTTCAGATACAGGGTGGAAATTACTCTTTTGAAGCTGTTCAAAAAGGGAATGTCTTTTATCAAAGAGCAAGAGAAACGGAAAGAAGATTAGCAAGGCAGACTTTGGAAAGCTGGAGAGATCACCCGGCAAAATATGCCCTTTGGTATTTTAATCCATATGCTCCGTGTCCTCCAACATGGTATAATCAACCTTTTTCCGGTCAATTTAAACAGCATTGTTTTTATGAACCAGCTCCCGGGACATGTGATAGTGTTTATATGGGGTAACAAGTTTGCTCTCTGCTTCCTTTTTATAAAGATTGGATGAGTAATTTTCCGCAAGCCGGTCATTTAATGGAACAAGTAGAAACGGAGTAATGGAAAATGACTAATTCAAAGCATAAAATATCACCATTTGCTCAGTGTCAATATGAACAAGTGGTGATATTTAGTAATGTAGCGTATAGTCATCCACCATCATTTTAAATGGTGATTGAACAATTACTTTATAAGAGATATTTTATCTCTTGCACCTTAAAGGGTATTACAAGTAACTAATACCATCACACTCACATAACTCCCTATAAAACAATCCTTTCCAACGATAGACTGCTTCTTTATTTCTTTCCTTATAATAAGTGAATCAACTCTTACAATTTACTGTAACTTCCTTTTGAGAGCGGGATCGTACTTTTAGATGAATTATCCAGAGACTATAACTATGCTTACTCCAGATAATAATTTCGCGAATCCGTTATAAATTAACCATAAAGAGAAAAGCATGTCCATCGCCTGCTCATTTCTGATTTTATATGCCGGGGATGATTGAACAGCTTAAATAAACGCTCCATATACTCATTTTCACTTTGTACAGCAATAATATCTCCTTATTGGACAGTCAAATCCAAGTCTGGTAACAGAACTGTATTTCGCTCAATTTTTTAAGCTGATTAAGAAAAAATATCATCATCGATTGCTCCTTAGTCTTTCCTTGCAATCTTTGCCATTAAGAAAGCAACGACAACAATAAGTGCAATATTGATAAAACCGACTGGAATAAACCATTCTGGCGATTCAAAATCGGACAGTGCTGGTATATTCGATGATATTCCCTCATAAATAACCAAAAACGGTATAACGGACAGTAATAGCATTATAATCAAGGCTCCATATAAAAGTATCCGTTTTTTCATGGTCTCTTCACCTCTCCTATTAATTTCTTAAAAGTTCCAGCAATATATCTTTATCAAAAGTTATCTCCTTCTTATCAGTAAAAATAAAAGCAGGATTAATAAAATAATATTTAGTGCGCCATTGTAAATAATCAGGTCAGCTACTTTTGAAATAAAAAACAAATAGGCAGCCGGAAAAGTAATTTCAGAAAGATGAAGGAATAAAGAAGGAAGGGAGATTTTCAAAAGAATTAGTCTGTTTATCGTATCTTTTCTCATCCTATCTCCATCCTTCCTTCACCTTTCATAAAATATGCCATCAAACAGTAGGAATTTTTATACTTATTCTTTTTTCTTCTACTGATGGTTATTGGAATATGCCTTTAGTCCTCTTCTCCCTTCATCGATAGTGCCAGAATAAAAATCAAAACGATACAGATAAACCCAACCGGGATAAACCAGCCAGGAGCATCAAAGATTGGCAATGCAGACAAATTAGCTGCTGCCCTTCCATAAATGGTTAAAAATGGAATAACCACCAACAATAACATGAACAAAGGAATTATTCCCCGGGGAATAATTCGGCGCACAAATTCAACCATCATAAATAATCTCCTTCCTATGAAAATGGATTCAGATTAGGAAGATGCTCTAAAAGGTTCACACCATAATGGAAAGCAACACCTAAGGCAATCGACCACGTTCCAATACCAATAGCCTGCCAAATACTCACATAAGTCTTGTTAGCTCCTGATGCAATGGATATAGCGGCACATACATGGAAACAAATAATCGGACCTGCAAAGGATATTCCAGCAACCCCATATTTATTGAAGATGTTTTGCGCACGTTTGGACCGTTTATTTTCTTTCTTGCTACCTTTATTTTTAATCACTTTCTCGCGCAGACCGGATAACAGCCAAATAAAGACCATCACTGACAGCCAGTTTCCCACTGCAGCAATAGCAACAATTTGAACATTTGGAAATGCAAATACAATCCCGATTGGAATTGCTACATAGGATTCAAAAAAAGGAATAATCGAGATAAATAATGTTCCTAAATACTGCACCCACGTATCCGCCTGTGCTAATGTAATGACAAAATCCTGAAACATTCAAACATAAAAATTCACTCCTCATTTGTTTTGTGACTCCATCATATGGGACAAAAATAAGCCCCGCATTAAATTCTGGATGAAAAGGAGGAAAATAAACTTGAGCGGGAACTAAATAAAAGTGAACGGGTTTCCTTTTAAGAGAAGCGTGCTACATAGAGCCATTTTCATCCCTGTTGAAGCTTTTACTTTAGATGTAGATTTTGAAGAAATGCAAATTATTTCCAAAACACTCTACTATAAAAATGCTTCCAATTACTGTTTTAGGTTCTGATACACTGCATCTATTACAAAATTGGAAAGAAACCCAGCAGTAACCAATTTGTGAGAACGACTTTTCGAAGTGTGCCATAACTGTGCTACAGAAAATATAAAAGCCCTAAAAACCTAGTGTTACAAAGGCTTTCATGGCACTTATTCGATTCCCACTTAATACTTAAATGTTTTTGACACTTTCGTATTATCAAGACCTAAATTGTAAAAGACCATAAAAATAAAGGTGATACATATTGGACATGTTTAATATGTATCACCCTTTAACTTCTGTTCGACTAAAGCCGTTAATCCAATATCATTATTACGAGTTTCCCTTACTCGAACTGCAACAGGAGTCAGATGCCCTAGAGTCATCGTACTCATCGTGAATACGGTCCACCTTTTGGTCAACTAGAAGAAGACCAGCCTCGCGATTGAGTGGCTCCTCCCATGCCTCTTGTCTGCCAAGTGCGGTTAAGTCTAACATATAATGCGACCCACCGATCATCTCACCACCGCGTGCATACGTAGAATAGGTGTGGAAGACGCTGTCTCCGTCACGCAAGAAGAAACTGAATCCTGGGAGCTCAATAGGCTGCTCTCCCTCGAAGTAATAGGATGTTCCCGCCTCTTCGTGCTCGGCTTTGGTCCGATAATTGTACTCGATAGGAGCAACGGATTCGTCTAGAGTAACATGAAAGTCATAGTTAAAGTCGCTGCCATATGAGGAGTACCATGGGAATGTCCAACCTTTTTGAGCCCTGTATGCTTCAATCTTATCCAAAGGTGCACGGGAAACGTAGGTGAATGAAGTTTTACTTGCATGTAAATGCTCAAGATGAGCTTTTGAGATTTCGTCTGCCGAGCTTGAGCAACTAGGACAGCCCTTTTCCCATTCTGGAGCGAACATGAAGTGCCCAATAATAAGCTGTCGGTGTCCATCGAACAGATCAAGTAAACTTGCTTTGTCGGCTGGTCCCTCGAAGACGTAATCCTTCTCAACCTTGACCATCGGTAGTCTGCGCCGTTTAGCGCTCAACTGATCTCGTAATCGAGTGAGTTCCTTCTCTTCATCTAGCAGCTTTTTCCGAGCCTTAAACCATTCATTTCGCGACACGATTTTTGGAAGTTGGGAATTATTTTTCATTTTTTTCATAAGCCTGCTCCTTTCCTATGTTAATAAGTTTATTACATAGGTTTATTAAGAATTTCTTCTCGATTGCTTTATCTCCTATCACTATAACCATCTCTTTTTATTCAATTAAATGGCTCGATTGTGATATAAGCTTATATTACTTTCGCCACGAGAACCCCTTTAGACAAAGCATATCCAAAGGGATATAACTTCGTAACTTTATTTTAAACATTGCATCTTTTTTACAAACATCACAATTTTATTTCAAATCCACATTTAAAAAAATAATCCCTCCCAAAAAATAAGTTGGTAGGGAACCATATTAATTTCAATGCATTTTCTTCATTTTTGAGTAGGATAAATGCCTTTAAGTAGGCGTTCTCTCTTCAAATCAAGTTAGCCTTTTATTCCCACTCAGTACTTCGCCAATACAATATAGTGCAATATCGTTGATATGATAGGATTCTAAGAAATATAAATAACTATAAAAACATCAAAATTGATATAAAGTGTGCCACGACTGTGCCACAGATTTTAATAAATCGAAAAGCTGGAATGAGAAATCAATAGTCATAAGATTTTTGAAAAATTACTGGAAATTAACACTTTAGTTAATGCTAGAAACACAAAAGGAATTTCTCGCAATAGCCGTAGTAAGTTTATAAAATTAATTTTAACAAGTAAGTTATATAGAACTATAAGACAGTGGGGTTTTATTAAAAAAGGAATTGATATGGTTTCTCAAAAACGCAAAATTGTTTTCTTATATCTACTGTTTATATATGAATCAGTTAATTGAAGCTGTATAGATTGGATAATTACTAATTCCTTTCATTCTAAAAAAGTATTGTAATGTTTACTGATTAAACCTCCCAGCAACAAAGAGTCTTTAGGATTTAACTTGCATCATAATCAATTTTTAATTTACTTCTATGGCCTCTTGCTCCAAGGGTGTAGCGTACCTATAACAGTTTTCCTCTTGTTATAATAAATAGATGAAATAACACCATTAGAAATCTCCTCATGGGTTAACCATCTTGAAAAAGAACCTTCCATTTTAAATCCAAGTTGAACATCACAATATAAACAGTTTTTTGGGACAGTGATTTCGTCCGTAATAGCTGAAAGGTCATGGCTACTTCCTTTGATATGAACAAGTTGCCATGGTTTCTTTTGTTGCTGAAGTTCTCCAAAAATGATAGAGAGAGCATCGGGGGCAACACTATGAATCCACGAAACAACAAGATCAACAGGACCGTATGTCTGAATAGTTCGTTGTAAAAATTCCTTTAAAGCCACATTATCTCTATAATCTAATGTAACAAGTTCGAAATTATTTTTGACATGTTCTGGACGTAATCGTTCTAACCTGTATTTGTTTCTACCGACTATGGATATATGTTCCGCATTCTCAGCAAGCCATTTTGTTGCTCCTGCAAGCATCCCAGTTCCTCCAAATATGATAACATGCTTCATAGAATTTCCTCCTTAGTCTTTTTATATGTCAGGAAAGGATAAAATTTTAGCGAATGTTTTCGATGAGGAGAGCAATCGCAATCCTACGCCTTTCAGACTTAGCTTACCATGTTTTCTTTTCTACCCTCTCCTGTCTGGTGCAATTCCTTTAATTAACATCTCCGTCCATTCTTCTGTATAATCTTTTATTTTTTCATATATCTGCGGGTTGGAAACACCTTCTACAATTGCCTGAAAATATAGCATCAAAAATTCATCAGAATATTTCAAGTCCACCTTCCCCTCTTTACGACCTCGATGGAATAACTCTAACATCATCATAAAATTTTGTTGGGTATATTGCTGCATAATACGAGAAAATCCGTCCTCATTCTTTTCAGTGTAGTAATCCATCATTTTTAGATAAAATGGCTTATTGATTTGATTTAAAAATCTAATTTTATTTTGACTCAATGCAATAAGAGTTTCCTCAAAAGGTTTATTTTCATCCATAATTTCTTTCGCTGCTTCTATCATTTGTGTTATAAAGTGTTCAAAAACTTTTTGGATAAGGTTCTCTTTGCTACCAAAATATTTAAAAATGGTGGTTTTCGCAACATTAGCATGTTTAACAATATCCTCTATGGTGATGTTTCCACCATCTGCATCTCTGTTCATCAGCTCAAAAGTTGCTTCTAAAACTTTATTTTTCTTTTCTTCTGTTCGTTTTTCAAAACCATTCAAATTTTATCACCTGCATTCTCTATCTCATTAAAATTACTTTTCTAATGAATGTGCTTTCATTTCTATTATACATTTATTTTATATACTTTAAAACGAAAATAGTATTTATTTATTGATTAAACACTATAAAAATAATATTATTGTACTAACAAGTCTAATTTAGTCTTATATTTAGTTTTTATTGAAAAAATCAAATTAATATGAACAAAATCATTGTCAATGGTATTATTTATGTTTTCATTTTCTTCTTAAACTGGGATGCACGTTATTAATTTTATTAAAGAAGGAATGTGAGTCTTATGACATTCATTGTGAAATTGTAGGCTTGCAAGGAATTTCAATAAGTTTCAAGCACTAAGCAATTTGACATTCACCGCAGCTGCTAGAGAAGTTGTAGACTATATTGGGCAAAAAGGTAACTTTTTGATAAAAACAAAGGAGGAAAAGATATGCCTGCTTATAAGACCAATGTTCAGATTGATTATGTTACGACTGAAGGTGACACACTTTACTTTGAAGTACGTGGACAAGGAGATCCATTACTGATGATTTCACCTGGTGGTGGTGATGGTGATCATTTTATGCAACTTGCAGATATTCTCAGTGATGAATTCAAGGTTATCACATATGATCGACGTGCAAATGCAAGAAGCACTAGAAACTATCCCCAAAATTTTGAGATTAGTCAACAGAGCAGTGACGCTGTGGCTATACTGAGAGCAGCAGGAGAAAGGTCCGCCTATATTCTTGGAAACAGCAGTGGTGCAAACATTGCATTGGATATGGCAAAAACTCAGCCATATGCTTGTCGAGCCGTGATTCCTCATGAACCACCTATCCCTGGAGTCCTTCCAGAATCAAAAAAATGGAAGCGTTTTTTTGCAAGTGTTTACAAAACAGGATGTGGAATAAGTGGCCCAAACCTCGCAGCATTACGATTTATCATGGGAATAAATGAGCCTGTAAAGAAGCTGGGCAAAGCGCATAAACAAGCAAACAAGTATGCTAAAGGTCAGCGAATAAAACCTGACCAGCCTCGTATTAGTAACACTGATGCCGTTAACGTTTTAATCAAAAATGAGCTTCTGCCTGTAACAAACTACCTACCAGACATCAACAAAATTATGGAAAATGGTGTAAGCATGTTTATAGGAGTTGGGAGCTGGGCTTTTGGAAAGAAAACGTGGCTGGCACGAACAGCAATGATTCTGGCAGACAGATTAGATTGTGAAATAGTTACGTTTCCGGGGCATCATGGTTCATTCATGGATATGCCTGAAAAGTGGTCTTCGGTCTTGCGAGACTTGTTGCATAGAGCGCAAAAGGAGAATTCATAGACAATAACGAGATAACGAAGTGTAAATTTGCTTATTTCAGGCGCTTCCACTGAAGAATCAATTATGAGGGTTTTTTGTTACGGGAAGCCATATGTCACAAAAATGGGTTTGTGAACTCATAAATCACAATCCAAGTAATTTGTAAATCCAAATAAAGAAGGTGTATAAATTGTCTAAAGCTCTCATGTCAATTTCAAGGATTGGTTTAGGTTTTATTTTTCTAATTGCAGGTTTAAATGGCTACTTTGTCATTTTTAATCTTGAACCATTTATTGCAACCAGCCCTGAGGCAATGTCATTATTCGAATTTGGTTATCTATTAATCATTGAAAAATCATTAGAAATAATATGTGGTGTTTTACTAATAATCAATAGGTTTGTTCCGTTAGCACTCGCCTTATTATTACCAATTATTGTAAACATCTTCTTGCTTCATTTGTTTCTTGATCGCTCTTTACTTCTTCTAGCAGTCATTCTCGTCGTGATGCAAAGTTACTTATTGTTTTGTTACAGAAGAAACTTTATCAGTTTATTGGAGAAAAAACCATTATAAGTATGATACAGATTAATTGAAATTCCATACCAGTCCTATGTTTCATGTAAACTATAAGAAAAAGGAGGAAGAAAATGAGAATTTTAATCATTGGTGGGACAAAATTCATTGGTCCTCATGTTGTTCGTTTATTATTAGAAGAAGGCCATGAATTAACCTTATTTCATAGAGGAAAAACAAGCATAAATCTATCAGAAAGTATTCAGCATATATATGGTGACAGAAATGAATTAGATCAACATAGCAATACTCTTCAAAAAATAAAAGCTGATGTTGTTTTAGATATGATTCCTTACTCAAAGAAAGATGCAGAAACAGTGCTGAAAATATTTTCAGGGTTTGCTGGACGTGTGGTTGCCATTAGCAGTGCAGATGTCTATAAAGCGTATGAAGTCCTTCACCGTATAAAAGATGGACCCGTTCAAGAGACTCCTTTAAAAGAAACTGATGAATTAAGAAGCGCACTCTATCCTTATCGTGGGAAAATAGAAGAAGACTTTGCCCGCGATTATGAAAAAATACTAGTAGAAAAAACGATTCTTAATGATATTAGTCTTCCCGGAACTGTTTTGAGATTGCCGATGGTTTATGGCCCGAATGATCCGCAACGGAGAATGTTTGAATACATTCAAAAAATGAAAGATGAGCGACCTTTTATTTTATTAGATGAACAATTGGCTCATTGGAAGACTTCCATGGGATATGTAGAAAATGTCGCTTCTGCCATTGCCATGACTGTGTTAAAAAAAGATACCGCTTCCCATGCATTAAATATTGGAGAGAAGGAACCATTGTCTATGCTTGAACGAGTTAAAAAAATCGGGAAAGTAATGAGTTGGAGGGGACAAGTAATTTTAATCCCTAATGAAAATTTACAAAATAAAATACCATTTAACACCCATCAAGATTTTGTTTTGGACACAACTAAAATACGTGAACGATTTAATTATAAGGAAGCAATTTCTCGAGATGAAGGGATCAAAAGAACCGTCCAATGGGAGCTGGACAACCTGCCGAACGAGACTCCATTTGATTACAGTCAAGAGGATAAAGTTATTCAGACATTGAACTTGGAGAATGAGCATCATTAAAGCTTAACGTTTCATTTAGATAGCTGTTGGTTACTCTCTCATTAATTCTTTCAATGGGCCGTTTCTGTTGGACGATTGGAAGGTTACGTGTCATCTGTACGGTTATTAACTTTTATCAGTACAATTATTATGGTAGTCATTCACTTCACAGGACTTTAAATAAATCAGAAGATATTTGAGGTTGAAATTGTTTCATCTACATTAACGTATTGGTTATTTTTAAGCCTTACTTTTTGGTCTTTTACACAGTTAACGCAAATGTTTGCCTACATTTTTTGGAATATTGAGAAGTATTTAATACACTATTTCCTGCTTCAAGTTGTCTCATATGGAATGATTATCCCTACTCTCCCAGGTATCTATAAATTGGTAAATGACTACTTACCGGCAACATACTATAACAAGGGTGTTTATAATTTATTAGTTGGCAGGTCCCCCATTCAAACACTAAGTTTGATGTTGTTGGTATTTATATTTGTTTTTCTGATTATTACTACTATCGTTGTTGCATACGGAAAAAGTATATTTAGTAAAAAGATGAATACTTAAAAGTCACACCGTCCACATTCTGGACGGTATACTTTTGGAGCCTCCGTATTTATTTTTCCATTATGACAGCGTAATAATCACTCAGCTATATTTGAAATATACTTTTTTATTTATCTTGTAGAATATCAATTAACTCGATAAGCATTTTTAACGCACCTTATTTGAGATAGTTAATCAACCTTTTTCCATTCGCATAAGATAGATAATTTTTGATTATTCATCTGTCCTCTAACTGACCCATTCATTTTTTCCATAAAACTCTTCACAATCGACAAGCCTAATCCGGTACTGTTGCCAGAACGAGATTGATTCGCCATATAAAATCGGTCAAAAATATGATGAGCTTCTTTTTCTGTCAAAGAAGGTGCATCATTTTTTACAATCAATTTAACCAACGAATTCCTTTCTTCCAGACTTATCATAATATTCCCAGTTGAATGGTTAATGGCGTTAGAAAACAAATTTTCAATAATTCGGGTTATAGCTGATTTATCAGCTATAATGAATATATCATCTTCAGGTATATAAATGTCTGGCTCCATATTTTTCTCATGGAAACGATCATAATAACTCATCAATACATCTATTGTTATATTCCTTAGATTGATTCGATCTGATTGTAACTGATAATCTGGAGACTCAATAACACTTAACTCAAAGAAATCCTTTAACAACATCTCAAGCCTTTTTGCTCGTTTGTTTGCAATAGATAATAACTCTTTTCTTCTGTCTATTGTAATATCATCTTCCTCAGCCATCTGAATATAGCCTAAAATAGACGTTAAGGGAGTCCTTAAATCATGAGACATATTAGCAATTACCTGTTTTTGTTCATTTTCAAAACTGACCCTTTTTCTGTTCTCAGCTACATATAAGTCAATCAGTTTATTGATTTCCACTCCTAGTTTTTCAATATCTTGATCAAAAAGGGCTATATCCATTTTTTTATTTGTTTTACGAGCATTATAGCTTTGCAACTGCTGTATGACTTTTTTCATTTCTTTTTTTAGAGCTAATATGCGCAAAACCAAAAAAACTAACATAACAAATAAGATTATTGCTGCATACATCATTGCTCTCCCCCGCTTATCAACTATTATTTGATTTCTTTTCGGTTAAAAATATAAATTCCACACATGGTGATGATAATCGTTGATACTCCACCAATGAGAATGGACTTCATGATTTCATCGTAATTCATTTTAAAATTGAATACTTCGATAAATTGATAAAAGATCGAATTCTCATAAATTACCTCAATAAAGGCTGGCTTAGCAAGCTTTTCCAGGACATACATTACAATAGTGAATAAGATAGAAAAAATAATTGTTTTTCCACTGTCATTCGTAATAATAGCTAGTAACAAAATAATAGCTATATATGCTAGAAATTGAAGTGTAAATAAGCCATATGCTCTTCCTAAGTACGTCATATTGGAAAAATCGAATATATCTCCTCTCCCAAACAAGAAGATTAACACAATGGCAGTTAATAATGGTATTACAATCGTAACAAAAATGGAGCCCAGCGAAAATACCAGGAATTTAGCAATATAAATTTGAGTTCTTTTATTTCCGCTTATAATTTGGTTTTTAATTATCCCGCTCGAAGTAAACTCTGTTGAGATATAAAAAGCTGCCAATGTACTGACAATTAAATTAAAAAATATTGGAGTTGTAAATGTAAATAATCCATTTAATTCGCTTAAATCTATGCTATCAAAGGGAGTGTTCCCCATCATCCACCAATCCGTTATGATAAGATAATGAAACAGTGTACTTAGTCCTGTTATCGTACCTATTAATATCCAAAATGTCTTATTTCTTTGTAATTTAAAAAATTCTGCTCTAATGAGGTTATTCATGATCTTGCCCTCCTATCAGCTTTGTAAAATAGCTTTCGAGACTATCACCATTTTGAGAGAGATGTTCAATCAAAAGACCATTCATTGTCAATGTACTTGAAACGGCACGAACATCATCTAAATAACTGTAAAGTTTTATTGTGCCATCAGGCATTACTTCATAGTCTATAGTGGATAGCGTATCTTCCAAAATGGTTGCACCTTTAGAGGGTTGATCAACTTTTATTTGCAAATGTTGCCGGCATTTTTCATCCAATTGTTTGGATATCAGTTCTTCTAACAGCTTCCCTTTGTGAATGATACCATAACTCGTTGCGAGTTGATGGAGTTCACTTAATATATGGCTTGATATTAAAACGGTAAGTCCTTTTTCACGATTTAATTTTTTTATTAATTCTCTCAATTCAACAATTCCCGTGGGGTCCAATCCATTTGTTGGTTCGTCAAGAATTAAAAATTCTGGGTCACTTAATAATGCAATCCCTAGTCCAAGCCTTTGCTTCATTCCAAGAGAAAAATTTTTCGTTTTTTTCTTACCGGCATCAGCTAGTCCGACAAGATCGAGTGTTTTTTGAATCCTTTCTTGACCGGGAATGCCTTTTTGTAATCGATGGATCGCTAAATTTTCATAAGCGTTCATATTTGGAAAAAGTGTAGGGTTTTCGATAATAGCGCCGATTCGTTTTTGTGACTCGGTTAATTCATCCGGTTTATCATTTCCAAAAAGTTCGATTGATCCGCTTGTCGGAAAGGCAAGTCCCGTTACTGTTAAAATGCATAAAAATAACCTAAACAAAACTAACCACTTAAAAGTAGCATTCATAGTTTTGTTTAGGTATCGCCTGCCGAACAGTCACAATCCACTGTTTATATTTTAATTTGAATTATTTCATAAGAAATCGTTTTCAATCGAGCTAATTAAGAAATGAACTTGTAAGACCTTCTTTACATGAAGTATATTATGGATTTCTTGATTTGTCAATGCTATTTTAAAATCAACTTTTTCCATCTGGCAGAGACGCTGGTTCTTCCGTATCCCCATCCATTCATCGTATCATTTTCTTTTGTTCTTCCCATTTT
>NZ_VIYG01000020.1 GCF_009389585.1 Oceanobacillus sp. CFH 90083 | reverse complement strand
GATACCGGTGGTCGGGGTCGAATATGACCCTTTCGCCACTGGTATATCAACATTTAGGTACAGGAATGTGTTGCATTTGTGTTGTGAGCAGTCAAAACAAAAAAGAGAGGTCTCCCCCTCTCTTTTACAATATGCTTACATTTATAGTATCCTCAAACTTAATCTTGATAAGATTATCGTGACCAAGTTTACTAACTAATTTAATGTACTTATATTGATAATTGATGCTATCTATATAGCCTTTACAATGATGTAATCCATAATCTTTGTAATGTTTAACCTCTATCAGCAGGATATCCTTATGAGCCATCATAAGTTTAAATCCGTTTTCTTCAATCTGCTGTTCGTCTAATATTGGTTTCTCCACTGCATAATACTCTTTTTTGACTTCTTTCAACATGGCAACGTGTTCAGGGATCATTATTGCCGTCCATTTTTTATTTCCTCTATCGTTAATCATTTTTCACCCTCCAAAAGAGAACTTTTGTTCTGAACGTTTGTTCTTATTATAGCAAAATCATTCGGATTGTAAACATGAAATAATTGGTATGAAAAAAGACGCCCACAAAGAGCGCCTTTTAAAATAAGAGAAATTCCCTTACACCAAATATATTATATCATAAGCACCTGCTTTTGCGGGTGTTATTAATGACAAAAAAGATTAAAAACTTTGCTAAAAAGCATTGACTACTACGGACATTCGTAGTATAATTAAGATAGAAAGTTAAGGGGAGGTGATAATATGATTGAAGGAATAAGCAAAATAGCAGAGGCACTAGCCGCTCTCATCACAGCAAGTGCCTCACTAGTAACAGCCATCGTTGCTTACAAGCTTTCCAAGTCGAAAGACAAGGATAAGAAGTAATCAACAACGGAAAGGAGTTACAGCTCCTTTCCTCCATTATAAAATATTATGGGGAGGTTTTCAATATGACACTAATTATGGCTACAGCATCATTTATCACTTCATTAGCAGTGTTAATAATCGTTGTTATGCAAAATAAAAAGAAATAATGGATAAGGAGGGTTAACTGTTGGACATGAAAGAAAATATTAAAAACTTACTGGAGAGTGAGGAAGTTTCTAACTATAAAATAAGTAAAGAAACAGGTATTGCTCAAACCACATTAAGCGATTATGCATCGGGAAAATCCAAAATAGGCAATATGAAATTAGATCATGCATTGAAATTGTATGAGTTTTATTTATCGCATAAAGATGAAGTGTAGCCCCTCACGCTCTGTGAAGGGCTTGTTTTTTACCTAGTGTAATACCTTACATACTGCGTACTAGCAGTAATATACAATCCACTCTTTAGCTGATACATGTGACCATTACCTACTGGGAACCTGTCTCTAACTACTGTAAATACTTCTCCTTGATTTACGATTACAGCACGATCATTCCAATCGGCAGTATTATAAGTCCATAAGGACGGTGTAATAACCTCAACATATGCCTGACCACTTCCACCTCCTGATTTTCGTCTCAATCCGAGAGCTTGAGCAATCCCGTTTGCATGTCCTAAGGCAATGCGATTAAGATAAGCATCTGATTTTAGTTTATTCGCATCTGCTACAGTATCAATGAAGCCATTCTCTGTTAACACTGCTGGCATACTCGTTTCACGCAACACATGGAAATTAGCACGCTTTTTTCCACGATTGTTAAAGTCAACTTGCTTCATAACTTCTGCGTGAAGCCTATCACGGTACACTACAGTATTATTGGATACACTTCCATTAAAAATATAATCTTCATATCCGGTTCCTCCACCAGCATTAATATGAATGGAAACAAAGTAATCAGCGCCCCAGCTGTTTGCATCATTAGTACGCTGTGCCAGACTGCGGGTCGTGTCGCTTGTCCTACTCATACGAATACTATGCCCTTCATAATCACGATTGAGAAAATCTCGGGTTTTTAGAGCGATGGACAATGTTAGATTTTTCTCCTGTAAGCCATTTGCAACTGCACCTGGATCTGTTCCACCGTGTCCCGGGTCTAAATAAATTTTAGCCATAATAAAATTCCTCCTTAAAATTGGTATACTATTTTGTATTAAAAAAGCAGCTTGCCCGTATGGACTAGCCACTTATTTAATCAGTTGATTTTTCTGTAAAACATCCTTCTGCTGCTTCCCTTTAGCTGTCACATAGTTATTTTTGAACCATGTCCAGACCGTTACTGTTCCAGTTAAAATTTCGGCAATAATATCCTCACTTACCACAGGGATGGGCTGCAACCCATAATTAGATAGCAGCATGTTAATCCAAACAATAACTAAAGCGACTGTTCTCACCACTGTACCTTTATCCATTTATAAAACCTCCCTATTGATTTAATAGCAAAACAACCAACGTAACCAACGCAAAAAGCCATCCGCCCCAATTGCGGATGACCTCTAATGTTGTACTTCTGCCTACTCCTGTTGCTTTCATATAGATAATTTCTTTCTGCACCTTGGCAATTTCTTCACGTAGACCGTTATATTTATTGATGGTTTTTCGGGTCTCTTCCATCTCTGTTCTCAGCCTCGTGAAGTCCTTACTCATTTCTATCATAATCTTGTGTAAATCTTTATTTGAGTACCATTGTTCATCTGACATAATCAACCCCCTTTTAGCCATAAAAAATAAGCCTATTCGGCTTTAGTTTGGATATCACAACCTTTTCATGCATGAAAAAAGACACCTCATGAGAGATGTCTTTAGTAATATTTCAATAGGATTCTTCAAAAGTTAAAGTTTGATTTTCTTTATTGAACCTTTTTAAATAGTATTCTTTTCGTTTCTGAATCGGTGTAAGTTCACTGGTCTCCATAATATACGTTGAATATTTATTAGTGTTTTTATCCATAGTGTGCCATAGTAAGACCTGTTCAACGAACTCTGATTCTGTTTCACTTAGGTTTTTTATAAACAAATCAGTTCCCCTTGTAATACTTAAAAATTCATTTTTAAACTCATTCTCTGTTATATTCCCATGATTCTTTACCCGAACTGTTATATTTGTATTGTAATGCATAAACTTCCCCCTTTCTATCTACATAAATTAATAATTCGACAGAAAGGTAGGAATTCCTGCATAAAAAAACTTATTCAGCGTTTTCTTCCTCTTCTTCCTGTTCTCTATCATCTTCCCTAGCTGTTAGCTTATCGAGAACAGTATCTCTAACAACATCAGATAAATTACCGTCGAGACCAGCCTGAAAGAATTCCATTGCAGGAAGTGCTACATTACCATTTAAATTGATGTTTTCCTGGCTTTCCCGCATTTCTCTCGGCTCTCGGGCTGTAAACCTTACAAGTATCTGCTGTTCGCCGTCTACCTCAATAAAACGAGTGGTGCCGTCACATTCAAATTCATAATTATTCATCATCTGTACCCTCTCCTTCTTTATTATTTTCAAAGGCTTCTGCTAAAATATAATGTGCTTCCGCCTGCTGCCCGGATAGCTCTTTATCAAAATCATTCACTAGCTTTTCAACTGTTTTAAGAGCTGATTCAAGGTTTTTGTCAACAAGCACAAACTCTTCCTCAAACAAATCCTTATGAGCTTTATTAAATTCCTTCTTTTCCTTAATAATTGGCTGTCCGTTGTCCAAAAAGACAATTTCACCTTCATCGTCTAATTTTGCATAGTCCTTTAAAAGACTCACCTCTTCTTCGCGGACTTCTTTATCCTTTTCAGTCAAAGCTTTAACAATGCGCATACGGTGTACGTTTTTCTTACCTTTTACGGATACTGTATTTTGTAAAAAGTCTGCCGCGTTTCGTAAGTCCTTGTTCTGTAGTTTAATTGTCATGCTACCATCTCCTTTAATTCTTGAACTTCTGCTTCCAGTTTGGTAACTTTGTTTTTCAATATCTGGTACTCAATACGCTGCCAGTTGATTTCTTCTTCCAGTTTCCAATCCAACTCTTGAACAGCTTTGATAGTTGGGGCAATGAGCTGAGTGTAAGACACCCCCAAAACATCTCCAACATCAACAATACTTTGTTCATTCACTGTTACACCATGGTTATTTAAGGTTTGCAGTAGTTCTTGCGCTATTACTCCTACTTTGTAAATATCGTTCCCGATCATCTTAAAGTCCACTGTTCGTATATCTTTAATAAAATTAAGTCCAAGTGTATTGCCTTTTATGTTTTCTTTAATACTAATATCAGACCCTTCAACAACAAATCCAGTGTACACGCCGCTGAAAGGATTCGAAGATGAACCAATAAAATTACCGCGTAACTGATTTATAAACCCATAGCTAAATGGGCTATTCGCTCCACCAAGGTCATAATATCTAGGGTTAGCCCAATAACTACCTGCATTTAGCCCGACGAGTCTCATACGTGTATTGCCATCTGTATAAACAGTTTCCAGTCTCCAACCCTGTAGGCTGTCGTAGTTGTTTTGAATGGTAAGATTGCGATCAACCACGAGTCTATCTCTTAAATAAAGATAATTGAAACCGTTGCTAGGTGATCCTAAATTATAATTATGGTTACTTGTATACTGCGGAACAATCCCTTTAGTGCCAGCACTCAAATCTACAACAATTGACCCCATTGATTGATCTATCCGTCTACTAAATGTCCAGGTGTCATTGATTAAATCGTTGGTGTGACTGACATTATCTGCGTGCAGTCGTATCCCCCTGAATGATGTGTCGTTAACATTTACTGTTCCGGATCCACTCACAGCCCCAATACTAACCATCGGTGATGAATGACCACTACTAATTGCATACGACACAAATGCCTGTCTCCCGCCTTGTATACGTTTCATTCCTCCGCCGGTTCCGTGGAACCGGATAGATGCACTAGAATAAACATCAAACGTACCTGTATTTAAATTAAACTCAATGTTATTGTTGCTACTTCTTAAGATGCCGGTTGTAGCAATACCAATATTACTACTAATCGCCGATAAACTTGCTGCGTTAATCTTATCTGCATTAACACTTGCTATTTTTGCGCTTGTAACAGCTAAATCATCTATCTGTGCTGTGCCTATGATGGCTCGTACTAATTTGCCTCGCTCGATTGTGCCATCGGCTATATGAGCATTCTGTATAATAGCTTCATCGATAAGAGATAATCCGTTTAGATGGATTAATGCTCCGGATAAACGGATGCCTTCACGGTTTAGGTTAATTTCAGATACAATTTCATCCACATTTACTTTTAGCGAGATATCATCTGCTAATTGCGTTATATTCGATTCAGCGATGGTCATTCGACTGTCCATTTCTTCAGGTGCCGGAGACCAATCCATTAGCATATTACCTTCGGATATCATTACCTCACGTAATACAAATCCAGCGCCATCTGGTCTGCCATTTATAGCAAGTAATAACCTTGCATTTGCGACATCTTCATTATGGCTAAAGGTGAACCATACACGTAAACCATCGCCTTCAATACTACCTTCAAATCCCGAATCGGTTCGCATACTTACATCGGGCAATCTCTTAACAGTTGTTAAAGAACCATCGCTTTGCTGTAAATAAAGATAGTTTAAATCATATCCACTGTTGCTTCTACTCCGGATTATAAAACTGCAAATATAAGTTTTGTCAGCTTTCATATCAAAAGTAGGTGTTCTTATGCCGACTTGGTTGTTTGCCGAAGTTCTACGTACCCAAATCCATTGATGTCCTAGAAAATCAGTGATATCAGCTAAATTACTTCCCCATGGAAACCATGCGGTTAAAGTATCGCCTTTACTGTTAACGATGAGATTACGACCACCAATTTGGATGTTACTAACAGTCTGCTCTATCCTATCTGCTTGTATTACCACATCAGCAAGAGACTCCCTTAAATACCCGGTTTCATTATTAAAAACTGTTTCAGTTACCCGATTTAAAATTTCACGTTCATTCTGCTGGATGAGGCTTTCTTGATGTTCTAAATTTTGAACAACGCCATTCATATCGGTCTCATAACGTGTTATGCTGACGGTGTTTTCAAACATGCCATCAATGTCAGCGATAGTGTAAACATCACCAACATTGACCTTATCAACAAGTTGACCATCGATATATTGCAGATCATCTGATATCTCGCTGATATCCCTTAATAAATCATCACGAGTAGCGTTGATTTCCTCATCTGTATAGATACGAGCCTGCTGATTAATTAAGTCCTTGGCTTCTTGTGATATCTGGTCAAAGTTAACACCATTTTCGCCGATGATATCGCTAATCCTATGCAATTCTCTCATACGTTCAGCAAGTTCTGGACCCCACATGATATCTTCGGTTAACACCCGATGCGTTGCCGCTCTTACCTGTACAGACCAATCTGACGGTCTGCCATGATAGTTGACTGCACGAACACGGTAATACCAGACTTCATCTGTGCCAACGGTGTGACTAAAGGCACTGACATCGCCACGCCATAATAGATGTTGCGTATCCGGTACAAAGTCCTCTGTACGGCTGCCGTAGACCTCATAATGCTTGATAAACAGTTCGTCAGCATAATCCCAATAGAGTTGTATAACTTCTATACCGCCGTATGCTTCCAGGTTGACTGGCGTGCTTGGTTTGCGGTCAGGGTAGCTGCCTTCATCGATTATCTGTTTAGGAGGACGGTTTTTAATACCTTCCACTTCTCGCTCCAAATCATCAAGACGGCTGTCTCCTAAATCCAAAAACTGCCCCATCTCAACAACCATCGTCCCCTCAATGTCCATTAAGTCGTATTCCAGGGCTATTACTCTAGCTTGTATCTCAATAGGACGGGCAAACTTGCGGTCAATGGCTTGGCATGTATCGCCTAGGCTTACTTTTTCATCGAATAGTTCAACAGATAGACGGTAGTTTACTTCTGGCTTCTTAGCTTTTTGGAGTGCTTCCCATGTTGCATATAATAAGTCAGACGGCTCTTCGTAATCTTGGTTGCTAAATATCCCAAAACGGTGCTTATCTCCGTCCTCATATCCGTATGCAGCTAAAGCTTCCGGGTCGCCAACCCACTTTTGACCTAAGGGTTTATTGACTGGATCACCTCGGCTTGTACGCCATTCAACATCCCCGAAATCGATATAACGAGTATAGCCACCTGAATGCTCTCCATCTTCATCCTCAACTTCTAAGCTGGAACCACGTCCGTATAAAGCCGTTTTGGGGTAGCTAAGAACTGTACGACCAATTTCAGTTGTATTTTGATCAATTTCAAATCGTTGTCCCTGTTCTGTTCCAAGCCGTTGGATAAGCTTGACATAAAAACCTTTTAACTCATTCGTTTCCTCGTCAAGTTCTACAATATCCTTAAACTCTCCGCCCCATGTATTGATGGTTTCACTGATAGCTTCAACGGCAGATAGATAATAAAAATTGGTGGTCGCTCTGCCAAGTTCGACTTCAACACTAGATTCCCAACGTGTCCCTTGTACTGCTGCCGTCAAGGCTACATCTGCTGTTTGGTCTATAAAACGACGTTCAACTATGATATGGTCATTAAGCTCATTTAAAAAAGTAGGGAAGCAATTTGCTATGGTTATTGGACCATTTATATCGTTGCTATCGTCCACTTCTTTTATCGTCATCAAGCGCCAGTCACCTTCATGATCTTTAAAAACCACCTTGTTTTCTTCTTTGATATGCTCAGCGACTTCCTGATCTGCTTCAACTGCAAAAGAAAAAGGCTCTGTCGGTACGCTGTTTACCTCAATACGGTAATGCGTTTCGACAAGCCCTGTATTTTCGGAGATAACCGTTAACGGTTGTTCATCCTGGGATAATATAAATAATTCCATTAGTACCCTCCTTTCTGGTAGGATTTCCTCTATTTGTGTCGAATAGTAATATAGAGGAGGTGATACATATGAGAATAGAATCAATAGTTCATTTGAAGAACGGCGACGTATTTGGAGCGCAAGATTTAACTAATGAAAACAAGCAAAATGCTGTTATAGGTATTGAAAGAGCTAAAAGCACTAATGGTTTTATTAACCTTTACACCGATGCTGGTCCAAAACCCATTAAAGCTCAAGAAGTTAAATCTATTGAGTTTATTTTTCATGATTAGGTTAGTTTTTTCCATTTATTTTCTGTAGAACCCAGTTCGTAAGAAGTGGACAGGTCCTTGTTCTCCAATAGCTCAAGGATTCTGTCAGCTTTTTCTTCCAACTTCTCAACCTTCAACTCATAAAACCTCTCGCGACTGATTTCGTTGCCTTCTTCATCACGACAACTATGACCTTTCCATACAATAGGATGTTTTAATTCTAAATCACCATTCTGTAAATCAAACTTAAATCCAGTCTCATTTCCAGCTTTGTAAAGTTCTTTATCTTCACTCATCAATATTCCTCCTAATAAAATCTTTCATCATATTTAAGCGTGCAAGGTTCGCTGGCCTTGATCCGTAAGCTACCTGGCTGCAGCAGCTCATAATTACTTTTTAAACGTATTGCGAAACGAATATCTCTTCCATTCAACTCACAGAGTCTGCCATCATGCGTAATTTTTAACCTGTCACCTTCGATGAATTCGTATCCTAAGAGCAAGTACAGGCCAGTATTTGTTTCTAATTCAAAGGTGATCGTGTTCCGGCTAAATGTAAGGTTTATTTCCCAAGGAGTTTCATCTTGACCAGTGACGGTGTGATTTGTATTACTGGTAGTAACACTGATAGTCTTTTCCTCACCAATCCTGCGCCCATCCAGCAAAAAGAAATTTATCACACCATCAGCGAAATGACCTTTTTCCCTCAAATCCATCGATTCATAATGAGCTAAATAATAACGATCCGGTGTATCTTTAAAGCCTAATTTCTTTGGCTCATCATGAATCAGCCAGTCTGATAGCTCTTCCTTTAATTCTTCAATCCGTTTATCTGGGTGATAGATGCGGATAGGGACAGGCAATGTCTGACTTGTGAATCGTTTTTTCTTAACTCTGCTGCCACCTCTTGGATAATCGAATATATCGAATTCAATCGGTGGAGAAGGAGGGCGGAATAAATCTTGTTTTACTCTGATATAATCTTTTGACTCACCGTTAAAGATCATGCCATCCCACCTCTCAAAGTATATTGTTTACGGTTGTTCTGCCTGTTTTGTAGATTAGTAATGTCGTCAACGATTTCCCTGGCAACTTGTTTAGATCCAACATATAGATTGATAATAGCTGGTTGTTTCTCAGCTGCATCTGGTGCATGGTTATTGCTTGGTGGATCCGGAAACTTAATATTTCGAACTGCCTGTGCCATCGAATCAGATCCATTATAGGCCATTGCAGATGTGCCTAATGCAACCTCTGGACTAACAGGCTTAATCATACCTGCCGCCAAATCATCAAGCGCTCTGTAAACTAATTTGGCGTTGTCCTCAATACCAACGGCAATACCAGCTGGTACCCAACGTCCTACGTCATCCCTCATAAGATGACTTGGCGAGTTGATTTTCAAAGCTTTTTGCATGGTTGAAGCCACTCGACTAGCGATATTTCGAGCAGTTGACATAACACGTCCAGCGCCACCATTAAGCCCTGCATTTAAGCCGCTCATAGCGCTGCTACCAATTGACGACATCCTGCCAGGCAAACTATTAAAAGGAGATGTCATATTAGTAGATAGGCGTGACATTATATTTTGATTGGTAGATGCTCCAGCGCTTAAATGAGCTTGCATAGCAGCCATTGCTGACTGTACTATTACTGGTAATTGATTAATAGTACGAGACATGTTATTTACACCGGATTTCGTTGTGTTATCAAGCATTTGCATACCTGATTTTGTCCGGCTGATCATAGCTGTCGTCATAGCTACGATTGCACTGACTACGCTGCTCTCTTTGCTGGATATTCCGTTATCAAATCCCGATCCGACAAACTCACCAATTCGATAGAATACACGTGATGGGCTGTGGACTTCAAGTACAGACTCTGCAGCTCTCTGGACAGCTCCTGCCATCGTTTCAGCGGCGGCAATAGCCAAACCAGCTGCACCGTTAATGCCGTTGGCAGCCCCTTGTCCAACATTACGCCCGATGCCTTCAAAAGCAGACAGTGGAAGGCCACTGCTTGTGGTACTAACTACATCGCTAGCTAATCTACTTGCAGCACTTGTAGCTATGCCTGCACTACCGTCAATACCTGTTCCTGTGCCGCTACCTGTATTATTACCATAATTAACATAAATCGAACTTTCAAAACCGTTGGCGAACTCGGATTTCACGTCATTTGTTAAGTTATTTGCCGCTCCTGTCGCATCACCTTTGTTTGTAGTGATACCTTCCCCTGTTCTTGTTGACGCACTCCCTCCAATGGTTTCAAACGGCGTAGCATCGATTTCAGAGGATATTTCTTCTCCGGGAGCCTTACCAATTTCTCCTGAAGCCCATGCGACGGACGGTTTTCCGTGATTAATACTGCCAGACAACCTGACAGATATATCATCACCAGTTCCTTCAATGTCGGCATTATCAATCTCTGTTGTCATTGGATCGATTGCTTCTCTGCCTAGCATTTCAGAGGCAGCCTTCACATAAGGTGATCCAGTTTCCATACCGCCGGACATATCTGTCGGTATCTCTTCCCCTTTTTCTGCAAAATCATAGGTACCTAAAACTAAATCGAGCGCTGTCGTCCCTCTTTCACCCATAATTCTCATGGATTCTTCTACTACTTCGGCACTTTCGTCAACACCGCTTGCTGTTTCTTTTCCTACTGTTAGCCCATACTCCTCCCAATCAGCTTCATTAATAAGCACCCGAAGTGTGGTTTCCATTCTCTCTACTAACGTAGACATCAGATCAATAACTTCCTCAAACCCATCTCCTAAAGCTTCTTTCAGAGCGTTAGCGGATAAATCCCCGCCTTCTTGATAGGTTTCTGCCAACTCAGACAATTTCTCTCCACTGGTCCCATTGGTTTCGTCTAAATCATCGACCATTTCTTGTAACACAGCAGCCTGATCGATTCCCATATCCTCAATAAATGGAATGAAACTTTCATAACTATTTTCACCAGCCCATTCCATTAATTTAGCTTGGTTTTCTCCCCATTGTTCAACCATTTCTTGGTTGTGCTGCATGGTTTCAATCATTGAATCCATAGTGTGTTCTGTTTCGGATTCAATTTCGTTAAACGCATCAGTGGCAGCATCTTTTAACTCGCTGTACTTATCAGCCAAAGAGTCAAATGCTTCTTTTGCGGCACCTTCCAAATCTTCATAAGATACGATAATATCATGATTATTATCTGTAATGATGTCTCTAGCGTTTTGACTGGATTCAACCATTGTTTCTTTTGTAGTATCATATTGGATACCGAGCTGCTCGTTTGTATCTTTCAAAGCCTGCTCCTGCTCATCTAATTCTTCAACAGCTTTTTTGTGCTCTCTACTGGTTACGGTGCTATCATTTAATTTACGGTTCCAATCCTTTCGTAAAGCTGTAACTTCATCAAGTTGTAGTTCAATTTCTTGTTGCTCTTTTAAAATTTCAGTTAAACGTTCTTGCGCAGCGTTGGCTTTATCTTGCTCTGCCATCAAGTCAATACGAGCCTGCATCTTTTCAGTGGATTCGCTTAACATGTCCGCTTCTTCATTGTAAGATACATTCAATCCTTCAACTTCACCATTTAATTGAGATACTGCCGCACTTAAATTACGCTTATCTTCAGCCGATTTGTTTTCTTTATCAGCGAGTTTCTCGACCGTTTGAACCAGTTCAGTGTTAGCTTCTCTAGTGGCTTCAATGTCATTAATTCTATCTTTATAGGCGCTTGCGCTCTGATTCATAGATTCAACCAACGAGTCTGTAGATTCGCCTAAAGCTTCGGTTTCTTCTTTTAAACGCTCTCCTTCTTCAGTACTTCGATTAAACCATTTAACAATTCCGATAGCCGCACCAATTAAGCCGCCGATAGCAAGTGTTATCCATCCTACAGGTCCTGCCATTACACCTAGAGTAGTACCTAACATTCTTGATGCCGCGGCAAAAGCTATCTTAGCAGCAATAGCTAATCTAATTCGTCCAGTCATCACCCCGATTGCTAACGAGCTCGCACTTATCATTCCTAGATTAGCAGCTTTTGCGACAGTATCAGCTTTAGTAGCTGCTGTAGACCCAATTTGTGCAACCATTTGTCCTTTTGTGGCTAGAGTTAATCCTTGGGACGATAGTTTCGCAGCCGCTAATGCTGCATTCGATGCATTTATTGCACTCACAACTTTATTAATAATCATTAATGCAGTAAACGCTGTAACCATACCTAAAATTGCAGGAGTTAATGGTTTAATAACAGCTATCGCTGTTTTTACAACCTCACCGAATACTTTAAAAACAGGTGTAGTGGCTTCTATGGTAGATTTCATGAGATTAAAGGCTTCATTAACAACAACCTTCATGCTATCAATATTTTGCGCTATATCCTTGCCTGTAACAGCAATGGAAAGGTTGTTAAATGCCTCAATGATTTTGGCAACGCCATTGGCTATTGCGTTACGTAAGTTACCAAAAGACGTTGCTAACCCTAAGCTATTCTCTCTAGCCAGTTCAGCCATGATACCGGTACCTGTACCAACCTCAATGAGTTTTTCGTTAAATTCATCCAATGTTATGGTGCCATCTTTAAGTGCATTATATAAATCATCTTTGGCGCTTTTTCCGGTATAACCGAAAGCTTCAGCCAACTTAACCAAGCCCACATCCATAGTCTCGGATAGAGTATTCCACGTATCCATTGTAATTTCGCCAGTTTGTAATGATTTTATATACTGATCAGTACCACGTTTAGCCTGATCAGCACTTGCACCTGATCCAAGCAAAGCATTATTTAATGCAAGGGCAGTATCTGCAGCTTTGTCCATATCGCCGAAAGATGTATACATACGCTGAGCTGTCGCAGCTATATCATTTAGTTTTGTTGGTAGTCCGTCGATTCCATCAGACAATTTAGCCATAGCAGCCTCGGAGTCCTCTGCCGATACACCAAGAGCCTGCAGGACCTTAGGAAATGCGTTTAAGGTGTCAAATCGGCCAATGGCTTGATCTACAGATGCTCTCATGGCGTCAAATGCTTTGGCGGCTATAGCGACCAATCCAATAGATGCAGCAAATGTTTTAATAGACCCAGATGCTTGATTTGTTTTACCATCTACATCAGCCATTGCATCAGATGCACCGCGGACCGAGTCACTGGCCTGGGCGCTACTATCAGCTACCCCATCCAATGCACCATCGACACCTTGCAGGCCTTTGCTGGCACTATCACCACTGGAGCCTAAACTCTCGATGGTATCACCGGCGCCTTTAACACTCGACGCCGCCTGAGTCGAACTGTCAGCCACTCCGTCAATTGCGCCCTCAGCGCCTTTTAAACCTTGCCCGGCTTTTGAACCACTCTCACCAAGTCCTTCAATGGAGTCTCCAGCACCTTTTACATTTGATCCTGCTTTACCACTAGCATCGGATAAGCTATCAAGGCTATCCTCAGCCGCCTTAATACCTTTACCAGAGCGATTACCGGATGCCTCCAGGTTATCCAATTGCTTTGCAGCAACATCCACCTGTTTACCATCAACTTCGATTGATATTTTAATAGATCCATCAGCCAATTAGTCCACCTCCTCCCTGTCTTTGTCATGGATTGCGTGTAACCTTTGGAGCTTTTCCATTTCCTTTTTGTACTTAGGTGTGTCGTGTTTTGACGGCTCCCACAATCTAATTTGGATGATTCTCTGCATAATTGTGTCGGATGGCAAGGCATTCAGCAGTGCTTTAAAAGTGTGCCAGTGCATGATGCCTTGCTGCTTAAAGAGGTCAATATCATAAGCCTGCAAAAAAGACGCATAAATGTACTCTGCGTCCTGTTCTAAGTCAATATACCTTTTGTTATCTTCATCACCCTCTTTAGGTAGAGGAACTTTATTACCTTTTCTGTCATATACAACAAGTTCCTTTTCCTTGAAAACGATGAAATTTTCATAAATGTAATTCCAGAGTTCGATTCTGGATTGCCATGAATGAGGCAATTCTTGGTTATCAAGTAGTAACCGCAAGCATCTTAATATCTTTTCATGATCCCGCAAAAACTGATTTTCCATCTGATCAAAAATATCAAGAATATTATCAAAAGCCATATCAAGCTCATATTCAATGCCTTCAAATGTAAAAGAGGTGACTAAAGGGGTGTTCAACCGCATTTAATCACCTACTTCTTTTTAGCTTGTTTCTTGGCTTTATTCCTCAAAATTTCTTCTGTCTCGGTTTCGATAGCTTTCGCCCTTTCTTCCTCTTGCTGTACAATTCTATTCTGAATCGCTTCATTGATTGCCCTGAGAGCGTTTTGCAATGAAACATAATCCGGATACTTTGCGTATAATTTTTTAAAGGTGCCTTTACCAAACATCAAGTCATACTCGATAGCTGTTTGCTTTTTTTGATGTTCAATAAATTTCATGCCTTTCTGGTGAGCTCCGGGTAAATCATTCAAATAATCCTCTGGCATTTCAATATTTTTCATTTCTTCGATACTTTTCTCTGATTCTTCCTGTATATGCTCAGCTAATTTGAAAAAGTTTACTAAGTTTTCATGAGAAGAATCAAACCACAACTCAATTTCCCCGACTTTTACCGGAAACCCTGTCCGCTGGATATCTATTTGAATACCTGACATGTAATATCACTCCTTATAATAAA
Source organism: Oceanobacillus sp. CFH 90083 (assembly GCF_009389585.1). GTDB lineage: Bacteria > Bacillota > Bacilli > Bacillales > Amphibacillaceae > Oceanobacillus. The sequence goes on along the minus strand of NZ_VIYG01000020.1, from coordinate 28,032 downwards.
AAAGAGGAGCCTCAGCCCCTCTTACTCTAAACCTATTGTCGCCCCGCTTGTCGTTGGGTTGACTGATACAACCTCGGGGCTATCTACTCCCCCGACCCACCGTCACCATTATCTAATTCTGTTTCTTCAGGAATACGATCAAATCGAATATTACAGCTAAATGCTTCATAATCTGATGCTGCCCCAGAACCAGCTACAATAGCTGAAACAGTTGCAACACCTGTATATGCTTTTTTGCCATCAGCTGTTTCTACCTTGTGCCACACTTTACGTCCAATACCAGTTTTCAACCGCAAACCTTCTACAAGTGCCATTGCAGGATCTTCTGAATCATAGGTTCCTTCTACATTATAAGCTAATGCAACGGAAACAACTTCATTTTCTGGTGTTCCATCGCCACTGTAATAAGCCACCTCTTCCGTACCTTCTTGCGTATCATCTGAAATATCAGTAATCCAGTCAGCTAGTTCCAACCATTCTTCTCCTGGCTCATTTTCTCCTCTTTCGTAAGCTTGGATAAAGTGCCCGCGTAAGGCGTTTTTATTTCTACCCATCTGTAAATCACTCCTTAAAAGTTGTTATTTTTGCTTGTATATCTAATAAAAAAACAAACCATCCTTGACTATCAGCCTGATTAATAAATGGTTTGTTGGTAATAATTAATTCATCAAATTCAAAACTTCCATCGTTACTTTCGATGTTGTCAATCTGTTCAAGGGCATTTTGTACAACCCATAACGTACTATGGATATTCCCTGGCACCTTTGATTTCATAGCAAATTCATAATTCAGCTGCTGATCTTTTACACCGCTAAAATACTCATTTACAACCCTCGAACCTGGTATAGGATAAACAACAAATGATTCAGCCTCACCTAAATAACCTGGCTCACATCTAATAGGGAGCCCATCAATTTCATTTACCTTATCTACTAATCTATCTAAAAAATCCATTACCACTGAGCCCCCTTTATAAATGCGTTTATCCAGTCTTTCATATGGATAGCACTTGCTTTGTTATCCCATCTTGGACCCGTTCCAGGCGTTGTATAATTAAATTTGTACATATAAAACATTTCGGCTGCATAAGGCGTGTTGTAGTTCACTCCTCCGCCGTCGATGTCGATTGTGGCTGTCTGTCTTAAAATACCTTCTTTCATCGGTACAAACGGATTCATGTCTGCCATAGCTTGATTAGCAAGCGCATACTGTCCCTGCTGTCTGCTTTGCTGGCTCATTTTACGTTTTGCGCCATCTAAATTGATAGTTATTTGTACCATCAGACCACTTCCAGCTCGTATGAATAAATGACATTATCATAAGCCTCATAATTCGTTATCACCTTAGTTAAGATGTGATCTTGTCCGTCAAAACGAATCTTGGATTGAGTCTTAAACTCAGGCATTGGGTCTGTTACACCACCAAAGCAAAAAACAACCGCGTTATACAGCAGCTGCTTACCTGATGATGATTGGCTGTATTCAGCACCTCGGTCAATCCGACAATGTTCAATTTCGACAGGTTCTTTATAAATAGGGCCTGTACTCCAGTCATCACTTACGAATTCGTAATAGTCGAATGAATCAATACAAAAGGATTTAGGTGGTTTAGGCATTACCATGTGCAACACCTACCGACCTATTTAATAATCCAGTACCTTCAAGATAAATAAATACATCCTCGGCAACTAAAGGCTTTGTCTCATTTTGACCTGTTGAACTGTATCGGCTTGGATTAGTAACGTTCGTACGACCAGCAGAAAACGATTGAGGACTATTATTGATCTCCTCGTATGACGTAGCTCCCAACACATGGAAATACTCAATTTGAGCCACAAGAGCCTCTTTAAATTTATCGACACGCCAGGTATTATCCTTTTTGATATCAACACGAGCATAGAAATGATTTGTGTTATTATCCAAGATAGCAGAGGCTTTAGGCAATAAAGCATTAAATGCCTCATCACCTATATCTTTGCTTGTTAGCCCCTTAAATTCATCAAATGTTAAATAAGCCATGCTTATTCACCTTCTTCTGGATCCGGCTCTGGTTCAGGTTCTGTCAACGTCAGTACATGAGTGTCTGTATAACCCCCATCAGATGTAGTTACAGTGGTTGTATAAGTGCCTGCTGGTGTGTTTTCATCCCATGACACTCGACCATTACCACTAACCGTCAAACCCTCTGCATCCGGGCTAATTTCATATGATACAGCCTTATTTGATGCATCGTATGGCGTTACAGTTGCGTTTAATTGACGGTTGCCAGATGTACCAACCTCAGCGTTGGATGTCTTAGGAGATAAAGAAACATTCTCAACATCAATAGGCTCGATGCGGACAATTTTAGATTCGTCAACCAGAGCTACGGCGTAGTGTTGGTCAGCGTTGAATTTAGTCAATTTATGGTCCATATCTCGACCACTTTCAGCTAATAGACCGCGCTTAGTGTAAGTGCGTAATGCACCTGCTTTTACGGCGAAACCGTGACCTTCTTCAATCTTCATGGACCTCACAATTTCCCATCCTAACAATTCGCCAAACGCTCCAGTAATTAGGATTCTGTCACCTAAATCAGATGCACGTGTCCAGTTCTGTGCTGCTTCCTTACGTAATTTAGCTGCATCTTTATAGGACAAGAATAAAACGCCTTGTGTATCAACATCCTCAAAGTTATCAGGAGCGTCCACAAAGGCGTTTTCAAGTGTGTCAATTAAATCTAAATCAATGTCATGATTAACTGCTAACGGTGCGGTTAGTGCTGTCTCCACGATGTCATTATCGATTTTAGAAGCGATAGCCATGCGAATCTGACGCTGCGCTTCACCCACAGGGTCACCATAACCGGATAGCACGGATTCATCCGTCAATTTTACACCTCGACCAGCCTTTTTGATGGTATACTGATCAGTGTCTGTTTCAAGTTGTTCGTACTGGATTGCTTCTCCTTCTGCCACATCCTCAGCGTCACCAATATAACGATATTTAGGCACTGTGATAGTTGACCCCGGTTGCCCTTCTAAAACGTTATCGACTGGCGCAATGCCGCTAAATTTGATAGCTTTAGGCAACTGTGCTGAAATCATTGCAGCCATTACCTCTGGATCAATTAAATTCTGTAATCTTGTTAAATCTGGCATGTTTCATCATCCTTTACTAATTTTTAGTTAATTGTTCGAACTGGGCAGGATTATTGGTTTTTAATTCTGCCAGCTCTTGATAAGTCATATCAGCAATGTTTTTCGGTGTATTGCCACCACCGCCATTCGGGTTACCTGGATTGACGATTGTCGGTGTTTTTGTCTGTTGATCTGATTCAAACAAATATGCTTCCTTTTCTTTTACTGCCTCTAATTGCTCATCCAGCCCAATGATCTTTTCACCATCCAGTTTCAGATTTTCGATATCAAGAAAAGGTCTAACCGCCTTCGCGCTCTTTGCTTTAGCACCAGATAATGCTTTATCTAAAGCAAAATCAAATGCCTGTTTGTCGAGCTTTTCTTGATAAGCTTTCTTATCGTTCTCATTGGTTTCTTGTAGCTCATCAATTTTCTTTTGCAATGCATCAGCATCAACCCTTTTTAATTCTTTCAGCTGATTGTCACGATTATCCAGCTTCTGCTTGTAGTCGGTAATCTGACTTTCAAGACCTTCTACCTTAGCAGCCTTTTCTTTGTAGTCATTTGTTGACTTACCGTGTTCAACCATGATTTTATCAATCGCTTCTTTCTCAAGACCCAATCCTTCTAAAAACTTTCTTTCCATCTATAATCTCTCCCTACATTTATTTTTACGTGGTGTGACCACGACAGGATAGCTATTTAACGCAGTAGCTACGAAAAAAGACATAATTAAAAGCCTTGTTTAACGTCTATTGGCTAAAGACAAGTTTATAAATCGAACATGTCGTTCATTATTAATTGCTTTCCGCACTCCAATAAACCCACACTTGCCGTCTGTAACATATCGCTGTAGGAAATAATAATTTCATCATTCGAATTACGTGTAATACATACAATCTGTTTAACATCACCTTGCTCAATCGCATCCAGTAATTCATGAGCAATGTAATGAGGAGTGACTTTCCCCTCTTTTTCCGCTTTCTTTTCAGTGAATTTAATTGGTTTCAACTCATCACCCTTCCATCATTTACAAAGGCTACTACCTGTAGCTAGGAGATAATGGATCACTTCCTTTCTTGATCGTTGTTTTCAAACCCTTTCAACAATGAATCATATATGCCTGTCATACCGAGTAACATTGGTCCGTCTTTAGATGGAGACTTAATGTTTAGCTTCTTTTTAAGTTTATCCTTAGTGGTTTTATCCAATTTATCAGTGCTTGCTAATTTTTGCTGGATACTCTCACCGTAGTTCATAAGTGTATCTTTATCTGGCAACATCAAATATCAGCCCCTATCCTGCTTTATAATCAAAATCCTTAACCAATGTATCTAAAGGCGTATAGACTTTTTCCCTTCGATAATTCCGGCTTAAATACTCACCGTTTTTTGACAAATGGTCACGCATAGCTTTCTGACGCTTGCTAACCATCTGTTTCCAGTGAGTAGCTTTATCGCTGCCAAGTTCCTCGGCTACCATGAGATTTTTCTTATATTTGACAATCTCCCTTTCGATACGACGCTGTGTATCCCTAGCTTTAGCAACTTTTTCATTCAGCTCATTATCAAATTTAGGCTGATTATTGGTATTTACGCCTGGAATAAACGGAATATGAATATGCCGGCAGTTAACTCCACGATGACCACCAGGAGAACCAAAGTAAGCTTCCCAGTATGGATCATAGATTGATAGATATTCACTATCAGCTGGTATCTCATTGACAGGACGCAAATCTACGACATTTCCCTGTATGATAGAGCACGCTTCCCTAGCTCCTGCATGGCTTGTGACAACAACCGTATGAACGTCATAATCAGCCATACGCTCTTTGCGCACTTCGTCATAGGTATTAGAAAGAGTAGACTTTAAAACGGTTCGTGTATAGCCCTCTAATGACCATCTATGACCACCGCGGTCAATCATGCCAGAACCGATACCTCTCTGAGCCAATTCAGTAACAGCACGTTCAAGCGATTGGTCAAAGGTATATAATCCTGTATTAAACGCTGCGCTTGTTTGATTTAACACTTGTGTATATGTTCTCTGCGCTTGTCCTACGCCATAATGAGTGGTGATAAGTGTCTGATTAACGTAATTATCAATCTCACTCCAGGATTGGTTGTGATAAGCTCTCATGGTGTTGTCAAGGTTGTTCGGCATTGGTTTGGTTTCATATGGCATTGCTCTGTCAATATCTTGAACGATATCCTTGCCAGCAGTTTCAAACATGTTGCGTATTTGAGTTTCTGCGACTCCTGTGACCTTCGATAGCTGTTTAGTGACCTCATTGTTGAATAAACGCAATTCTTGAAGCTTTTGCGCCTGCCACATGGTGATGTCATCTGATCCATTTTTAAGGCGTTTGATGATGATACGTATTATTTCACCTTCTAAGCTGTTATAAAGACTGGACATGTTAGAACTCCATAAATCGAGTTGGTGTGGAGTAACTTTAGGCTTTTTATAATTCATTTAATCACCGATTTCTCTGTAACTGAATATCTGTACTCGCCTTTTGTATTTAATCTTTCCATTTCCTTTTTGGCAGCTAGTTCCTTTAGAAAAATACTATGAACGGTTGGAGTCCAGGCAGAAACCAGTAAATCATGTTCATATAGGATATACACCTTCACACAATCACTCCTCATCACCAAACATCGTTTTAGCTGCTCTGGTCTGTAACTCAGATGGCTCTAACATCAACTGTTCTTCCTGGATCTGTTTCAGCCAATCTTCAGCTGTTTTTTGCGGAACATCAAATACTCGCTTGATTACCTCTACGGTGGGAATAATCCCAAAAGTTTTTGCTTGACCATAATGCCGTAGCTGCTGCCCTTTGTCTTGAAATACTCCATCATCAAAATCAACTCCTATGTTGTCGAATGTAGGTATTTCTCCATCAAAAAGATTAAACGCCTTAGCAAGTTCAAGCGTAGAGACAATCAAACCTTTGATAAACTTCTCAACCTCGTTGACGTGGTTGTTCCTGGTACGGTAAGTCAAGCTGTTCTCGCTGACAATCTCAGTTGCAGTCTTAACGGATCGACCGTCAAACGAAAATGTGCCAACAGACAGTTGCAGCTGCATCTCTAACGTTTTAAGTGACTGATTAATAGCTTCCGTGTATTGTTCAGTCCGAATGTCAATAGTGACATCTTTAATCAAATCAGTATCATTAGCCATCTGCATGGACTTATATACGTTGGTGTCAGGATCGAATACTTGAATAGGTGGCCTGCCATCCTCCGTCTCCATTGTGTTTAGCATATAATCACTGACAAAGACAGTGCGCTGCCCCATCTGCACCTCCCAATTAAATTGATCCCATGTATCGTTAATCTGTTTAAGGGTAGGCTTGCAATTGTCGGTTAAACCAAGACCAAGCGGACTGTGCGGATTGATATTGTTAAATCCGGCTGGTTTTACATAATTAAAGAGAGGGCGTGTTAAGCCTACAATCTTAGTTTCTTCCTGCAAATCAGGATACAAATCAGCTAAAGGAATTCGTTTACCAATCTCACCTCTATTCTCAGATTTATACAGCTCATTGGTGATGATATAAATATCCTTCTCCCATTCGTGAAACTCAAGCAGCGTGTAATATATCTCCTCACCGCCAATAATTTTAGTAGTGACAGACTTCATCACACCTTCTGATATACCGTTGGTGCTTGTTCGTAGTGGATAAAAAGCATTAGCCAAAGCCCAGGAGTATTCAATTTCTCCGGTTTCAGCATTTGCATACGGTCTTACAGTTAACCCGCCAGCTGCAAACATCGGGTCAAGATAACGCATAAAGTTTTTCTTGAAATCATTATGCTCAAAGGTTCTGCCAATAAAGTCATCTGCCGACTTATAGGTATTTGTCTTGTTTTCGTCTGACTCATCGGACACTGTTACGTCGCACTGCTCGTTAAACACAAGCCCGGATAATAATTCAGATGTCAATTTGACCATATTCAACGTCATGTAATCGCGTTTTCTTTTTTCTCCGTAGGAATTGAAGTATTCAACCTTCGGATAACTGCCTTTGTATTCGTTAAAATTACGTTCAATCCTAGCCAGTTCTGCCGGATCAATATTAATCTTTTCATGGTCATTAATCGTTTGTAAAGTCTGTCCAGTCAATGCATAACCTCCTCTCTTAAACCAACTTTTAACCATATCAATAATGTTCAAGCCATCACCTCCTAAAGCTTGAGTTTTAAGTCTCTGGCATTATCCACGCAGAAGTATTGAAATTCATCACATGTATGGTCATCCTCTTTGACAACTTGAGGATTATCACTATCTAGCGGTTTCTTTTTCTTTTTTTCTTCCCATCTGTACTTTTTATGCTCCTCGATGAAAATATCATTGCTATCACAGTGTTCAAGTCTTGTAGGTATAGGATTTTCAAGATAATAAAAACGACCTTGAGCTAACAGGTCGTGTACGTAATCTACCATATTTACTTTTTTAAGCTTATTGACTGGCATCCAGTGCTGTCCATGGTCTTTATAGTATTGGTTTCTCAAAGCGCCCTCTGCACTATCAATGGTACGTTTGCGGATTCTGGCACCTTTAAACTGTGAAGCTGTTGCCTTAATAAACTCATATATATCCTTCGACAACTCACTAGGAGCCTTTTTATTAACCTGACCAGCTGGGCTGTAGTAATAACCATTGAGCCGGATGACTTTACGCTTAGCGGTCAGTCCATAGCATCCAACAGACGTTGCAGAAACGCTGTGTCCGGTGTCCGCAGAGTAAAAAAGTGCTATAACCCTATCATCACTTGGCAACTTACTCAAAGGCTTAAATAGATTCATATTGTATACGTTTGTCCCAAGTCCTACAGGTTCACCAAGATATAAATATCGATAGTAGTCATAATCATTTCTCTTAATTCGCTCGATGTCTTTAAGCATTTGAGGCGTAACAAAACCTAGTCTGTCATCCAGATAACTAGATTCATGTACCAAGTAATCTTCTTCACCTCTCATCTGGTCAGCCCATTCATTAATCCAACTATATGGATTTCTAGGTGGGTTATAGCTCCAAAAGAATTGAACAAACGGAGCTAGTTCATGTTTTTGTCTCATAAATGTTACGTTAGTCTGGTCAAAATCTTCTTGACTTTCAAATTCTGCTGCCTCTTCATACCAAACCGCAATAATGTCATCAATATCGTTTGATTTAAGCTTCTGGAATTGATCCAATCCATAAAAATAAACCGTTGACCCTGTATAATTTTCTGTTATCTTAAACGGTGCAACTGTCATTTTAAGATAACGAGAAAAACCAAACTTGCTAAATGCCCACTGTAATTTGTTGAACACTGAATCACGAATTGTTGTTCCTGTTCTACGGAGTATAACAATATTTGCTTTTTTTCCTTTTAAGATATAGGGGATTAACAAATGAACTAATTTCAATGCAATAACTGATGATTTAAAAGAGTTACGTCCACCTTTTAAAATGTTATACGGCTTATCAGAATACCATACAGAACCAAAGTGAGGATTTACTTCCTTTTCAATGTCAAAATTTGTGACTTCACTCATAATCTTTACTCCAAGACGGTTCAATGATATTAATAACTGGCGGAGCACCAGCTTTATCATCTTTATTGATTTTCTCTGTCTCAGCTTTTGTCTTAGCTATGGTTGCCTTAATCTTATCAATCTCCAGCAACCTTATATCATCCTCGTCAGTCATATCAGCATACTGTTTGATCATGTTACGGAGTTCAGCCATCGATCGACTGAGAGAAACCATAAAGGTAGAATGCTTATCCCAGGCATGCTGTACTTCCCATTCCTTCTCATTCGTGCTCTCACCTTTCCTAACACGGCTCAGGGTTTTTGTTGTGTCCTTCTGATTCTTAACATCCATAATCATCTGCGCCCGAATGATTGATGCATTAAGCATCTGTATATTCATCCAGAGTATTTCTTTGGAATCCAATGTAGTAGCTTCATTCATAATCTGAAGCGTTTCTTCAGGCAAGTATTTAGCAAATAAGCCATGTTTATTAGCGTTTTTATTCTTTTTCATTTTCTTGGGTGGAGCTCCAGTAGACTTACCACCATGCATACGACAACGGCCATTAGGCATAGCCTTGTTTTTGCATGATTTACCGGATCTGGTCTTAGCTCCACAAAAATTGTTTGCATGGGGTTTGTTTTGCATCTTACATCGTCACCGCCTCCAAATAAAAAAGACATCCGTCGTGGATGCCTTGATTGGTTTATTATAATCCTAATAATTCCTTTTTCTTTATCGCAAACTCTTCCTCAGTGATAATGCCTTGGTCGAGAAGATTTTTATATTCCAGTATTTTCTCAGTTTCATTTATGGTATTTTGTTGTTCTTCTTGCTTATGTTCATCACATATTAACTGCAGTTTTGATATACTTTGTTGCGCATATTCAACTGCTTGTAAGTATTCTTGAGAATTCTTTTTCGTTGGCTTAGCAATAAAAGTAATATACCTAATTTTAGCGTTGTATTTGTCATCTGGATTGACTAAATCTAATTTCATTTTCATAGTTGTGCAAATGCCTTTGCTCTTCTTTCCTCCAGTAACAGCCCCTACAACTGCACCTGTTTGACCAAATAACACACCTCCGGCTATTGCTCTTCCGAGACCACCGCTGGTTACTGTTTCACCATCTTCAAGTAACTCAAAGCTTTTAATGTCTTTATAATTTATAAATGTATTATAATCAGTCGGATCGAAAGGCGATGCTGGAATTAATAATTTTTCATTTGTATCATCAAAATGTACTGCTGTACCTAATTTTTGATTAGCTTTGAAATCTAATAACTCAATACCCTTTTGCCCAGAGCCGGCTATTCCTTTTTTAACATCGTCTATTGATAGTTCTTTAAGCTTAAACCTTTGTTTAACACCTAATTTTGCTTTATTTAAACAAATATTGCAGACAATATTACCGTCACCGAGTTTTCCTGCTTCCAGCCAAACCACTCCAATCGATTCACCACAAATCTTGCAACTATTCACTTTTAGATCTCCCCCATATCTAGTTTAAGTAAATTTTACCATAACCACAGAAAAAGGGATAGAGGCTGGATTTGATCCAACCTCTCAAGATATGGGTGACGCAAAACGTCAATACTACACATTAAATAATTGATTTTACGCATAGATATAAAATGTGTATTTAGGTCAAAAACCTATGCTAACACTATAAAACAGATAATCAATAGTTACCAGTCACTTTGTGAGTGAACATAAATGATACATTTCTATAAACTTGATTCGCTTCACGATATCAGCGTGTATTTTGCGTATATGGCTGGCGCTATAATTCAATTCTACTGCAGCAACTTCAAGGCTTTTGCCCTCTACATACTTCTTGAAAAGTATCTTGTTATCCAGACCGTCAAACATTCGAATTAAATTTTCTGCATCATACTGATCGTTCATTTTACAGGCAAGCTCGTACTCAATTTCTGCTATTTTTTCTTCTAACCCTGAAGCTATTGACTTCTCTTTGAGTTTTAATCCGTATAGATCGCCCTGCACCCATCGCCTCAATTCTCTCTTTTCACGTTGTAGCCTATATTCCAGATAGTCTATTTCATTGGATAAGTTCTGATAGTCTTTCAGCCATTCATACATACGCTCACCCACCTTTTACATTTTCAATCCGTGCCTTAACAGCTTCTAGCAGTGCATCCTGTCCGGCTGTCTTATCTTCCAATCTCGCTGCCACTATTTCATCAATCGTGTCAGCAGCAACTAAATGATGAATAACAACTCGCTCTTTTTGACCTTGGCGGTCTAGTCTGGCATTCGCTTGCTGGTATAATTCCAGTGACCAAGTTAGCCCAAACCAAACAACATTATGGCCTCCATCCTGCAAGTTGAGACCGTGGCCAGCTGAAGCTGGATGCGTTAAAAGCAGCGGTATTTCTCCTTTGTTCCACTTCGCAATATCCTCAGGACCTTCTAACTTTTTTGCCTCTGGGAACCGTTCAAGAATCCGTGATAGATCATGCTTATACGTATAGAAACAAAGAATCGTTTTGCCGTTCGCTGCTTCGATCAAGTCTTCTAATGCGTCTAGTTTTGCCTCATGAACCTCTTGTACATCTTTGTTTTCGTCATAAACCGCCCCATTTGCAAGTTGCAACAGTTTATTAGACAGGACAGCAGCTGTATCAGCCGTCACATCACTATCCTCAAAAGGCAGCAGTAAATCTTTTTCTAACTTCTCGTATTTCTTCCTAGTAGAAGCTGATAAATTGACTGGAACTATTCTTTCAATTCGCTCCGGGAGATCCAGCCAGTCTTTCGCACTCATACTGACACAGATATCAGAAATTTTGTCATAAACACGAGATTCGGCTTCTTTTTTCTGTTTCCATTCGTAGACTACGTGGCCGTCTCTTTTCCCTGGATCAAAATATCTATCTCGATAGCCGGTGATGGTTTTTCCTAATCGTTCTCCTTGATCTAGCAAGTACAGCTGTGCCCATAGATCATGCAGACCATTTGGGCTTGGCGTTCCAGTCAGCCCTATAATACGTTGCATTAAAGGTCTTACCCGGCGCAATGCTCTGAATCTCTTGGACTTGCTAGACTTAAAACTGGATAGCTCATCAATCACTACCGTATCGAAAGGCCACTTACTGCCGGTCATACTCACCAGCCAGGGGACGTTTTCTCGATTGATAACATAAACATCTGCTTCTGCCTTTAATGCTTTTTCCCTCTGTGCCCGGGAACCTAAAATTTTTGAAATAGTAATGTGCTGCAGGTGATTCCACTTTTCTGTTTCCCGGCTCCAGGTATCCTGTGCTACCCGTAACGGTGCTATAACTAATATTTTTCCTGCATCAAAGTACGTATTCTTCAACTCTTCCAAGGCCGTTAAGGTGATAACCGTCTTTCCTAATCCCATGTCCAGGAATAATCCTGCAGCTGGCGTATCAATAATTTTTTGTATTGCGTACTCCTGGTATTGATGGGGTACAAACTCCATTAATCATCACCTCTCACCATATCGATAAAGTCATCCACCTTTTGCTTTGTATTCAAAACATAAGCTTCATGACCTCTAGCCCGTAACTCGTCAAGTCTTTTCCGCTGCAAGGGACTTGGCACACCGTCAGGAGCTTTCATTTCTACAAAGACAGTTCGCCCTTTGGGCAAAATGCAGATACGATCCGGAACTCCTCTTCTTCCTGGGGATATCCACTTGAAACATAGCCCCCCTAACTGTTCAATTTTATTTTTTAGTCGATCTTCTAATTGTTTTTCTTTCATAATTATCACCTCATTTTATTTAGACAGCAGGACACGATTACGCGCGTATACAGATGAAATTAATTTAACCTTATAATTTAACACTTATTTTTATTTATAGAATTAATACTAAATTCGATGTCCCTCCTGTCCATATAGCATTTAATTCCTTGATACGACTGAACTTATGAATGGACAGGGAAACGGACAGCAGACTCTTTTTGCTGTCCGTGCTGTCCGCTTAAAAATATTTTATCGGACAGCACGGACAGGACTGGACAGCAGCATTTGGACTTACTGTCCGTCTTTCCGTTCAAATGCGGTTTGTTTTCCGTATCCTTTGAAGGTCTTTCTTACTGGAAGTTCTTCCCATCCTGGCATGTTTCGCATAATCTGCACAAGCTCTTTTGCCCGCCAGTTTTCCATATCATTCTTCTTGCCTCCTAGACATTCCACCCATAACTGCGCTGCACAAACACGCTGTCTGTATTCCGGCTCGTCCATAAAATCTTCCTGGATGGGTGTTTCTAGAAATTCCTGAATCAGTCCGATTCTTGGGTTTTCTTCCATATGTGCTTCCTGAATAACTTTCGCTTTTTCTTCAATAAGTGCTGGAAGTACAAGACTTTCACCTTGTTTACAATAATGTTTTGCCTCAGCCCATATCTGTCCTATTTCCTCATCTGATAAATAGGGCGTATCGGCGTCTTTATAAAACACGCTCTTAGTCGCTTCAGCTGGGGTCAACGTAACCGGCCAAAATCGTCTATTCCCCGTCTTGTCTTTTAGAAAATCATAGTTATTTGTCGTTCCGAAAAAGATACACTTCCGGGGAAACTCTGAAACAACCCTATCATAAGCCACACGGTACATATCTGTTGTTTTGGAAGCAAAAGCCTTTATTTCTTCTACTTCTGCCTTTTTCATATTTTCTAACTCTGCAAATTCAAACACCCAGGAACTCTGCAGGTATTCCCCAGCTTCCTTTGAATCAAAATTCTTTAAGGAATCGGAGAACCATGGACCTCCCATTTTTGCAATAAGGGAGCTTTTCCCGCAGCCTTGCGGACCAACCAACACAAGGATGTTATCAAACTTGGTACCAGGCTCATAGATGCGCCTTACGCCTGCCATAAACATCTTCCTGGTAACTGTACGTACATAGTCGCTGTCTTTCGCTCCCAGATAGTCGATAAAGAGCGTGTCCAATCTTTCCACGCCATCCCATTTAAAAGACTCCAGATAGTCATGTATAGGATGAAAGCTATTTTTTCGTGATACGTATGTTAAAGCATCCATAATAACACCTTGTCCTTTCAATTCGTGATATTTCCCCAGCCAGTGCCTTAATTGAGCATCATCAGCACCTAGCCATGGATCATGACTGCTTAACGGACTTTTCTTCCGCCAAGGTAAGTCGCCAAGTATAACCTCTCTATTCTTAAAATCATCATACGCCAGGATCCTTTTTAAGCTTCCATTAGATAGAAGCAACTCCGCATTTTTAGCATTGCCTACTAAGTTTCCTTGTTTGGTATAAGCCAGTTCATCTTTCCAAGCATCCGGATCCATTTCTTCTTCATCTTCTATCTCGTTAGCAAAATCTTCATTAATACTTGCTTCTCTTTTATCCATCAGCGCCCGTTTAATCTCTGGAAGCTCGTAGATAAATTCCTGCATGGCTGCATAAGACGGATATTTAATACTTGGCGTATTCTTTTTGACGTTGTCGTCCATATCGCCAAACTTATGCAGCCGAACCAGGTCAAATAGATTTTTACTGTGACCGTCTGCAACAGGATCACTATCTTGGTGACTGTAAGCAAGTGCCTGGTCAGGAAATACTTCGAGACCATTTGCAGAGGATCCATGAAGATAGGTGAACCGATTCTCCATCGACCCCTGTTCATACTGATCAGATAGAAATTCCTCTATCCCCTCGTCAATCGGATACGTCTGACAGAATAATCCGACCACGCCACGCTTTTCAGTAGGATCCTGTTGCTTCATTCCATTTAATACGAGTGTTTTACTTTCTTCCTCGTGCCTTGGCCATTCAGCAATATCAGTCCAGTCAACGTATTCAGCCAGCACGTCATCCACATTAAGAGGATCACCTTCAAAAACTTCAAAGGCCGGTTCAGCGTCTTTAGAACAACTGGGGAAATACATCAAACGGTGAACTTGAAATGTCGTATGGTCAAAATAATCCATGCCGATATTTTGAGCCAGTTTACGGCTAACTGCTGCATACTCGTCCAGCTGCATTTCTCTATCTGCAGGTATAACTAGACGATATTTCTGCCGGTCCTCACGGTGACTGTGCGTACTGTAGATGAGATAATCGGTACCGCCCAGGATTAAATCGACATCCAGCATAAAATCGTCATCAGCATAATCGGCATCCAGTGTAATAAGCCAACGGCTTTCTATATTTACTTTCTTTCGGCGGCCACTCCGGATGAGCCCGCCTACAAAGGCAGGGCCATCCTTAATAGCACCTTGTTTTTCTTTGGAGAGTTTGTCGTATTCGGCCATCGTTTCATCTGTCCGGCGAAGTTCAAGCGTATGGATGAACTCGTCCCACTCCAGGAAGTCCGTCGTCCAGTTTTTGTCTGACCGATTACGACCAAAGGAAATTTCAAGCATAGTTGTCTACTCTCCTTTCATTTAAGCTGGTATCTTTCTTCTCTTGCGTTTAGGCTGTAGCATCTCAGCAGCAAAATTATGCATAAACTCGGCAACCTCTTTTGTCTGACCGCGGTTACGGTGCCCACGGCATTGAAATACCTTTCCGTCTCTGATCTCTGCAGTGTAGAAAGGGATGTCTGGAGCAACTAATCTGCGAACGACAAAGATGTTTGTCTCGCCCTTTGCATAACGTTCAGTGTACTGTCCAACACAATGATGCAGTATCTTACCTTCCTCAAATAGTTCAATGCTAGATGCTGCAGGTCGGATAAATAGACCATCTTTCGAAAAGGAATAATGGTCTAAATACGGAAGTCGTTCGGCAATTTGAGCGTTTAGCTCTGCGTCCACTTTTACCTTCATCCGTTTTGTAGTAGCGATATGCGCATCACGTAAATTGTTAGGCCATTTCACACTATCTTTAGATAGATCCATCCCAAGGTCTCTGGCTTCGTGCCAGTAGTCTCTTAAATCCAATAGTACGGATTGAGGGCTAGTATCTTGTTTATCCACCTGCTTCAAAGTGTATTTAGCGAGAGGTCCTAACGGTTCCCCCAGTTCTGCAGCCTTTCCAACAAAGTTGAAGATTCCAAACCACGAAGCTTGCGCAAAACTTATAGGGTGTCCAGCTTTTTTAAATTTATGATAAGAGTGCAACGTAGCTGGCTCTGGTGCAATACCTTCTTTTTGTAACTGCTTTAAATCTGCCTTAGAAAGCCTAGTGACTTTTTCCAGCGTCTTACCATTCCAATTAATAGCGCCATACGTCCGATCACCTTGAATCTTGGCTTTCACACAGGAATGGAAACCAATTTTAGTTAGATATTCGATGCACCCATATCTGGCTGCTAAGTCAAAGAAGTGGACTAAATCCTCTCTATCGAATATGTCCTTATACTGTTCCCACGTACTATATTGAAATGGCGTACCTTTAACCACATCTCGTATCTTGTCATAAGAGACATAGAGTTTTTTATAACGCATGGTACCTGGAATCTCTGATCGGATATTTTTCAATTTAGTCCATTTATCCCTCCAGGAGGCATAGAAGCGCTGTTCACTATAGCCTGGCTCAAATAGATAGGATGTGACTGTACCAAATACAAGTTCTCCTTTGTAGTTATCAAAGTGAATACCTACAAGTAATCCTACTGCTACGATTGCAGCCGGATTGATTTGCGATTTCTCGTACCATACAACATAAGCTTCATTGTATAAATTCTTACGACCTCTGCCAGCACTTTTTACAGTAACTAAGGACTGGCAGTGACTGCATACAGTTTGCTGATTGTGCTTCAATGCTCCTTTAACGTGCGGATAGTTTGTTGTATACTCCTGCCGGCAATGAGAGCAAAAGCCGTACTGAACCTTTTTCTCCCGACGAACAAATAGATAGCGATCTTCTTCAAACACCACGTTTTTTACGTAATCTATTAATTCCTGACTGACAGTTTTCGAAAAGTGATCTTTAAATTCCAATTCATCTACCTCCAAGATTCACGTTTATCACTAGATCTGTTTCTTGACTACCGACAACTACAGGGGCATCATCCTTGCCCTTAATGCCGAAGTAGTCACATACTACGGCAAAGCCTTCTGCATCTGTCAGCATTGCCATATTACCGACTTTCTTCTTTTCAGCAACTTTCCGCATGGCGTCCAGACTGCCTTTTATTGATTTGTCTTTTTCCTCTAGCTTCTTGGCATCTGCCGGATTCTCTTTTAAGTGATCCAGCAGATAGTTGCCTATTAAAGTGACATACGGATTATTTTCCTTTTTCATTTCATCCTGCAGTTTTTTCATTTGAATACACTCCTTTAAATTTCAATCTCCGGAAAATCTGCATTATATGGAAAGTGTTCAGACAGGTCATACAGAACTGCTTTTCCTCGAGTAGACCCATCTGGAGAACGATAAGTTAAAATAAGCTTGTCTCCCTGTACAGATTCATTCACGGCATAGCCTTTTAGCTTTCGTAACATGGCCCGATAAACTTTTTGATTAATAACAATATTTTTTACCCTGGCCGGCTGCATAACCTTTAATCCGAATCGTTTAAGGTAGCGTTCCATCTCCGCAATTTCACCATCAATCCTTGTCGCTTCCACTTTTCCCACACGCTTACGATGTTGCTTTAAAACCCTAAGCCGATGACGTTTAGCATCTAACATTTCCTTATGAGCGCCCATTACGTACTACCTCCTAGCCGGATATATTCTAAAAGCAAGTCATGCTGTTTCTGTAGGTTTTCTTTCTTACTGTTATCCAGCAGGTCATCCCGTTCCTGAATAAGTCTCTGCACGTCTCTATTTAGTTGCTTCAGCAATTTATCTCGCTCTTTTACTTTAGATTGTTCTTGCTGGAGTCTCTCATAGAAGCCCTGTCTATCTGCTTTCAGAGTTCCGATAGCTTTTTGGTGCTGTTCCAATTCTTGTTTTAGAATACTTATCTGTTCATTAAGGTCTTTAGCTGTTTGTTCCGCCATACTCTCACACTCCTCTGTCATTTGATTGTGCTGATACGCCACTGTGCTATAACTGACTCCGACCTCTTTTGCGATTTCTTTACGAGTAAGGTTTCCTTCTTTTAATAAGTTCTTAATTTCTGCCTTTATCTCCGGCTCGATCTTAGTTCTACTTTTCGTTACCAGTCCGTGCTCGGACAGGTATCTTTCCAGTGTAGAAATGGACATTTTCATTGCCTTAGCAATACGTCTCCGGTCAACTTCTTTTCCAAGTAGCCACTTAATATCCGATGCAGTTAAATCTCTTTCTTTTGTAAGCAGCTTATCTACTTTAGCAGCTGTTTTGGCTTCTCTGTCTGCAACCTGCTTCCTTAACAATTCCAGTTCATCAGCTGATAGGAGGCTTTCAGATTCATTCAATCTAATCACCGTCCTCTTTCATGAGCTTATTACTAAGCTGCGTATACGCATCTACTGCTTCATCACGCTGGATAGATACCTTATGATAATCAATCAGTAATTCAGCGTTTTCCTGCTGCAACCGATCATTTTCGTCACTCAAATTCTTATTTTCATGCGCCATATAGAGGGCAACCACAACTAAATACACAAGTATTAAATAAAAAGCTAAATTTAAAATCCTATTCGTCATGCAACCCCTCCTAATCAATCTTTAATGTAATAATCCGTCTCATAGCCATCTGCAGCTAAAGGCAAATCCTTTGCCCAGCTGACAGGCTGGCCCATGATATCTGTAATCTCTTTTAATCTGCCTTCTTTTTTAGGAGCATCTATTACTGCCTCATCATGAACGTGCATGACTATCTTATAGCTGGCTTCTTCCAGTCTGATAAGTGATTCTCCCAGGCAGTCTCTTGCAATAGCCTGGACAATGTTCTCCACCAGTTTGCCCCCATAGGTGCCTATCCGTTCCATCCCGGTGCTTCCTGGTCCTTCATAGGTCAGTTCGTCCTTTCCTTCAAACTTCTGATGAGGCTGGATTCTTGGCCGAACATAAGCTAACTTCCTGCCGGATGGCAGTTGAATAAATAGAGTTCCAGATTCATAGATAAATTTGATACCTTTTGCTCCAGTTACGGTAGTTTTCCCGCGAACTGCAGCAAGCGCATTTGCTTCTGTGTCGTACCACAACTGCCTGATTTTTGGATTAGCATCACGCCAAGCCCTAACAAGCACGGGAAGTTCATCTTCTTCAATACCCATATCCAGCGCACCCATTTGGATTAATGCACCTGGACCACCTTGATAACCAAGTGCCAGCTCTGAAACTTTTCCTTTTTGACGTAACGGGCTTCCTTTATCAATTTCCTCTATTGGTACATTAAACATAGTAGAAGCAGAGGCCTCATAGATTTTTCCGTGTGATTTAAAAACTTTTAATCGCCATTTCTCATCTGCAAGCCATGCAATCACTCTCGCCTCGATTGCTGAGAAGTCAGATACATACAGGACATTGCCGGGCGTCGGAATGAAAGCCGGTCTTAACAGCTGCGACAACGTGTCCGGAACATCACCGAACAGAATCTCTAATAAGTCAAACTCACCTTGTTTTAAAAGATCTCTGGCCAATGACAAGTCCGGTAATTTATTTGAACGTAGGTTTTGGATTTGCACCAACCGCCCCGCCCATCTGCCTGTACGATTCGCACCATAGAACTGCAAGATGCCTCGTACTCTGTTATCGTTGTTGACTACCAAACGCATCTTGTCAAATTTGGTAACAGAAGTTCTGCCAAGTTCTTGTCGAATCTCAAGCGCTTCCTGAACAACCGGATTGTCTGCCTTTTCTATCAGTCCAGGAACCGTATCTTTTGTGAGGCTCTTGACGTCCTCTCCAGTCTCTTGTTTTAGCCATTTTTTAAGCTGCGGAAGGCTGTTCGGATTATTTAATCCAGTTACTTCTGACGCACGCTTTAAAAGCCGTTGACGGTACTGCTTATCACAGGCAATAGCCTGCTGTACTAATTCTTTATCTAAATAGACGCCTCTATCGTTAATGGTTTGATCTACCTGCCATAATTTATTTTCCTGTTTAGGGATAGGGAACTTCGCAAGCTTTTTACGAATCTCTCTTTCTACCACAACATCCTGCCGGCAATACTCTTTATACATCTGCCATTTTTCCGGATCGTGATGCGGATAATTTCTTGTACGTCCACCGTTTGCTTTGGTGGGCTTGCACGGGACAGAAAAATATTTAATGAGATTTTTACCCTTTTGATCCTTTTCTACATCTAAATTCATCGCTTTGGCCACACCATCAAGATAGTTAGGTAAACCTAACATCAAGGCGTGAACGGAACTGCACTGCCATTGAACAGGATCCATATTTAAGCCGAAATGTTTTGCAATGGTTGTTCTTTCAAAGTTAGCGTTAAACGCTGTCTTTAAAACGTTCGGGTGGGTTAATGCCTGCATAACCTTGATAGGAACATCTTCAAAGTCTGTTAAGTCAATAACGGTTACCGGATTATCATCAAAAGCATAAGCAAAGAGCAATATTTCAAAGTCCGGGTCTTCTACATATTTATAAACGCCAGTTTTGATTAAATTCGTACTGGAATAAGTTTCTACATCGATTGCCAACGTAGCCACAAGCTATCTACCTCCAGGAGATTAATAGAAAGAGGGAGTAAAAACTCCCCCTGATTAATTTAAAAAGTCGTCCACTTCCTCGTCATCATCTAATTCCGGCAGGTCGTCAAAGTCATCTTCTGCACGGCTGCGACCGCCTAAGAAGTCCCCATCTTCCCACTTCTGTATATTATTAAGTCCTACTGCGATGCCTTTATTGCCGTTTGTGTCGAATGGGTAGAAGTTAATCGAAACTCGCACATAGCAACCGCTGTACACTTCCGTTGTATCAATAATCTCGTCCCGGTTGCGGTCAACGATGCCTGGTTTATTATTAGACGATGCATTTAGGAAATAATGTCCTTCGTAAGCCTCGCCTTTCTCGTCTGCTTCGTCATCACCATCACGAACAGGAGTGTGAAGGTTCTTAGGAATTTTACCGCCCCATCTCTCATTTTTGCCTAGCTCTTTGGCTGCTTCTACAGCTGCCTTGATTTTCTTCATCGTGTTCTTGTCCGTTTTAGGGATAAGAATAGATGAACTATACTTTTCAGCTCCGCCGTTGATAGACTTCGGCTCCCAGATGTTTGCAAAGCTTAAACGTACCTTTCCTGTGATAACCTTAGTGTCTGTATTTGTAACTGCCATAATTGAAATCTCTCCTCTTATAATTGTTTTTTGTTCCCCATCTTCCTGATGTGTATTGGTCTACTTGGTAATCTGCTATATCCCCCATCAAGACTCACCTTCTTCTTTAAAATCTTCTGCTGCACTTGCTGCAGAAGATAATGCAGGCCGCTTGTCTGATTCCGGAGCAAGGTTCGGTTTGCCTGGCGGCTTGATGATAAAGTCTTTCAGTATAGAATTAAACTGCTTTTTGCCAAGTGCGTCCTGCATAGCAGTAATGCCTTTTAGTTCAGCCGGCTTATGAATTTCTTCCTCGCTATATCCTTCCAAAATAAGAAGATCTGCAACGGTTTCCCTATCTGAATAGATTCGATTACTTCTGCCTTCAACTACTTTCCATCCAGGGTAGGTGACTCCATGCTTATATGCTTGAGATAAGGCATGGCCTTCTACGTCATCCACCCATGATTTCAATTCGGATGCCTTGGATAATATCTCTGCTACCTCTCCTGCGCTTAACAGAGCAGGATCCTTAAATTCGTGTTGTGCTAACTCTAAGTTAGCCTCTGCCCTTACTCGGCATTCAGCCCGTGCTTTACAAAATTTGCAGTGAACTCCGGCTACGAATAGCTCACTGCCGGCTGCTGCTTTTTCCGCAGTCGGTTTGACCTCTTCATCAGCCCATTTCAATAAATCATCAGCTGATAGCTCTTCAGTTGAAGCACTGTCCAACCTTGGCTGGACAATCGTCATACGTACCGTTTCAATGCCATAAAGCATGTCATAATCATTAAATGCACCTAGACCATACAGGCGCATCTGACTGTTGTTCTCAGCTGATACCGGCACGCCTTTGCCGTATTTAAGGTCAATAACTTCAATTACTCCATCAGCAATGATAAGGACATCGCCTGTGCCAAATCCTTCCGGAACCCACTTTGAAAAATCAAGACGCTGTTCCAGTAAGACCTGGGCATCAGGTGTCTCTGCCCTTGCAGCATTGACACGTTCCATCACAATGTCTGTGTAATCATCACAGTAGTCATACATGCCCTGGCTATAATACTCGCCTTCCTTGTGCTTTGACAATTGAGCAGTGAACTTCTTTTTGGTAAGCTCACCAAGTTTGTGCTGCAAGATGAGTTCCGATAATTCATGCGCTGCCGTACCTTCTTCCGCAAACTTAGAAGTAGTATCTGGATAATTGCTTTCCAGTGCTACGCTGCCTGGGCAAGCAAGCCACCGGCTGGAACCGGAGGCGCTTAACCTGGCATGCGCTCTTTCTGCATGGCTCATAGCTCATCCAACTTTTCAATAAAGTCAGCACGCTGATCTTCCGGAATCTTAGATATTGCGGTGACGCCAAACTCGGCAAGAAGGTCTTTAACCTCATCTCGTTTACCAGCCTTAGATGTCTCTGCAGTTTTCGCACGAACTTCTTCAACAGTTGGTACGGAATCCTCTTTTTCATCAGGCGCTTCTTGTTCAGCAATACCTTTGTCGTATTCTTTTTTAGAGATAGACTTAGCGTCAGTAAACCCTGGTTCAGTCGGTATCTCATCGCCTTTTTTGAAAGCAAGGTACGAGTCGCTTTCTTCATGGTAGTAATAGCTGGCACGACTAAATGTTTTAGGCTCTTCTTTTTTCTCCTGCTTCTTATCTTCTTTCGCTTCTACCTTTTTAGCAGGCTCTTCCTTCTTTGCAGGTGCTTCAACAACTGGTGCTGACCCCATAGCAGCAGCAAGATTATTTACAGCTTCAACTAATTCCGGTGCTTGTACATTAACTTCAATTTTCATAAATGATTCCTCCTAAAATTTTGTTTATTCGCTTACCTCTACAACCGACTTCGTAAATTCTTTAAATCGAACTTTGATAAATTCGACTAAAATGAGATACTCTTCTGCA
Organism: Oceanobacillus sp. CFH 90083; assembly: GCF_009389585.1. Classification (GTDB taxonomy): domain Bacteria; phylum Bacillota; class Bacilli; order Bacillales; family Amphibacillaceae; genus Oceanobacillus. The sequence goes on along the minus strand of NZ_VIYG01000020.1, from coordinate 5,366 downwards.
TATTGGTTCTCTCCATGCGTACCTTTCACAGCACGTTCAAATTCCCCAAGCGTCCCCTTAAAACAACCACGTTTAACTTCAATCTCACTTGATTTAGTTAAGAAGGCAGTGAGCGTTCCGCCCTCGGATCCCACGGATGAAAACCACACGATATGTCTCTGGGATGATACCCATGCATTGCCGGATACCGCAGCATTGCCGGATACCCTTGCATTGCCGAATACCCTTGCATTGCCGGCTACCTCTGCATTGCCGGATACCTCTGCAGTGCCGGATACCCTTGCATTGCCGGATACCCTTGCATTGCCGAATACCCTTGCATTGCCGGCTACCTCTGCATTGCCGGATACCTCTGCAGTGCCGGATACCCTTGCATTGCCGGATACCCATGCAAGGGTATCGTGAGCAAGGTTTGATTCTTTTTCAATCCATCCGCCTAATTCTCCCGCATCTACATTGCCGAATGATCTAATAGCCTTGATACGGTATAGCGTTAACCCAAAATGCTCTTTCTTCTCTTCCGTTAACGTAAACTTTTTCATTTGAAAATTTGCCTCCCATTTTTAACCGCTATATGCTACAATAACGGTACGTAGTGTTTTTTAAGCTCACTGATTGCCGTCAGTGGGTTTTTCTTTTCGCGGTATTCCATGCTGTTCCTATCAGTTCGCTCCAATCCCAGTAAACCGTTGTCCTATCATCAAATTGGATAATTGGAGAACCATGTATCGTTGTAAATAACTCTACTTTTCGCTCTTTTCCTTCATCATCTTTGATCGTTGCGCTACCTTGTGACACCCTCATAAGCAACTTGTTTTCCGGTAAAATATTAGGCATTATCGTTCACCTCCCTTCAAGTTAATTGCAATCCTCGCAGTCTCTTGGATAGCCAGGGTCGTCTCCATCAACTAAGGCTCCGCAACACTGACAAAGATACCCTTCAAAAACTAATTCCGCGGTATCCCCCACCTTTATGCCTCCTCCCCTGGAACCTTAAAATCGAAATTGAAACCCTCTACTGGACGTTGTAACTCATTGATAATTGCTTGCCAAATGTTACTTCTACGGATAACCAGCTGAAAGAACTCGTCACCGTCCTTGAATTTCTCAATAATCGAAACGTTATTGCAGTTCAACCAATAGCGATCTCGCTTTCTATAAATGAAAAATAAGATGTTTTGAAGATGTTCCCGATCCATGCCTTTCAATTCGTGGATAGTGCCTTCTCCATCGATCCACGTAGTGCGGTTTAACACGGCCTCTGTTTTATAAGGATCGGTCTTTTTACTCTTGCCGGCAGTGATCTTTAAACAAGCATAGTCAGGATTTATTGAAATGTGACTATCGACCTCTAATCCTTCTGACCATATTTGACTCATTCCGCTTTCTAAACACATATCTGCAAATTCTCCCATGTAAAAACTCCCTTCAATAATGAATAAGACTTAAAAATAAAAACCCTGCTGCAGCTGCAAACATTACATTGAAGTAGAAATCCAGCTTGTCCATCAAAACATGTTCCTCCGGATCTCTTCATTAGCAGCTACTGATACATCAGCATCGATCTTTTTGCGATGCAGCATTTCAAGCTTTGCATATGCCGTACTCATTTCAGTAAAAATGGCTTCTTTCATTTCAAACTGTGCATTTTCAACTACGTCAAAACATTTCACACTTGCTGTTGAAAACCGCTTAATTTCCTCAAATACTTGAGGCATGTCCTCAGTTAAAAAATGATTAGTTAGTGACATGGTTAACCTCCTTTGAATATTTGATTGAAATTCTTATCCAAGAACTCTGCCATCTTGTTTGCTTGAAAACTCCAAATTTGTCCTTTTGATCTCGGATAGTAAACAAAACCGCCGTTTTCTACATCAAGAATCTTTTTGAAACGAGTGGGATACAATATATTCTCTTTTATCCAGACCTGTTTCCTTCCAACTTTCTCTTCCAAATCTTTCATGGTCCAATATACTCCAGATAATGATTGATCTTTAAGCTCTTGCAACTCAACCCTGCTAATGACTACTTGGTCGTCCGGAACAGGTATAGAAAGATTAACGGTAAGATGCTGCATAGTAACTACTCCTCTTCCATCTCTAAAATTTCTGAAATTCTTCCTTTGTACTTTTTACCTGGCCGAGTACCTTTTAGAATTTCACCTAAATAGTAAGGAGATATTCCCAAATCTTTTGCTAGCTCGGCCATAGAAATTCCTTTTATCAGCATGATTTTTCTTGCTTCAGCTCCAAACTCTGAATAGTTCAACTTTACATCTCCTTTGCATCGTATTGGCGTTGCAACCGCCATGTTTTTGCTATAAGTCTGTACAAGGTGCACCGTCGTTGGCTCGGTGCCACAGCGCAAATTATTAAAGAATTAACTAAATATCAGCATATTATCTTGACAAAAATTAAAGAAGTTTGTAGAATATAGACATAGCTAAATAAGACTTTAAAAAGCCTGTAATATCACATTTTTGAAAGCTCCCCAGCGTTAAAAATGTATTTAGATATGTCGTATTTTTTGTTGTCTTTTTTTGCTGAATAAATAGCTTACTTAGAGTATATTAAAGAACTTTATAGAAGTCAATAATTTTAATTAAAGAATTCTTTAATTTATTCCTGTGAGCTCCAAGGATGGTTGATATGACTATATTTGATAAGGTTAAAAAACTTTGTAAAAGTCGAGGAATAACAATAACTGAATTAGAAGAAAAGGTCGGATTCGGTAGAAACTCAATGTATTCATGGAAAAAGAATAAACCGTCTACCGATAAACTGGAAAAAGTAGCTGATTACTTTAATGTAACTACTGATTACCTTTTAGGAAGATCCCTAAAATCAATTGTCGAAAATGAGCTAAGTGCGAAAAATTGGAAATATGAAGATTTAGCAGTTAACACAGGACTAAAGCTTACGTATCTCCAAGCGCTCGATAGAATCATCCCCGGCATGGAAGATTATAAAGCTGTAGAAATTATAGCCGAAGCTCTTGAAATAAATAAAGTTAGTCTTACTAAAGCTCTATCTCGTCAGGAACCACCTTTGTGCGATAACTCTATACCTACTAGCACAGTAGCTGAAGATTTCGTAGAGTATGAAACCATCGCAGCCCACCATGACGGCGAGGCTTGGACTGATGAGGAACTTGAAGAACTAGAAAGATTTAAAGAATTCATGCGCTCAAAAAGGAATAAAAAGGAGTAGATTCATGTACGAGTGTCTATTAAATCACGCTTACAGAAATAGTATAGATGTTTATGAAACACAGATGAAAGGGAGAATTAAAGGGTTGTACGGCAATAATATCATCTGGCTCAATAAATCACTTCTGAATTCTTCTGCCAAAAAAGCTTCTGTTCTTTCAGAGGAATTAGGTCATTACCACACTTCAGTTGGGAATATAACAGACCAAACAAACTTGTCCAACAGAAAACAGGAGCTGCGAGCCAGGATCTGGGCGTATGAAAAAGTAGTTCCTCTATATAAAATAGTACAAGCTCACCAGCAAAATATTAAAAATGGATTTGAGTTTGCTGAATACCTGGGTATTACTGAAGATTTTCTATCGGCGGCTTTAATGAGATACCAGAACAAGTATGGGCTATCTGTTGATTATGATAAATTCACTATCTATTTTGACCCTTTAAAGGTGGTTGAATCGGTTAGCCATAAAAATTTTTACACTTAAAAAGAACATACATTCCTAAAAGGAGGATTAGCATGGCTACATTTCAAAGAAGAGGAAAAACATGGCAGTATACTATTAGTCGATATACAAACAAAAAGTATGACCCAATTCGGAAAGGAGGTTTCCGGACAAGGGAAGAGGCTAAAGTAGTGGCTGATGAAATCGAATATAAAATGAACACTGGGCAACGTATAGGCATTGAACCTAAACCAATAGCAAAATACTTTGAGGATTGGTATACGATTTACAAAACTGATATTGCCCCTCAGACATTAAGTCATTATAAAGATACGCTAAGGTATATCAAAGATCATTTTGGTGAAGAAAAAACGATTCAGAAAATTACCAGGGACGACTACCAATTATTTTTAAATGATATCGGAAAGAAATATGCTAAAGAAACAACATCTAAAGTACATGGGCATATTAAAGCAGCAGTTGATCATGCTGTAGAAGATGAATTAATACGGGTAAACTTCACTACCAAAGTGAAAGTAACTGGGAAACCTCCCAAAAATAAAAAAGATAAATATATAGAGTTTGGAGAAAGTGAAAAGCTTTACCAAGAGGTATTCAGCAAGTTGAGATCTGGATTAAGCTATTATGGAGTGCTTCTGCTCCTGGTGTCCGGGATAAGGTTTGAGGAGCTTGTCGGCTTAACTAGAAATGATTTTGACTTTAAAGCGAATACCATTAATGTAAATAAAGTCTGGGGTTACAATCATAAAATGCCTGAAGGTTTCGGACCTACAAAAAACGAACAATCTACACGATTAATAGGAATAGATCCAAAAGTGATGAAAGAATTTAAAAAGCTGTTCATTCAGATGCCTGACAATATTGAACGGCTTGTCTTTTTCAGTTCACAGTCCAAGTATAAAGTAATAAGCAATAATGCTGTTAACAAATCGCTAAAAAAGACATTGCAAAGTTTAGGTATAAAGAACGAAATCACTGCTCACGAATTGCGACATACACATGCCAGCGCATTAATATATAAAGGAGCATCGATTATTTATATAAGTGAAAGATTAGGACATTCCAGCCCAGATATAACCTATAAACGATATGCACATGTGATGAAAGAGCTTCGTAAAGCAGATGATAGTATAGCAGTTAATATGTATTAAATTGTGCTGCACATGTGTTGCAAATGTGTTGTGAATTTTAAAAACCTATGTTTTTCTATACCATCACCGCTAAATAAAAAATGCTTACGAACGCTGTTATATCAACGCTCATAAGCACATCGACGATTTCTAAAATCATCCTAAATNCTCTTCTGGAGCGGAAGACGGGATTCGAACCCGCGACCCCCACCTTGGCAAGGTGGTGTTCTACCACTGAACTACTTCCGCAAAATGGCTGGGCCACTAGGATTCGAACCTAGGGTACACGGGATCAAAACCCGATGCCTTACCGCTTGGCTATGGCCCATTTATAAAATATATATGTAATGTAATGAAATAAAAAAGGGGCGACCGGTGGGGATCGAACCCACGCGTGCCGGAGCCACAATCCGGTGCGTTAACCACTTCGCCACGGCCGCCATATTGACAGGGGTAGTAGGAATCGAACCCACATCAAAGGTTTTGGAGACCTTCGTTTTACCATTAAACTATACCCCTATAATTTTTAATAAATGGTGGAGGGGGGCAGATTCGAACTGCCGA
>NZ_VIYG01000002.1 GCF_009389585.1 Oceanobacillus sp. CFH 90083 | reverse complement strand
ATCAGTATGTAGATGATATCCCGGAAGCACGTGTGGAGGAGCCAGAGGAAGAAAAAGGGATATTTGATAAAGCTCTTGATATAGGGAAGCAGAGTGCAGAAATAGGATGGAATGCAGCTAAAGCAACTGCAGACTTTTTGTGGTTAGATGATGCGAGGACAGTTATGGATGGAAGTGCACCGATTACAGAGAGGCTTCTATCAGGAGTTTCGTTTATTCCTGCTGGGAAGATATTTACGAGTATTAGGAAAGGTTATAAGCTTGGTAAGGGCGCGGGTAATATTCCTAAACAAACAGTGACATCGAATAAAGGTAAGACAATTGATGTTACACCTACTGCAAATCATTCAACTACAACATCTGTGCCAAATCCTGCTAAGGGTGCACCAAATTCATCAGTAGATATCATAGACAAGAAAACTGGTGAAATAAAAACTAGGAGATTTTATGGGTCTGATGGCAGGGCTGTGAGAGACGTTGATTATACTAATCACGGTAATGCTAAGACTCACCCTGAATGGCCACATGAACATATTTTTAAATGGAATAGTGATGGTACGTTTAATAGATAATCTAGGAGTGATACTATGGATTATGAAGAATTAAAACAAAGAGTAGCGATGGGAGAAGAGTTTCAATTCTACTATCGAAATCAAAGTTTTTGGATTAGCAGAAATGAAGATGGGTACTATTTAACAAGAGTTAGAGATAGCTATTCTCAGTCCTTCAAAACATCAAATGAATTGTTTGTGGAAGGACGAATAGATGGAAAAAGTATTCAAGAGTTATGGAAAGAAATGGAGATATAGATGCTGTATTACCTTGATTGATTACATGCCTTTCAAGGGTTTTTATTTAAATCAAGACCATTTGGTAAGCGGAAGTATAAGAAAGGCTGCATTGATATTTAAATAAAACGGCCATATTTCTTACTCGATTTACATTTACACATGATAATGACAAAGTTCGTGGTGATAAAGGAAGTATTTATGATAGATATAATAGACAAATTTTTAGCTGATGAAATTTCTTCACAGGAAATGTATGAATCAATATATGAAGTTATCACTTCTTTTCATATATGGAAGGATTGTTCGATCGTATACAACCAATGCAAGCGTGCAGAAATATCAGTATGCAGATCATATCCCGGAAGCACGTGTAGAGGAGCTGGAGGAAGAAAAAGGATCTGTAGATAAAGCTTTTGATATAGGGGGAAAGGGTTAAAAGCAACCGTCATAAAACGAAAGAAGTAGCGGGCTTTTTAGTTTTTCAGGGAGAGAAGTATTTATGCACTCTCCCTCCTTGCATTTCTATTTTTTAACTGGTGCCTTTCAATTTACATTGTTAATAAGTTATGATCAGGATTGACAAGAGCAAATTCTATTCAGGATATTAGTAAAAAAGGTGGGAACGTCATGATTCATTTTTCGAAAGTATATAAGCAGGGAAGCAATCCGACGAATGAAGATGCCTATGTAGAAAATCAGAAAAGAAAGCTGTTTGCAGTGATTGATGGAGCAACGGGATTGGGAGGTTTACCAGGAAAAATAGCAGCAGAAACGATTCAACGTTGCTTTGATACTGCGAATATGGATGAGTCTTTAATTGACATCATTGATAAAGGAAATCTGGATTTAGCAAAGAGGACGAAGCAGGAGCTGGGTCAAGAAATCGGGGACATTGTGAAAGAAAAGCGCAGTGCCTGTGGGATTGCAGCAATACAAATGCATGAAACCTATCTGGAGTATGCTCAGTCAGGGGATTGTATGATTTTTGTTGCCTATCAGGATGGCGGAATTCAAGCGCTTTCCTACGATCATGTGATGCGGTTGGATGAAAAGGCTATCTCTGATTTATATGATTCTATTGCTAAACGAGTTGATTCCAAAGATAATGGTGAAGCTTTTCAAAAGATTTATCAAGAAGAGAAAGAGCACGTCATCCCTGCACTTGTAGCGAATAGAAAGAAACTAAATACAGTTGAAGGTTACAGCATTATTGATGGCAGCCCGGAAGCGATGGAATTTTTGAGCTATGGCAGGATTCCACTTCAGCAGGTGGAAAAAATTTTATTGCTTACAGATGGAATGCAGATCTATGGCATCGAAGGGGATGTCTGGAAAGAGACGGCAAATTATGCTATGAAATATGGTGTTGAATGTTTATTGGAATATGTTGTTCAACAAGAGGAGAACGACATTTATTTACAAAAGTATCCACGCTTTAAGCATGCAGATGATAAAACGGGAATATTGCTGGAATTAAGCCTGACCTTATAATAGAAATAAAAACATGGAGGTTTCCCATGCAAACAAAGAAATACTATTTAAAAAAGATGAATCCGACCAATATAAATATAAAGGTGCTCTATAATTATTTAAAACAGGACTTTGAGCGGATGGAGATATTTCCTCACTTTGTATTGAAACGTAATTTGAAAAGGGGAGTTATGGAAGCTGTCTATCTCACAGACGGTCAAGAAAAATATGGTTATGCCATTTATCAGCAGGTAGAAGCATTTGAAGGTATTTTTATTTCGTATCTGGCTATTCTTCCAAAATATAGATCAAGCGGACTTGGCAGTGAATTAATTAGTCAATTAGATGATTTGTCCCCAAACGGTATGTTACTGGAAGTAGAGGATCCGGAAGCAGCCGGTGATAAGAAGGATTATACGACGAGGCTTCGCCGGATTCGCTTTTATGAGCGGAATGGACTCCGCATCAATTCAGATATGAAGCTGAATACATTTTTTGTTTCATTAAGATTGATGGATAATGCCGGCAAAGCAGCTGCCTATGATTTTTCTTTTTATCAGAAGCTATATAATCGTATTTTAGGATTGCCGTTAGGAAGTATTTTTATTAAGGAAAATAGGTAAAGAAAACATTTTGAAAGAAGCCAGAAATAAAATTCTCTTTAGAGGGAGTAATATACAGCACTCCTTATTTAAGTTACAAATAATGACTTAACGAAATAAATTCGTTTGATAGACAGCTATTTTTAAAGAAAGACAATAAAAAAGAAGCATCCAGCTGTCCGAGGTTAGATGCTTCTTCTTATTTTTCACTTTCAAAACCTATGGATGGAAAAGAACTTTTATTGCATCTATTTCCTTATAAATAAGCTGATGAAAAATCTCAGGCCCCATATTTAGCGGGAAGTGATGAGAAATCATCGGCTTCACATCCAGCTGACCTGTTTTCATATAATGGAGAGCAGTTTTCCATTCTTTTCCCGGAAAAGGTGCAGATAATGCGTTCCAGGAGCCAAGGATGCGCAATTCATTACGGACAATTTTTTCAAAATAATAGCGCTGCAGTGTGATATCACCGTAGGGAATGCCTAAATATAAAACCTCGCCGCCTTTTTTAGGTAGGGAAAGTACTTGTTCACTTGTGGCGGGAGAGCCTGCTGATTCCACTGCCAGGTCAACTCCTGATTGGGCAGTATGTTTTTTTATAACCATTTCTGTATCTTCTTCCAGCGGATTAATAGCGATATCGGCACCCAGCTGTTTGGCGGTTTTTAGTTTGTTTTCATCAATATCAATAGCGAAAACAATTTCCGCTCCAAAGATTTTAGCCCACTGAACGGAAAGAAGCCCAATACTGCCGATGCCCATAATAGCCACTGCTGCTCCTGGTTGAATCGAGGTACGGTAAAAACCATGCAGAACAACAGAAGAAGGTTCCAGCATAGCAGCAGCATCAAAGTCAATTTCACCGGGTAATTGCAGCACATGAGATGCAGGAAGAGTAACGTATTCGGCATAAGCCCCGGGATGCTTTGCGCCGATAACGGTCAGTTCCGTACAACGTGTCGGAGCTCCTTGCCGGCAGTAGTTACATTCTCCGCAGGAAAAAGCAGGGCAGGCGGCTACACGATCTCCTTCTTTAAATTGTGTTACCGCACTGCCGACAGCAGATATGACCCCTGAAAATTCATGACCAAAGGTTGTCCCCGGGACATAGGGTCCGAGCTTTTTATAACGAGATAGATCAGAACCGCATACCCCGGCTGATTTTACTTGGATAAGAACCTCATCGTTGCTTGTTATTTGAGGAACGGGTGTATTTTCTTCAAAACGTATATCCTCTATATCGTATAAATTTAGAGCCTTCAAGTCAGCACTCCTTTCTACTGCGGTTGATTCGATTTCCTTTTCTTTTTTTTATTAAGAAATAAGCAGCGATACCGACGACAATTGAGTTAAAGATAAGCTGGTATTCAAAATAAAATTGACTTATTCCGCGCATCGGACCAAGCATAAAATCTAAGAACATATCAACCATGTTAAAACCTCATTTCAATTTAAACTTCACATATTTTAATCATCCAGAGGGGTCAGTAGCACTTTAATGGCTTCTCCACTTTTAATTGCCCGGTAAGCAGCATCCCATTGGTCGATAGAATATTCATGCGTCACCAGACTTTTTGCGTTTACTTTTCCGTCCTTCATTAATTGAATGGAGGGCTCCCAGTCGACCGGCTTTTGACTCCTGCTTCCAACGATTTGAATTTCTTTTTGAATGACTTTTTCCATATCAAAGGAGACCTGTGATTCTGAGAAAATACCAATTTGTGCATAGTGCCCTTTTTTCCGTAATAAATCCAACCCTTGATTTGCAGCGTGAATGGAACCGGAGCACTCTAAAAGCACATCTGCGCCATAACCGTCTGTCAGCTCGTTTACTTTGTCTTTCAAGTTTTCGTTTTGAAGGTTAATGACATAATCCATGCCGATTTCTTTTGCTTTATCCAGGCGAATCTGATCGTTTGTCAGACCAGCAACTAAAACAACCGTACCGCAGCTTTTTGCTACCTGGGCAGCAAGTAGGCCAATTGGGCCAGGTCCAAGAACAATAACTAAGTCTCCCCCGTGGATTACTGTTTTTTGGATGGCATGATAAGTACATGCTAAGGGCTCTGTCATTGCTGCAGAACGATCATCCACCTCTGGAGGCAGATGGTGAAGGCTTTCCTCACGTGCAATAAGATACTTGGCAAAACCGCCATTTACTTGGCTGCCCAGCCCTTTACGGTGGTTACATAAATTATAGTCTCCAGACTGACAATAGTTACATTCCCCGCAGATATAGAAGGTGGTTTCTGATGTAACGCGATCTCCTACTTTAAATTTGGTAACACCTTCACCAATTTCTACGATTTCTCCGGAAAATTCATGTCCCAATGTAACCGGAGCGGCAACTTGATAATGTCCTTCATAGGTATGGATATCGGAGCCGCAGATTCCAGCGTAAGTGACTTTAATTTTTACTTGGTGACTGGAAACAGTGGGCTCCTCAACATCTTGGAGGTGTAAATTCCCATGTCCCAGTTCGGTCTTCACGAGAGCTTTCATCGTTTATTCTCCTTTTTTAATCATTTCCGTTCCTTTCTAATGTGATGAAACGGATGAACAGAATTAATGAACTATTCTTACCAAATGAAGAAGAGAGGAACATAAATAAAATTTCATAACAGCATTATTTTCTACTATTTCTATATCAAAAGTAAGTATTGCTTCAAATAAATTATTGCATTAATTAAACAGGTCAAATATTCTCCAGATTACCCAGTTCACGATATTTCCACCCTGGTCAATACTGGATACCATTGCCGAGCCTTCCGGAAGATTAATATCTGCACTCATTGCCATATCTGTAAATAATGGAGCGATATCTGTTGCTACATAGAGTGAAACAGCGATCATAATCGAGCCGACGATAACAGAGTGAATAATATTCCCTTTAGAAGCTCCGACAATAAAGGCGATAACAAATGGAATGGTTGCCAAGTCGCCAAAAGGAAGAACCGCGTTTCCAGGCAAAACAACAGCAATAAGAACAGTAATTGGTGTTAAAATTAACGCCGTTGCAATAACAGATGGATGCCCTAACAGCACGGCAGCATCCAGACCAATATTAATTTCGCGATCACCGAAGTGCTTGTTCAACCATGTACGGGCAGATTCAGATACAGGCATTAATCCTTCCATCAGGATTTTTACCATTCTTGGCATCAATACCATCACCGCTGCCATAGAAATACCAATATTGATAATGTCACCAACACTGTATCCGGCTAAGGCACCAATTGCTACACCAAGCAGCAAACCGATAACCATGGAGTCTCCAAAGACGCCGAAACGTTTTTGAATGGAGTCCGGATCAGCATGCAGTTTATTGAGACCCGGGATTTTTTGAAGGCCTTTGACAACAAAAATAAATGGAGCATAAGAAATCGTACTTCCTGTTGCAACGGATACGCCTGGCATCTCATAAAAGTCACGTACCATCGGCTGGGTCCAGTCTGCTATTTTCAGACAGACAATCTGGAATAATGTTGCTGCAATCAGACCTTGCACAATACTTCCGGATACGGTATAGACAATGGCTCCCATAAAGGTATAGTGCCAAAAATTCCAAATATCTACGTTCATCGTTTTGGTTGTTTTAGTTACCAGCATGACAACGTTTACAACTAATCCTAACGGAATAATAAAGGCAGCAATCATTGACGCCCATGCAATAGATGATGTCGCTGGCCAGCCTATGTCAATAGTATTTAAGCTGACACCAAGTCTATCTACCATTCCTTGTGCTGCCGGACCAAGGTTTAAAGTCAATAAATCTATGACAAGGAAAATACCTACAAATGCAACACCGATTGTCAGACCGGAACGGAAAGCTTTTCCCGGCTTCTGACCAAATAAAAGTCCAAGTAAGAAGATGACAACAGGTAAAATGACGGTAGCTCCTAAGTCCAGAAATGCTTGTATAAAATCAACAAATCCTTGCATAAGAATTTCCCTCCTATGGGTTAGGGTGCTGCTCTATTCCCCTAAAGGGGATGTTCACCAAGTCTGGTAAAATGGTACAGTGAATTTTACTGCTTGTTGAACATACTTTTAAAGAATAGAGCAGCAAAATATTATTTTAGCAATTCTTCTAAAATCTGTTTCTTTGTATCTTCCACGCCGATTCCTGTCAGGAATGTACGTGCATTAATAACCGGGAAAGGATAGTCTTTCTTTGTCATTGCCGTAGTAACCAATAAATCTGCTGTATCCTCGTAGGTGCCTATTTCTGCAATTTTGATTTGCTTCAAATCTATTTTTATCCCATTTTCTTTCGCTAATTCTTCAATTGCATTGTTTACTACTGTGGATGTAGCGATTCCTGCTCCGCAAGCTACAAGTACTTGCTTCATAGCTTCTCACCTCCTTTAAAGTTATGCAGATGAAGTTTGTCAGCTGCCTGATGCAGCATCTCCGTCACACTTTCTGACAAGAGTAATTGTTCGAGAAATGTATCTTCTTGAAAAATCTTCATTAGATTCTGCAGAAGCTTCAATTGTGAATGAGGCTCATCCATTGCCAGCATAAATACGATTTGAACAGGTGTGGTTTCACTTTCTTCTCCCATAATGACAAAGTCTACCGGATTTTTTAGTGTAGCTATGCTGATGGTTTTCTGATTTACATGAACAGCATCTGTATGTGGAATAGCCACAGATACACCTGCTGTCGGCAATCCGGTCGCAAATTCTTGTTCTCTTTCGATAATTGCCGGAATAAAGCTTTCTTTGACATAATGATGCTTTACTAAATTTTCACCCATCTGCTGAAGCACTTCTGTATAGTCAGCAGCCTCTAAATTTAACAAAATAACTTCTTCATCAAAACGTAATTCACTCATGAAACAACACTCCTGCCTTAACTATTAATCAATGATATAGTCTCGAATCAACTTGTAAATATATTCCTTAGAACTTGCCTGAATCAATTTAGGTAACAGACTGGCTGAGGAAGCTACTTTCATCAGCTGCATCAGCGCGTGAATATGCTGCTTTTTATCTACGGCAGCAATCATAACCATCAAATGAATCTGATGATTTTCTTCCCCGTAAGCGACGCCGTTACGGATCTTTAACAGGCTCATCCCGACGTCCTTAACACCTTCCTCTGGTGCAGCGTGAGGAATAGCAACATGCTCGCCAATAGCAATATAAGAATCTTCTTTTGAGTGCTGGATGGTTGCCTTAATATAATCAGGTGTAATGTATCCATATTTAAGCAATGGGGCTCCACATAGCTGGATGGCCTCATCAAATGAGGAGACAGATTCTCTCAGCGTAATATGATTTACAGTCAGAAAATCATGTAAGTCTTTTTCTGTCTCCGCCGAAGCTTGCTTGGTAATGGCTGCGTTCTTATCCCGATGGATATAAGCATAGAGTTCTTTTCGCAGACTCTTTTCATCTAAAACCTTTGCGTGCTGCTGAATTTTCTCAATCAAATCATCCACATTGATTTCATTTGGAATATAATCATATATCTCCAGCATGACTTGTTTACGAATACGCTGTTTATCTTCGGATCGCAGTACAGGTTTGCAGATAAACAGCTTTTTATCTGTTTCTAATGTAATTGGCGAGAAAACAATATCGTAATCAAGCTCGTAATGTAAAAATTCCCTGACAGATAGCCAATCCAAAAATACGAATTCAGGAAATAGCTCACGCAGCTGCTGGAACATTAGACGGGAAACGGAAATCCCGCGCGGGCAAACAACCAGTGCTTTTATTTTCTGAGCCATACTTTCTCCCTGTTTATGCATCCAACCGCTGATTAACATGACGATGTAAGTAACTTCATTTTCAGGAATCCTGCTTTCCATCACTTCTTCGAGCGGTGTAATTGCTAAATGAACCAGGTGGCGGATTTGTTCAAATTCCTCATTATGGTTATCTTCAAAAAGAATCGAATCGGTCAGCTGATATTTAATCCGGTAATACGCCGGTGTTAAATGCTGAAGAAGCTTATCGATTAACTGCTTACGATCATGGAAGTTAATGCAGGCATTTTTTTCAAAGAGCCGTACCATTTTGTCAATTGCCGGCACCAGATCAGGGATATAATCCTCCGTTATCCAGGAATTCCGGTGAACACTGCCTGTTAACAGATTCAGTGTAATAAAGATACGTTCAGGTGTTGAAAGGCTTTTATCGTATAAAATTTTTTCTGTCGCTTGATATTCCTTGGTATTGGACAGCTCATCATAACGGATAAAGAAAGGCTGAATAGAGTATCCTTTTTGTATTCTCCTCAGAATTAATACAAATATAGCGGGGAGTGTCATCATAATTTCATCTGTAAATTGAATGGTGAGATTTTGCTCGACCCGCTCTAACCGGCGTTCAAACTGAGCAAGCAGTTCATCCTCAAGCATCAGTATTTCCTGCAGCTTTCTTTTATTGTCGTCATGCAGGATTAATTCATTTGCAAGTCCTATCATCATCTTACGTGCCTGAAATTCATTTCCAATGACCTGATACCCGTCTTTTCTCGTATGCTGCATTGCCAAATGATAAGAACTTAACAGCTTCTGAGCATGCTTCATATCATTTAAAATGGTATTTTTGCTGACACCTAACTGTCTGGTTAAACTGCTTAGTGAAATAATATCCTTACCACCTAAAACGGCTATGATTAGAAATTTTACCCGGTCCTGCTCAGACATTATTCCGTCACGGAGCTTGGAATCTCCGACGGGATTTTGTTTTACGGTTGCAGTTAAAATAGATTGATCAATGATAAATTGACCCTTCCTGGTTCGCTCGATTTCGGGCAAACGGTTATTTTTTAACCAGGTATTTATTTTTTGAAAGGTATAGCCTAATTGTCGTCGAGAAAGATTATATTTATCTGCGAGCTCCGAACTTGTGATACTCGTGTCATTGATTAGTGCGTTAAAAATAATCTCTTCTCTTTCTCCTAACACAATGTCTGCCTCCTTTGACTAGAATCATAACAATTACAGAATAAATGGTGAATGCGTTTACATCACAAAGTGAAGAATTATCATTGTACAATATTGTGATAACCCATCTTGTCCTATCGTACGTAATATTTTAAAACATTAGAAGTAATAAGGAGATAGAAAAAGTATTTAGTTTCATTGGGAAAAGGAAGTTAAAATCCAATCTTTATAACGAAGATAAAATTATAAGAAACGGGAGAAGAAGAAAGATCAACATCTTTTATTGTCTGGGGATAAAAAGATGATACTTGGGAAAAGGGAGGCTGCTTTGCAAAGAGAAGGTTATGAGGAAGAGGAGAACGGATACTAAATAAAAAATGCAGCTCATTTACTTGTTTTTATCCGCTGGTAATATCTCTTACATCCAGCTCCCAATAAAGCATAGATTCTGTATGTTTTACTTTCTGCATGCTTACTTTTTCTAATACACGCATAGAGGCCGGGTTATTTAGGCGTGTTTCTGCTCTGATTTTATTAACCTCTGAAGTATGTATAGTCCAATTTATTAAAGCACTAAGTGCTTCCGTTGCGTAGCCTTTATTCCGGCAGCTTTGAAGGAATCCATAGCCAATTTCTACCGTTTTATTTTTGTCTGGTTTTCCTTTAAAACCGATATCTCCAACTACTTTGTCATCTGACTGATGCTTTACAAGCCAAACACCCCAATATAATAAAGAAGGATCTTCTTTTAATGCATTTAAATGACTAATAATATGAGGATTACAAGTATATTCCTCTCTGATCGAGGGCGTAACTGTCCGTTCAGTACAAGGAATAATGATAAGTCTTTCCGTTTCCAGCTTCATAAAACCTCTCCTTTTATCACTGCAAATCTATATTAGATGTGACAGGCTTTCTCTATTTCTATTATAGCAGAGGCCCCACTGCATCATAAAAAAATCTGCTATTAGTATCTGCTAATAGCTTCTAGTATTATTAACTTGTATGTAGTATAATCAGATTATTTCATTCTGTAAATCATATTTTTAGGGATATTTTAATAGAAAGGTGATCTGAAAAGATGACGGAACAAGAACAGAAGCGTTCCCAGACATATGTTGAAATTATTGGTGATACAGTTGTTGGGAAGCATTTAATCGTTACAATTTTCATTAGTGTGGTGCTCAGTTTTGTCGGCTTTTTTACAGGCAGAGAATTTATATTTCCACGCATTGCTCCGGAGGAAATGATTCAGTCTTATTCGTTGTTGTCAGGGATTGCTGGCAGTGTAACGGGTTTACTTATCAACACGTTTTTATTTAAACCAAAAAGAACCTTAAATGAAACAGTGTCTACGAACAATGAACTATCGGAAATATATGAGAAATTGCAATTGGATATGGAGGAAGAGCGTGCATCCATTTTAAATGATCCGGTAACGGCTCGAGAAATGAAGGAACAAGGATTTTATGACATGTTTATTTCTGATGAGAAAAAAGAACATGATGAGAAAAAGAAGAAATAGTTGAAAGAGGAGAGAATGAACAAACATGGATGTATTACTGATATCAATCCTATTAGCGGTTCTTGGGGGAATTATATTTACCGCTATTGGTTTAATTTCCGGATCTGATGAAACCGCTGTGCTTGTTCCGGCAACCTTGATTGTTGTGTTGTTAGGAGCGCCTCCAGAGGCCGTTTTCGCATTTTTTATGGCTGCGGTGCTCTCGAAGCATCTCACGCATGCGATTCCTACTGCCTTGATGGGTGTCCCGGGAGATACGACAGCGACGCCGATGCTGGATCATGCTAATTTTATGCGACGAATTGGTTTGCCGCATATTGCCTTACGAAAAATGATTTCGGGCGGGATTATTGGTGCATTTATTGCCCTTCCTGTGTCCTTAGTGTTTGCTGTATTCTTAAGCCGTTTTGGCGAATTTTTTCAGGAGAATGCCGGCATTATATTTACACTGGCTGCTGTTTTAATTGGTTATTTTTCCAAAGGACGCTGGGCAAGTATAATTTTAATCATTCCGCTTGCACTTGTGATTCAAGGATTAAATCTGGTCAGCACAACGATTTTAGGAACTGGACTGTCGATCAGCTTTTTCCTTGGGATTGCAATTGGACCAATGTTTACGGATATTTTATTAGCATCCTCCGGGAGTGGTCGATTAATGATTGAACGCCGGCAGCCGAATGAATATAAATTAGCACCGGAAAGGAAATCGTGGACAGGGTATTTTCCTAATCCGTTTAAAGTATTAACGAAGAAACAAACAGCCGCGGTTGGAGGAACGTCTTTTCTGTCTTCTCTGACCTTTGCTCTGAGTCCTGTTGGAATGACAGCATTGATGGGAGAGCTGGTAGGGTCCCGTGTGAAGGGGCAGTATAAGAAATCAACGACCAGTTTGTCTACGATGAACGGGGTAACAGAATCAACTTATATTGCAGAGACGATTATTCCGCTTGTCGCATTTGGAATTCCGCTTAGTCCTGTAGCAATTGGTCCGGCACAAGCGCTATTTAATGCACCGCCTGTATTTACAACAGAGCCGGAAATGCATAATTTGCATACGCTGATGGAACCTATGGATTTCCTGTTATATGGATTAATTGGAATTGTTATTGCGGCCATTATTGCCTACCCATTTTCAATGAACTTTGCCAGAAAAGCGACCGTTCTAGTTTTAAAGCATATAAATCAGGAAGCAATTATTGCTATGTTTATCGGGATTGTTACACTGCTTGCGTTTTATGAAGGTGGTCTCGTCAGTGTAACTGTTACTTTTGCTATGGCAATGGTAGGCGGGCTATTGAATCGTTTTCTAGGCGTGGGGATCGGGGTTCAATTTATGATATTCTATGGTTCAGGCTGGATTGTCACTACTTTATTAGGAATGTAGGAATGAATATATAGAGGGGCAGGTGCTTCTGCTTCTCTCTAATATGTCAGAGAATAAACATTTCTGCAAATATGATAAGATAACAATTGGAAGGATGTGAAGCGCATGAAGTTAATTGCAACGGATTTAGATGGTACGTTACTAGGTGAAGACGGGAAAATAAGTGAAGTAAATCGGGCAGCTATTCGCAAAAGACAGGCGAAGGGGGATATTGTAGCATTCTGCTCTGGAAGATCACTGCATGATATGCAGGAGATTGCAGCAGCGGCAGATTTGGAGGTTCCATTAATTTGTGCAAACGGGGCATTGACCAGTGTGAATGGGGAGATTATCCGCAGTCAGATCCTTGTTGCAGACAAGCTGACAGAAATCATAGAAACCGTATCTGCTGCTGAATTATATTTTGAAATTTATACAAATAAAGGGCTATATATTCAAAAAAGTAAAAAGCAGATTTTAATAGAAGAGAAAGAAGCTCTTTTTGATACGCCAGATGAAAAAGAGAATGCGGAGCATATTATTTATATACAAAATATGCAGTACGGTATGGTGGAAGTAGATGATTATTTAGAAGCAGGGGTTACGGAACTGGAGCCATACAAAGTATTTATTATGTCATTCCGGCGTGATAAATTAGAAAAGCTGGAAGAAGGCTGGAAGGATAGAAATGATATTTCCCTGACAACCTCTGGCTATCAAAAATTAGAGGTTGCTCATCCAGATGCCAGTAAAGGAAATGCACTAGCAGCATTGGCAGCGTATTATCAAATTCCTAGAGAGAATACTGTCTGCATTGGAGATAATTTTAATGATATTTCGATGTTCGAATATGCAGGAACTGCTGTAGCGATGCAAAATGCAGAGCCGGAAGTAAAGGAATATGCAGACCATATCACGAGAAGTAATGAAGAAAATGGCGTTGGTTATGCCTTAGATGAAATCATCGAATAGAGAAAGGCATAGTTATCATCGGCAATAATACCTTAATAAAAAATCCGAATCTGATTTACATGTTAGGTTAGAACATGTAAATCAGATTCGGATTTTATTTGTGATGTCGTCTTATTCTTCTACTTTTTGAATGGATTTCTTCTTCACGAATTGGAATAAACCAACCTCGTGGGCTGCTTGAAATGCGCTGACAACGAATGGTCCAAAAATAAGACCGAGTACACCAAAGAAAACAAAACCAAAATACATGGATAAGACCGTCGGCAGTGCAGCGAGCCCCATCTGATCGCCGAGTACCTTTGGTTCTGTAATCCGTCTGATGATTAACAAGAATAATGCCAATATCATCAGCTGCAAACCGGTTGGAACATCACCGATGAGCATCATCAGTCCCCCCCACGGAACAAGGATTAATGCTGGGCCAACATAGAGTGGAATAATATCCACAACCCAGATGATAAAGGTCATTAAGAGCGCAAATCGAGGAGCGATAAAAAGTAAGCTCAAGTACGTAATCACAAAAATCATTACACTAAGCAAAAATTGAGCTTTCCAATATCCCCAGAAAACGGTTCTTAAACGCTGAAAGAAATTCTGTAGCTTTGTAGCTGTTTTTTCTGGGAAAAAAGAGAAAAATACTTGAAACAACTTTGGCAGATCAAGGCTGAATAAAAAGAAAGTAATGAGATAGACAAGGGATATAAACAGCAGGTTAGGGATTGATTGAACCCAGGAACCAAGCATACCAATGAAGCTCTCCACCAGGTCATATCCCGTATTTAGCAGTCGGTCCGATTGCCGTTCCAGTTCACTGATAATTGCATTACGCTGAGGTAAATCAGCAATTAAATCATTAAATCTATAAATGATCTCATTGATAATGGATTGGATTTCACTGCCGTACCTTGGAACGTTATGACTCCATTCGACAATCCGGCTGATAGTGCTTGTAAGCAAAACGTAAATTAATCCGCATGCAATCACAACAAATGATGTAAAAACAATCGTTACAGGCCAAATTCGTTTTTCTTGCTTTAAGAGTTTTTTTAGCAGCTTTACCAGTGGCTCAAATATAATTGCAGTCAACAAGGCCAGTAAAACAGGCATAAATACTGAAAAATAAAAATATAAGAACACACCCGATGCAATAAGTAAAATGCCAATAATAATTTTTTTGATTAATGATTGGTTTAACAAAAGCTTTCCTCCTGCCGATAAGACGATAAAATATCATAATATCATTTTATAGTTCGACTTTCAAATTGTAAACTAGGATAAGTGGAGTTAACTATCTATACTTCTGATTGTTGTAAAATATAAAATCCTCCACCTTTATTATTGCTGGATATTTAGTTAGTCCGCTTGTTCATGAATCCAATTGCTAATATCTATGATTACTTGTTCATCAACATGACCGGGAATATTGTATTCTGCAACGGTCCCTTTGTTTTCTCCTTGTGATAAAATAAACATATGATTGAGATCTGGATAGGTTTTTAGTGTCGCCTGGGGTTCGTTGGCAAAGATGTCCTCCCATTTTGCAAAGTCTTTTTCCATGGTTACCTGGAAATCTGCTTCCCCCTGAAGGAGGAGGATAGGTTTATTTGAATCAAGGGCAATTTGACCAATATCATACTGGTCCATTTCTTGAAAATAATAACCGCTCATTCCGGCAAGGTTGTATTCCATTGCTTCTTCTTCTGACATATCTTGAAAGCTTTCCGCAAGCTCTTTAAATTCCTCTGCTTGTTCCATAACCCCTGCTTTTGTTTCATCACTCAAATTTTCTGACAGCAAGTCTATTTGCTGGTCGTACATAATTTCCCATAAAGAGCGAGGAGAGCCGGCTAAACTGATTATTCCCGCAGTCTTTGCTTCGTCATCAATCCTGGGCGCAAGCATGCCGCCAAGTGATTGCCCGATGATATAGACCTGGTCAGCCTGAATACGTTCATCATTTTGCAGGAATTCAGCTGCTGCTACTGCATCATCAATGGTTTCTTCTTTAACAGATATTGCCGCTCCCAGCTCTTCTGCCATTTTTTCTGCGTGTGTATAGGTACGCTTGTCATAGCGCAAAACCGCAATTCCTTTTTCTGCTAGTCCATAAGCAATATCCTGAAAAGGTTTATAACTATACACAGCTGCATCCATATCACTGGGGCCGGATCCATGTACAAGCACGACAGCTGGGTAAGGGCCTTCTTCTCCAGAGGGCAGGGTCAGTTTACCATCCAGGGGATAGCCTTCTTCTGCTTCAATAATAATATCCTCTTCCATGGCAGAGTCAGGAAGTGCTAACGCTTCAAATGGGCGCTCGATGTGCAAGCTTTCCAGTTCTTCCTCTTCATTCCACTCCATGCTTATCTCCACTGTTGCATCATCAAAAGTTAATTCACCTGAAACAAAGGTCTTTTCTTCATCAGCGTTTACCTCTAAGTTGTTTATCTTCTCAAATGCACTCCCGCGATTTGCTTCCCAAGATAACCGTAATTCGTCAGGAGGGTATTTTTCCAGCAGGACATCTGAAAAGTATTGTTCTGTAATCTGTTGATATTCCTCATTTTGTAATTGCTCAAGCACCTCTTCAGCGTTTTCTTCAGCAGTGCTCTCCCGGCTTGTGCAGGCAGAGAGTAAGAGAAAAGCAGCACCAGCAAGTAATATGTATTTTTTTCGCAAAATGATCACTCCTTTAATAGGATATATATGATAAATTCTATAAATAGTGGGTATATACATATTTACGATTGAGATGACATTATGTTTCAAAAAAGCCTAATTATTTGTTGGCCTGCAAATATTTCGTTAAGATAGAAGTATACTTTGATAGAACGCATATATAGAGCAGTTTTGAAAGAAAGAGGTAGAAGAGATGCCGACAAAGACAGAAATTTTTCAAATCCAAACGAATAAGAAGCAGGAGTTTATTTTCTTAGACAGCGAGCTGGAAGACATTTTAGTTCAGAGCGGTGTACAGGAAGGAATCATGATTGTCTACTGCCCGCATACAACAGGTGCGATTACGATTAATGAAAATGCTGATCCGGATGTGCGCCGTGATCTATCACTTGGTATGGACGAAACCTTTCCGAATAAAGAAGCATATGTTCACATGGAGGGCAATTCCGACGGACATATGAAATCTTCTGTTGTGGGAGCAAGTGAAACATTGATTATTTCAGGTGGACGGCTGCTTCTGGGAACGTGGCAAAGTGTTTATTTCTGTGAATTTGATGGACCAAGAACGCGGCAGGTTTATGTGAAAATAGTAGAAGGATAAAATAGAAACATGAGGGAGAGACATCATTTTGACTACAGAAGCACTATTATTTAACCCGGAACGACATATTGAATTAGCGGGGACACAAAACATTCGTGATTTAGGAGGCTATCCAACAAAGGATGGCAAGCAGACAAAGTGGGGAAAATATTATCGGGCGGATTCTTTACATCTTATCGATTCAGCAGGACATGCTTTTTTACAAAAGGAAAAGGGTATCCATACGATTCTTGATTTACGCCTCAGCATGGAAGGGAAATATAGAAAAGAAGATAAAGCACTTTATGATTTTTATAATATTCCATTGCTTGATCCAGCTACACTTACAACAAAAATGCCGAAAAGTCTGATAGAAATGTATATTTTAATGCTAGAGAGCAGTAAATCGAAATTTAAAAAAATTATGGATGTTTTTCTGCATGAAAAAGGAAATTCTGTTTTGTTCCATTGTCGTGTCGGAAAGGATCGTACAGGTGTGCTTGCAGCTATTTTATTAGACTTAGCAGATGTGCCAAAAGATATTATTGTGAAAGATTATGCGTTAACGGGAGAGTATAAGAAGATAACAGATGAAGAGCTTAATAAACGCCCGCCGTTGATGTCGCGCAATCAATTTAAAGTGATGCTGGGCTGTGAGCCCTCTTACATGGAAGATTTCTTGAACTATTTGTATGAAAAATATGAAAGTGCAGCTGGCTTCTTAAAGAAGGTTGGGCTGACAGATGAAGAAATAAAAGTGCTGCGTGATGATTTTGTTGAGGAAGTATAAAAAAGGGAGGTAGACGGATGCCGTTATCTCCCTTTTTCATTTTTCATAATTCTAATAATATGGCGGGTACGGATAGCCGCTGTAATATCCTGGGGGTCCAGGCGGTCCAGGAGGGCCTGGTGGACCCGGAGGACCGTAATATCCCATTGGTCCAGGCGGTCCCGGGGGCCCTGGAGGACCCGGGGGACCATAATATCCCGGACCTCCGCCAGGTCCTAAAGCGCTGCCCAATAACCCGCCGGCTAATCCACCGATAAACGGAAAAAAGAACGCCCGCTGTTCTGGTGCATGCTGATGAAATGGCTGTGCAGGGTATGCACTATATGGTGAAGCAGGCATATCAAACTGCTCTGGATATGGATTATCCATCACTTGATATTCATCTGCATGTGAATATGCATGATTCGGGTCAGGTTGCATATACATTCCTCTTTTCTGTATGAGCTATATACCTAACCTATGCAGCTGCCTCGATTTTGTTCATCTGCTGGCGTACAAGTGTTAACGACGGAATAGGCGAATGATGAAGCTGACAATAAGAATAAGGATAATCGCACCAATCAGAGCAGGTACAATAAAGAATCCGCCGATTTCAGGTCCCCATTGTCCAAATAAAGAGGAACCAAGCCATGCTCCGATAAAACCGGCAAGAATATTTCCAAAAATTCCTCCAGGCAGATCTTTACTTACAATTAATCCGGCAATCCAGCCGATAATTCCACCCATAATCAGGCTCCAAATAAAACTTAGCATTAAAATCATTCCTTTCTGTAATTTTAGCTATTTCCAAATAAAAGTATTTTAAACGAAAAATATTTGTTTTTTTATAAAATATGTAGTATATAAAGTTTTTTTGTAAATTGATGTGGAATATATTTTTGATCGCAGTGACGGCCCCGTTCGTTCAAGGGACTTTAGGGAGGCCGGTTTTTAGTCGTATCCAGGTGCATGATCCTGTGATTTAGATATTCATTGTGAGTAATTAATACTATTACAAAGAAAAATTATTATTTATTTTTGTTTTTTAATAGATCTTAGGGCTCGATAATTTTGCTTTGATTTATTGTTTCTAGAAATAATATTTAATCTAAAGGAATTATTATTATCATTAATTTATAACTATACGTTTAAATTAATTACTTTATATTACTTTTATTACCTTTTAATGTAAATTAGATTTATTTTTATAATATTTTTTCATTTTTTGATAAATTTTTTCTGTTTTCTCCCGATAAAGAAATATAGACAAATAGGAGAGATGAAAATGAAAAAAATATTTAAAGCCAAAGGAATACGATTTAAATTAGTTTTATCTTTTTTCTTAATTTTATTAGTTCCGGGAATTTTAATAGGGGTTATTACGTATTTTAGTTCTACAAATACCGTCGAGCAGCAGCAGAGAGAGCAAGTGCAAGAATTAACTGCTATGATGGATCAGACGATAAATAATACGTTTGAACTGAAACAGCATGATATAGAAGTTCTCTCAAGCGTGATTACAGAGGAGTTAATTGAAGAGGATACAGAAGAATTGAATAGAAGAATGTCTGAATATATTGAGATACATCCGGAAGCTCCGGAATTTTATCTTGCCACGACAGAGGGAGATTTTTATCTTCAGCCGGAAATGGAGATGGAGGAGGGTTACGATCCAAGAGAACGTGCCTGGTATCAGGAAGCAATGGCCAATCCGGAAGAAGTAATTATTTCAGATCCTTATTTAACAGCAAGTGGAGATGGACAGATAGCAGTCAGTGTATCAAAAGCATTGGAAGATGGATCAGGAGCAATCGGCATTGATGTCTCTATGGATTTTATTCAGCAGCTTGTGTCTGAAGTACAGGTGGGAGAGCATGGATATGCTGTTTTGCTGGATACGAATCAGAATTTTATTTATCATCCGGAAAAGACAGCCGGGGAGGAAATAGATCAGCCTTTCTATCAAAAACTGTATGATAACGAATCCGGTACTTTCGAATATGAGTATGATCATACATCTAAAATTATGGTGTTTGATACAAATGCTATAACAGGCTGGAAATTGGCGGGAACCATCGATTATAGTGAGGTACAAGCAACAGCCGCGTCAATCACTACAACACTTATTATCGTACTGAGTGTGACGTTAATATTAGGTATTGGTATTATTCTGCTCCTTGTCCGCTCTATTATCCGTCCAATCAAGATGCTGAAAGAAAAAGCAGAAATCATCAGCACCGGCGACTTAACACAGTCTGTTGATGTCCAAACAGATGATGAGATCGGCCAGCTGGGTACAGCCTTTAACAAAATGGGAGAAAGCTTGCGGGAGCTGATTAGAGAGGTTGAATGGAATGCCCAGCAGGTCGCAGCATCTGCCGAGGAATTAAATGCAAATGCAGACCAGATGACAAGCTCATCCGA
Source organism: Oceanobacillus sp. CFH 90083 (assembly GCF_009389585.1). Taxonomy (GTDB): domain Bacteria; phylum Bacillota; class Bacilli; order Bacillales; family Amphibacillaceae; genus Oceanobacillus. The sequence continues at coordinate 471,855 of NZ_VIYG01000002.1, read as the reverse complement.
ACAGGTATCTCTGGCCATTCAGGAAGTATCCTCCAGTGCCGAGCATCAGTTAAGCGGAACAGAGGATGGGGTGCATTCGCTGGAAGAAGTATCAACAGGTGTTGGCAGAGTAGTGGACAGCTCTGCACAAGTGACGGAATTTGTTCAAAAAATGAACAAACAGGCAGAAGTCGGCGGACAGGCAGTAAGTAATACATTGAATCAGATGACCTCTATTCAGTCATCGGTAGAGGATACAAATAAGAATATTTCTTCCTTATTAGAGCGCTCAAAGCAAGTAAGCACCATTTTGAATGCTATTACAGATATTTCGGAACAGACCAATTTACTTGCGTTAAATGCAGCGATTGAAGCAGCCCGTGCCGGGGAACATGGAAAAGGATTTGCAGTAGTAGCGGATGAAGTCCGGAAGCTTGCAGAACAATCGAAGCTGTCAGCTACCCAAATTAGAGAAATTATTTTAGGGATTCAGACAGACGTTGAGAATGCGGTTGATAAAATGGGGCAGGTTACTTCCAATGTGAATAGTGGACTGGATGTATCGTATGATGCGATAGATAAATTCGGTGAAATCCTGCGCTCCAGTGAAAGTATTAAGCCACAAATGGAGGAAGTAACATCTATTTCAGAACAGATGTCTGCAGCTGTAGGGCAATTAATGGGAACCGTGAATGATTTAGCATCCATTGCTCGTAATAATGCAGCATCTTCACAGGAAGTGGCAGCCTCCTCCGAAGAACAGCTTGCATCGATGGAAGAAATCTCTGCATCTGCGAAATCGCTATCCTCGATGGCCGAAGATTTATCAGAGAAGATTTCAACGTATAAATATTGAGGCAGGATAAATTATAAAACCCAAAAATACAGCAGTGATTATCATTGCTGTATTTTTTTATACTTTCATAAAGGATAAAGAAGCTAAGGAATAAAGTAAGACAGACACGATATACCAGTCTTTGTCCGGGGAGAAAGGAAGCAGACTAAATTCGCGCATCCTGGGATTGCGATTACTCATCTCACCGAAAAAATTTGTGGTTCGAAAACTCCCGCTGATAGAAGTTTCGTTTTATATGCCAAGTATAATAGAGCTTTTTCTGTATAGACAGATCGTATTTACCTGCGTGAATTTAAGTTGACAGGAGAATGATCATATATTTTTTAGGAATAATCGTTTATGTTGAAAAAAATTTACAGGACTAAATTACTTAAAATGTATTCAAGTTCTGAATTGTTTGACCGATAGATAAGTATAGTGACACTTTTGTTCAAGACAAATTATAAAGTGGGGGACAGCAATGAAGAAAAAAGGGATTCGTTTTAAGCTGGTTTTATCATTTATTTGTATGTTATTGATTCCGGGTGTTGTCATTGGTTTTTTGACGTACAACAGCTCTGTAAGCACATTGCAGAAACAGCAGGAGAATCAAGTAGAAGAAATTATCACGATCATGGATCAGACCATTGATAATACTTTTGCTTTGAAGAGCAGGGATGCAGAGGTATTAGCGGGACAGGTTCATGGCGAGTTAGTAAATGAGGAAGCAGAAGCGCTGATCGAAACCTTTGATCAATATTTTGAATTACATGATGAAGTGGTATCCGTTTATGCTGGTTCAGAAGAAGGAGTTTTTATGGAATCATCAACGGATGTGACCGAGGAGGGTTATGATCCGAGGGAACGTCCATGGTACATAGAAGCAATGGAAAACACAGAAGAAATTATTATCTCGGAGCCTTATGTTTCAGCAGGTACAGATAGGGAGATGGTTGTCACCGTTTCGAAAGCGTTAGAGGATGGTTCAGGTGTTATCGGCATCGATTTATCCATTGATTTTATTCAGCAGATAGCATCAGGAGTTCAAATCGGTGAAAATGGTTATGCGATATTATTAGATGAAACGCAGCGCTTTATTTATCATCCTGTTATGGAAATTGGGGAGGAAGCAAGTGAATCTTTCTATAATAACCTGTATGAATCTGGTGCTGGCAAACTTGAATATAACTATCAAGATACAGATAAAATCATGGTTTATGGAACCAATGATTTAACTGGATGGAAAATAGCCGGAACGATCGATTATAGTGAAATTCAAGCAGAGGCAGCTACTGTTTTTAACACATTATTAATTGTATTAATCAGTGCTGTTGCTATCGGTTTGGGTGTGACGGTACTTATCGTACGTTCCGTCGTTAAACCGATCAAAGAATTGAAAGAGAAAGCGCGTATTATCAGTACCGGCGATTTAACACAATCCATTGAAGTGAAAACAAAGGATGAGATTGGAGAGCTTGGTGTTGCATTTAATGAGATGCAGAACAGCTTAAAAGAATTAATTCGCGATGTTGAATTTAATGCCCAGCAGGTCGCAGCATCGGCAGAGGAGTTAAATGCGAATGCGGATCAGATGACGAGCTCATCGGAACAAGTATCACTGGCTATTCAAGAAGTATCCTCCAGTTCGGAAACACAATTGAGCGGTACAGAAGACAGTGCGAATTCATTAGAAGAAGTATCGACAGGAGTCGGCAGAATTGTTGAAAGCTCCTCGCAAGTAGCGGAACTCGTCAATCAGATGAGCGACCAGGCGGAAATTGGCGGAAAAGCTGTGACAGATACATTGAATCAAATGACATCGATTCAATCGTCTGTAGAAAACACAAATGTTAATATTACCTCATTAATGGCCCGTTCTAATGAAGTAAGTACCATTCTTATGGCAATTACGGATATTTCAGAACAAACCAACTTACTTGCACTAAATGCAGCGATTGAAGCAGCCCGTGCTGGAGAGCATGGAAAAGGATTTGCCGTTGTAGCAGATGAGGTACGTAAGCTGGCGGAGCAATCCAAAACATCGGCAGGTGAAATTAGTACGATTGTTCAGGGAATTCAAAAAGACGTAGAGGACGCTGTGGAAAAAATGTCGCAGGTAACAGCAAATGTAGATAAAGGCTTAGAAGTATCGGATGATGCGATGGACAAATTTAAAGGAATTGTCCAATCAAGTAATGATATTAAGCCGCAGATGGAAGAAGTTATGGCTATTTCTGAGCAAATGGCAGCAGCAGTGCAGGAGGTGTCAACCACGGCAAATGATTTAGCGTCCATTGCCAGAAACAATGCCGCATCCTCTCAGGAAGTAGCGGCTTCTACAGAAGAGCAGCTGGCTTCAATGGAGGAAATTTCTGCAGCAGCAAAATCTCTGTCATCGATGGCAGAGGATTTAACAGAGAAGATTAATCAGTATAAATATTAATAGACATTGACAGGACACTATTTTAGGCGTTTTCTAAAGCGAAAAAAGAAATCCGGTTAGCAGCTCTGACGTTCGAAATTTGAGGCGCTAACCGGATTTCTTTTTGTTATTAACTATTTTACGAAACGGAGCATTATATCATAATTGTAAATTCTTAATATAGATACTAAGACATGAAATAAGGAAAAAGGATTCATTTTTTAGCATTTTAGCCGATATAAGAATGAATAAACGAGTGTGCACTTTATCATTTATCGTAAAGGAGTTTGATACATTGAAGAAATTATTCAGACCTAAAGGAATCCGATTTAAATTAATCCTGTCATTTTTTATTATTTTACTGACACCGGGAATTATTATTGGTGCAATCACGTACAATAGCTCCCTGGATACGTTGGAAAATCAGCAGAAAGCGCAGGTTGAGGAAATAGCAACAGTGATGAACCAGACGATTGATAATACCATGGAATTGAAACAGCATGATCTGCAGGTCTTATCTGAAAGGTTTTATGGACAGGATTTAGAGGCAGATGAGGATGAAATCAGAGAAGTGCTGCTTCAATATGAGGAGCTTCATAATGAAGTTGCACAGGTTTATCTGGGTTCAGAAGATGGCAGCTTAATTACGCAGCCGGTTGTGCAGCTGGGTGCAGATTTTCAGTTAAATGAACGTCCATGGTTCAGCGATGCACTGGCTGCTCCTGGGGAAATTATTATTTCGGACCCCTACCCGAGTGCAACGGGAGAAGGTCAGGTGGTTACACTATCCACTGCACTCAAAGATGGTTCGGGTGTTATTGGAATTGATTTATCCATTGATTTTGTCCAGCAGCTGGCAGCCAATATAACGATTGGTAAAAATGGTTATGCTATTTTATTGGATACAAGTCAAAACTTTATTTACCATCCAACACAGGACGCTGGCGAAAATGCATCAGAAGATTTTTATCAAAACTTATTTGAGACTGCATCTGGTACATTTAATTATGAGGATGATAATACGTCAAAAATAATGGTTTATGAAACGAATGAGTTAACAGGCTGGAAGCTGGCAGGGACGATTGATTATAGCGAGATTCAGGAGGAAGCAGCAGCTACCTGGACAACCTTGATGATTGTTGTAGCGGCAACACTGCTGGCAGGGACAGTGATTATTTTATTCTTAATCCGTTCCATCACTCGTCCCATTAAGGAGCTGAAGGAGAATGCTCAAATTATCAGTAGGGGCGACCTGACGCGTTCTATTCAAATTAAAACCAATGATGAAATCGGCGAACTTAGTCATGCCTTTAATGAAATGCAGGAAGGTTTAAAAAGTCTTGTCCGTGACGTAGAGTTTAATGCCCAGCAGGTTGCAGCATCTGCCGAGGAATTAAATGCAAATGCAGATCAAATGACAAGTTCATCCGAGCAAGTATCGCTAGCTATTCAAGAGGTTTCCGCAAGCTCTGAAACGCAACTGAGTAGAACAGAACAAAGTGCCAATTCCTTAGAAGAAGTTTCGATAGGAGTAGGGAGAATCGTAGAAAGTTCAACCAAGGTAGCTGACTTAGTAAATCAAATGAGCAGCCAGGCAGATGTCGGTGGAAAAGCAGTCAGTGATACCTTGAATCAAATGACATCGATCCAATCCTCTGTGGAGAACACAAATGAAAATATTGCATCCCTATTGGAGCGGTCAAAAGAGGTAAGTACGATTCTGAAAGCAATCACAGATATTTCAGAACAGACTAATCTGCTTGCGTTAAATGCAGCAATTGAAGCAGCCCGGGCCGGAGAGCATGGAAAAGGGTTTGCCGTTGTCGCTGATGAAGTCCGTAAGCTGGCAGAACAGTCTAAAACATCAGCGAATGAAATCAGCGCAATCGTACATGGTATTCAGGCAGATGTCCAGGATGCCGTTGGAAAAATGTCACAAGTAACAGCAAATGTAGACAACGGGCTGGACGTATCTTATGATGCTATTGATAAATTTGGTGAAATTCTTCGTTCCAGTGCAGATATTAAGCCGCAAATGGAAGAAGTTAAGGCCATTTCCGAGCAAATGTCAGAGGCAGTACAAGGAGTTACTGCTACGGCAACAGATTTGGCATCTATCGCGAGAAACAATGCCGCATCCTCTGAAGAAGTAGCAGCATCTACAGAAGAGCAGCTCGCAGCAATGGAAGAAATCTCTGCCGCAGCAAAATCGTTGACCGACATGGCGGAGGAGCTGACAACGAAAATCACAGCGTATAAATTTTAAAAGGAAAGTCATAGAAAAAAGAAGGGTTCCTGAAAATGCCCTATATCAAGGTTGCATTTTCAGGAACCCTTCTTTTTTTCTATATAAATGCACTTTCTCGTTTTATTTAAATGCTAACTGAATTTATATTCATTTTCACTTTAGAATAACCTAATTTGGTATATTTACAAAAAAAAATATAGAGTACAGCCTTATTCTTTCTATACATATCACCCATTCGAGCACTTACTTATACGTAGTAAGTGTGCTCACTTACTATGAAAACAACAGTACAGGTATTTTTGTTATTTTACTGTCACTCTTTTCGTTGAATGGGAGGATTATTTGAAATCTGGTCTAATCGATTTAGCAATTTATCCAGCGACTGCGATAGTTTCAATAGATTCGGGTCAGTTGGATCTTTTTCATAAACTGCATACATTTCTTTCCGTTTCGCTTCAATCTGCTTGTTCAAGTCATTCATTTTCGACATACTCTCACGCCCTCTCCAATTATCTAACAGAAGCTGGATATGGCATAAAAAGATATGATAAGGCTCTTAGTATGATTTTAACAGGAAGTATGTGAAAAATAAAACAAATGTGTGATGCTGTTTTTTGGTGGTTATTTTGTGGAGGAACAATTGAAAGAATTAGGTTTTTACAGCCCTGCCATTACCTGCTAGAGAGAATGATAGTTTTTTAGAAAAAAATTATAAAAAAAGCTTAAATAAATGTTGAAACTGTCCGATATAGTAAATAGATCATCAAAAGATGGTTCGTTAAGGTCTTAACGAGTAGTGAAAAAGCTTTTTACACAGAAATACTTTATTTTTGATATTGACCAATTTGGTTAATATAGATGAGATCACAAGGATGTGGCTCAAAAATTTTACAAACACATGGAGGTAAGGAATTATGATTATCAATCACAACATTTCCGCAATTAACGCACATCGTCAATTGGGAGTAAACCAAAACGGAGTACAAAGTTCTTTAGAAAAACTTTCTTCTGGTCTTCGTATCAACCGTGCTGGAGATGACGCTGCAGGTTTAGCAATCTCTGAAAAAATGCGTGGGCAAATTAGAGGACTTGAGATGGCTACTAAAAACTCTCAAGATGGTATTTCTCTAATCCAAACTGCTGAAGGTGCTCTTACAGAGACACACTCTATTTTACAGCGTGTACGTGAATTAACTGTACAGGCAGGTAACTTAGGGACACAGGAACAAGATGATTTACAGGCAATCCAGGATGAAATTTCTAATTTACTAGAGGAAATTGATGGGATTTCTGAGCGTACAGCATTTAATGGTAAAACTTTACTAAATGGTGATTTAGCTGAAGGCGAAGCAGATTTAGTATTCCAGATTGGTGCTAACGAGAATCAGGCTTTAGTACTTAATATTAATGATATGAGTGCTGAGGCATTAGAAATTGATGGCCTGGATGTATCTGAGTTTACTGAGAGCTCTGATTTCGATGAAGCTGTAGGATTAATCGATGCAGCTATCAAAACAGTTTCTGCAGAACGTTCTAAGCTTGGTGCTGTACAAAATCGTTTAGAACACACTATCAACAATTTAGGTGCATCTGCTGAGAACTTAACAGCAGCAGAATCTCGTATCCGTGACGTTGATTATGACTCAGCTGCCTAGGCAGTGACAGTCACAGTCGTCCTAACTGGCAACGGTTAGCGATTATTACCGGGTGAATTGCTGGAAACCCCTTAGAGCTTGTCTTACCACAACGCAGCTGAAAACGGCAAACGTGAAGGTTTGAAAAAAGACGGGATTGGGCAATCAGCAGCCCAGCTCCTGTGAGGAAACTCTGGAGAAGGTTCAACGACTAGAATAAACCACCTAATGCATAAGCGACGGTGATGAAATTCGTAGGTGAATGATAGAGCCGCTAAATCTATCAGAATCCGAAGTTCCCGGCTCCTCCTAGATAACTAGAGGATGAAGATATAGTCTAGTCATTTATGAAAGTAAATGTTCGCACGATGGCGAAAGAAATGATGGAATTCACAAAGAATAACATCCTTTCACAAGCGGCACAAAGTATGCTGGCTCAAGCGAACCAAGTACCACAAGGCGTACTTCAATTACTTCAATAAAATAAGATTTTTGGGAGGCTCTAGCTTTTGGGTTAGGGTCTCCTTTTTTATAAGTAGAAAATAAATCATATGTAAAAAGAAAGGTTTGCATTACCTCCTTTATTTATACATCAAATTATTTGAAACAGACCGCAGCTAGTCTACTATATGTCAAGCCAGTAACCTCATTCAGAAAATACAGTTTTATCAGGTTCTTTTTAGCTATAAGGTGATACTTTTCTTTTAGAAAATGAATCAAACAATTCTTTTCAGAATGATGTATCAGACCACAATATTTCCATAAATACGCAACTAATCGAATGTATGTTTCTATTTGGATTTTAACATATAAAATAATACAGGAGGAATTTCATTTTGAAATTTTCTGAAATTTGTTTGATATCTGTTCAATCAATTAATATTGAAGCGTATATATTAGTAACAAATGAATAATAAATAACCACCCTTAAAAAATGAAGAGTGGTTTTAAGAAAAAATATTATTCACTTATAAATATAGTTTAATTGATTAATTACATCTGACTGTTTTAATCTATTTTTCTGATGAAATCAACTGTTTTCCCAACTCAAGGACTAATTTAGCATATTGGTCGTGGTTGCTTAACTGTGCCGGGTGGTCAGGGTTTACACTTGAAATCGTTACATTCCCCTCTGCATCTAAATCAAATGACACTTCTATTTCCGTTAACAAAGATACTGATTGATCAGCTTGTAACACATCTGCAATCTGCTTACTAAAATTCATCAAATCCTCTTTCAATGTATCTGCGCTAAAAATCAGTGTGTCTGAATTTAGATCGTCTAAGCTATTCCTATTGAACAATTCATATGAATGATTATAATTTGTAAATGTCATATCAACAAGGTTCCAGCTGTTTGTATTTAAATCATTTATTAGGTGCAAGGATAAGTGTTGTATCGGAAAGCTATTAGACACTGCTTCTACAACAACGCGTTTCCTACTAAGGTTTTTTTGAAAATGATGCTTTAATTGGGATTCATTGAACACTTTTGTTTCTTTGCTTGTAAGGAGTTCAAATTTATTATTTGGCAATTGATGTACATACATGATTTCTCTGGTTGCCTCTAATGTTAATTTAATTAGATGATACTTATTGACCCAATGAAAGATATCGCGAATTTTTTTAACTCGTAAATAATCTGGCAGAAGTGATGCTAAGTTGTTGTCTTCTTTTAACTTCTCATATAATGATGTCACATTCAAGATTTGATTGGACCAGCTATTAATAAAAGGAATATCTTCAAATTCTTCATAAATAAATTGCAGATCTTCGTTTTCTTTTGCTTTTAGCCTGTCAAAAATAATATCTGGATAAGAGCTGATATAAGGCTTCCACTCATTGTCTTCATAAAAATGTCCTCGAATCAGCATATTTTCAAAATCTATATCGTTTGGCCGAATAAGGCAAATCTCCATATTTTTATCTTCAGCAGCCTGCAGCAATGCTTTTTGTAACGGAGTTGTCTCTTGCGCAGCAGGGACAATAAGTCCTAATACGGTTTGATTTGCGTGACTGCGGGTGCCGAGATTAGATGTACGCGCATTAAATTGATTTTTATATTGAAGGCTATTCGCAGAAATTGAATGAACAATCCCGTTTTCATAAATATATTTTGCATAAGCAATCGTATTTACTGCTCTTTTCTCCTCGTGAAATGCTGTTTGCGGTCCATTATTTGCCTCATGCATCCATATCTTTCCTGTATCATCAATTGCGAAGTCAAGTCCCAGCTCGTCAATCGCCATACCATATAACTTATCTAAATTCCAAGCAACATCAATGGATAGTTCAAGAATATCTTCAGCATATTTCTTACCTTGCTTTTCTCCGTATTGTTCAATCAGGAAATCTTGAAAATTCTCTATTCTGCCCTCTGTACTGATGTTGCTCAGGTTTGATTTTTTATTTCCAATTCGTGGATATATATAAGTAAGCTGCCATTTACCATCAGCATTCTTTTGTACATGTGCACGAATATGGTAGGGTTCATTATTTTTCGTGCGGGTATGAATATATTTTTGGATAATATAACTGTTGTTTTCCTCCAAAATAATATCATTTAACCAATTGTCAAATCTCTCCGCAGTAAGGATGGTTTCCTTTTTCTGATCTAATAAAATGTATCGCTGGTTTTTCTTTGTTACAAAATAAATATTTTCTCCCCGGTTTGCCCTTAGGTGCTTAAAAACAACTTTAGGATTATTTGCCAAGAAAGTGTGAATTTGCTCGATGTTATAACATTGCTGAAATGGAACAAGCAATCTAACATACTTATTTTTGGTTTGTAAAAGACGCTTAGGTAAAGATATCTTATTTCCAACATAAAAATAATTGGTAAAAGGAACCATACGATGCAGCTTACGGCTAGTATGTGTCTTTTTGGTTGAAGTATTATTTATAACATCCGGAAAAGTGATATAATCCTGTTTCTTTTCTCCATTTTGATAGAATGTGGCATGAATTGCTTCCTGTGAGAAATTAACATCATCATCTCCAAAGAAGTATAAAACAGCATTCTGTTTTTCGCTTTCTTCAACCATCGCATCAATACGAGGTTTAGGGAAGAAATCGAGTGGGTTTCGAAAACCATAAACACCGATTCGAATCTTTTTTTCTTCTTTTGCTTCTTGATTGTTATCCTCAAGTAATTGCTTTAATTTATTGAGGTTAGGAATAAATGAAAATTGTGTGATTTCTAAGATTTTTGTAAGTTTTGCCCCCTCCATATTTTTAGCGATTAATAATATATTTTTCTCTAATTTCTTAGATAAATTTTGATGTGTACTGTTTATGTAGCCACATTGATTTAACGCTTGAAGACCATCAACAATACTTCCCAATATAAAAACAGCTTGATTTGTTTCTTTGTTCTTCACTAGCCCCTGAAAGTGTTCGGATGCTTCTATAATTGTATTTACGATGTTTAATGATTGAGTAATCTGTTTTTGATTCATTGTAGCCATTTTTGCACTCCTGACTTGAAATTGATGTTATGAATATGAAATGTAGTTGTATTTTATAAAATGAAAAGATTTCCTTCTATATTTATTATCGGTGTGTTTGGGGAAATACTGAAGAAAATATAATGAACTGTGTATATTAAATCCTGATCCTTCCAAAAAAGGTGCAGTAATAGATCATTATAAGTATGAAACAGTAAAAGAAGTCATACTAAACATTATCCATGAAAGAGGTACAATTACTTTTAAGGATCTAATGGGAGAAGTGAGACATCAATTATCCAATAATTTTGACGGTTCCCCATCCTGGTATTATACTGCGGTTAAATTGGATTTGGAGGCAAAGGGTATCATTAAACGTATGGAAGGCTCAAAACCACAAAAGCTTCAATTACCTGAGTAAAGTGATGTTTAGTCATGGAAATGGGATTAGAATATTTTTTATAGCGATTGTATACTCGGCGATTAGTGGTTTATGGTTTCAGCCGGGGCGTCTTAGGTATTTTCCTCAACATCATTTGAAAAGCAACAACAGCACGTATCGCACTGGTAATGACTTGCATAGCTTGTTGGGGAAAATATGGACGGGTAGGACAATATATCCAAACTTCTTCTAATAATCAAGTGTTTTTATAATAATCTAATATTATTACCATAAAACGAAAGCGCTTTACTTGATAGATCATAATTATCGGTTATTTTTATCATATTTCGAAATTGGGTTATCTATATTCTATTTCTCCTCGTTGATAAAATAAGCGTTATCAGAAGACTTCAATGAGGAGGGAGTGTGTGATGATGGAAGAGATGAAATCAAGAGAAGTAAAGCAATACAGAGGAACGGAATTAAATACAAAGGGCTGGATTCAGGAAGCAGCATTACGCATATGGAAGAGATATCAGCGTGTTTATATGGCAAAGAAAGATATAAGCAAGCTTTCAATAGGAGTATCTACAAATCAAGCATTGAAGGTATTAGAGTAATTACCATCTATTTTAAGTAAAATAGTATATTAAAAGAAAAACTCCGATCTCCTCTTGTAAGCAGCCTGCTTATTCAGTTGTTATCATTGAATGAATAGGTTGTGCAGAATTATTATGATGCTCTTATGGAGAAAGGATGGTATCAAATTAACAACGGATCTCCTATTAGCATACGCATGATAAATATAGAAAGATTTAATCCGTATTTTGACGGATGAAAAGCTACTTCAATACGAGGCAGTAAAGTAGCTTTTTGATTCAACGATGAAAGGGACACCTCTCCACCCGCGGATAAGCTTTATCTTGATAAAAGAAGTTCGGCTTTTTTAGCTCATTACTGTAGGGCTGATGCCAGACATGTGTGGTTGCTGGGGAAATTGGCGGAATAAGCCAGGTCCATTTTCCGGTTACTTCACGATCTGCCTTAGCCTCCTGCTTTTCAAAAATACGGAATTGTGCCGCAGCTGTGTGGTGATCTACTATTGATATACTCTGTTTCTTAAAGGAATGAAGAACCATTTCATTTAGCTCAATTAGTGCACGGTCCTGCCATAAATTACTGGCGTGTTTTGTATTTAAGCCCATAATTTTCGCCATTTTCGGAAGCAGATTATAGCGGTGCTCGTCTGCAAAATTTCTGGCACCAATTTCTGTACTCATATACCAGCCATTAAAAGGAGCAGATACATAATGCAGCCCGCCGATTTCCAGAAGCATGTCAGATATAATCGGGATAGCATACCATTTTAATTTCAAGTCTGCTACAGCATCGTATTCTGGATGCTCCATCTTGACTTCCGGAATATATGCTTCCGGGATGGTTTTCCAAACAGGAGGGCGGTCACCAATTTGAATCACAAGGGGCAGGATGTCGAAATGTGTTCCTTTACCTTCCCAACCGAGCTGCTCGCAAATTTTGGTGAATTCCAGCGAGTCTGAATCGCCAATAATCCCCTTCTCTGTTTTATAGCCTGCATAACGCAGCAGTTGATGGTTCCAGATCTTTACTGTTTTTTCTTTTGCAGAAATCGAAGGGAAAATGGTAATGTATGGCTTGATTTTTCCTAGATTGAAGGCGTTTTTTAAATGACTGAACAGGAATTCGAATACTATCTCTTCCGTTACTGCTCCTCTGGCATCGGCAACGTCGATACGCTCCCAGAATAATCTGCCGATACAGCGATTTGAGTTCCGCCAAGCCAGCTTTGCCCCGTAAACCAATTCTTCATAGGTTTGTGTATAAGTGCCGTGTGCTTTTATTTCCGTTGTTACTTCTTTGATTCGGTTAGCTAATTTTTCTTCAGGAGCAATCGTTTCCGCGTAGTACGTTTTCAAAAACTTTACTGCTTCCTGCTGTAATTCATCTGTATTCAATGGAATATACCTCCAGCTGTTAACAATGTATCGTATTTTTAATTCTATTGTAGCGAAGAAAATGATGAAATTCCATTGTAGCTGTTAAATAGGAAAAAGGGATCAGTACTCTTTTTTGTATTTCATTAAATTTTGTCAAATAATGAAAGGAATCCTAAAAAATAAATATAGCAAAAAATGTTTCATTTAGTCGAAATAAGTATGTTTTTAAATACCTTTACATGATATATTTATACTATATATTACAGGGGCAATGTAGGGAGGAAGTGGATTTGGCTCAGGCTGTGTTTAAGATTAAGAATAAGAAAATATATTTTACAAAACGGTTATCTGGAGATGTGCTGAATGAACCGAAAGATATAGTTTCTGGAGGAGACTATGAGAATGTACTCTCTTCTTATATTGGGCCTCATGGAGCGAAAGAGTTTACCAAACTTGTTAATGGCGAAGAAGAGCAAATTCATTTTAATGCAACTGGTAATAAAAAGAACGGAGAAATACAGTTTTTAAGTATTTTCGGCTATCAGATTATATTGGAGGATGGTATAGAGGTATTTGGTATTATTTCTGATGAGCAGGATACAAATAACCAATTAATGACGGCGCTGAAAGAGCTGTCAGATATTAAATATGCTTTGGATCAATCAGTGATTTTAGCAATTACGAATCGACAAGGTAAAATCACACATGCTAATAATCGATTCTGTGAAATATCCGGTTATTCCAATGACGAGTTAATTGGAAATACGCACCAGCTCATCAACTCAGGTTACCATTCACGAGAATTTTTTAAAGACATGTGGCGGACAATTGGCTTTGGCGGAGTATGGAGAGGTGAAATCAGGAATCGCAAAAAAGACGGTTCTTTTTATTGGGTAGACACGACCATTGTCCCGGTGAAGAATGAAAAAGGAAAGCCAACACATTATATTGCAATGCGTCATGACATAACCGATAAGAAAGCAAATCAAGAAAAGATTCGTATTATGGCTTTTTATGATCATTTAACAGGATTGGTTAATCGTCGGAAGTTTGATGACAATTTAATAAAAAAGATTGAATATGCCAAAAAAAGTAACGAGCAATTTGGTATTATGTTTGTTGATTTAGACGGTTTTAAATATGTAAATGATACGCTGGGACATACCATTGGTGATGAATTGCTTATCGCAGTTGCTGGTCGATTGAGTCAAATTATTGGTGAACAAGGGGTAGTTGCAAGGCTTAGTGGTGATGAATTTGCTATTCTGATTAATTCCATTGATACACCAGGAGACATGAAGTGCTTTGCAGAAGCAATTATTGCAACTTTTAAAGAACCCTTTGCTATTGAAGGCTACCAATTAAACATGACAGCGAGTATAGGAATATCGACCTATCCAGAGGCTGGTTCAGACGCCTCTACTATTATGAAGCATGCAGATTTGGCCATGTATCGTGTAAAAGGCTTATTTAAAAATGATTACAGTTTTTTTGACAGGGAAATGAAGATATCTAATCAAAGAGCATTTCAAATAACAAATGATTTTAGAATGGGCCTGGAAAAAAATCAATTTTATATGGTATATCAGCCAAAAATATCTCCACTCGAAGATGTAGTGACAAGCTGCGAGGCGCTGATCCGTTGGGAGCATCCGAAATTTGGCAACATACCTCCTTGTGAATTTATTCCGTTAGCTGAAGACTCAGGAATGATCAATGAAATTGGTGATTGGGTCATCGAAAATGTTTGTAAGCAGCTGCAGCAATGGAAATCAAAAGGATGGGAGCCGCTCCCTGTATCAGTAAATTTATCATCGGGTCAGCTCATGCAGGCAGATTTTGTAGATAAATTCTGGTCGTATCTTCATAGGTATCAGGTTGAACCTGCGTGGATTCAAATTGAAATTACGGAGAGCCTTTATATTAATAATGATAAATATGTACAGCATATTCTAAAAATAATGAAGGAACAAGGGATCAAATTTGCCTTAGATGATTTTGGGACAGGGTATTCTTCTTTAGCTTACTTGCAAAAGCTCGATTTAGATATTTTAAAAATTGACCGTTCCCTCATTAGCGGAATTTCCGATTGGTCCACGAAGCGGGAAATTGCAGCAACTATTGTGCATCTTGGGAAGAGCCTTGGTATGAAAGTGATTGCTGAAGGTGTGGAGACCAAGGAAGAGCTGGATATTTTATGCGAACATGATATTGATGAAATACAGGGTTACTATTATAGCAAACCGCTTGCTGAGACAGATATGTTCCAAGTAATGAAGACTAAAAAACTAAGTAAGTAACAAAATCAAAAAACGTCATCCCCGGAAAGTTGTTATTATTCCCTTGGGGATGACGTTTTAGCAGGGTATACTTGATTTTTCCTGAATGCTTTGCTATATAGCGCTTTATCTGCCTGATGAATCATTTGCTGATGATTGCTACCAGGATACGTTGCTGGACCAGTTAGATGAATGCGCCGCTTTTTAGAAATTTGAAAAGGATATACTTCTACTTCTTTCTGCATTCTGTCTGCAACCTCCAATGCAGCGGAAACACTGCAATTTGGCAGAGTAATTGAAAATTCATCTTTGTCGTTTCGGAAAGCCATATCAAATGAACGGATGCTATAAGATAAAATCTCACTAGATTGCTATAAAATTTGATCGCCTGCAGAGTGCCCGCATGTATCATTCAATAGAAATATATACATCATTTTGCAGGCAGCTGTGTTAAAATAAAAATAATTAATAAATCTTTTAAAGAGGGGTGAATGTATAAGTGGATGTTGGAAAAATGTCAATGATAATGAGTCAGGCTAATTTACAGACACAGGTGTCCTTTAGCTTAATGGGAAAAGTCATGGACCATGCAGAAGCGCAAAATGCAGAGCTGATCAGGATGCTGGATCAGCCGCAGCACCCTAACTTAGGACATTCCATCGATGTGAAGGCTTAACAGCTTTAGTCTGTGTGGAATGGAAAGAAACATACAAGCAGAGTCCCCCGCTTCAATGGAGAGAAGAAGTAGGGGGTTTTGCTATACTTAGCTTATTTATCGCAGAGCAACTGGCTGTAAGGCTCCCGCTTCAAGAATTTGAGGGGATCCTAAAATTCTAAGTGAGGTCAGGTCCAGGTTGTCAAGCTTCAATTTATCTGCTCTAAAAAACGATATATGATAGAAGGATAGTATTTTTCATCATAGACAAAGGGGCGTGGATGTTATTTCAAATACTAGAGACAGAGCCCAAATTCTGCAAGAAGAATTAATTGAATTATTAAAAAGAGATTTAATCAGTATGGAAGATTATAAACGCATATTAACTGCTCATCAGGAATATGCAAAGCAAGTAGATAAAAGTATGGATGGGGCAGCAAGCGGGCAATCGGTAAAGAATGATGAAGCAGAGAATGCAGCTAAAGAGATGTATCTGGCTGCAGAGCAGGTCGAGCCTGATGAGAAAGAGCAATCTTATTCAAAATCGGGGGATGCATCTGCTCAAAAAACATTCACTCGCCTGATACAGGGGAATAAAGATAAAAAAGACTGGCTGAAGACTCAGAAGGAGCAGGAAGCAGCAAAGCAGAAGAAAGAAAAACCAGTGCGTGTGCCAAAAACAGCAGAGCAGATTAGAGAAAGGAATATTACCTGGCTGCTTATTTTAGGGGTTTCATTTCTGTTAATCAGCGGTCTTGTTGTGGCAACAAGCACATGGGATCAGATGGGAGCCTTGTTAAAGGTTGCGACATTGCTTGGAGTATCGATTTTCTTTTTAGCGTTAAGCGGTTTGTCCTCCCGGTTTCTTAAAATTGAAAAGACAGCTTTTGCATTTTTGACGCTGGGAAGTCTGTTATTACCAATTGCGATGATTGGGATTGGTTTTTTCGGGTTATTTGGAGATTACCTAACGTTAACAGGAGAAGGGCGTTACTGGCTGGGAATTCTGTGCACGCTTGTTCCGTTGCCTTTATACGCCCGGAATGCATATAAGACAGAAGCTAAATTGTTTGTATGGATTTTTTACTTATTTTTATCCTTTTTGATAGGATTTTTCCTGGCCGCGCTGCAAGTCCCGATGGATATGTTCTTTTTCCTGATTATGCTGTATAACGCTGCTTTATTAGCTGTGTATCATCGTTTTCGGAAAAAGAACAAACAAGTATTTCATATCTTTTTAAAAGAGCTGCCTGCTTATGCACAGTTAAACCTGATTGTTTCCACGTTATTAATGCTGTTTGTCTATAATCAGGCCGTATTTTATAGCTTTAATGTTCTTTTAACTGCTTTTCTATACATGGCGATGGTATTTGTTTATCAGACAAAAGGCTATCAATTTGTGTTTGTAGCTCTATTTGCTTACGGGATTTATCAGCTGACAGAGAATTCCATCTTGTACACAGCCGACTCTCTGATTTATGCATTAATGGGAGCTGCGTATTTGGGCTTTGCTTATGTCATGCGGAAAGACAGCTTTGCAAGTAAGATTTTTTACTATACGAGTGGAGTCATTTCGGGCTTTGCTTTTCTTTATATCAGCTTTCAAGGCTTAATTATCCGGGCAGACGGAAATTCCTGGTTTATGCTGCTTGCTTATATCGTCATTGCAGGAACCTATGTTTATCTGGCAGAAGTCACAAAGCGTGGTGTTTTTCGCTGGATCGCTCCGGCATTCTTCCTTGCTGTTGGCATTCAGCTCTGGTCGTTAATGATTCGTCCGTATTTTCCGGAAAGTATTCTTAACTTTATGTTCTTCTATACGACAGTCTTATTTCTGTTTATTGGCTTTCAAAATCGGATTCCATTTATGCAGTCTGTACAGAAAAGTGTGTATTTCTGGTCTATACCGGTAATTGGAATCATTATCCTTGTTCAGCTTTTACTGCTGGAGTTTGTAGAGATTGCGGTCATGTTTGCCTTGCTTGGTGCCATTGCGCTGTATATGACTTCTGTATCCAAAAAAACATTAGAGAAGCGCATTGCTGCTTGGGCTGTTCCAATAAATTGGCTGTCAGCAATGTTTATTCTGTATTTTGAATTTGCGAAAGAGTCCTATGTTTACCGTAATCAGCTGGACGCTCCTTTTCAACTGGCAGCAGCAGGGTTGATATTGCTTGGTATCAGTCTTATCTGGAAGCAAAGAAAGCAGCAGGAATTGACCCGGGCCACATTTTATACGGGACAGGGAAGCTATTTATTAGCGATGGTCCTTCTGTTTACAGATTTTACAGGGGATGAAATGTATGTAAGACCTATAATTTTATTTGTAGGAATTGGTGTCATGTACTGGCTTGTCCGTTTTACAGGAAAGCCTGTCATTTGGAGTGCTGTTGCGACTGCCAGTGCAGGATTTTATGTGTCGTTACTGAATACATTTCTGATTGACACGTTCGAAGGTTTTGTTTGGTTTATGCTTGGTTTGCCAATTTTATTCTTGGCAGTGGAGCATTATTTAGGAAAATTGGACGCTGACTTAAAACCGTATTTCTTTTATTTTGCACAAGCGGTACTGCTGTATCTTGTTTTCATAATAACAGGGGATAGTATCGTGGAACCAGTCCTTTATCCGGCGGTATGGCTTGTTCCGCTGGCAGCTTATACGTATACGGCACTGACAAGAGAGAAGGAATGGCAGATAAAAACCTCTTTATATATGGGACTAATGGTGCTTGTAGGAGCCGTAACCTCTTTTATTTCTTATAATGAATTATTGCCGGACATCTCATTTATCTATTCCTGGCTGCTTGCCGGAATCATTATGATCGCTGTCTGGTTAGCGGTACCCACAGTGTGGAAACGCCGGATAGACTGGTTTTTTATTCCGTATATGAATCTGGTTTTAGGTATGGGCGTGTTTTTAGCCGTTGTACAAGAGCTTTGGCAGCTCATCAGCTTTGCTGGACTGGTTATACTGAATTTATATTTCCTGCATAGACGAAAATGGCTATTATATCTTTTCATGCCTTTATTTTTCTCGATTTATTTATGGCAAATGCAGGGGATATTTAAGGAAGCGATGGATTTATGGCTGATTTACAGTGTAGGTTTTGTTGTTTTAACAGCAGCTGGAAGATACCTGTTTACAAAGCTGTATATCTCTAAAGAGGGAAGCTTGCAAGCTGTGGATTGGTATTCCCTGGTGGCAGTTATCTGTCTCGTTTTTGCATTAAGCACGGCAGGAGAACTGGATAATATTTGGCTGATAGTTATTCCTCTTGTATTGTTTGCTGCCTGGTTTTTCTTGCAGGTGGATCGTGTGGGGAACCCGATGCTGCAGAAAATATTTATTACCCTTGGCGGTGTTGCCTGCTTACCGCCGTATTATCTGGTACTTGACCATTATATTGATACGATTCCAGAAGTGATTTACGCCGAACTGCAAGGGCTGCCGGTGCTTGCTTTGGCTATTATTTTTACAAAGAAAACATGGCATGAGTATAAATCGCTTATGCGGCATATACAGACAGTGCTATTGATTCTTGTCACAGTGTATTTTATTGCTGATGCGATTCAAAGCGCAACTATTTTAGACGCATTAATTATTGGTGTCTTATCTATTATTTCCTTACTCGCCGGGATGCGCTATCAATTGAAATCGTATTTCTTTGTCGGGATCGGAACGCTTTTGTTTAATGTTATTTATCAAACCCGGCCTTATTGGGGCAATCTTCCTTGGTGGGCGTACCTTTTGATTGCCGGAATATTGTTTATCAGCATCGCCAGCTATAATGAATGGAAAAAACAGCGGGAAGGAGAAGGGAAGCTGGAAAAGAAGCTGAAGCAGATGCTTGCCCGGTTTAAAGAATGGAATTGAATAAAGTAGTTTAAAGCTGTTAAATGGTGTAGCAGCTTTAAACTGCGTTTCATTTGAATAATAAGAAAGGACCGGGAAAACTCTGCCCAGTCCTTTTCTTATCTATACACCAAACGCTGATTCAATCCCATTCCAATATAATTCTTTTGGTACATAGCTATAACCTTCCATCAGACGACGGGACGTCCTTGCGACAGCAGTTTTTTCGAATTGAACATCATTATCTGTATCCTTGCAGCTGATGGAAAATTCCATCGAACCGGAGGGGTGACCAATGATGATTTCATCTCGGCCAGGATAAGCAGAGCAATCGTGAACGACAGTACCCTGCAATCTTGCAGCAGCGGCCGTGCAGAGTCCACCTGTAACAGGAAATGTCTTATGCATTTTCTGCATGGACATCGCCCGGGCTGTCAAATGAACCGATGTAGCATCTACTGTCTCGCCGTGCATAGTTGAATATGTCTGAGAAGGAGAAACCATGATAATTTTAGGGCTGGAAGGTGTCACTTTTGTGGCATCCTCCGTATTAGCAACAAAACCAATTTTTTGTGCAGCATGTGAACGTATATTTTCAAGTGTCCAAAGATGTTTTTCAGTGAGCTGTGCAGAAAGCTCGGTTCCTGTCAGACCTAATTGATTTGCCTGGACAAATACTACTGGTGCTGCCAAATCAACTATACTAACATCAAAGTTGCCCGCATCTGTAATCAGCGTTTCCTTCCTTTGTCGGGTGGGAAAAAGCCTCCCGGTTTTTGCGCCGGAAGCATTTTTAAAATCTAAAATAATTTTTGCTCCTTTTCCAGGTACGCCATCAATGGTGTAATCTCCTGTAGATATTGATTTTCCTGCTTCGACAGGAACGGCAGCCTCGATAATTGTATTCGTATTTGTATTAAATATCCGAACCTTTGTGCAGGGTGTTTGTACGGGGACAAGTCCTTCATCAATTGCAAAAGGCCCAACGCCGCTTAATATATTTCCGCAATTTGAATGGTAGTCAATTTTCCCTGTGCCGATGCCAACTTGACCAAAAGTAAAATCAATATCGGCATCAGGTCTGGCTGATACGCTTACGATTGCTAATTTACTTGTCAACGAGTCAGCTCCTCCTAAACCATCAATCTGCCTTTCATCTGTCCCGCCATAGATGGAAAGAATCACTTTATCTCTGGTCTCTGGGTCGGCAGGCAGGTCATTTTTTAAAATGAAGACACCTTTGCTTGTTCCTCCGCGAATGATCGCGGAACGTATTTTTTCATAATCTCTCATAAATTTTCCTCCTTCACTTAAAGCCCAAGCAGGTTTGTCGGCCAATATATATCAAGAGCTGAACTTAACAGAGAAACAGCGATGAGAACACAGATAACGGAAATTCCTGCCGAAACAAACTTCATTTTTGATTCGAAAATCAGAAATAAAATTAAGAAAATTGCTGTTGCTGCCATTAGTCCGCCAATATAAATAAGTAATAAGTAACCTAAAATCCATCCGATATATTTAAGAGGCTGCCATAATGGGATTTTTATTTCGTTTCCCTCTCTTTTCTTTTGCTTATAGATGATTAATAGCTGATTGAGAAGATAAATAAAGGTTAAAATAGAGCCGGCGATAGAAATATAGAGCGGAAAAAACTGCCCCAATTTACTAAATGTCAATGCCTCTATCCAAGCAAGTGTAAATAATATAAATAGGAAACCACTGAAAATGAGATTAAGATAATCCTTGTTCAATTTAAACCCCTCCCGTGTTCTCATAATCTTTGCTAAATCGTTTCATGATGGTTCCGCCTGTCAGGAGGACGATAATAACACATGCCAATACAATAACGATTGGATTGGTAATCCACTCCCATCCATATCTTTCAATGGAAATCCAATAGTATCTTTCGGCAGGCAGTGCAAGTACAAAACCAATAAGTAATGGCGGGCGGGGCCAGTCCAAAATAGTCATGACATATCCAAGCAGCCCGATAATAACAAAAACGATCAAGTCCCCCCAGGACATTGTGCTCTGATATGCACCGACTACCAGTAAAATCAGCAGAAATGGAACAATTTTTTCTCCGGGAACCAAACTGATTTTAGAGATAGGCCGTACTAAAATCATACATAGCAATGCTCCGAAAACATTGGCGAATACGAGCGTCCATACAATAGACAGGGTTACGGAAAGATCAGCTGACAACATTTTTGGTCCGGCTTCCAGGCCCATTAATGTTAAGCCGCCGAGTAATATGGCGGTAGTTCCGCTTCCGGGAATACCAAATAGTAAAGTTGGAACTAAAGATCCTCCTTCTTTGGCGTTGTTGGCACTTTCTGGTGCAATCACTCCCCGAATATCTCCTTTACCGAAATAATTATCTTTCACTGTTTTTTGTCCAGCGCCATAAGCAATCCAATCGACAACACTCCCACCCAGCCCCGGAATAAATCCAATTAACACCCCAATCACGGCACTGCGAAATACTAAAAATTTGTTTCTTAGCGCATCCATGACGCCCTTGAGAATTCCGGACTGCAGCTTTGCATGGCTGGAAACACTTCCTTTGTCTGTCAACATGGTAATAATAATCGGGAAAGCAAAGATAGCCATAGCTACTACTGGTAATGAAACCCCTTGTGTTAAATATAGTGTGTCAAAAGTATATCTATACTCGGGAACCGCTGGAGCACTCCCGACAGCACCGATCAGTAATCCGAGAATCCCGGAGATAATGCCTTTTAGTGGCGATTTACCCGCTAATAATCCTGCCATGCTGAGTCCCAGCATGGTTAACATAAATAATTCGGGCGAACTAAAAGAAGTTATCAATGGTCTGGCAAAAGGAATCGTTAAATAAAGAGCAATTCCGCCAATGACGCCGCCAACCATAGAACAGAAAAAGGCTGCTCCCATTGCACGGGAGGCTTCTCCTTTTTTGGATAGCGGAAACCCGTCCATGATCGTGGCTTGAGAACCGGATGTTCCGGGTATGCCTAATAGGATAGAAGGGAAGGTATCTCCGGTATGAATTACTGCAATCATCCCAATCAGAAGCGCCATGCCAACATATGGCTCGAGTCCAAAAACGAAGGGCAGCATTAATGACATACCTACTGTCCCGCTTAATCCGGGCAGTAAGCCGACAACAACTCCGATACAAATTCCTAAGAACATATAGATTAGTCTCGAGGGATCTAATACTATAAATAAAGCTTCCACTGCACTTTCAATCATAAAATTTCCTCCCTCTAGAGCTTTTTAATATCAATGTCAAAATGATGCTGTAAATAGTCAATAATCCATTTCTTAGTTTCAGGTGAAATCGAGAAGGATTGCTCGATATATTTGTTTAATTCATCGCCAATGTACGTGTCGTATCCTTCTAAGATTTCTTCAGAGTCAGCTGAGAAATTAGAATCTTTAATCAGTTTTTCCATGCCATTTCTCAGTAATTCCTTCGAATTTTCGGGTGCATCATCATGCACCCAAATAACTTTATTTAAGGTGTAGGAAGCAGCGACTGTTTGTTTATAAGCATCCCATGCTGCTCCACTTGGCTCTTCTCCATAGATATCCATATAAATTTCTTCAATGGTAGGAAGGTCGGGAAATTGCGGGTCACGGATAAGATCTCCATTTTCATCGATTTGTCCTAAGCTGTACAAAGGTACAGCCCTGCCTTCTTCAACAAGGTCTTCTACGCTGCTTTTGTAAGCAGATGTTGTTTGAAAATCAATGTTACTCTCCCCCTGCTCAAATGCAACACGCGATGGACCTCGTCCCTCGTAACCCAGTACCGCTTTCACATCCATTTCTAAAACCTCAAAAGATAGCAATGTTACCAGATCCAGCCCGGTAGGTGATATCCCTGCATAAAATAGTTCATTTTCTAAGGAGAGAAAGTTTTCCATTCCTTCTGCTGCCAGTTCCGCTTTGGTATAGACAACCCCGCCAGACGGAACACCAATTAATGGAGTGAAATTATCCAGGTTATAGTCCACAGAGGATTGCTCAAGCATAAATGGTACATGTGATGAAGCACTGGATGTAAGGATATTAAGTCCATTTGAAGGACGAGAATTGGCATATTCATTTGTTCCGGTAATACTTGCGCCTCCAGGAATATTTTCAACCTGAACTCTTGGTTCCCCTTCTATATGCTTGGAAAAATAAGGAGTCATAAACCTGGCAAACACGTCTGTACCGCCTCCTGCTTGAAAAGGAACAATAAAGGAGATTGTCTCTCCATGATAAGAGTGGCCTTCTTTATTTCCTTGATCAGTTCCTGTAGCTTCTAAGGTGTTACAGCCTAAAAGAAAAAAGCATGTAAAGATCAGTACGAAATAAACATAAAATGTTTTCAAAAGATTCATCCCTTTCCAACTATTGATTATTTACATAGTAAACGCTTCCAAGAGATAAGTAAAATAATGATATTTTATTTATCTTCATAAAAAAACTTGATAATCGAAAGCGTTTTCTTTCATAATAGGGTTAAATCAAATGATGAGGAGGAGCACCATGGATCAGAAAGATTGGGTATTATTGAAAACGCTTTATGAGGAAAGGAATATGACTCGTACTGCTGCAAAGCTCTACGTATCCCAGCCATCTTTAAGCTATCGCTTGAAAAATTTAGAAGCGGATTTAGGGGTAGCCTTATTCTTTAAAACAAACAAAGGTATCGAATTTACTTCGGAAGGGGAGTATTTAGTCCAATATTCCATCGAAATGCTTAAACAATTTCAATTTATGAAGGATACAATGAGCAATATGGAAGAAGATGTATCGGGTACATTAAGAATCGGAGTTTCCAGTAATTTTGCGCAATATCTCCTTCCAAGAATGTTAAAAGACTTCTCTAAAAACTATCCCAATGTCCGGTTTAATGTCCAGACTGGCTGGAGTACCCAGGTTATTGAATTCTTGAATAACTCAAGTGTTCATGTAGGGATTTTACGAAATATCCGGGAGTGGCACGGAGAAAAAATCTTAATAAAAAAAGAGCCGCTTTACTTGATTTCTAAGAAAAAAGTAAAAATGGAACATTTACCGGAGTATCGCTTAATTAACTATAATACAGACAGCTCATTGAAAGAGAGCATAACAACCTGGTGGGCAGATCAGTTTGCGGAGCCTGCTAATATCGAAATGGAAGTAGATCGGCTTGAAACTTGTAAGGAAATGGTGAAAAATGATTTTGGTTTTGCCATTGTACCGGGAATTTGTCTGGAGAAAGAGGATGATTTGTATCAGCAGGCAATTTATCTTAAAGACGGCACACCTGTTATCAGAGAAACCTGGCTTGTGTTTAATCCATCATTTGAAAAATTGACTGTAGTGAATCAGTTTGTAAACTACATGAAAAAATGGAAGGAGAATGATTAAATTTATTTACTCTGAATGTATTCGGAGTAAGCCTGGAGTTAGCAATTCAAGAGGAATAAGTATGATAAAAGGAAAATGGAGGATAAGTAATTTTTGAATCCCTTTTATAAATAATATTTATCATATGTGCTAAAAAAACAGTATTTTATTTATATGTGATCAACAGCTATACTCAAAGTAGAAAAAGAAAATACAGCAAGGGAGGATATAGGATGGGAAATCAAAGCAAGACATTTGATTTAATCGTAGTTGGTGCTGGCAATGCGGCACTTTGTTCTGCGATTGCAGCAAAGGAGAACGGTGCGGATGTACTTGTCTTAGAGCGTGGATCAAAACAGAAAAGAGGTGGGAATTCCTTTTTTACAGATGGAGCAATGCGTTTTGCTTATCAAAATAAGAATGCGTTGAAGCCTATTTTACCGCAATTATCATCGGAAGATTTTGAGAAAATTGATATGCCGGAGTATCAGGCGTCAGATTATCTTCAGGATATGATGAAAGTAACGGAAGGAAAGAGTGCCCCTGAATTAGCTGAACAGCTTGTTGAAAAATCCTACGAGACAATTCAATGGATGCAGAAGCAGGGAGTAAAATTTGAGCTGAACGAGAACCAGTCATTTCTTAAAGATAGGGTACAGCAATTTTGGGGAGGTCTGCCAGTTAAGACACAGGGTAAAGGCATTGGGCTTGTTGAAGCGTTATTTAATAAGCTGGCATCTCTGGGTGTAGATATTCGTTATCATACAAGAGCCGTTCAAATAGAAATGACAAACAATAAAGTAAGCGGTATCATTGTCGAAGAACAAGGAGAAATAAAAGTAATTCCGACGAAATCGATTGTGCTGGCATGCGGTGGTTTTGAAGCAAATAAAGAGAAGCGGATCAAATATCTTGGAGAAGAATGGGGGGGAGCAATCGTACGGGGAAGTGAATTTAATACCGGCGATGGTCTGGATATGGCTGTCGAAGCGGGAGCACAGCCTTATGGTGACTGGTCAAGCTGTCATGCACATACAACAGATTTTCAAGCCCCGGAGGTCGGAGATTATAAGAAACCTGGAGATATTTACAAAAAATCCTCTTATCCACTTGGTTTGATTGTCAATATGAGAGGGGAACGTTTTGTTGATGAGGGGGCCGACTTCAGAAATTATACGTATGCAAAATACGGAAAAGAAACATTAAAACAGCCAGAGCAAAAGGCATTCCAATTATTTGATGAACGGGTTCGTCCTTTATTACGGACAGAATATAATTTAGAAGAGGCAACTTGTCTCCAGGCTGATTCGATAGAAGCGCTCGTTGAAAAAATGGGTGTTGACAGGAAGCGTTTTTTAGAGACGATCAGTCAGTATAATGAGGCCGTTCAAGAAGGGGAATATAATCCGTCTGTAAAAGATGGAAAGGGAACATCTGGGATAGTACCGCCAAAAAGTAATTGGGCACTCCCTTTTGACCGGGCTCCATTCTATGCGTATCCAGTAACCTGCGGAATAACCTTTACATTTGGGGGAATACAGGCTAATAAAAATAGTGAAGTATTGGATAAGAACCAAGCCCCTATACCAGGATTATTTGCGGCAGGAGAAATGATTGGCGGACTATTTTACAGAAACTATCCAGGTGGTTCCGGATTAATGTCCGGAGCCGTCTTTGGAAGAACAGCCGGTGAATCTGCTGCCAAATATATTCATCAAATTTCTGAAAAAATGTATTAAATGATTCGGTTAATCAAATCATAAAATGAAACTTCATTTGGCGATAAAACATGGATGGTAGCTACAGGCGCTCCTAAAGGTCCGTTTGCTACGCTAGATGTTATTGGTATCCGCACACCATATAACTTATCTGTTGCAAAGGCAGAAGCTGGCGATAAAAAAGCTGAAAAAGTAGCAACGTTTTTAAAAGAAGCTTACTTAGATAAAGGAAAATTTGGTATTGAATCTGGTGAAGGCTTTTACAAATATCCTGATCCGGCATTTGAAGATCCGGATTTCTTGAAATAAGTTAAATAACGAAAAAAGCTGTCCAACGTGGGCAGCTTTTTTAATCATGTGTATTTGGCTGATAGGCTTGCAGCAGCTGATCGTAGGATGCTGTAGTCTTACCAGGCTCATCTTCATTCATAATGACAAAGCTATCCTGCGTACGAATAACGATAAATGGAGCTTCATCCGAACGAAGAAATAGTTTTCCTGCTCCTAACTCCTCCATACGATAATTGCCGATCCGTTTTCCAAACAAGGAAATGCCATTTGTGCGAAGCGTAATTTCAGGAAGTTCATCATACAGGGAGATATCCTCAATATTAGAGAACGCCCATTCTTCTCCATACAATCCAGTTATCTTAAAGGAATCCTCGTTTATTTCCAATGTATTTGGCATAAAGGGGAGGGCAAAAACGACAAT
Organism: Oceanobacillus sp. CFH 90083; assembly: GCF_009389585.1. Classification (GTDB taxonomy): domain Bacteria; phylum Bacillota; class Bacilli; order Bacillales; family Amphibacillaceae; genus Oceanobacillus. Next base: position 444,343 of record NZ_VIYG01000002.1, on the reverse strand, counting down.
GACTAACATTAGAGAAAGTATCAGGGCGGTTTTGTTTATCTTTTGTGATTTCCTTTTCCCTTTTTTCGTTATTAAAAAGGATTCGACAAATAAAACAATCAGCATAACAACATAAGATCCCTCAATCGCATAAGGGACATGCAGGAGCTGCAGCAGAAATCCGATTGTTAAAATAATGGCTATATGCAGCAGCATCTTTCCGACAGCACGCGGGTAGCCTGCTTTCATCATCCTTTGCTGTTCCTCAGGTGTGCTTGTATGGAATCCGCTGACTAAATAATAGTTTTTACGAATTAAAACGAGGTAGCTGAAAAAGAAAAAGATAAGGATTAAAAAGGTTTGAATTGCGTATAAATATCCCATCAGGTGAGCCTCCCATAATTTATCTGCATTATACTACGAGGAAAAGGATTGAAAAGTTTCAACGGTATGAGCCGAAATAAACGGTTTTATGATAAATGGGAATGGTTTATTCAAAAATACTTGCTTTCTCTGCGGGTTAGGATTAAATTGTGATATAAATGGTGTATGTGTAAAGGTCAGGTGGTTAGATGAATTATTTGCTTGTGATGATGGGAGCCTTTTTGGGAGCGATGACCCGATATGAAATCAGTCTATGGTTTGGCGGGCAGTTATTTCCTATGGATACAGTAACGGTAAATGTGACAGGCTGTTTCTTTTTAGGATTTTTACTCACATTGGTTTCACTTTCCAAAAGGGATCGGCAAGTATGGGCATTAACTTTTGGCACTGGTTTTCTTGGGGCTTTTACGACGTTTTCCACCTTTGCATTGGATGTGCTGCTTCTTGATCTGCCAATGGCTCTTCTTTATATTGGAATAAGCATGGCTCTGGGAATTGCTTTTGCAGGGTTAGGTGTCTGGATAGCTGGAGCTGTTTATTCACGCTTAAGGAAAACCTGAACAACCTCTTTTAGGAGCAAGGCAGAAAGAGCGTATAAAGGAGTGTTATTTTTGTGGTTTTTGTAGGGATCGGCGGTGCAGTCGGCGCATTATTACGTTATATCATCAGTGAATATATGAAGTCATTAAAGACGGAAAAAGGGACCGTTTTTCCAATTGCAACCTGGCTGGTTAATATATCCGGCTCATTTCTGCTTGGGGTTTTATATGGACTTGATTTGCCTTTACAGCTTTGGCTTCTTTTAGGAGTGGGCTTTTGTGGCGGATACACCACATTTTCTACTTTTGGAAAGGAAGTGATTGACTTGCTGATAGATAATCAGTGGCTAGCGGCTTTCAGGTATGTCATCACATCTTCTCTGTTGAGTATTACAGCGGCATGGACCGGGATAACAATGGTTTCTTTTTTTCTTAACTAATTATCTATATAAAGTGAATTTAAGATTTAAACCTGCCGCACCAACGGTTTTCATAGGGGAGTATTCTTAGGCCCCGGTAAAACGCTTCGTTTGTACATGGAGCATTATATAATGTTGGTCCAGGCAGATTAGATTAATCGTAAAAAACAAGCAGCTATCCCTATTTCCTGGAGATAGCTGCTTATCTTTTGACAAAGTTTAGATGCCTGTATTTTCAACAACGGCATTTTTATTATTAAATTTCTTCTCATCCAAATTACCAAGCACCTTGGAAGTGACCGTACCCGAAACCATGCTGCCGTTGACATTAACAGCAGTACGACCCATATCAATAAGCGGCTCAACGGTAATAAGCAGCCCGGCAAGAGCGATTGGCAGCCCCATAGAAGATAAGACGATAATCGCTGCAAAGGTTGCTCCGCCGCCGACACCGGCAACACCGAATGAGCTGATTGCTGTAATTAATACAAGCTGTATAATAAAGTCAATAGACAGTGGATCGATTCCGACAGTTGGTGCAATCATAACAGCAAGCATGGCAGGATAAATACCTGCACAGGCATTTTGCCCCATTGTAGCACCAAATGATGCTGACATATTGGCCGCTCCATCATCAACACCTAATGCATTTTTCTGAGCAGTGATGTTTAGTGGAATCGTACCTGCACTGGATCGTGATGTAAAGGCGAATCCCAGTACCGGAAAGACTTTTTTCATAAAAGTAATCGGGTTTAATCGAAATCCGCTGATAATTAACATATGGATTAGAACCATGACAATCATCGCTGCGTAAGATGCTATGACAAATTTCCCGAGCTGGACAATACCAGCAAAGTTTGTTGTCGCAACCATATTCGTCATTAGTGCTAATACGCCAAATGGCGTTAAGCGTAAAATTAATGTGACAAGGCGCATGACAATGGCAAATACAGCGTTAACCATTTTCGTAAACCGCTCTGCCTGCTCCGGCTGTTTCCTGCTCACCCCGAGAGTGGCTATCCCGACGAGAACAGAGAAAATAACGACCGCAATAACGGAGGTGGAACGTTCTCCTGTCATATCCAAGAAGATATTATTTGGAATAAAGTTAATAATCCGCTGCGGTGTAGTTTGTTCTGCCATCGATTCAAAGCTTTCCTCCATCGAAGCCCCGCGTTCTGCCTCTGCCTGACCTGCTTCGATTTGTTCAGCATTTAAATCAAAGACGAGGGAAGTGGCAATCCCGAGCGTTGCGGCAACAAGTGTTGTTGAAATAAGTACACCAATGACCCAGCCGGCCATTTTTCCAAGCTGTTTTGTTTCATTTAAATTGATAATGGCACGAATAATGGATACCATCACGAGCGGAACAACGATTAGCATTAAGAAGCGAATATATCCACTGCCGACAATACTGTACCAGTCCAGCGTTCCTGTAAGAATCGCTGATCCCTCTCCATAAATCATCTGGAAAAGAGCTCCTAAAACAATTCCAAGCCCCATCCCTGTAAATACGCGTTTGGCAAATGACACATGTTTTTTCTGCATATAGATTAATAAACCAATTAATGCAAGTAACACAATAATATTTATTACTATAAACCAATTATCCATTTGGTGTGAGCCTCCTTATAAAATGTTTCTTATAAATCCAATGAAAATAATACGGATTAAACTATACATTGATTCTGTTATGATTTCAAGAGAGTTGCTTGAGATGTTTTGCTTATTTTTTAATCATATGCAGATAGTAGGGTATTGGCTATTCCTTCCGCCGGATTACAGTCCACTAAAGCATGCTAGTAAATAACGTATTATATATATTATGTACTATCTTTGAAATAACATTTAAGAGGATGTTCAAAAAGTCACCGAATGATAAGCGGCGAATCTCTGCGTTGACGGGATTTTTCCGATACTCACGTATTTAAAAGCATACGCTCCGTTCGTAAAAATCCCGTCGCCTTGATCTTCTTGCTTCTAATTCGGCACCTTTTTGAATACGCATTTTAAGTAAGAACAAGAAAAAGAAGAGCTGTTTAGATTGTTTGTCCTTTTTAAAAAGGGAAACATCTTTTTAACTCTTCTCTTATGGATTTTATTATTTAAAAGTTTTTTTCTCGACAGTATATCTTGCTAATTTCTCACGGTTGACTTCATATCCGATTCCAGGAGAAGCTGGGACCTGTACGATGCCATCTTTGACATATACTTCAGGGTCGATAATATCCTCATCCCAATAGCGTGAGGAAGCAGCAGTATCTCCAGGCAGTGTAAATGCAGAAAGCGAGGTAATTGCAATATTATGTGCACGTCCTACACCGGATTCAAGCATACCGCCGCACCACATGGGGATATTCGCTTCTTTACATAGCTCATGAATTCGTTTCATTGTAGTGATTCCACCGACACGTCCAACCTTCATATTGATAATCTTCCCGCTGCCGATTTGGATTGCCTGCCGTGCATCCTCATAGGAATGAATGCTTTCATCCAGGCAAATTGGCGTTTTAATATGCTTTTGCAGCTCGGCATGATCAATTAAATCTCCAGCTGTTAACGGCTGCTCAATCATCATAAGATTGTATGGATCCAGTTTTTTCAATGTTTCTATATCGTCCAATGTATAGGCCGAGTTAGCATCGACCATCAGTGGGATGTCCGGGAAATGCTCACGGATTTCTTTGACAACCTCCACGTCTTTTCCAGGCTTAATTTTAACTTTAATCCGCTTATAGCCCTCCTCTGTTTTCTCTTTAATGTTGTTAAGAAGCCGTTCCATATTATCTTCAATCCCGAGGCTGACACCGACTTCAATTTCCGTTCTGCATCCGCCGATAGCCTGCGCGAGAGAGATACCCTGCTGTTTTGCATGAATATCCCAGGCAGCTGCATCTATAGCTGCTTTTGCTATGTTATTGCGTTTGAACGGCTTGAATAAATCAGTCAGCTCATCCGGATGGCTGATTTCACGGCCGAGGGTAAGTGGAATTAAATATTCTTCCAGCATGACCCAGGCAGCTTTTGTAAATTCCTCAATATAAAGAGGGGATTCCGAAGTAACACATTCTCCCCAGCCAATCGTGCCATCTTCATCTTTCGCTTCTAAAATGATAAATTCACGGTCCTGTTCTGTTCCAAAGCTTGTCGTGAACGGATTTTTCATTCGCATATTCATCAAATGCATTGTTATTTCTGTAATTTTCATAAGAAGGACTCCTTTTGTTGTTCATTGCTAGTTATTTTATCATAATTATGATTCAAATAGCCTGCCTTTTCAAATTAATTATTCTTGCAAAATGTCTGGATCCATCTAATAATATTCCTATATAAATGAAAACATCAAAACCTCAACATGCTGCCGAAAGCAGATGTTGAGGTTTTGATGATATATTTTAAGAAAAAACGTTCATTGCCTGTTCAAATAACCTTAATTGACTATTTAATGCAGTATCAGATTGTACATGAGAATACGTACCATCATTTGCCTGCTGTCTTGCTTTTTTAGAATCACGGAGCATGAGATTAAGGATATCGTAAATACGCTCCTTTATCCGGTTTTCATAGACTGGAAACATAAGCTCCACGCGTTTAATCATATTGCGGGTCATTAAATCTGCAGAGGATAAGAAAATATTTACTTCACCATTATGATGGAAAAGATAAATACGGCTATGCTCTAAAAACCGGCCGACAATGCTGAGTACTCGAATATTCTCGCTTACATTTGGAATACCGGGACGCAGGCAGCAGATACCACGCACAATTAAATCAATTTGAACACCGGCCTGGGAGGCTTCATAAAGCTTTTTGATTAATGGCTTATCTGTTAAAGAGTTCATTTTAGCAATAATTCGCCCATTGTTGTATTGTTTATGGAACGTAATTTCCCGGTCGATGTATTCGATTAAATCATTACGAATATCGAATGGAGCCATGGATAGATGATGAAAATCAGGTTTCTCTGTATAACCGCTTAAATAATTAAAGAAGTTTGTCGCATCTATGCCGTATTTTCTTTTCGTTGTTAAATAAGACATGTCTGTATAAAATTTAGCGGTCTGATCATTATAATTACCAGTTCCCAGATGAACAACACGTTCAATCCGGTTATCATGCTTCCGGACAATCAATGTGATCTTACTATGTGTTTTTAAAGAGATCATTCCATAGATCACATGACAGCCGGCAATTTCTAACTGCTTGGCCCATTCTACATTATTTGCTTCATCAAATCGTGCTTTTAACTCTACTAAGACCGTTACTTGTTTTCCATTTTCCGCTGCGCGCTTTAAACTGGCAATAATCGGTGAATCGCCACTGACACGATAGAGCGTCTGCTTAATCGCCAGCACTTCCGGATCATCGGCAGCTTCACGCATCAAATCGACAATTGGCTCAAACGACTCATAAGGATGATGCAGAAAGAGATCTCTTTTCCGGACTGCCTGAAAGACCGTCTCATCCTCATGAATATCCTGTGCCGGCTGCGGGATGAATGTTTCATAAATAAGATGCTCAAAGTCATGCTTTACTTGGCTGTAGAAATCATTTAAACAAGTTAAATCCAGCGGTCCATCCACAATGTACAGATCCTTTTCATGAATTTCCAGCTCGTGAAGCAAAAAGGACGTGATTGTAGCGTCCTGCTCTATGGTGTTCATTTCCAAACGGACAGCTGCTCCAAATTTTCGCTTTTTTAACTCTTTTTCAATTTCCTTTAATAGGTCATGTGCGCTATCTTCGTGAATAGTCATGTCTGCATTTCTGGTAATCCGAAAAGTGCTTGATGAAATCACCCGATATCCTTTAAAGAGTTTATAAATAAAATAGCGGATAACATCTTCTAATAGCACATAATGATGTTTTTCACCAATCTGGATAAACCGGTCTAATAAGGCAGGAACCTGGACAATTGCCGTTTTTTTATGATGCTGCTCTTGTTCATACTCATCCTCTAACTGAACAGCAAGATTTAACGATTTATTTAGCAGCATCGGAAAAGCGCGGTAGGCATCAATGGCCATCGGTGTAAGAATCGGATAGATTTGCTCATCAAAATATTGCTCCAGTTCATACAATGCTTCTGCTGATAAATTGGCCATTTGAAAAAGATGGATATCCTGCGCTTTTAATTCGTTTTGTACTTGTTTAAATAAGCTATACTGCTGCTCCACTAAGTCGTGATTAAAGGTTGCAATAGCAGAGAGCTGCTGCTTTGGCGTCAGATTTGATTTGTCATCCGGACGGTTAAAGCCCGCTTTTACCTGATCTTTTAATCCAGCTACCCGTACCATAAAGAATTCATCCAGGTTTGATGAAAAAATAGATAAAAACCGCAGCCTTTCAAGCAGGGGATTGCTTACATCAGCTGCTTCTTCTAATACACGCTTATTAAATGAGAGCCAGCTCAGCTCCCTGTTATTATAGGAGGCAGATGAGTTGGCATTTTTTATTTGTTTGTCCATGTCACACCATCCCTTTTAAAGTCCTATATATATCATAATCCTTTTCTTCATAAAGTATGTTAAAGAGGTGTAAAGTTTGTGTGAACAATCTGTTTTAGCAGGATGAGTTTTTTAATAAGCACCTTCTGTCGAGTTTATCTTCTTATTATCGCAAAGTAATAAATTCCAGCTCTAACTCTTTTCCAATCGCTTTTTCGAGATGCTTTTTCTGCTTCTCTGCCTGATATTCTTCCGGCATGGCATTTGCATTTGTGTATATACGGATAATAGCCTTCTTTTTCTTTAAGTGAAAATCTATCTTCTCCACAATTTGTCTTTTAGTAGCATCCAGACAGTAAGTGAATTTCAATAATGCTCCAAGGTCTAAAAGCTTCTGGCGCTCTTCCTTTAAGAACCATGATTTATATGGCTGGATAAATTGCTTAAAGACCGTTTTGTTTTTATAAGAAGCAACGAGTGCAAGCTTCAAACGCTCCCGATGCTCCAAGCCGTCGATCGTACGGTTGGCAAGAAGGTAGAAGGTATGCTGCGAACTTGATTCAGAATCAATATATTCTCCAAGGTTAAATAAAAAGCTCGACATTTTAAGCAGCTTCCGGTCCTGCCTGTCTAAACGGATCAGTCCATTATCCTTGCAAAAATCAAATAATTGCTCCGTTAAATTTTGGACATGCCTAATATGCTCCCGATTTAAGTCATAGTCATTGACGAGCTCCCGGATGCTTTCCTCCAAAACATGTGGAAAGAGTGAAGAATCAGACTCTTTCGCTAAATGTTCATATAGCACGCCATCCCGGAGTCCTTTCCGGCTTAAAACAAAGCTTTCCGCTTGAACTGTCTGATAGAGGCAGTGAAAAACTTCAATTGCTGGAATAATAATATCTGCCCGATCTTTAGACAGGCCGTCCACTTTTGTCAGCTTATCTGGCTTTATCGAGGTTAAATAATGACTTACCTCCATAATATCCTTTTGAAACATTTGATACTCATGCAGACCTGCCAGAGGATAAGACTTCAAATTTTGATGAACCTGTGCCAGATTTCGCGCACTTCCTCCAATGGCTATCAATTTTACTTCCTTATTCTCGAGCCAGGGAAGTGTTGCGAATTGTTCCTTTAGATATTGGCGCAGCTTGGTGAGTTCTTCTGTTGTTGGAACAGTTCTGGCGAAAAAATCTTTTAAGGTAAGTGCACCGAAAGGGAAGCTATGTGATTCCTTCAGTTCACGCCCCTTGAAATAGGTAACCTCCGTACTTCCTCCACCAATATCTACGGTAATTCCTTCCGTTAATGAAGTTGAGTGGATAACGGCTAAGTAACCATAGTATGCCTCTTCTTCTTCACTTAAAATGCGGATGTTTAAGCCCGTTTTTTCTACAATTTGCGTTTCGATTTCCTGTTTATTTTCTGCTTGCCGAATAGCGGCTGTGGCAGCGCAGATAGTGTCTTGCAGTGTATAGGTAGCTAAAACTTCCTGAAAGCTTTTTAATGTATCAATCAACCGGTCAATTCCTGCCTGGTTTAAGGTATTATCCTCTTCTAAGAAGGTCCGGAGCCTGGAGGAGGCTTTTACGTTTTCTATTTCTTTCAGCCGGTTCCCCTTTGTTTTTTCATAAATTACCAAACGGATTGTGTTGGAGCCAATATCAATAATGGCATAGTTTTGCTTCTTCATTTCTTTCGCCTCCTGTTTTCGTCTTATCTTTTTCTTTTAGTTTATCATATTTTTTTAAGAAAGAAGTTGTAAAGCTGACAGCATGTATGGTAATAGAACGGGCTTGATTAGCAATTTTTTGGGTCGCTGCATATCTTAATAGGGAGTAATGGAGAGAGGGGTATTAAAAGTATGAATGAAATAAATGTCCATTCCGGAAATCAGCAAAGTATGTTTCCTCATGCATATTATCAGGATGTCGGATATAACAATCATATATATAACCAGGAAGTAAGACGGCCATATCACCACGGTCCCTTTTATGGAAACCCTGTTTTTGGATTTGGCGTACCGTTTTTAGGAGGATTGGCAGCAGGATTATTACTGGATGGTATAGGTGGACCGCCGCCATTTTATCCATACCCTCCTTATTATCCATATCCGCCGTATGGCTTTTATCCTTATGGCTAAAAATGTGAACGAATAGGATTATAGAAAGGGTAAGCAATTTGGTTGCTTGCCTTTTAGTATGGAAAAAAAAGACTTGTTAAACGCTTTCTTTTCATTTATACTACTACTAAACCGATTTACTAAATCGATTTATCAAACAAAATTGATATAGGTGAAGCAGATGAAAAGAATAACGATGGCAGATGTGGCTGAATATGCGGGAGTCTCGAAAAGTACTATATCTCAATATTTAAATGGCCGCTTTGACTATATGAGTGAAGAGACACGTGTGAAGATAGCCCAAGCTGTAAAAGACTTAAACTATCGCCCGAATATGGTAGCCCGAAGCTTAAAGCAAAAATCTTCCACAACGATAGGAGTGATTGTAGCAAATATTCTTCATGTATTTTCAACACAAGTAATCCGGGCAATTGAGGACTTCTGCCACCAAAAAGGATTTCATGTGATTGTGTGCAATGCAGATGATCAGCCGGAGAAGGAAAAAAAATATATTGAAATGCTGAAAGCAAAGCAGGTGGATGGGATTATTGCTTTTCCTACTGGCGACAATGTGGACCTTTATCAGCAGCTCCTGGACGAGGGATATCCTTTAGTATTTATGGATCGAATTGTAAAAGAATTGAAGGTAGATACGATCATTTTGGATAATCAGGAAGCAGCGAGACTGGCTGCTGAAGCTTTAATACAAGGAGACTATCAGCACATTGCGATGGTGAGTCCGCCTTTAATTGAACAGGTAACACCCAGAGTGGAACGTGTAAATGCTTTTCAGGAATTTGTTCAGCAGACAGATGCAGAGGCTCCCAGGGTTTCTTTGATCGCCGGCAGGATTCATACGATATACGAAAAGCTGGATGCATTTTTTCAAAATGAAGCGCACCCGGATGCTATTTTTGCTATTAATGACCGTGTACTGCATGAGGTGCTGTCTTTTTTTAGCAGGAACAATATACGGATACCGGATGATGTGGCGGTTATTAACGTCGATGATGTATCGTTCGCAGATTTTTATAATCCTCCGCTTACAACCATTTCTCAGCCTGCTTTCGAAATGGGGAAAAAAGCAGCAGAAATCTTATTTGCAAATATGTTAAAAGGAAAAACGGACAAGCATGCGGAAATATTGCGGTTCAAACCAATTTTAGTAAGAAGAAAATCATGTTAAAAGGTGGGGAGAAGTAAGATGAAAGAAATATTAAATACAGTAGCTGGAGAAATGCAGGAGGTACTGTCACAGGTTAATGAAAATCAAACGGTAGAACTGGCAGAGAAAATACAAACAGCAAACCGGATATTTATTGCAGGAACAGGGAGATCCGGATTGGCGGGCAAGATGTTTGCTATGCGGTTAATGCACAGCGGTTATCAGGTGTACGTAGTTGGAGAGACGATTACCCCGAGTCTTGAATCAGATGATTTGTTACTATTAATCTCGGGATCTGGAGGAACTGCTTCTCTTTTAAATTATGCCAAAAAAGCAAAAGACATTGGAGCGTCTGTTGCACTGGTTACAACCAATCCCCAATCTGCTATTGGTGCATTCAGCAGTCAGCTTGTCCGGATTCCAGCCGCTACGAAAAAGCGGTTAGAAACGGAACCTGCAACCATCCAGCCGCTTGGAAGTCAATTTGATCAATCTGCACATTTGGTTTTAGACAGTATTGTTGTGTACTTACTGCGGACATATCCGGGAAATCGTAATGAGGAAAGCTTGAACCAAAAACATACTAATTTAGAATAGGAGACTTTGACATGACAATTATTGAAGGTATCAAGAAAGAAAAAGTAGTAGCAGTTATTCGAAAATCTAATGAGGAAAATATTATAGGAATTCTGGAAGCTTTGGCAGAGGGCGGGATTCATCATGTTGAAATTACAGCAGAAACACCAAATGTCAATGCGATTATCGAAAAAGCAGTAGCAAATGTAGATGAATCGATTAAGGTAGGTGCTGGTACTGTACTGGACCCGGAAACAGCACGTTCTGTTATTTTAGCCGGAGCTGCATTTGTTGTTGCACCGACATGGAACTTAGAAACATTACAGCTTTGTCAGCGCTATGGTATAGAGCATATCCCAGGTGTTTTAACGCCTACTGAAATAACAACGGCGTATGAGCATGGTGCCCGCATGGTAAAGGTATTCCCCGCTGATGCAGTCGGTCCAAAGTATATAAAAAATATCCGCGGTCCACTTCCACATGTAACAGCAATGGTGACAGGCGGGATTACCAGGGATAACTTGAGAGAATATCTGGATAATGGCAGTGCTGCTGTTGGATTAGGCAGTAATCTGGTTGATGCTTCTAAGTTAAAAACAGAAGCAGACTATCAAGCACTGACAGCACGTGCAAAGGAATTTATTGAATTGGCAAAGGGAGAATAGAAACAGGATTAATATAAGGAATGAGCGTCAGTAGTGATTCTTCCCGGCGCTTGTTCCTGAAAAAAGAATGTGTCTCATTTTTTAGATATGAAAAAGGAGGTTCTTACTATGAGAATGAATAAATGCGTATTCATTTTCAGCATATTTGTTTGTGCTTGTCTCCTCTTGACAGCCTGCGGGAATGATGAGCTGGAAGTTGAGGATGATGGAACGTTGAAAATTATTGCCGCACACAACCAAACGTCGCCAGATAACCCTTATCAAGCCGGGCTCTTAACATTTAAAGAAGTCGTAGAAGAAGAATCAGATGGTAAGATAGAGGTAGAGGTTCATGCCGGGACGATTGGAACAGAGGAATCAGAGCTTGTAGAAAAGCTTCAGCTTGGGGCAGCTGATGTTGTCGTTGTTTCCCCCGGTTTTATGACACAGACAGGCATTCGGGAGGTTGATTTGTTTTCTGCTCCATACTTATTTACAGATTATGAGCATTGGCTAAGAACTGTGGATGGAGAAGTGGGAGAAGAGATGGCACAAATTATCAATGAAAAATCAGATAATTCTTTTAGACTTCTAGGCTATTGGTCTGCGGGAACAAGGCATTATTATGGGAAAAGACCAGTTGAAACAATAGAGGATATGCGGGGATTATCATTCCGGACACAGACATCCGGAGTCGTATCGGATTTCTGGACAAACGTTGGTGCCATTCCGTCTGGTATTTCATGGGGAGAGCTGTATCAAGGGTTGCAGCAGGATGTTGTAGATTCTTCTGAAAACGCATACCCATTCTTTGTGCAGCAATCGCATCATACGACCCCAAACGGAAAATTTATCAGTGAGACGGCTCATGATTTTACAACACGTTTTCTTTTAATCAATGGAGAGAGGTTTGATAATTTAAATGAAGAGCAGCAGCAAATCATTTTAGATGCTGCCGAGGCCTCTGTAGAAGCAGAACGTGAAGTGACGTTAGAACAGGATGAGGAATATAAGCAGCAGGCATTGGACGATGGAGCTGAAGTCAATGAAGTAGACCGGGAGCCATTTATTGAAGCGGCACAGCCTATTTTAGATGAATTTGCAGAAGAGATTGAAGTAGAAGCTATGCTTGAGAAAATCCGCACGCTGGCAGAGGAGTAAGGGGGAGATGACATGCAAAAATTAGTGCAGGCGTTGGAGAAAGCTCAAATTGTTATTGGAGTTCTTTTTCTATGTGTTTTCTTTTGCGTCATTGTTTTACAAATTGTGACGAGACACCTAGGCGTATCTGTTATCTGGACAGAGGAAGCAGCAAATTATTCCTTTATTTGGGCAGTGTTTATGGGAGCGGCGATTATGGTGAATCGCCGGGAGCATTTTAATTTTGATTTCCTGCAGCAGAAGCTTCAAGGAAAAAAACGACTTTATTTAAGTTTGTTTAATGACAGCGTTTTAATTATTTTTAATGTATGTATCTTTTTGCTGGGCTTACAGATTGTCAGTGAATTTTGGAATTACACGTGGTCCACGCTTCCAGATATGAAGATGGGCTATGTCTGGATTGCAATACCGATTATGGCAGGTACGATGCTGATTTATACACTGTCACATATGGTGCAGCACGTGCAGCAGCTAAAAGCAAGGGAGGTGCATGAATAATGGGATTCCTGCTTGTAGGTTTATTTTTAGTCTTAATGCTTATTGGGGTACCAATCGCTTTTGTTATCGGAATTATTGCTTTAATTGGTATTTTTGGTATTCCTTATACACCGGAAGCAACAGTAGCTATGAAAATGGTAAATGGTCTCGATTCCTTTGTTCTATTAGCAGTTCCATTATTTATTCTGGCAGCGAATTTGATGAATTCCGGGAAGGTTTCCGAAAAACTGATTGATTTCGCATTAGCAATTGTCGGACCAATTCGCGGTGGTTTGGCGCATGCGAACATTCTCGTTTCGATGATGTTTGCAGGTGTGTCCGGAGCAGCTCAGGCTGATACAGCTGGTGTAGGAAAAATCCTTATTCCCAGTATGCTGCGCAAAGGCTATGATAAAGAAACATCCGTTGGTGTTACAGCAGCTTCTTCCACAGTTGGTGTAGTGATTCCACCGAGTATTCCAATGATTATTTTTGCGGGACTGACAAATGCTTCTATTGGAGCGTTGTTTCTAGGTGGTATTATTCCCGGAATTTTAATTGGTTTGGGGATGATGGTTTTAATCTATGTACTAGCAGTGAAAAAGAATTATCCAAGGGATAAACGTGTAGAAATGAAAAGGCTGTTTCGATTATTTCTGGATGCGTTTCCGGCGTTATTAACACCTGTCATTATTATTGGCGGTATTATCACTGGATTTTTCACAGCGACAGAGGCTGCGGCGGTAGCATCCATATATACAGCAATTGTTTGTATGTTTTATTATAAAACATTAAAAGTAAAGGATTTTCCTAAAATTTTATTTGATACGCTGGCACTCAGTTCTTTATCTTTATTTGCGCTTGCAGCGGCCAGTGCGCTTGGAGAGCTGATGAGCTATTATCAGCTGGGAGCAGCAGCACAGGAGTTCTTTGATAATAATATTGGTTCACGCTGGTTATTTATTCTGATTGTTATTGCTTTCTTCTTATTTGTCGGGACATTTATGGATGCGATTCCAGCGATGATTTTATTTGTACCGATTATTTTACCGACGGCTTTAGAATTTGGAATGGATCCAGTACATTTAGGATTAATCGTAGTAATTACACTTGCTATCGGGCTGATTACACCACCGTATGGACTCTGTCTATTACTGGCAGCGAAGATAGGGGGAATGTCAATAGAACGATCCTTCGTGGCTGTCATTCCATACATTGCAATTATTCTAATTGTTCTCTTGTTCGTCGCTTTCTTCCCGAATATTGCTTTTTATATTCCAGAATTAATCAATCCAAGTCTGTTTTAATCGAGGGTTTGAAGGGGAAGAGGTGTTAACATAATGGAAATATCCGATAAGCAGCATGCTGCAGAAAGAGCAGTCGAGTATATTAAAAATGGTATGATTCTGGGCATCGGATCTGGTTCAACGGTAAACTATATGCTGAAACAGCTTGCCAGACGTATAGAAGTGGAAGGGATTCAGATTAAAGGAATTCCTGCTTCCAAAAAATCGGAGAAATTAGCCAATGAACTTGGTATTCCGCTGACGACCTTTGCGGAGCACAGCCATATAGATCTGGCAATCGATGGGGCTGATGAGATTGATGAGCAGCTCCATTTATCTAAAGGTGGCGGCGGATCACTGGTTCGTGAAAAAATGGTAGATAGTATTGCCGATTATTTTATTGTGATTGCAGGTGCGGACAAGCTCGTGAAAAAGCTAGGAGCATTTCCTTTGCCCGTTGAGGTCGTTCCCTTTGGCTGGGAAGTAACAGAGAAGAGGCTTCAAAAGCTTGGCTGCAAAACAAGCTTGCGATATCAAGAGGATAAAACATTTATATCGGATAATGGCAATTATATTATCGATTGTCAATTTGAAACGATTGCGGAACCAGAAAAACTGCATCAGGAGATAAAGTCACTGCTCGGTGTAGTAGAAACAGGAATATTTGCCAATATGGCAGATGAAGTAATTATTTCCGAGCAAGGAAATTTACGATCAATGAAACGATAGAAATACATTTTGGAGGGAATAGCAGGATGAACGATGTGATAACTTTAGGAGAAGCAATGATAGTCTTTAACCCGGAGGCAACAGGTCCGATGAAATTTGTCAACGGTTTTAAAAAGCATATTGGAGGTGCGGAGCTTAATGTTGCTGTCGGCTGTTCCAGACTCGGTTTGAAAACGGGGTATATCAGCCGGCTCGGTAATGATGAATTTGGCAAGACGATTCTTACCTTTGCAAGAGGCGAAGGGGTCGACGTGAAAGAAGTAAATCTAGCTAATGGCTACCCTACATCATTAAACTTTAAAGAAATCATGGAGGATGGCAGTGTTAAAGTCTTCTTTTATCGTGATAAGTCACCTACATTAACCATGCAGCCGGAAGAATTAAATGAAGCGTATATTAAAAATGCGCGGGTACTGCATTTGACAGGCATTTTCCCAGCTATTGGCGGAGATAATCTGGAGGTCATGATGGAAGCCATTCGACTGGCGAAAAAGCATGGTGTGAAAATTTCCTTTGACCCAAATATTCGTCTTAAAATGTGGACCAAAGAAGAAGCAAGGGAAGTACTATTGCGTATCCTTCCGCATGTAGATATTTTACTCACCGGTGAGGATGAAATGGATATTATTATTGGAGAGAGTGATCCGGAAGCAATTATTGAGAAAACAAAGGAATTTGATATTCCAACCGTGATTATTAAACGCGGAGAACTTGGCTCTGTCGGCTATCATCAAGGAAAAACAATCAATGCAGATCCTGTGAAAGCTGCCAAAGTTGTTGATACAGTCGGTGCAGGGGACGGATTTGATGCCGGATTTCTCTACGGTTATTTAAATGATTGGGAGTTAGAACGCTGCTTACACTTTGCTAATACCATTGGTTCGATGGTTGTCGGTATTGCCGGAGATAATGAGGGTCTTCCATACTATGAGGATGTTCAGGAAAGACTGGGAGAAGTAGAGCGTATTGAACGTTAAGGAGGAAATACATTGAGGCTGCAACTGGCTTTGGATAGATTATCAAGAGCAAGGTGTATTCGTCTGACAGAGGATACAAAGGAATATATCGATATTATTGAAATTGGTACAGGAGTTATTAAAGAGTATGGCATGTCGATTGTCCGTGAAATGCGTGAGCTTTTCCCGGATAAAACGATTTTGGCAGATATGAAAACCTGTGATGCAGCAAAGCATGAGGTAAAACAGGCGTTAGAGGCAGGAGCAGATATAACGACAGTGATGGCTTTCTCAGCAGACGCATCCATTAAAGATGCCTTGGCGGAAGCAGAAAAGCTTGGCGGGCAAATTATGATTGATTTATTAGGGGTTCCATCAAGGCAGCGTGTAGAAGAATTAGCAGCGTTAGGAGGAAAGCTGGTAAGTCTCCATGTTGGAAAGGATCAGCAAAGTACAGGAGCTTTTCATAAAGATTTATTCGGGTTGACAGAAGGAACGAATTTAATGGTAGCCGTTGCCGGAGGGATTAATGAAGATTCAATGCCAGACATCGTGGAGAAAAATCCGGATATTATTATTGTCGGCAGTGCCATAACAGGGCAGGAAAACCCGCAAGTGATCGCAAGGAAATTAAAAGCTTATCTGTAAAATATTTTCCGAAGAATAACACAGGCTGTGGAAACCTGTGTTATTCTTATATTAACGAATAGGATAGTGAGCTTCTTATTCTGGTTCATCTACTACAATCTACTGCCCTTTTTAAATTTTAGCGAGTTTTAGTATAATGGAATAAATAGGTGAGCTTCAAAAAGTTATTAAACCACAAGAAAGGTTGATTCGTATGAGACTAGGTACAATAGGATCAGGCAAAATTGTCAAAGAGATGCTGCGGGCAATTGAACCGATTGAAGAAGTAACCTGTGTTGCTGCATATTCCAGAAAGCAGGAAACAGCAGATGCATTAGCCGGAGAGTTTCAAATTCCGAAAACCTATACATCTTTGGAAGAATTTTTTGCTGATGAAGACATGGATGCAGTATATATTGCTTCGCCAAATAAACTGCACACGGAGCAAGCGCTGCAGGCTTTAGCAAGTAAAAAGCATGTTATTTGTGAAAAACCATTTACACCAACCGCAGATGATGCCAGAAAATTAAAAGAAGCGGCAAAACAAAATAATGTGTTTGTGTTCGAGGCAGTACCGACATTATTTTTACCTAATTTCCTGGAGCTGTCTAATCATATTGAGCGACTAGGACCAATTCGGTTAATTCAATGTAATTATAGTCAATATTCCAGCCGTTACGATCAATTAAAAGCTGGAGAAGTGACCAATATTTTTGACCCTGCATTTGCTGGCGGGGCATTAGCAGATATCAATGTTTATAATTTGCATTTCGTATTGCGTTTATTTGGCAAACCGTCAGAGGTTGTCTATAAAGCAAATTTATTTGAAAATGGCGTGGATACGTCAGGGATTGCTTTACTCTCTTATCCGGGCTTTCAGGCCAGCTGTGTAGGAGCGAAGGATACGACTGGTGAAAATTTTGTCTCTATTCAGGGAGAAAAGGGGTATATGTACATTAAGCCCGGTGCAAATGGCGCGAAAAACGTGAAAATCACGATTGATGGAAAAACAAAGGATATCTCTGTTAAGCAGGATCGTGCACGGCTTGCTTATGAATTCATTCATTTCCATCGAATTATCAGTCAAAATGAGGAAAAAACATTTGAAGGATTAATTGATCATACGATTACAGTTGCTGAAGTGCTAGAGGATGCACGCAGCCAGGTCGGATTATAGAATGAGCTTTATCGCCGTATCCAGTGTGATACGGCGTTTTTTGCGTTTAGAAAGAAATCATTTTAATAGAGGAACAATCAATGGGAAAAGAGTGAACCTGCTTATGGCATGCTCTGTTTCAAGTTAGTCTTCAATATCTACAATATGAGATGAAATGGCTTGCTTTGGGATAGTTATGATTAAAATTCCATTTTCAAGGGTTGCTGTTATACTATTTTTTGGTATATTAAAAGGGAGAGTGATAATACGCTCTTTCCGCTCGATGGATTTTTTATTTATATCTTCTTTTTCTGTCTGTAATGATAGGCTTTCGTCTTTATTTAATGTTATTTTTAGTTGATTTCCTATTATTTCAATTTGAATATCTTGCCGGCGGTATCCAGGAACTTCTGCTTTTACATAAATGCTCTTCTCTTCTTCGATTACTTCTGCGGGAAAATCATTAAGTATCTGCCCCTGGAAAGATTTAAAGGAACGGGAAAACAAATTATCCATTCGATCAACAAACTCTTGAAAGGGGGTAAAATCAATATTCCAGTTCTCAGGGAATACTTTTTTCTTATCAGAACGGGGATTATGCTTATCGGAATCCATCAAAAAACCTCCTTACGATGATGTTTGATCTTTGTTTCATGTTAGAAAGCCCATACATGATGCTGGTCTAAGTTTGTATGGAACTGTTTTTTTATTAATATTGATAGACTATTCTATGCAGCTGGTATCAAAGCTGTGCGAAGAAGTATGATTAGA
Organism: Oceanobacillus sp. CFH 90083; assembly: GCF_009389585.1. Lineage (GTDB taxonomy): Bacteria > Bacillota > Bacilli > Bacillales > Amphibacillaceae > Oceanobacillus. Next base: position 425,902 of record NZ_VIYG01000002.1, on the reverse strand, counting down.
ACTAATGTTGGAATTTTCTGTACATATGAAGTTATAAAAACCAAATTTTTAGGGGGAGAATTTAATTGCCGAACTTGCGTTGAGGCAATCAGGAGAAGCAGCGACCTTTTTTCCTTCATACAAATAAAAGATCTTTAACAAAATATAATATAGAGGAATTAGGGACACTCTTGCTGTGATACAGCGAACCTTGATTTAGAGGGTGATTTTCCCGATAAATCTTAGTTGAACGAATCAGGAGAAGAAGGGTCCGTTTTCCCTCATATAAATAAATCATTATTAGCAAAGTGTAAATAGAGGGATTTACGGACACTTGTGATAAAAAGGGGAGAAGATAGATTGAGTAAATTTTGTAGAGAATGTGGCAAACCAATTGCAGATGAAGCTCAGTTTTGCAAGCATTGCGGAACAAAGGTAAACAAAGAAGCTGCCGAAAAAAAAGCTCCGCTGCCTGCAGAGATGGAAAAAGGTTCTGCTGGTAATAAGGAAGAGGATATGAAAAGCGGGCATCCATCCAGACAGGCAAGTAAAGAAAAGAAGCCTATGTCCAAAAAGAAAAAAATACTGACCGGGATAATTGGTCTGCTTATATTATGCGGCATAGGTTTAGGTGTTTGGGGAAATGCTTATTATTCCGGAGAAAACACTGCCAAGCGCTTTGCCAATGCATTAGCTGAGGGAGATGCAGATGCAATCCAAAATATTGTAAGTATGGATGGCAAGGAGCTTTCTGATGCGGAAGCACAGGCAATAGCAGGTATGAGGGAAGAAGATGATTTTGCTTTTATAAATGACGCCGATCCAGATGGGGTATTTGCTGAGCTTCCCATTTTTGAGATAGAAGAATCGGACGATAAGGCATTTTTGTTCTTTACACAATATCATGTAGAAGCTGAGCCGCAATATGTTACGGTTTTTTCCAGTGTGGAGGGTGTAAAGACAACGTTTAATGGAGAAGCATTTGCAGAGAATGCTATATCCTCTGATTCTATAGCATATGGTCCTTTGGCTCCTGGTGTTTATGAGGCAGCAAGCCATTTTGCAACCGATTATGGAGAAGCGGAAAAGAGTCAGAGCGTTCTTTTAATACATGAGAATAACCGCTATGATTCTGAATTAGAAGTGGGTAAGGTTACTTTTGAAACATCCAGCAATTACAATTTACCTTATCATTCGCTGCAATTGCTGATTAATGAAGAACCATTGGATATAGAAATGAATGAAGAACTGGTAGAGGCGGGTCCGTTATTACTTGATGGTTCGATGGAAGTAACAGGTATGGTGGAAACAGGCTGGGGAGATATACAAATTGATCCAATCGCTATTACAGACCAGCATCAGGAGATAGCTATCGACTTACTAAATGATCAGCTGAAGGAGGAAATATCTCCAGTAATCATCTCCTTTAGTGAGGATTATGTAGAAGCTCTAGCTAAACAGGATGCATCCGTCATTGAAAATATTTCGAAAGCATTGCAGGAAACATTGGAGTATGACCTTTTCAGTAATTCTGATGGGAATGGATTTAGTGGCAGGCTGGATGAAGTAGGCATCAGTTTTACAGATATGACAAATGTAGAAGAAGCTGTGTATGAAATGCCTGCCCAAATCAAGATGACAGGAACATACGATCAAGACGGGGACCCAAAGGAGATTGTGAAGGATGCAGCCTTCCAGCTTCAATATAATGAAGATGATGCAGAGTGGGAAATATTTTATTTTAATGAAAATTATTATAGGAGCGGATCTGAATTAGAATTTTATGATGTATCCGGTGAAGAATTTGAGGGTGTTGTTTCTGAGGATGCAGATCAGGATGAAAATAGTGACAGTTCAGAGGATGCGGATATTGCTGATATAGAATCACTTGTTGAAAATTATGTATATGATTTAGTTGACGCAATTAATACAGGTGATTATGGTCAGGTGGCAGGGAGTATTGCCTCTGGAAGTGATTTTGAGGCAATGCAGCAGGATTTGGTTGAACGATTATACGATAATGATTTGACGCAGGAGGTAATATCCATGTCTGTAGAAGGTGTGGAAGAGCTTGATTCGGAGACATGGATGGTGACAACAAGTGAAACGATTGAATTAACCTATGCCAGCGGCAGCACAGAAACAGAAGATTATCAGTGGACGTATACAGTAGAATTAACCAATGAGGGCTTTCAAATAACAAATTTGGAATAATCGATACGGCCAGGGAAAACTCCTGGCTGTATTTATAATTATAAAAATACTTGACTTGGCATCCACTTATCCGATAGTCTATACTTTATCACAAACAAGAGAGAAAATTCCCTCTTCAAGCGCATGAAGGACATAACTCAAGGCGGTAAGCCTAAGGACAAGGGCTGGTTTTTGCTATCTCTATTGTCTGAAAAGATTCGAACAAGTGTTCCTTTTTTGTGGTTTCATTTGGTATAATGGACAGGAGGAGGTGAGAAGTCATGAAAGTAAAAAAAACATTTCATTTTCGGGTCTATCCAAACAAAAACCATATGCCAATGGAAATATTGCCATCTTGGATAAACATATCAAACTGCCCAAGCTCGGACTTGTTCGTTTAGCCAAAAGTCGTAAAGTGGAAGGCCGACTTATAAATGTAACTGTCAGGCGTAACCCATCAGGTAAATATTTTGTTTCGATACTAGTTGAAACGGAAGTCGGGCACCATGAAAAAACAGGTTCATCGGTAGGCATCGATGTAGGATTAACCAATTTTGCAACCCTTTCAGATGGAACCGTGTATGAAAACCCGCGATTTTTCCGGACATTAGAAAAGAAGCTGGCAAAAGCGCAGGTGATTCTGTCAAGACGACAAATTGGCATAAACAAAAAAGAAAAGTGGCTCGAATTCACGAAAAGATTGCGAATGCAAGAAAAGATATGTTGGATAAAATCTCTACTGATATTGTCAAAAACCACGACATTATTGGTATAGAAGATTTGTCTATCAAAAATATGCTCAAAAATCATCATTTTGCGAAAGCCATTAGCGAAGTATCATGGTCAGCATTCAGAAAGATGCTTGAATATAAAGCTGACTGGTAAGGTAAGCGGGTTGTGGCGGTTGCGAAAAACTATCCATCCAGTCAGCTATGCTCCCATTGTGGACACAAAAACAAAGACGTTAAACATCTCGCTTTGCGTGCATGGACGTGTGAAATATGTAAGTGCCATCACCAGAGAGATCTTAACGCAAGTATCAATCTTCGTAAGGAAGCATTGCGATTAACCGCAGGGACTGCGGGGATAGCCTAATCCATAACTGACCGATTGGTTGGTGTTCTTAGGAATCCTCCACTTCAAGCAACCCTTAAGGTTGATAAGTGGGAGTAGTTCAAGAATATAAATGAAGTGAGGAAATTAGACAGTGAATATGTATACAGATAAACGGGCAGATTTTTATAAAGACCGTTATGAAAATAGAGCAAGATTAATTATTAAATGTCCTGATCAGCCGGGAATTGTGTCTGCAATCTCTACATTTTTATGGAACCAGCAGGCAAATATTGTATCCTCTAATCAATATACGGCAAATCCAAAAGGTGGCGAATTCTTTATGCGCCTTGACTTTGAATATCAACCGGGGACAGATATGGAAAAGGTAAAGCAGGAATTTCAGGAGGTTGCAGGTCGTTTTCAAATGGAATGGCGCTTAAGTCTTGTCCATGAGCTGAAAAATATTGCAATTTTTGTTTCCAAGGAGCCGCATTGCTTATTAGAGCTGTTATGGGAATGGCAAAGCGGTGATTTAATGGCAAATATTCCAGTGGTTATCAGCAATCATGAAAATTCTAAGGAAATGGTGGAAGCTTTAGGAATTGATTTTTACTATCTGCCGATTACGAAAGAAACAAAGCTGGAGGTCGAAGCGAAGCAAAAGGAAATCTTGGAGGATTACGATATTGATTTAATTATTTTGGCAAGATACATGCAAATTCTCTCCCCGACATTTGTGGAAGTGTTTAAAAACAGAATTATAAATATCCATCATTCTTTCTTACCGGCATTTATCGGGGCAAAGCCGTATGAACGTGCTTTTGAAAGAGGCGTGAAAATGATAGGTGCGACTTCACATTATGTCACAAATGATTTGGATGAAGGACCAATTATTGAGCAGGGAACAGAGCCGGTCGGTCATGAGCATAATGTCGATGATTTGAAAAAGATCGGGCAGTCGATTGAACGCCGGGTGCTGGCACAGGCTGTTAAATGGCATCTGGAAGACCGGATTATTGTTTATGGAAATAAAACGATTGTATTTGAATGATGGGAAAAAGGGAATGCTGCTAAAATAATAAACAGCATTCCCTTTTCTTTTTTTAAAGAATAAGAAAGCATATAAAAAATGCTGAAGATAGCCGCTCCAGAAATACACGCCGCTTTCCGTGGGCCCCGAGCTCATCTCCTTGAAAAAAAGAAGTGCACTTTTTTCCTGCGGAGGCATACAGGATGTATGTCAGTTCGGTGTTGCGACAGGACGTCGCGAACTTAACCGAACTTCCTTTTTTCCGTTCTGCGCATTCCCACAGGAGTCTCCGTGTATTTCTTCTGGGACTGCGATTACTCGCCCCATCAAAAAGAGTCGCTAGAATTAGTTTGAATTCTTTGTAAGAAAGCAAAAGAAACATATTTCTTCAAAGATGGGAGCGAAGGGAAGTCGACCCCTGCGGGAAAAGCAACAGGTGAAGACCCCGCAGGAAGTGTTCTTCTTCCGAGGAGGCTGAGGCGTTGCCCGCGGAAAGCGACTTCCCGTAGCGGACATCTCCATGGCAGGAACACCAGTGTTTTAAAGACCAAGTGATTTTCTTGGTTTTTCTTATTCTTTTATTGCTTTTCTGTTTCCCGTTTCCAGCATTCGATCCCAGTTTGGTCATCCAGCGTATCTTTATAGAAGACAGGGTCTTTGCCTTCTTTTCGCTGTTTTACATAATCCTGTAATAAAATATTAGCTTTCTTAAACAGAACCGTAATCGCAAAGAGGTTAAGCAGCGCGAGCATTGCCATGAAGATATCTGCTAATAACCAAACAAGATCGAAGGATGCCAATGTACCGAAAATAACCATTAGTATTGCAGCGATTCGGTACAGGAATATCATTACTTTGGAATTTTTAATATAAGCCAGGTTGTTTTCTCCGTAGTAATAATTTCCAAGAATAGACGTAAAAGCAAATAAGAAAACAGAGATAGCAACAAATACACCAGCCCAATTTCCTAACATTTGAGTGAAGGCTGCTTGTGTTAAAGCAATTCCATCTGCCTCACTTCCTGCAAAACCGCCGGCAGACAGAATAACTAAACCCGTTGCGGTACATACAAGCAATGTATCAAAGAAAACGCCCAATGCCTGCACTAATCCTTGCTTCACCGGATGACTTACATCTGCGGTTGCTGCAGCATTTGGTGCTGCCCCCATTCCAGCTTCATTGGAGAAAAGTCCGCGGCGGATACCGAGCATAATTGCAGCTCCAAAGCCACCACCGGCAACTTCACGAATACCAAATGCATTTTCAAAAATGAGTACAAACATATCTGGAATGGCAGTGATATTTAATGCAACAATAATCAGGGCGAGCCCGACATAGATAATTGCCATGAAGGGAACAATAATTTGTGATACATTGGCAATACTTTTTAAACCGCCAAAAATAACTGCTGCTGTAAGAATTGGCAGGATAATTGCAATCCAAACCGGGTTGACATTAAACTGTGAGTCAAATGCGATACTTATCGTGTTGGATTGAACGGAGCTGAAAACAAATCCATACGTAAAGGTAATCATGATTGCAAAAAGAATACCGAGCCAGCGTTTATTCATTCCTTTTTCCATATAATAAGCAGGACCGCCGCGATATTGATTATTATCTTTTTCTTTGTACAGCTGTGCCAGTGTACTTTCGACAAAGCCGGATGCTGCACCGATAATCGCAATAACCCACATCCAAAATAAAGCACCGGGTCCTCCTAATGCGACAGCAGTTGCTACACCCGCCATATTACCAGTACCTACCCGGGAAGCGGCGCTAATTGCAAATGCTTGGAAAGAACTCGTCCCCTTTGCTCCGGATGCATCATAAGAGCGTTTATCGAATACGACACGAAACATTTCCGGCAGTAAACGGAACTGAACGAATCTAGTCCTGACAGTAAAATAAATACCTAACCCGATTAACACAACAATCAGGATATAGGTCCATATAAAATCATTAAAATGATTTAAGAGCGTTTGAATGGAATCCATTATCATTTTCCTTTCTAATTAAAAATCACTTCTTGACTCTGTGATGATATATACAAAGACAATATATTATAGCATAGATTTATGATGATTCCATTATTGTTTAAAAAATGAAATAATTATAAGTGAATCTTGAATAAGGGTATTTTCCATTCGAAAATAACTTCTTATTCCATAGGAAGATGCTTTCTATGAAATAAGAAGTTTTCCATTATAGCTGGAAGATGGTAATAACATGCTTCACTGCCTCTTCTATTTCTTCTTCTCTCATTCCTGCGAAGCCAATCACGAATTGAGGGTGGGAGACAATCACATTTTTGGAGGCATAATAAGAAATAGGATAAAGCTTGATTCTCTCCTGTTCTGCCCGCCGGAGGATTTCTTTTTCTGTTAATCCATTGCGTACCTCACAGACGACATGCAGTCCAGACTGCTCTCCCAGGAGCTGAATTGAAGGCTTATAAGGTTCAAAAAGCTGGTGGATAAACTCAAATTTTCTTCTGTATATTTTCCGCATCCGATTAAGATGCTTTTCAAAATGCCCAGTTTGAATAAAGCGGGCAAGTATATGCTGATCGATTCGCGATACCGTAGACTGCTGAAAGGTGAGCCTGTTCCGATATTGCTCCAATAATTTTTTCGGCAGAATCATATAGCTGATTCGCAGTGATGGAATGAGAGACTTGGAAAAGGAGCCTAAGTAGATAACATGGCCGCTTGCATCCATTTTTTTCATTGGAGGAATTGTTTTTCCGGTATAGCGAAATTCACTATCGTAATCATCTTCAATAATATAACGGTCCTCGCCTTCATTTGCCCATTGCAGCAGCTGGCTGCGCCGATTAATCGAGGTAACTGTTCCATATGGGAAATGGTTAGAAGGGGTGACATAGATATAATCAGGCTCCAGGAGGCGGACTGCTTCAATGGAAACTCCTTCTTCATTCATATCTAACGGGCGGCCTAAGAAGCCAAAATGTGTGATTAATTTTACCATCAACTGATAACCGGGATCCTCGATACCAAATATGGTAGAACGGGGGAGCAGGGAAAGAAGCTGCTGCATTAAAACCTCAATTCCTGCTCCGACCACGATAGTGTCCGGATCACAGTCAATCCCGCGGGCATGATAAACATAATGTGCAATAGCTGCACGCAGCTGTCTGTCTCCTTGACCGTCACCAAGTAAGAGTAAATCATGATGTGATTCATCAATCACTTGCCGGTTCAAACTTCGCCACACAGAAAAGGGAAATGCCTCCGTATCAATTTTATTTGGAGAGAAATCAAATAGAATAGACGGTTCTTCATCGGCTTTGGATATCTGCTTTTCAGGTGCGGATGCGTGCTCTACAAATTCCAAATCTCCATGTGCAAGCACATAAAATCCCATTCTGGGCCGGGATGTAAGATAACCTTCTGCAATAAGCTGTTCAAAAGCAGTTTCTACCGTATTTTGACTTACCTCTAAATGATTGGCGAGCTTTCGCTTAGAGGGGAGCTTCTGTCCATATGGAAGACGCTCCTGTATAATTTCCTGCTTAATAAATTCATAGAGCTGTTCGTATAAAGGGGTGTCTATTGTTTTATCTAAATGAACGGATAATAGATCCATTTTTAGCCTCCTCTGACCTCGTTAAATGATAAGAAATTGGCACTTTCATTCATGTCATGTTCTTTTTATAATAATAAAAAATAGCAAAAGAAGCTAGGGGGAAATAAAATGACAGAACGATTAACTGGTACAGAACGCGTAAAAAGAGGAATGGCACAGATGCAAAAAGGCGGCGTCATTATGGATGTTGTGAATAAAGAGCAGGCGAAAATTGCTGAAGAAGCGGGTGCTGTTGCAGTAATGGCGTTAGAGAAGGTTCCATCTGATATCCGTGCGGCAGGCGGTGTGGCAAGAATGGCTGATGTCAGTATTGTGGAAGAGGTCAGGGATGCGGTATCAATTCCAGTCATGGCGAAAGGACGTATTGGACATATTGTTGAGGCGCGCGTATTGGAAGCATTAGGTGTCGACTATATTGATGAAAGTGAAGTACTTACACCGGCAGATGATATATTCCATTTGGATAAGAAACCATTTACTGTTCCATTTGTTTGCGGCTGCCGTGACCTTGGAGAAGCAGCCCGCAGAATTGGTGAGGGAGCTTCGATGTTGCGGACAAAAGGAGAGCCTGGAACGGGAAATATTGTTGAAGCAGTTCGCCATTTACGTGAGGTACAATCACAGGTAAGAAAAGTTGTACATATGAACGAAGATGAGCTGATGACAGAAGCTAAAAATCTCGGTGCGCCGTTTGAAGTATTATTACAAATTAAAGAAGCAGGCAGATTACCAGTTGTAAACTTTGCCGCTGGCGGTGTTGCAACCCCGGCAGACGCTGCCTTGATGATGGAGCTGGGAGCAGATGGCGTATTTGTCGGTTCTGGTATCTTTAAATCAAATAATCCGGCGGAATTTGCCCGTGCTATTGTGGAAGCAACAACAAATTATCAAGACTATGAAAAAATTGCAGCACTTTCTAAAGGCTTGGGAGAAGCAATGAAAGGGATTGATATGAAAACATTACGTCCTGAAGAAAGAATGCAGGATCGCAGTTTTTAAGTCTGTTTGATAGAGGAGTATGCAGAATGAGTAAGCAAAAGTATAGAATAGGGATTCTTGGTATGCAGGGTGCAATAGCAGAGCATGCTGATCACTTACACCATCTGGGTCATGAGTCCGTGCTGATAAAAAATAAAGAGATGCTGGAAGAGATAGACGCTTTAATTATTCCAGGGGGAGAAAGTACAGCTATTTGGCGTTTAATGCGGAAAAATAATCTTATCGAAGCTGTTCAGCAATTTGCGCACTCCCAAAAGCCGATTTTCGGAACCTGTGCAGGGCTTGTTTTACTTGGAAAAGATCAGGCTGAAGCAGAGGAATCAACAAAGCTTGGGCTGATGGATATTCAAATTAAAAGAAATGGATTTGGCAGGCAAAAGGATAGTTTTGAGGCAGATCTAACTGTTAAGGGAATGGAAGAGCCGTATCCGGCAATATTTATACGTGCGCCATATATTGAAGCAGCTGGTGAAAATGTAGCAGTTTTAGCGACATATGACAATAAAATAGTGGCTGCGAGAGAAGATAATCTACTCGTAGCGGCTTTTCATCCGGAATTGACAGATGATACCAGGTTTTTAGAGTTATTTCTTGAGATGGTGGAGGAGAAGACGGTATCTCCAGTTTAATAAAGAAAGCTTGGTAAACCAAGCCTGAAAAGGCGCAGGTTTACCTTAGCTGGGACTGGGGCTGCGATTATTCGTCCTACCGAAAAAAACATTGCACTTTCATCGACTAAGTACAGTCACGTCGTGTGACCAATGTAAATACCTGGATATCGTGTCCGTCGTACTTTATTCCTTAAATTCTTTATACTTAAAGTGTGAAAAAAGCAGTACTCCTGTTTTATACAGGGGTGCTGCTTTTTTAGATGAAGAACATATTATATAGATTCTTTTTATTCAGGAAGAATCACATCCAGCATATAGATCAAACTCTAGAAGTTTGTGCTGTCACTCCTAATGCCAGCTTGATTCACAAGCATAGCTATTTCCTCCTTTTCAGCTTACTCCCTTTTTTCCGGTTTAGTAAAGCCTTGCGAAGGTCGTTTGATTTTTGCTTATTCTGATGATCACTATCCGGGTCAAGGGAAACCTCTGAATGTGTATTTTCCTCTGAAGCTTTTATATTTACCATTGATTTTACTGTACATTCTTCAGGAAGCTTATTCGCTGGTATGTGGATTTCCCGATTTTCAGCTTCGATTAAAATAACAGCTATATCTCCTTCGAAACGGTCGATGATTCCTTTCATTGCTATCCAACTCCTTTAAAAGCTGCAAACGAGACCTTCTGATTTTATATCTGCAAGCCTGCTTGGGCCCAAGCCATTTATATCTTCAAGTGCATCAAAATGATTAAATGGGCGTTCATCTATAATTTGCTCTGCCCGTTCGTCGCCAATATGAATAATTTCCGTTAATTCCTCTTTAGAAGCACTATTGATATCAATACAGCTGTCTTTTACAGGCTCCTGATCTGTATCAATCGAATAGGTTTCGCCATCTGTTATTACAACAATTGTGCCATCAACGTCTGTTCCATACCACTCTATATTTTGATCATTTAATAAGGTAATAACCTCCGGGCTTGGATGGCCATAAGAATTTCCCTCACCGGCACTATATATCGCAATTTGCGGCTGAACAGCGTCTAAAAAGGCGGGATCGGTTGAAGTTTTAGATCCATGGTGTCCCAAATGTAAAAAGGTGCTTCTAAGGGAAAAAGTCTCCAGCATCTCTTTTTCTTCCTTTACGCCAGCATCTCCAGTAAGTACAAAAGAAACCTGACCGTAAGCTAAACGAATGCTAACTGACTCTTCATTTGCTTTTCCGGATATATCTGTAGGGTACAATACTTCTAATTCGATTGGCCCCAATTCATATTCTTCTCCAGTGCGTGGTTCATGATACCCAATGCCCTTGGATAAAATTTTCTCCATCGCTGTTTGATATGTATTAGATGTACTTTCATTACCAGACATCCAAACCTCATCGACAGCAAAGTGATCCAGTACATTGGAAAGCTGACCAATATGATCGGCATCCGGATGACTGATGATAATCAGATCAATGGCAGTGATTCCCTGAGCTTCTAAATAAGGAACCACTTCATTACCCTGCCAGTCCCCCGTGTCAAAGAGAATAACCGTTTTTTCGTCATCCTCCTCCAGTATGAATAAGGTAGAATCACCCTGCCCAACATCAATAAAATGTGCTGTGAAATCACCTTCTGCTGCATCAGATTGAGCAGCGGCACCTGGCTCTGTGTTACAGCCTGCCAGGATAAATATCATTATTAAACTAACATAAATCATTCTTTTCAAAACGCTATTCTCCTTTGTGTTTGTTCTATTTTCTATAATATAATGCGCCTATTGCACCAGCATGACTGCCTTTTTCTAAAAAAGTCAAGTTAAAATCCAGCATGCTTTCAAAGGAAGCGATGACTTTCTTTAACAGGGAATTTCCAGATAAAGCGCCACCGATCATAACAACTTCTTTTGTTCCGATAGATTTTGCTGCTGCGACGGCGAGTAATACGATTGTTTCGCCAATCAGCTGTGTTAAAGCTGCCAGCTGGTCTCCGGGCGAAATGGAATTATCGAGCTGATCCTTTCCAAAATTCGCTGCTGTCAAGGAGGCATCAATAGGAGAACTGCTGAATGGATAGATATCTGAAACCATTAAATCACTTTTTGTCCGGTCTCCTTTAGAGGCTAAATCTACTAAGGTATGGTAATCAGCAGTATTTGCAATAATTGCCCCCAGTCCGGTAAACATACCGCCCCCGACTCCTGTTCCGGATAAGCGTTCTTTTTTATGAAAAAAAGAGGTGCCTGTACCGATATTTACTAAAAGATAATTCACGTCAGGCAGCTTGTTTTCTTCCATTAATAAGTAATTTGTTCCTTCTATCACACATTCAAATTCCTTGAAGATAGAGAAGGAAGGCTGATATTTTTTTAAAGCCTCGGCTCTGCCGCCAGTTACTTGAAGTGCTGTTTCCGGAGCAAGCGTCTTTAACCATGGAATAAGCTGATCCATTTGATTGGAAGGATATGTTTTTAAACGGAGTCTGCTGCCTTCCTCATATGCAATTTTTAGTAAAGAACCGCCAGCATCGATACCAATTTGTTTCATTAAACTGCCCTCCAATAAGTGAATTTACTAAAGTCTTTATGCTATTATATCATCTTACGAAAGAGAACAACTGTTTCTGTATGCTGATTTCTATTTTAAATAGAAAAAATATATGGAAATAATTGTTTTATACCGGAATAAAAAGAAATTGAAACTTTTAAAACACTCATTCGTAATAGTATAATAAGAGTAAGGAAATAAAAAATCACATTTAAAATGGATTACACGCTATTTTACACTTTAAGAGGATGTTCAAAAAGTCCAATAAAAGTGACCCGGCGAATTTCTGCGTCACCTTGAACTTCTTGATCCTTTTTATCAAACTTTTTAAACACGAACTTTAAGAAATTATAGAGAACTTAAGGAATAAAGTATAAGCGTAACCAGGGCAATCCTGTGCCTTTCAGGCTTGGCTTGCCAAGTTTTCTTTACAATGATTAATTATAGAGGTGAGAATATGAGAGCGATATTGCAATTTTTAATGCAAAGCTTTGTTGGGGCTGCCAGCCTGACAGCTATATGGCTTATAAGCTTTTTTATATATGGACAGACGGTATTGTTAACAAGTCTTTTTGCTGCGATTGGCGGTGTATTGACCTATGCGGCGGCAAAACAGATTATGGATTATCGATTTGTTAAAAGTCAGGGATTGACCAAAAAAGAATATAAATTTATTGATACGAACTTAAAAGAAGCAAGAGGCAAAATATCACGCATGCAAAAAGCTCTGTTCAAAGTAAGATCTTTTCAGCATGCAAGAGAAAATTTAGCGATTGTAAGGACGGCACAAAAAATATATAACAATGCAAGAAGAGAGCCGGCACGATTTTATCAGGCAGAAAGTTTTTTCTATAATCATCTGGACTCACTTGTAGAATTATCAGAGCGTTACGCTTATCTTTCCAGTCAGCCCTCTCCATCGATTGAGATGCAAAAATCGTTGAAGGAGACCAGACAGACTCTGAATGCCTTTAGCCGGACGATAAAAAAAGATCTGCAAATAATGCTGCGGGATGATTTAGAAACGTTAGACTTTGAACTGGATGTAGCAAAGCAGACGCTGCGCCGCTCTAAAAAATAAGGAGGATTCTATATGACTGCAAAAGACCATTCTAATGATTCTATAAATGATTTATTAAACGATCCATTTGGTGAGAGAACAGGGGTTTCTGCGGATACTTCAAAACAGGATATAGAGAGTACGGGAGCGCCTAAGCTCGTTGACAGGCTTCCTGGTGAGCACCGTAAAAAAGCAGAGCAATTAGCGATGCAGATTGATACAAACAATCAACAGTCTTTAGTGAAATATGGTGTGGAAGCGCAAGCTAAGCTGCATCAATTTTCCCATGAGATGTTAGAGCATGTTCAAAAACAGGATGTCAGCCAAATTGGCTCAATTCTAACAGAGCTGATGAAAAAGCTCGAGGACATCGATCCGTCTGAATTACAGGAAGAAAAAACTGGATTTTTATCCCGTCTGTTTGGAAAACTGTCGAAATCAGTCAATGAGGTTTTATCACGTTATCAAAAGACGAGCTCACAGATTGACCGTATCAGTGTACGACTGGATCGTAATAAAGACTTACTATTGTCAGATAACCAAATGCTCGATAAATTATTTTCAACAAACCGGGATTACTACGATGCGTTGAATATTTACATTGCAGCCGGGGAATTGAAGGCGGAGGAAATTAATAACGAAATTATCCCGCAGCTTCGCCAAAAAGCCGAAGCAAGCGGGAGTCAGATGGATGTCCAGGAAGTAAATGATATGCTTCAATTTGTGGACCGGCTTGAAAAGCGGACGCATGATCTCCGGTTAAGCCGGCAAATAACGATGCAAAGTGCTCCGCAAATCCGTCTTATTCAAAATACGAATCAGGCACTGGTTGAAAAAATTCAATCATCTGTTTTAACGGCTATTCCTTTATGGAAAAACCAGGTAGCCATAGCCTTAACTTTGCTAAGACAACGACATGCAATGGAAGCGCAAAAGCAGGTATCACAGACAACCAATGATTTATTATTAAAAAATGCGGATATGCTGAAAGAAAATACAGTGGAAACAGCGAAAGAAAATGAACGTGGTCTGGTGGATATTGATACGCTGAAGCAGACACAGGAGAAATTAATGTCTACGATTGAAGAAACATTACAGATTCAATCTGATGGACGCAAAAAACGTAATGAGGCAGAAAAAGAGCTAATCAGCATGGAAGAGGAATTAAAAAATAAAATGCTGGAGTTTAAAGAATAGCGATAAAAACCAGATGAAATAGTCTGGTTTTTTATATTCTGTAAAATAAGGTTTCTTTTGTTTTACTAATAAAAGAACTTAAAAAATTGCATGATGTAAACGTTTAAATGTAATTGACAGCTCCACATGAATCACTTACTATTATTATGTAGACCGATTGGTTTATTTTTTATAAGCTTTAATGCTTTAAGATGATCGTATAAGAAGGACGAATACTTTCTAAAAAGGTAGATGTTTCTGTTCAATGAGAAAGAATACAAAAGATGACATCATTCGAGCAACTGCCTTGTTAATACAAGAAAAAGGCTATGTAGGTACAGGGCTGAAAGAGATTATAGAGCAGAGCGGAGCACCACGTGGTTCTATCTATTATCATTTTCCTAAGGGAAAGGAACAAATTGCTTTGGAGGCAGTTATATGGACAAAAGAAGTTGTCAGGTCTTTTATTCAGGAGGAGCTTGCTAAGCATGATGACGCATTGATAGCAATACAAGCATTTGTGTTAGACAGTGCAGATCGTTTTGAAGAAAATCGTTATTTTGTCGGAGTGCCGATTTCTGCGCTTATTTTAGAAACTGCTTCGACGAGTGAAAAACTGCGGAGATCTTGTGAGAAAGCTTTTGAAGCATGGTCTCAGGAATTTATGAAAAAACTCCAGGCAAACGGATATGAAACAGCGGCAGCTGAAAAGCTGGGGACGGTGATAAATACAATGATTCAGGGAGCCCTGGTAACAGCCTTGGCAAATAAACATGCTGCATCATTGCGTACCGTTGCAGAGATGCTGCCGTTTATTTTCAAGCAGCTGTTACCGCAGAAATAAATACTGCAGAGCTGTTGCACAATACATTTTAAGGAGGAGCTTTTAAATGCATCAGACACATCAAATTAAAGAAGCACGTGAATTTATTCAAGGTAAAACAGGATTAGTTCCAGAAATAGGCTTGATTCTTGGTTCTGGATTAGGCGGCTTGGCAGACGAATTAGAGGATGCCGTTGTGATTCCGTATGAAGAAATTCCTTATTTTTCAAAATCAGCAGCTGTTGGACATGCCAACCAGCTTGTTATCGGTACGTTAAAAGGAAAACGTATTGTAGCGATGAAGGGGCGTTACCATTACTATGAAGGATATTCATTAGATGAAGTAACTTTTCCGGTACGTGTTATCCAGGCGCTGGGTGCAGATAAACTGATTATTACCAATGCCTGTGGTGCGATAAATACGGATTTCAACCCGGGAGATTTAATGCTGATTACAGATCACATTAACCTGACTGGAACCAATCCATTAATTGGACCAAATAATGATGATTTGGGAACACGTTTCCCGGATGCTTCAGAAGTATATAATCGTGAGCTTCGTGATCTGGCAAAAAGCATCGCAAAAGAAAATGATATTACTTTACGGGAAGGTGTATACAGCTGGTGGAGCGGTCCAGTTTATGAGACACCGGCAGAAATTCGTATGATTCGGGTGCTGGGAGGCGATGCAGTCGGAATGTCTACTGTACCTGAGGCAATCGTTGCTGTACATGGCGGCTTAAAAGTACTTGGAGTCTCCTGTTTAACAAATATGGCGTGTGGCATCCTAGATCAGCCGTTAAGCCATGATGAAGTGATTGAGGTTGCTGCACAATCACGCAGTAAATTTGTCCAGCTTATTGAAGAAGTTATTCATCAAATGTAAGTTATGAAAAAGGAATTTATCGCAGTGTATCAAATTTTACAGTTGTAAAATAAATAAAGCTGGCAGGGGAAGATTAACTCTCATTTCAGGTATAAGAAATGAGAGTTAATCTCTATTGTTTAAGAAAGTTAAATTATCTTATCTAACAAACTACAAAGAGGTGTATTTGTGAATATTTTATGGGGCTTAGCAGGCTGTAGTGTTATTATTCTTATCTCATTTTTATTATCTGAAAAGAAAAAAAGTATTAATATATATACTGTCACCATAGGCTTTATTCTTCAAGTTATCTTTGGATATCTTGTTTTACAATGGGATTTTGGAAAAAGGGCGCTTGTAGCTATTTCCAATGCAATTAACGATATTATTAATTATGGTCAGGAAGGATTGAAATTTGTTTTCGGTCCGCTAGCAGGAAGTGGAGAAATTGCCATCTTTGCAGTAAATGTGCTGGGCATGATTATCTTCTTAACTGTGTTAATTGCCCTTTTATATCATTTTGGAATAATGCAGTATTTTGTCCGTTTTATCGGCGGATTGATTTCAAAAATGATGAAGACCTCCTATTCCGAATCTGCTGTTGCAGCTGCAAATATTTTTGTAGGGAACACGCAGGCTCCTCTCGTTATTAAACCATACATAGCCAATATGACGAGATCGCAAATATTTTCTTTAATGGTCAGCGGACTTGCTTCTGTGTCCGGAGCAGTAATGATTAGTTTAGCAGCTATGGGAATTCCATTAGAATATTTATTATCAGCAGCAATTATGTCAGCTCCTGCAGGAATTATGATTGCTAAATTTATGATTCCTGAAACAGATGAATTGAATCCAGATGAATGGAAAATTGCCCAGGAGTCCAAGAATTCGGGTAACGAAAGGACAAATATCATTGACGTTATTTTCACAAGCTCCCGTGAAGGGCTTCAGTTTGCCATCAATGTCGGTTTAATGCTAATGGCGTTTATCGGATTATTAGCTTTAATTAATGGTATTCTGGGCTGGGGCGGCTCTCTGGTCGGTTTTGAAAATCTTTCATTGGAGTTTATCTTGGGCTATTTATTTGCTCCAATTGCTTTCGTTATAGGAATTCCGTGGAATGAAGCTGTACAAGCTGGAAATTTATTGGCACAAAAATTTCTGCTTAACGAGTTTGTGGCATTTTCACAGCTTTCTTCCATGCTGGAGTCATTTTCAGATAGAACGGTTGCTATTTTAACGTTTGCGCTAAGTGGATTCGCCAATTTTGGTGCTGCCGGCAGTATTGTCGGAATGCTGTCCAACGTAGTACCACAGCGGAAGCATGAAATTCAGAAGCTCATGATGAAGGCGCTGATTGGGGCAACCCTGGCTAATTTACTGAATGGTGCTATCGTAACAATGTTTTTATAAAACAAACCTCCTTTATCATCCTGCTGCAAACGGCGCAAGCCTGGCAAACGAACTTGTTATATCTGCAAAAAATAATGCAAAAGACGGCTTGATATTCATTTTTGAATGTCGGAGCTGTCTTTTTTATGTGCTTTTTTTCAGCTCAAATCATTCGTTTCTGCAAAAAAATAGGTGTACAATAGAATTACAGAAAGTTCAGAAATGAAAAAGATGGGTGATGACTAATGTATTCCGTTCAAACATATGGCGACCGAGGTGTGCGTATCCAATTTGGTAATACCATTGACAGGCAGATAAATGAAAAGGTTCATCGCTTTGGAAGCCTGTTAGAGAAATATCCGATCGAGGGAGTTTGGGAGTGGATTCCAGCGTACACCACTATCACGATTTATTATAATCCAAGTGAAATTACGTTTGCAGCACTTGAAAAAAAGCTTATTCATTTACAAAAAATGCTGGCGGAAACAGAGCCTCCCGTTACTAGAAAAATAACGATTCCAGTATGCTATGATGGAGAGTTTGCTTTAGATATGGAGGAGGTTACTGCCTATTTAAACCTTTCTGCTCAAGAGATTATCCGCCTTCATACGAAGCCGGTCTATCATGTTTATATGATGGGATTTATGCCTGGGTTCCCATACTTAGGCGGTTTGTCTGAAAAGCTGTATATACCAAGGCTGGAGAACCCGAGAAAAATGGTCAAGCAGGGAGCAGTGGGGATTGCTGATAAGCAGACGGGGATTTATCCGCTGGATGCACCTGGAGGCTGGCGAATTATCGGAAAGACTCCCGTGCCTCTTTATGGTGCTAAAAAGGAACAAAAAATGTTAATTCGTGCTGGAGATAGGCTGCAATTCAAAGCAGTTGATGCAGCAGCTTATTATGAAATAGAGGAAGCGGTGCAAAATGGAGACTATCAGCCGGAGATAGGCTAAAAGAAGGGAGATAATCCATTATGAGTTTACACGTAGATTTGAATTGTGATTTAGGAGAAAGCTTTGGCGCATACCGCATTGGACAGGATGATATGGTAATGAAATGGATTACCTCTGCTAATATCGCCTGTGGCTATCATGCAGGTGATCATAATGTGATACGGAAAACGGTTGAAAAAGCTGTGAAAAACAATGTTGCTGTTGGGGCACATCCCGGATTTTTAGATTTGCAGGGGTTTGGCCGGCGTATGATACAGGTAACACCGGAAGAAGTTTTTAATTTAGTCGTTTATCAGATTGGTGCAATAAGCAGTTTTGCAACAATTTATGGAACTCGAATAAGGCATGTAAAACCGCATGGTGCACTGTACACCATGGCTGCAAAGGATAGAGCATTAGCGGCTGCAATTGCAGATGCCGTCTATCAGATTGATAAACGGATGATTTTATTTGGATTAGCCAATTCAGAGCTCGTCAAAGAAGGAAGAAAAAGAGGGCTTTCCGTGGCAGAAGAAGTGTTCGCAGACAGAACCTATCAGTCTGATGGAACGTTAACACCAAGAACTGCACCAAATGCATTGATTCATGATGTCGATACAAGTATTCGCCGGGTTATTCGAATGGTGAAGGAAAAGAAAGTGGAGGCAGCAGATGGGATGGATGTAGCTATACAGGCTGATACGGTTTGTGTCCATGGAGATGGGGCACAGGCGGCTGTTTTTGTAGAAAAGCTGGCTCAAGAATTAACAAATCAATATATTCAGATACGTGCGGCAGGTGATCCAAGTTGAAAGAAATCTTAGAAGTTATGAAGCCTGGATTGGCCACAAGTATGCAAGATTTGGGGAGGGTCGGGTATCAAAAATATGGTATACCGACATCAGGAGCAATGGATGCCTTTGCACATCGTATCGCTAATCTGCTTGTAGGCAATGCAGAAGAAGAAGCAACCCTGGAGATGATCCTGATGGGTTCACAGTTAAAAATTTTGCGAGATACAGTCATTGCTATTGGCGGTGCCGACTTATCTGCAGCAATTGACGGAAATCCCATCTATCCATGGAAGTCTTACCGCGTTTATGCAGGGCAGATTATGTCATTCGGCAAACCGGTTCATGGAACATATGCTTATCTTGCAGTCAGCGGCGGTTTCGTTACAGAGGAAGTAATGGGAAGTAAGTCAACTTATGTACAAGCAGGCATTGGCGGTTTCGAAGGCAGGGTATTGCAAAAAGGAGACAGGCTATCTGCTAAGGATATGGACACGTCTTCTATTCGGGCAGGAAAATATTTGAAAAAGATAGATATACCCAATTATGAACAGCACCGTCCCATCCGAATTATTGCCGGGCCGGATTTATCAGCTTTCTCCAACGAAGCTTATCAGCAATTTTGTCAGGAGAGCTACCGTATTACAGAACAATCCAATCGTATGGGCTACCGTTTAGCAGGAAAGGCATTGCCTCATGTGGAGAAAGCTGATATTATATCAGATGCTGTGCTTCCGGGTACGATTCAGGTTCCGGCAAATGGACAGCCGATTGTGCTCTTATCTGATCGACAAACAACGGGAGGATACGCCCGGATTGCTACGGTTATCACAACAGATATTCCTCAGCTTGTGCAAAAAAGAATGGGATCAGAGGTGCAGTTTCTATCTGTTTCTTTGGAAAAGGCACAGGCGGATTATCTGGCACAGCAGCGTTATTTTAAAATGCTGCGGACAGCTTTGCGGCAATAAAGCTTCCTTTAGAAGGAACAATCTTCCGTAAGGGCTTATGCCAATCATTTGAGATGGCAAAGTATAGATAACAAAATTAAATAGGAGTAGTAAATTATGAGTAAACAATTCATCAGCCCGGCATTAGTTACCTGTATCATCGGTTTTACAATCATACATTTCATTACGTATTTTTTCCCGGCTGATCTGCTTTTGATGGTGCTGATATTCTTTGGATTTGGAATTATTCTATTTGGTACATTTTATTATGGCCCGCTGCATTTAAAGATGCCTCTTGGTTTGTTTTTAACGGGTGTAATTATTTTTCTTTCTGTTGATACGTCATTTTTTGCGGGAATGCGTGAAGGTCTTTTACAAATGCGGAACATGGTTGGGCTATTAGTAGTGATACCTATGGTCAGTTGGGTTTTACGGGAGGAAGCATTTTTAGAATCTGCCATCAGCTACGCACATGATTTTGTGGATACGAGTAAGAAGTTTTACTTTGGTATGGTTTCTTTCACACAGATTATCGCTTATTTCCTGCTATTTGGTGCAATTCCAATGCTGTATCAATTTGTAACGATGATTCTAAAGGATGAGAAAGGAGAGGCTTGGGAGAGATATAAAGGCACAGCAATACTGCGCGGCTTTGCATTGTCTGTTCTTTGGGTTGTGAGTATCCCGAGCTTTGCCTATGTGGTAGAAGTCATGGATGCTTCCTTATGGAAGGCAATTGTGCAGGGCTTAGGGGTAGCTGTGATGGGGACAATCGCAGCTATTCTGTTCTTTCCCGTAGAGAATCGAAAGTATCATGTTAATTTTACGAGAGGTCTGCAGCATGAGATTGATGAGATTATGCAGCATACAAGAAATAAACGGGAGACAAAGCGAATTGTCCGTGAGTTTATCATCTTATTTATCTCGCTTTTTGGTTCCATTTTTATTCTGAGTGCATTCATTGACATGGAATTGCTTATCCTGATACCATTAACCATCTTCGTGTGGATACTTAGCTATTATATTGTGAAAAAACGTCTCTATAAATTAACACATATTGCAGCGTTGTATATAAAAGAGGAGATGGCAAGCAAATCTTATCAGCTTTGTGTTATGATCGGCGCCGGTTTGCTGATTGCTGGATTGACTAAAACAGGCTTTGCCAATTGGGTTGTGAATAGTCTCTATGCGCTGGAAGCAATTGCTCCATTTATCAATTTATTATATTTACTGCCATTTATGGTGATTATATTAGGCTTTGCCGGTCTTGGTCCATTGACAGTGATGGTATTGGTGGCTGGTATTCTGCAAACGATTCATCTGCCATACCCGCCCGAGTTAATTGTTCTTGCAGTGACATTAGGAAGCTCCATATCGATTTTATTATCTCCTTTGATTATGCCAATTATTGTATTAAGTGATTCGAACGGTTTAAGCGGCTTTAAAAATGGTTTTCAGTTTAATGGTGTATTTGCTGCTGTGCTATATATTCTGGTGATGACATATATTCAGATAATGGCGTATGTGGCGGGGTAATTTTATCACATGACAGAAAATTATTTACAGTGAAGATCAAATAAAGCTTCATGCACTGGAAAGGACGATGCACTGTTCTTTACGCTGGGGCTGGTAGTCGCAATCGTCTTCGGGGGACGAGTAAATGTAGTCCCAGTACCAGTCCCGGCGAAAATCGTTATTACTTTTTTACATACGCATTTTTACAAGGAAAAAGAGGCTTTTGCAGGTTCTTGTGAAAATACGAATTTTGGTATGCTGTAAAAGGGTTTTTCTTCATAATTGAACATTTATTTCCTGCTTGACATTCCATTTTGAAGAACATAAAATTAATTGTGAAAGCGTTTGCTTTATTAGGAATAATGGATAGAATCGATAAATTTCTTATTATAGAAATGAAAAAATCCTGTATGTTTTCAGGGATAATTGAACTTTTAATAATAACAGATTTATACCCTTTCAAAACAAAAAGGAGGATCATTATGCGGAATGCTGTGATTGTTGAGGCAGTACGTACACCGATTGGAAAACGGAATGGTTTTCTGAGTGAGATAAGGGCGGAAGAGCTGGCGGCAGCCCCTTTACAGGAATTAATACGCCGGACCAATTTAGATGCAGCGCTGATTGACGATGTTATTATGGGGTGTGTGACGCAAACTGGAGAGCAGGCAGTTAACATTGCAAGGCAGGCAGCACTTATTGCGGGGTATCCGGTCACTGTGCCGGGAACGACCATTGACCGTCAATGCGGATCGAGTCAGCAGGCCATTCATTTTGCTGCGCAGGCAATCATTAGCGGTGATATGGATATCGTTGTTGCAGCTGGTGTGGAGAGTATGTCCCGGGTACCGATGGGATCGAATCATCTGGGAGTAAAATGGAATAGGGCTTTGCGGGACAAATATGATATGGTGCATCAAGGTATAGCAGCAGCTCATATTGCAAAAAAATGGGATATTTCTCGCGATGAAATGAATGACTATTCATTCAAAAGTCATCAGCGTGCAAGAAGAGCGCAAGAAAAAGGCTATTTCCGTCAACAAATGATGCCAATTTCCGTTAAGCGTGCTGATGGAACAACGGCTCAATTTTGTCAAGATGAAGGACCAAGAAAAGATACATCAATGGAGAAGCTTGCTGCATTACCTGATTTATTTACCAGGGATAGTGGAATTACAGCAGGAAATGCCAGTCAGATGAGCGATGGGGCGGCAGCACTTCTGATTATGGCTGAGGATAAAGCCAAAGAGCTGGAACTTGTCCCGCGCTTTCGGATTTTAGCACGCAGTGTGATTGGTTCTGATCCTGTAGAGATGTTAACAGGTCCGATAGAAGCTACCAGGCAGGTTTTGAAAAAAGCTGGGTTAGCAATGAAGGATATGGATGTTTTTGAAGTCAATGAAGCCTTTGCATCGATTCCGTTGATGTGGATGAAGGAGATCGGGGCTGCTGAAGAAAAAGTCAATTTGGATGGAGGAGCTATTGCCCTGGGGCATCCTTTAGGTGCAAGTGGAGCCAGATTGATGGTAACGATGATGCATACCATGGAGCGTCTGGAAGCGCGCTTTGGACTGCAAACGATGTGTGAAGGGATGGGGATGGCCAATGGAACGATTATTGAACGGTTACCGGGGGTTAGGAGGAATTTTAATTAGGATGTAACAATTAGATTTAACAGCAGCGATCAATCATACAGAGGATGTTCAAAAAGTATTTTTTGATGGAAGGCGTCCATTCAGCTTCTACTAATTTAAAGGTAAGAAAGATATGGGCGCTGTCGTATTTTCTAAAAAGGAGAGGTTCTAATGCAGCTGACAGAAATAAGGAGAAGAATGAATCTGCCTGTGATAATGGCTCCCATGTTTTTAATTTCTACCCCTAACATGGTTGTAAGTGCATGTGAAGCAGGAATTATTGGCACATTTCCGGCTCTTAATGCTCGTACCAAAGAGGTTTTGGATAGCTGGATGACAGAAATTAATGAGAGATTACAAGAAAAGGAGCAAGCAAATCCAAATGCAAAAATCGCTCCATGGGGAGTGAATTTCATCAGTCATTCCTCGAATAAACGTTTTTATGAGGACTTAGAATTAATAGAGAAGCACCAGCCGCCGATTGTTATTACATCATTAGGGGACCCATCTCCGGTTATAAAGGTGGTTCATAGCTATGGTGGACTTGTTCTGTCCGATGTCGTGGATATAAAGTTTGCTAAAAAAGCATTGGAAAAGGGGAGTGACGGTCTTATTTTAGTAGCAAACGGAGCCGGGGGACATGCAGGAACGTTAAACCCATTTGCTTTTATTGATGAAGTACGCCGCTTTTTTGATGGACCGGTTGCGTTAGCAGGTGCGATGACAAAAGGAGAACAGATATTGGCAGCGGAATTGTTAGGGGCTGATTTTGCTTATATTGGCACGCATTTTATTGCCACAGAGGAAAGTGGAGCAAGTGAAGCATATCAGGAATCTATCATTCAATCTGCAGCTGCTGATATTATCTATACGCCTGCTTTTAGCGGAATACCTGCTAATTACTTGATTCCAAGCATTATCAAGGCTGGCCTCGATCCAGAAAACCTACCAAAAAAAGCCGGGCTTGATCTTAAAAAGCTCTCTGACGCATCTGCCAAAGCCTGGAAGGATATTTGGGGTGCTGGTCAAGGGGTTGGCGGAACAACGAAAAGACAGACTATACAGGAAGCAGTAAATGAATTGAGGAAGGCATATAATCAAGCTAAAAATGTACACCAGCTGACATGATATGGAGAACAGACGGGAGAGAAGAGGATGACAGGTGCAGTAAAATATGAAAAGAAAAATGCTATTGCTTTTATAACAATGAACCGGCCGGAAAAAAGAAATGCGCTGTCGGTTGAAATGGCGAATGGCTTTGTGGAAGCTTTGAAGGACGCTGAAAAAGACGCTGATGTGAGAACTGTTATTATCAGTGGAGAAGGAAAAATATTTTCAGCTGGAGGCGATTTAGAAGTGCTTCACACACTGGATAATAGCGCCAGGATAATGGAATATATGAAACAGGCATTAGATATTATTCAAACGATCCGGGAACTTGATAAATATGTTATCAGCGCAGTTCATGGTTTTGCAGCTGGAGCAGGCTTCAGTATTGCTGTTGCTGCAGACTTTGTAGTGGCAAAAAAGGATGCTGCCTTTGTATGCAGCTTTACCAATGTGGGCATTATTCCAGATTTGGGCTTATTAAAGAAACTGACAGATAACCTGCCAGGTGCAGTAGCAAAGGAATGGATCTCATCTGGAAGACCTGTCTCAGCAGAGGAAGCATATCAGCGCGGTATCGTTAATCTAGTAACGGAAGAAGATGTCGTGGAAGCAGCAATAAATTATGCCAGCTTCATTGTCAGTGGGCCGCCGCTTGCCAATAAATTTGTCAAACATATGGTCAATCATGCGGATGAATGGAGCAGCGGTACAAATGACTTGCAAGAAACAGCTGTCCAGACCTTATTGCTGCAATCAGAAGACAATAAAGAAGGTATTCAGGCATTTTTTGAAAAGAGAAGGCCAGATTTTAAAGGGAAATAATAGCCGATTTCTAAGAAAGAAGTGGTGCCTATGTTAGATAAATTAGGAATCAAACGGATCAGATTAGACTTGCCTTTCCGGCTAAATCATGTGAATTGCTTTATAGCAGAGGACACCAATGGTTATAAAATTCTAGATACAGGCCTGCATAATCAGGAGACGGAGAAACGCTGGGATAAAGAATTAACAGGAAAGCAGGTTACGGATATTATTGTGTCACACTATCATCCAGACCATTTTGGCTATGCAGGAAAGCTGCAGGAAAAAACAAATGCCCAGGTTTGGATGCCGGAAATGGATTTATATGCAGCCCTCCAGGCTTGGGAGCAGCCCTTTTTAGAAAATTTACGGTCAAACTATGCCCGAGCAGGCATTCCAAATGAAATAAGCACGGCTTTGACGGAGAATACCTCAGGATTTGCAGCACTGGTCACACCTTATCCCAAGGTACAAAGGCTATTAAAAGAAGGTGATACGATTCAATTTGGAAAGTATGCATATGAGATTATACAGACACCGGGTCATTCAGATGGTTTAGTGACTTTTTATAATGAGGAAAATAATGTGCTGCTGTCAACGGATCATATTCTTCCGAAAATCACACCGAATATTTCTTACTGGTTCCATGGTGATCCGAACCCGTTAGAAAATTATTTTCATTCTTTGAAGAAGATAAAGAAACTGGATGTCGAATGGGTTATCCCGTCTCATGGCGATCCATTTCAGAATGCATCAAAGCGAATTTCAGAAATAGAGGAGCATCATAAGGAGCGTTTAATCAGCCTGAAGGAAATGCTGCGAACCGGGCTTACTGTCTATGAAACGATGGAAAAGCTTTTTCCGAAAAAACTGGCTGTTCATGATACCAGGTTCGCAGTTGGGGAAACAATAGCCCATTTAGAATATTTACGCCTTGCTGGAGAGTGTACATGTGAACTCGTTGATGGTGTTTATATATATCATGTGAACTAATCCATCTTACATCTGCGTTTATGAAAAGTGGCATTCTATCAAGGTCTATCTACACATTCGTTTCACTTTCATTTCCTCCGTTCATTATTATATGATGGTAGAAAAGAAGGGAAGGCTGTCAGATATGAGTGAACATTTGCAGAGTACATTAACATTGAATAATGGGATAGAAATGCCGAAATTTGGGTTAGGTGTCTATAAGGTGGAAGAAGGTCAAATAGCAGTGGATGCCGTGAAGATTGCGCTGGAGCATGGTTATCGCAGTATTGATACAGCTTCCTTTTATCAAAATGAGATGAGTGTCGGGCAAGGAATCAAGAAGTCAAGCATACCGAGAAAGGATATCTTTCTGACCTCCAAGGTTTGGAATAGCGAGCAAGGCTATGGATCTACGTTAGAAGCATTTGAAAGAAGTCTTGAAAAATTAGATACAGATTACTTAGATTTATACCTGATTCATTGGCCTGTAAAAGAAACTTTTATGGATACATGGAAGGCACTAGAAAGGCTGTATCTCGATGGGCGTGTCCGTGCTGTTGGTGTGAGTAATTTTCACGTTCCGCATTTAGAGCGGCTATTATCAGAAGCTGAGGTTGTACCGGCAATTAATCAGGTTGAGTTCCATCCACATTTAACACAGGAAGCCTTGCGTGTATTTTGTGAAAAGCAGGGAATTCAGCTGGAAGCCTGGTCACCTTTAAAACGGGGTCAGCTATTGGATCATCCAACGCTTGTTTCTATTGGTGAGAAGTACGGGAAAAATGCAGCACAGATTATTCTGCGCTGGGATATACAGCATCATGTGGTTACCATTCCTAAATCAGTAACACCGGAGCGGATTATCGAGAATGCAGCTATTTTTGATTTTTCATTAACCGAAGAAGAGATGAAGCAGATTGATGCGCTAAATGAAAATAGCCGTTCCGGTTCTAATCCAGACGACTATTAATAAATAAGAATGCTCTGTACAGGAGGTTTTCCAGTGCAGAGCATTTCTAATTTCTTACCTATCCCAAAACCGCTGCTTTGCCATCGCATGAACAAAGGCTTTATAGAATGCTTCGTTTGGAGATTTACTTATCAAAACACCAGGGCGATCCTGCAGGTGGATTTCTTTAATCCATTCAGCTCCTTCATCTATGCCGCCAATTGGCTTATAATGATTAAACTGATCCACAATAAATTGATTTGTCATAAAATGAAAATCTCTTGTAGCGTAGGGGCCGCCAATAACAAATAAACCATCGTACAGAAGAGGCGACCCGGTTAAAAATGTTTCATCAACGGTAATTGTATCTCCACCGGTTCCTTCTAATGTCCCGAGCTTCCTGCTGACAAAAACAGGCTCCAGCCCAGCTTTTTCCCACGATGTCATTGCATTCTGTAAAGCATTGCTGTCATATTTTTCATCAATAATCACGCCTACCTTTAAGGTATTCGCAGTAAAAACTGTGTTTTGCATACTTAACGCTGGGGAAGAAGCAGTGACATCGGATTCCTGAATATCTCCGGGCGGTGCAGGTACGCCAACCTGCTCAGCAACAGAAACAGCCAATGGTCTGCTAATATGGGCAATCATGCGAATCACACGTTCACGTACTTCCGGTGTCTTTACTTTTCCAAGCTCAAAGCTGAAAGCCTGCAGGATATGGCTCTTTTCCACATCACTCATGCTGTTCCAAAAAAGCTTTGCTTGTGAAAAGTGATCTTTAAAACTGGGGGCGGTTTGACGAATTTTTTTCCCTTCCACAAGAGAAGGATAGGTGACAAAGCCACCTTTATCGCCGGGAACAGGATAAGGTGTATTGTCAGCCAGATAGTTTCGATGATAAGTAACCTGCCCTTTATCAATCACATAACGCGCTGCTCCGTCGCGGTGATTATTATGCGCTGTGTGAATAGGTCGATTAATCGGGATTTGCTTGAAATTTGTGCCGACACGGTAGAATTGTGTATCTGCATAGGAGAACAGCCTGCCTTGCAAAAGCGGATCATTGGTGAAATCGATCCCGCGGATAACATTCCCAGGATGAAGTGCAACCTGTTCAGTCTCTGCAAAAACATTCTCGACATTTTTATTTAAGGTCATTTTCCCTATTTTTTGAAGAGGAATAAGCTCCTCCGGCCAAAGCTTGGTAGCGTCCAGAATATCGAAGTCAAAATCAAATTCCTGATCTTCTCGAATGACTTGAATACCAAGCTCATATTCGGGATAATTTCCTTTTTCGATATTCTCCCATAAATCTCTGCGATGAAAATCCGGATCAGCACCGCCTATTTTCTGTGCTTCATCCCAAATAAGAGAGTGAACACCTAAAGTTGGCCGCCAGTGAAATTTACAAAAATGAGATACCCCTTTTTCGTTAACAAGGCGAAATGTATGCACACCAAAGCCTTGAATCATGCGAAAGCTCCGTGGAATGGTACGGTCAGACATAATCCACATCATCATTGCCGCAGATTCTTCATTACTTCCTATAAAATCCCAAAATGTGTCATGTGCTGTCTGCCCTTGAGGAATCTCGTTATTGGGCTCAGGTTTTAAAGCATGAATCAAATCAGGAAATTTAATCCCGTCCTGAATAAAAAAAATAGGAATATTATTGCCAACTAAGTCAAAGTTCCCTTCCTTTGTATAGAATTTTGTAGCGAAGCCGCGTACATCACGTAAGGTCTCATTTGCCCCTTTGGAGCCGGCAACCTGAGAAAAGCGAACGAATACGGGGGTTTTTCTGCCGGCTTCCTGCAGGAAATGGGCAGCAGTTAGATCAGATTGTGATTCGTAGCATTCAAATATCCCATGCGCTCCATATCCTCGGGCATGGACATTTCTTTCCGGAATGCGTTCCCGGTCAAAGTGAGAGAGTTTTTCCCGGTAGATAAAATCCTCTAATAACTGCGGTCCGCGATCTCCGGCACTTAATGTATTTTCATCATCTGAAATTTTAACTGATTCATCTGTAGTCATTGGTTTTCCTTGATTTTCTCTATAAAAGCTCTCCAGTTGTTTTATTTTTTTATTGCTGTCTGTTTCTCTATCGTTATGGTCTGTCATTTCATATCCTCCTTTTAGGAAAGTTTTCACAGTAATAAGAGGATATTCTATAACGGAAAAAAATATGTTAGGGTAGAGAGCTAATAAACGCTTTTTTATAGAAAAATAGAAACATATGTTAAGCTATAAGAAATTGATTAAATTAGAGGGGGGGAATCATCATGAGTTATAGCTATCGTGAAAAAGCAAAAACAATAGAAACGGATAGACTTCTTTTGCGTCTTTTCCAGGAATCAGATGCGGAAGAAGTTGCTAAACTATGTAATAATTATCGTCTTTATAAAAATACCCTTAACCTGCCTTACCCGTATTCTGTAGACGATGCTCTGGCATGGATAAAAAACCATCTTGTTCATTTTAATGAAAATAAGCATTTTGAATTTGCTATTATAGATAAGAGTACTGGAGAATTATACGGCTCTATAGCACTATCCAATCACCCACAATTTGATAATGGAGAATTAGCTTATTGGATTGGGGAAGAGCATTGGGGAAATGGTTATGCTACAGAAGCGGCAGAGGCGATCCTTCGATTTGCCTTCAGAGAAAAAGGGTATCATAAAGTTTTTGCAAGATATTTTCATGTAAACCCGGCTTCCGGCAGAATTATGGAGAAGATTGGCATGCACAAAGAAGGCGTTCTCAAACAACATATTAAAAAAGAGGATGAGTATATGGATCTTGTTTATTTTGGAATATTAAAAAAAGATGCCATCTTTTTATAGAATTAGTAAGAAATATATCAAGTGAAACTTCATTTGGCCGCAGAAGCTTCACTTGATATGTAGCAGTTAATGAATTATTACTCTTCCGGCAGCAGTCCAAGCAGCTGCAATCCGTGTGAAATACCATCATCACTTACATCCTTCGTAACATATGCCGCTGCTTCTTTTACTTCTGGCAGGGCATTTCCCATAGCAACGCTGTTAGGAACCAATTTCAGCATTTCGATATCATTTAAACCGTCGCCGAATGCGTATTGCCTTTCTGGCGGAAAATCAAGATATTCAAGCAATTTTTTAATACCAACTGCTTTAGAGACTCCTTTTGGAAGTACGTCTGAAGATTTAGGATGCCAGCGGACAAAATCTAAATCTGTAAATCTTTCCTGATAAATTTTCTCCTCTCCCTCCGTGTTAAAGAGAAGACTCTGATAGATATCGCTGTGCTCAGTAGAATTCTGCTCCTGTACCGGATAAGCGTCTACTTTCAGTGTTGAAATACTTTCTTCTATATATGGGTGATCCGTCGGGACATTTGTTGTCATCTTTTTATCATTCATATAAACAACCGGGTGATTGTTATTTAAAGCAAATGCTGTCAATTCATCCAGGACTTGCGGATTTATTTTGTTTGCATAAATAACTTCCCCGCGAAATACAACATATTGTCCGTTGTAGCATATGTAAGTATCAATCTCTAACTCTTTACGTACGTCTTCAAATAAAAATTTTGCCCGGCCTGTTGAAATGGCAACCTCATGACCAAGTTCTTTTAATTTGAAAACAGCCTTTTTTGTAGATTCCGGCAGTGTCCGTTCTTCTTCCGTCAGCAGTGTCCCATCAATATCGAAAAATATAATACTTTTATCTGATACCATGTAATCCCTCATTCCCTTTATTCTATGTTTCCTATTATGATGGAACTGTTATCCAGATTCAACTGTCGGCTATTATGGGGTACATTTAATTCTTTGCAATTATCCTTCACAAACATATGCGGATCGCTTACAATCAAGATAGATAAGAGGTAAGGAGTTAAGTGATATGAAACACCTGTTATTACTTATTGTCATATGTATTCCTTTGTTCCTGGCAGGCTGTTTAAGTCCAAACAGTGTCCGGGTGGTAAACGATATGTATCAGGCTGCACTGATGGAAGAAGAGGAAAAGGTAGCTTCTTATTTTTCAGAGGACTTTTTAGAAGCACACCCAATAAAGGAATTAACGCATGAACTAGCAGAGGATGTCCGGGCAATGTATGGCGTCAACATGATGAATATAACACTTATCCGTGACAGAGAGCTGCAGGATGACTACATAGAATCGCTTGGATTATCAGATGAACAGGAGGTATATGTTATTACGGCACAAACAGACGAGCGGGAGGTAATGGTCTGGATTGTAGAGAGAGGGCGTTCACAGTACACGATTCTGCAGGGAGAACGATATGACTTTGATACATATCATGACATTGTACTTGATTAAAAAGCATGGCATCCCGCTGTGTTTTTTTATTTCAAACGATAGATAATGTTTTTCTAAAATATTTCCATAGAGCATGTTTTAACCTTCCATTGCATAGGATATAGAAATCGTTGCAAGATGGAGGGAGCCTGCGATGGATATTTTAAATAAAGTAAAAAACGATAGAGAAGCAGAAAAACAGCTGGGATGGGAAGGGACATTTGCGGAATACTTAGAGCTGGTAAAAGAAAATCCGGCAATTACACAGACTGCACATTCCCGGGTCTATAATATGATTAAGAGTGCAGGAGTTACGGAGAAGGATAATCAGAAAATGTATCAATTTTTTGGGTCATCTATTTTTGGCTTGGAATCTGCGATTGAAAGCTTAGTAGAAGAATATTTTCATCCTGCAGCAAGAAGATTAGATGTCAGAAAACGAATTTTATTATTAATGGGACCAGTCAGCGGGGGGAAATCGACGATTGTCAGCCTGTTAAAGCGCGGTCTGGAGCAATATTCGCGTACGGATGAAGGGGCAGTGTATGCGATAAAAAACTGTCCGATGCATGAGGACCCTTTACATCTTATTCCGCAGCATTTGCGTGAGGACTTCTATGAAGAATATGGGATTCGCATTGAAGGCAGCTTATCGCCGCTGAATACGATGCGTTTAGAAAAAGAGTATGGCGGCAGGATTGAAGATGTTAAAGTGCAGCGGATTTTTTTCTCTGAGGATAAACGGGTGGGTATTGGAACCTTCAGTCCATCCGACCCAAAATCACAGGATATTGCTGACTTAACCGGCAGTATTGATTTTTCGACGATTGCCGAATTTGGCTCTGAATCTGATCCGCGCGCTTACCGGTTCGATGGGGAATTAAATAAAGCGAACCGCGGGATGATGGAATTCCAGGAGATTTTAAAAAGTGATGAAAAATTCTTATGGCATTTGCTCTCTCTTACACAGGAAGGGAATTTTAAAGCGGGAAGGTTTGCGCTTATAAGCGCTGATGAGCTGATTATTGCCCATACCAATGAATCAGAATATAAATCATTTATTGCCAATAAAAAGAATGAAGCGCTTCATTCCAGAATGATTGTCATGCCGATTCCATATAATTTGAAAGTCAGTGAGGAGGAACGAATCTATCAAAAAATGATTCAGGAAAGTGATATTGCTGATGTACATGTCGCTCCACATGCTTTACGGGCTGCTGCAATATTCTCCATTTTGACCCGATTAAAGGAATCGAAAAAGCAGGGTGTCGATGTTGTGAAGAAGATGCGCCTTTATGATGGGGAAAGTGTGGAAGGATATAATCAAATTGATGTAGAGGATCTTTTAAATGAGTATGGAGATGAGGGAATGTCCGGGATTGATCCGAGATATGTCATCAATCGTATTTCCTCAACGATTATCCGTAAAGAAATTCCTTCCATTAATGCCCTGGACGTATTACGTTCGTTGAAAGAAGGCTTAAATCAGCATCCATCCATTTCAAAGGATGATCTGGAGAAATATTTAAATTATATTTCGATTGCCCGGAAAGAGTATGATGAAATTGCGAAAAAAGAAGTGCAGAAAGCATTCGTTTATTCGTATGAGGAATCTGCGAAAACCTTAATGGATAATTATCTTGATAATGTAGAGGCCTATTGTAATCAGAATAAATTACGCGATCCGCTGACTGGAGAGGAAATGAATCCGGATGAAAAGCTGATGCGTTCGATTGAGGAACAGATTGGTATTTCCGAAAATGCGAAAAAAGGTTTCCGGGAAGAGATTTTAATCCGTTTATCTGCCTATGCACGTAAAGGAAAACGATTTGATTATCAATCTCATGAACGTCTGCGTGAAGCAATCCAAAAGAAATTATTTGCTGATTTAAAAGACGTTGTTAAAATTACGACATCCTCGAAAACACCAAATGAATCACAGCTGAAGAAAATCAATGAGGTTATCGCCCGTCTTATTGATGAGCATGGGTATAATTCTGTGTCTGCGAATGAATTATTGCGTTATGTTGGCAGTTTATTGAATCGTTAAAGCAGTACCTATATTTATCTAATTTAGAAAAAAATGAAAAGTGGTATCCAAATTGAATCTGGATACCACTTTTTAACTTATCTGATAGAGAAAATAGGCTTTACTAAAAACCGCAAATTCTTTCAATCCGTCTGCAATAACCTGTTCTCTCTTGCATAGAATAGATAAAGCATGTTTCTAAAACAGCTTGTTCTTAAAACGGATGATTGGAAACAATTCAAATATAAGGAGAGGATTCGAGTGTCCAATGAGCAAGAGCATAATTTCGTCGTCTCCCAAGAAAACTGGTCCCTCCACCGAAAGGGTTATCAGGATCAACAGCGTCATAATGAGAAAATAAAAGATGCCATTAAGAAAAATTTGCCTGACCTTGTCAGTGAAGAAAACATCATCATGTCCAATGGTAAGGATATGGTAAAAATTCCGATTCGTTCTCTCGATGAATATAAAATCAGGTACAACTATGAAAAGTCAAAGCATGTCGGGCAGGGAAACGGAGATTCAGAAGTTGGAGATGTTGTTGCCCGTGCACCGGGCGATGGGCAGCAGGCAGGCGCCGGAAATGGGAAGAAAGCTGGAGATAATCCGGGACAGGATTATTATGAGTCAGAGGTGTCGATTGCAGAGATAGAGGAGGCTTTATTCAAAGAGTTAGAACTGCCTAATCTGCAGGAAAAAGAAAAATCAGAAATTATTACGGAAAAAGTCGAATTTAATGATGTGCGCAAAAAAGGATTAATGGGAAATGTGGATAAGAAACGGACTATATTAACAGCGTTAAAGCGGAATGCAAGAGAAGGAAAAGCACAGATCACACCGATTTACAATGATGATTTGCGTTTTAAAACATGGAATGAAGTAATCCGGCATGATTCTAAAGCTGTTGTCCTAGCAATGATGGACACCAGTGCGTCAATGGGAGCTTTTGAAAAGTATATCGCCCGCAGTTTCTTCTTTTGGATGAACCGGTTTTTGAAAACGAAATATGAAAGTGTAGAATTTGAATTTATTGCTCATCATACAGAGGCGAAAGTAGTGACAGAAGAAGCATTTTTTTCAAAAGGCGAAAGTGGGGGAACAATTTGTTCATCTGCTTACTATAAGGCTTTAGAGGTGATTGAAGAAAAATATCATCCGTCCCGCTATAATATTTACCCTTTTCATTTTTCTGACGGAGAGAATATCAGCTCGGATAACAAGACATGCATTGAGTTAGTCCACCAGCTGATGGAGAAATCGAATATGTTTGGCTACGGAGAAGTAAATGGCTATAACCGTTATTCTACGTTACTGAATGCCTATAAAGCAATCAAGCATCCAAAGTTCAAGCATTATGTATTAAAAGAAAAAGCAGATGTGTATCATGCTATGAAAAGCTTTTTTCAAAAGACGGCAGAACGGGTATAGAAGTAACAGCTCAAAGATTAGTCCCGTTATTTCTTTGAGCTGTTTTATTGCGGATGAATAATATTAGAGGAGAGTGCTTGTCAAAAGCAAATTTCCTCATTTTATTTTGAGAAAGAAAAATAGGAAGAGCAAGATTTCGACCGGACGTCATAGACTAGTAGTAGCTGATTAAAGGGGGAATCCACTTGAACGGAACAAAGGAGTTAACGAAAGCTATCGAGGAAATTACCGAGGTAGCCAAAGGATTTGGTCTGGATTTTTATCCGATGCGCTATGAGGTTTGTCCAGCGGATATTATATATACATTTGGTGCTTATGGCATGCCGACCCGTTTTACCCACTGGAGCTTTGGGAAACAATTTCATAAGATGAAGCTGCAATATGACTTAGGCTTGAGCCAAATTTATGAGCTGGTGATTAATTCGGACCCTTGCTATGCCTTTTTATTAAATACCAACAGTCTGATCCAAAATAAATTAATTATTGCCCACGTCCTGGCACATTGCGATTTCTTTAAAAATAATATCCGTTTTTCGAATACACGTAAGGACATGGTGGAAAGTATGACAGCAACAGCTGAACGTATTGCCCATTATGAAATAGTACATGGGAAAGAAGAGGTGGAGAGTTTTTTGGATGCCATTTTATCGATCCAGGAGCATATTGATCCTTCTATTATCCGGTTTAAACTGCCTCCAAAAACAGAGGATGATACCGGAGCTGCAGATAGCCATAAAAAACGCGGAGAGTATGATGATCTGTGGAACTTAGATCAGCGTGAGAAACAAGCACAGTCGAAAAAAACAAAAAGACAAAAGAAAATCCCGCCCTCTCCTGAAAAGGATTTATTATTATTTATAGAAGAATACAGCAGAGAGCTGGAGGATTGGCAGCGTGATGTATTAACAATGATGCGTGAGGAAATGCTTTATTTTTGGCCGCAATTAGAGACGAAAGTCATGAATGAGGGGTGGGCTTCCTATTGGCATCAGCGGATTATGCGTAAATTGGATTTAACCTCCTCCGAAACGCTGGAATACGCGAAGCTGAATGCCGGTGTTGTACAGCCATCCAGAACATCGATTAATCCATATTACTTAGGAATAAAAATCTTTGAAGATATTGAGGAGCGCTATAACAATCCAACGGAAGAAATGATAAGAAACGGCTGTGAGCCAAATAAAGGAAGAGATAAAATCTTTGAAGTGAGGGAAATGGAATCAGACATTTCTTTTATCCGCAATTATTTAACGAAGGAGCTGGTTGCTAAAGAGGATATGTACCTTTTTGAGAAAAAGGGACGGGATTACCGGATTACAGAGAAGGATTATGTGCAAATCCGCGATCAGCTTGTTTCCCAGCGGGTCAATGGGGGCTTTCCATATATCACTGTAGAAAATGGCGATTATCTCCGTAATGGGGAGCTCTATTTACGCCATGGTTATGAGGACATTGAGCTAGATATTAAATATTTAGAGCATGTTTTACCGTATATTTATCAATTATGGGGAAGATCTGTCCATTTAGAAACGGTTATTGAAGGGAAAGAAACGCTGTACAGCTATGATGGGAAAGAAATGCATAAACAGCGGATTTGAATAATGACTTGATCAGCTGACCATACATCTGGTCAGCTGATTGCTTATAGTTTCACTGCCAGACTTGCATAAAATTTGCGGGAAGTATTTAGACAGAATATAATCTCCATTTGTCACTGTAAAATCTTCATAAAAATCCTTCAGCAGAAAGCCGGCTTTTAATTGGCCGCGTATTTGGCTTTCCATTGTGTGGCTGAACTGTAATCCGTCCTTTTTAATGAGATCTGTCCGTTTCGCTTCATTGATTTTAGTATAGGACAGTGGAAAGATCTCTTTTCATAATAGAATTTTATTTAAAAATGGAAAGTACTTTGAAAAGCAGAGGTTTTGTGTATAATTGTCTTAATTTTTTACATAAAAGAGGAGGAGAAGCAATGCGAGAGAGCCCATTTATTCCATTTCCTTTACTGGAAACCGAAAGACTGCTTTTAAGAGAAATGAAGCAAGAAGATCTGCAGGATGTCCATAGCTATGCTTCTGATCCGGAACTGACTACGTTTTTAACTTGGGAAGCACATCAAACACTGGCGGATACCGAAGCATTTATAAAGCTTTTAATTACTCAGTATAAAAAAGGTACGGGAGAAGCATGGGCAATTGTCTGGAAGGAGAATAAGCGTGTGATAGGCACGATGGATTTAGTCTGGAATCAAAAGCAGTATTCTGCAGAGCTTGCCTATGCCATTTCCCGGGAGTATTGGCGAAAAGGGATTGGAACAGAAGCAGCAAAAGCTGTTCTTCGTTTTGGATTTGAAGAATTGAAACTGGAACGGATCTATGCAAGGTGTTATCCAGATAATATCGCTTCTTACAGGTTAATGGAGAAGTCCGGGATGATCTACGAAGGAACGTTAAGAAAATCCATGCAAAGAAAAGGAAAACAAGAGGACGCAAGAATCTACTCAATCTTAAAAGATGAATTTAGGAGTTAAAAAGCAAAAGTACATGCAGTTTAAGTTGCATGTACTTTTGCTTTATTCCATATCTTCCTTCTGTTTTTCTTTTTTCCCTCTTTTATAAAAATAACTGTACAAAGACTTCAACGTTTCTGCATTCAGCTCAATATTATTTTCATAAGCATATTTCACAGCATATCCCATTGCCAGTGTCATGCCACCTGCAACGCTGCCGCCGATAACAGAGCCTGCCCCGGGGACAAATTTGGACACCTGACGAAAGATCGTTTTTCCGATATTGCCGGTAATGGTCGCAATCGTCAGCTCTTTTGCTTTTTTCTTGGATAAAGGCTTTTCATATAGGGCTGCCAGCTTAACCATCAGACCAACCTGAATTCCTGTTAACGGAATAAAATCAGAGCCGGGAAGAGGGGCCGCTCCAACGGCGGTAGCTGAGCCGGAAGCTGCTAAAATCCATTTGTTCGCCGTAGAAGACTTTTCCTTAATCAGCCGTGCGAATTGAATTTCCTTCTCTTTTTTTTTCAGGATTTCTAAAATCTCATTTCGTAATTTATCGATATTTTCTCCGGTCCGGGATGAAATCGGGATAACTGGATAACGCCTTGATGTATGCTCCTTCACATATTGAACAAGAGCTGGAATATCATCGGCAGCATCAATTTTATTTAAAACAAAAACAATCTGCTTATTCTCCTTTTTAATGGTTTCAAACGATTTTCTTTCTCCCTCTGAAAAAACAGTCCCAGCTGCATTTAAGAAAAATAAGACAACATCCGCCTCACGGTAAAAGCGGAATGTTTCTTCCGAATTGGCATGGTTAATGTCATCTAATCCTGGAGTATCTGCAAAAATAATTTTGTCACGGTACACATATTTATCAATACCGGTTGTTTCTCCAGGGCGCGCACCAACCTTTGCAACATCATCACCAATAAGCTGATTAATCGTAGATGATTTTCCTGTGTTGATGTCACCGATCATTGCAAAAATAATATCTTTATCTAATTGTTTATTAATTTTTGTCGTTTCTTTATGATAAGCTTTATCAAAATCTTTCTCATTAAATGCTGACATTATCAACACTCCTCCATGTTACTATTCCCGTTTGATTATAATCATACACTATTAGAGGATGTTCAAAAAGCCCAACAAAAATAACACGGCGAATTTCTACGTTGACATGGCTTTTCCGATACTCACGTATTTAAAAGTATACGCTCCGTTCGTAAAAGCCACGTCGCCTTGAACTTCTTGGTTCTTTTTATCAGACTTTTTGAATACGCACTATTATTTGAAGAAGGGTGCTATTTTAACTGTTGAATGAAATCAATCTATCCTATCTGAAAATTTTAACCCTTTTGAAGTTATTCTAATTTCTTGCTATAATGACTAACATATAGTATGAGGTACTAATCTGAGGAGGAATCATATGAAAAGATCAGATTTAATTGCACCAGAATGGTATAATATCACTTCTGAAATCGAAAAGTATGCAGCGGATGAAGAAAGAAAAGCGATTATTTTAGAAGAGCAAAATGGAAATACGAAGGAAGTAACCTATACAAACCTGATCAAGAATGCAAATAAGACTGGAAATATCCTGTTAAAGCATGGTTTAAAGCGCGGTGATAAAATCATGATTATGCTGCCGCGCTGTACAGAAGCGTATGAGTTATATATTGCCGCTTTAAAAGCAGGAATTATTATTATTCCAAGCTCCGAAATGCTGCGGACGAAGGATTTGCAATTCCGCATTTCACATGGAGAGATCGATGCGGTTGTAGCGACAGAAGCATGTGTGGATGAATTTAAAAAGGTTGTTGAATATGACCGGTTAACCAAATTCAGTGTTGGAGCAGAGTTAGAAGGCTGGGTATCGATTGATAAGGAGAAAAAACATGCTTCTGATCAGTTGGAAACAGCAGAAACTTTCAGAGATGATATTGCATTTTTATCTTATACATCCGGGACAACAGGCAACCCTAAAGCAGTTATTCATTCCCATGGCTGGGGATTTGCGCATATGTCTTCTGCACCGCGCTATTGGCTCAGTATTCAAGAAGGAGATACAGTTTGGGCAACTGCTGCACCAGGCTGGCAGAAATGGCTGTGGAGTCCATTTCTTTCCATTATGGGAACAGGAGCAACAGCATTTGTTTATGAAGGCCGATTTGATGCAGCTGCATATTTAGAGCTGCTGGAAAAGTATCAGATTAATGTGCTTTGCTGTACGCCGACAGAGTATAGATTAATGGCGAAGCTTCCTAATCTGGATGATTATAATCTAAGTGCACTGCATAGTGCTGTTTCAGCCGGCGAGCCGTTAAACCGTGAAGTGATTGATAAATTCAGAGCGTATTTTGATGTCACAGTGAGAGATGGTTATGGGCAGACAGAAAATACATTATTGCTTGGTTTCTTAAAAGGGACAGAAGTACGTCCAGGGGCAATGGGAAAACCAACTCCGGGAAATAATGTTGTCGTTATTGATGAAAATGGTGAGCTCGCGAAACCGGGCGTAGTAGGTGATATTGCGATTCCACTTGATACACCTTCCTTGTTTAAAGGTTATTATAAAGATAAAGAAAGAACGGAAAGAACAAAGCGCGGCAATTATTATGTTACCGGAGACCAGGCAAGTATTGATGAGGATGGCTATTTCTGGTTTGAAGGCAGAAGTGATGATATTATTATCAGCTCCGGCTATACGATTGGACCTTTTGAAGTCGAGGATACGCTCGTTAAGCATCCGGATGTAAAAGAGTGTGCCGTGGTCGCAAGCCCGGATCCAATCAGAGGAAATGTAGTGAAGGCTTTTGTTATTTTACAGGATAATATTATCGGAAACGATGAGATGGTTGAGAATTTACAGAGCTATGTAAAGCATGAGATTGCACCGTATAAGTATCCGCGCAAGATTGAATTTGTTTCTGAATTGCCAAAGACAGCATCAGGTAAAATTCGTCGTGTTGTGTTACGACAAAAAGAATACAATAATTAATTTATCGCAGTTCTCTGTAATTTTTAATAAGGCGAGTAATCTGAGTTAGGCTTCCTGAAGTGAGGTAGTCGGGTACTCTTGGCTGAATGAAGTTTTAACAAGAAAAGCTGCTTCTCTAGAGGCAGAAGCTGTCAATCCACCGGAAATGAGGTACTTGGAATGAAAGTAATCGATACACATTGTGATGCGCTATTAAAGCTGCAAACAGCACGCCTGGAGCAGAGAAAGCTTGATTTTCGGAATGCGCCGGAGATAGAAACGAACCTGAAGCGATTGGAAGCAGGCAATGTTGCTGTCCAGTTCTTTGCAATTTTTGTCGATCCGGCCAGCGTTCCTACCACAGAGCAATGGAAGTATGCAATAGAACAAGCAAGTCTGTTCCATGAAGAAATTGTGGAAAAGAATGAGCAGATGAAATGTATCCGGAGCTGGCAGGATATTCGCACGCTTGCTCCGGGTGAAATTGGTGCTGTATTGGCTTTAGAGGGAGCAGAGGCAATCGGCAATGATCTGGAAAAGCTTCAGAAGCTTTATCAAATGGGAGTAAAATCCTTTGGGCTGACCTGGAATCCTGCAAATCTATGTGCAGATGGTGCAGAGGAGCCCAGGGGAGCAGGGCTGACCAGATTAGGCAGAGAAGTTGTCCAGTTAAATAATGCGAATGAAGTGCTGACGGATGTATCCCATCTTTCTGTGAAAGCATTTTGGGATGTGATAGAACTGGCTGATTATCCAATTGCCTCTCATTCGAATGTCCGGGCAATTTGTGACCATCCGAGAAATTTATATGATGACCAGCTCCAAGCATTAATTGCCAAAAAAGCACCTATTCATTTTGCGCTCTACCCTGTCTTTCTAAAAGAAGGAGCAGAATCAGCAACCGTTGCTGATCTTTGTGAACATATTGATCATGTTTGTGCACTTGGCGGAGAAAAAAATATTGGCTTCGGTTCGGATTTTGACGGAATAAAGTGCTATATAGATCATATTCCCGATGCATCCGGCTATGCGTATTTATTGAATGAATTACAAAAGCATTATTCAGAGGAGCAGGTCAGAGGTTTTGCTTATCAAAACTTTATGAACATGCTCCCGGGCTGATGGAGCTGTCACTTTAAAATAAAAGAAAAGAGCCGGTATACTTCAGACAATGTGTTTCCGAAGTATACCGGCTCTTTTCCTGTCAATATTTCCAGCTTAAAATTTTTGTCCGTGGTATTTATCGAGTGAGAAGCCTCTCCCAAGAATTTCAGACGCACTGATAAAAATAGTGAATGCTTCAGGAGTCTCTTCTTGCAGTAATTTCTTAAGTTTCACAGCTTCTGCTTGTTCTGCCACAACTAAAATCATCGTTTTATCCAATTTTGTATACCCGCCGACAGAACGGATTTTTGTCAGTCCACGGTCGATACCATCCTGGATAAGCTGCTGTACTTTTTCTTCCTCATCCGTAATAATCATAACCAGCTTAGTGGCAGAAGTCCGTAATTGGACAATGTCTATTGCTTTCCCACTAATGTAGATTGCCATTAATGCAAATAGGGTCAGTTCAAAACTGAATACGAAAATGGAGGTGATAACTACGAGCCCATCCACGATAAATTGCGAGTAACCGCTGGAAATACCAGTGAATTTCTTCACAATTTGGGCAATCGCTGCTGTACCGCCAGTGGAGCCATTTCCTTTGTAAACAATCCCTAAACCAGCCCCAAGAATAAGTCCGCCATATAGGGCACTTAAAAATGGATTGGTCACTGTAATTGGAATATCAGTGGAAAGGAAAATAGCAAAGGGAACCCAAAATGTTCCAACCAATGTTTTGACGCTAAAATCTTTTCCTAAAGCAATCCATCCAATAATGAAAATAGGTATATTAATGATAAATTGACTGAGTGCCGGATTAATTGTATACAGTTCATATAAAAGGGTGCTGATTCCGGACAGCCCCCCGGCAGCTAACCGCGCCGGCAGGAAGAAAATATTATAGGATAATCCGACAATAGTAGCTCCGATAATAATATAGGCATATTCTTTAAAGGCATTCGATTGTTTTGTGCTAACCATGCGCAATGTTCCTTTCCCGACAATGATATGGAGACCTATATTAATGTATCACTGTTGAGAATAAGAGTAAACAGCATGCCTTTAAAGTGATAAAGCGACAGAATCAGTTTCTGTAAGAGGCTTTGTAATCCGTTGGATAAATTTTTCCAATAAGGCAGGAAGAAAAGAACTAATCAGCGGTGCGCTCATTTTTCCAGCCAATCCTTTTAATTCGAGTTCTAATAAACAGGTCAGGGTGGAGGAACGAGAAGAAAGCGGGGTGAGCTCGAAACAGCCGGCTCCTAAGCATTTGTTTTCCGAATCACGAACGCGGAATTGAACGGTGGCTGGAGCGGTCATATCTATGATTTTGACATATAGCTTTACATCCTTCGTTATATTGCCTGCTTTGCCGTGGAGCTCCCAAATCGAGTCCATTGTCGAAACATTCCTATGTGTTTGATAACCAGGCACCTGCTTTGCCCAGTTAGACCAATCCTCTAAATAGTTCCATACATTTGATTGCGGCAGGTTAATATTCATGCTGTAATCTGCTTTTAACATCACGTGTTCCTCCTTAAAATTCCTTTTTGGACATCTCTTTCAGCTTTTGAAGCTACTTGAAATACTTATGTAGCATTTAC
The DNA here is from genome assembly GCF_009389585.1 of Oceanobacillus sp. CFH 90083. Lineage (GTDB taxonomy): Bacteria > Bacillota > Bacilli > Bacillales > Amphibacillaceae > Oceanobacillus. The sequence goes on along the minus strand of NZ_VIYG01000002.1, from coordinate 382,951 downwards.
CGGACTTATGCTAAAAATTTTGTATAGTTTATCGGCGTTCTGCAAAAGCTAACAGCAAGCAAGTATGGCACTTGCTTTTGAATAGAAGAGGAGGGTTTCTGGTGGCTGACAAACGAAGAAATGCGTTGTTAGTACCGAAAGCAGAACATGCAGTAAATCAGATGAAAGAGGAAATTGCTGGTGAAATGCATGTGAATTTAGGAGCTGACACGACTGCTCGTGAAAACGGTGCAGTCGGCGGTGAGATGGTTAAACGTATGATTCAAATGGCTGAGGGCAGCATGGCGAATCAGAAAAAATAACCCGAATCAGCCCTATAAAATTACCCGCTCTATTGTTCTAATCGAAAACCCTGTAGAGAGAATTTACTTTTCTCTACAGGGTTTTCACTATTTACCAAGTAAAATCTTGAAGGAGAAACCCGGATTATTTTCAGAATTGTCGAAGCTTGTGATAAAATATGTAAGAGGGAGGGAGTTATATATGAAGCGTATCCAGTTAGGAAACAGCGAATTATCTGTGCCAATCATTTCTTTAGGCTGTATGGTCATGCAGCAAAGTACGAAAGAGCAAGCGAATAAAGTGATTCATAATGCGTTGGAGCATGATGTCAATTTTTTTGATCATGCCGATATTTATGGCAAAGGAAAATCAGAATCAATATTTGCAGAAGCAATTGATATGAATCCGTCTATTCGTGAAAGATTGATTATTCAGTCAAAAGCGGGTATCCGTAATGGATTTTATGATTCTTCCAAAGAACATTTGATTTCATCTGTTGAGGATAGCTTGAAGCGTTTGAAAACTGACTACTTAGATGTATTTCTGATTCACCGTCCCGATGCTTTAATGGAGCCGGAAGAGGTGGCAGAGGCATTTTCAGAGTTAGAAAAAAGCGGGAAAGTGCGGCATTTCGGGGTGAGTAACTTCCGTCCGCGTCAGGTTGAATTACTGAAAAAATATGTCGATCAGGATCTGGTAGCCAATCAATTGCAGTTAAGTGTCACCAATTCCGGGATGATTGACCAGGGTTTGTATGCAAATACTTCCTTCGATCAGGCAACGGATTTAGATGGCGGGGTTATTGATTATAGTCAGGTAAATAATATGACGATTCAAGCCTGGTCACCGCTTCGTTATGGTTTCTTTGGCGGATTTATTATGGACCGGGATGCTTATCCGGAATTGAATCAGGAGCTGGATAAGCTTGGAGAAAAATATGGCGTGGCTCGAGAAACTATTGCGATCGCATGGATTTTACGTCATCCGGCAAACATTCAAACCATTATTGGTACAATGACACCAAAACGGCTGACAGAAATGGTAAAAGCAGCGGATATTACGTTGACGAGAGAAGAATGGTATAAACTGTGGCAGTCCGCAGGGAATAAATTATTATAAAGTTTGTTCAGCATTAAAAGTAAAAACCAAGTCAGGTATCCCCGGCTTGGTTTTTACTTTTAATGATTGACTGTGCTTTCTGTTTCAATATTTTGCATCCAGTTAAACGGATCCTCTATATGCCCATATTGAATACCTGTAATTGTATCATAGACCTTTTTCGAGATGTCACCTGTTTTTCCTTCGTTGATAATCATTTGTTTATCTTCCCATTTTAACTCACCGATTGGAGAAATAACGGCAGCAGTACCTGAGCCGAATGCTTCTTCCAGTTCACCTTTTTGATAGGCTTCATAGAGTTCTTCAATCGAAATACGTCTTTCAACAACCGGAACTCCCCAGTGATTTAATAACTCGATCACACTGGAACGTGTGATTCCGGAAAGAATGCTGCCATTCAGCTTTGGTGTAACTACTTCCCCGTTAATTTTGAAGAAAACATTCATGCTGCCGACTTCTTCAATATATTTCTTTTCCACGCCGTCCAGCCATAGAACCTGTGTGTAGCCAGTTTTTTCAACAATCTCTTGAGATTTTAAGCTGGCTGCATAGTTTCCGCCGGTTTTTGCTTCTCCGGTACCACCTTTTACGGTACGTACATATTCGTTCTCTACAGCAATTTTTACAGGATTAATTCCTTCTTTGTAGTAAGTACCTACCGGAGATAAAATAACAATAAATTTGTAATTTGCAGATGCGGATACACCAATATATGGCTCTGTAGCAATAATAAATGGACGAATATAAAGTGATGTTCCTTCTGCATGAGGGACCCATTCACGATCAATGTAAATGAGCTGTTTAATGGCTTTTAAAGCAAATTCTTCATCAATCGGAGGAATACATAAACGATCATTGGATCGATTTAAACGTTCCATGTTTTTTTCCGGGCGAAACAATTCAATGCTTCCTTTATCCGTACGATAGGCCTTTAAACCTTCAAAAACAGTTTGAGCGTAATGGAATACCATCGCAGAAGGTTCAATTTGCAGTGGTTGATATGGTACAATGCTCGCATTATGCCACCCAAGAGGTTCCGAATAATCCATGATAAACATATGATCTGTATAAATTTTACCAAATACTAATTGATCATCCTGTGGCTTTTCTTTTTTTGTTTCACATCGTTGCACGCGAATAGTTTGTTCTTCCATATCAAAAGTCTCCTTGCCATTGATTAAATTTCTATATATCATAAGACATATCAAAGATTTTATCAAGACTAAATTTTAAATTAATTTATTGAATTATGATTATGCTCATAAATTAAATAATGAAGTGGGGATGTAAATGATGAAAAAAATGGTATTATTTGATTTAGACGATACATTGCTGTGGGATAAAAAAAGTGTACAGGATGCATTCACTTTAACTTGTCAGCTGGCTGAAAAAGAAAGCGGGGTTTCTCCAGAGGAATTAGAAAGGAATGTTCGTCACAGGGCAAGAGAATTATACGCTTCATATTCAACTTATACATATACGAAAAAAATTGGAATCAATCCATTTGAAGGACTATGGGCAACCTTTGATGACAATGGCGAGGAATTTCGCAAGCTCCGGGAAATTGCACCAAAATACCAGGAAACAGCCTGGCTGGAGGGGCTGAAAGATACGGGGATTAATCACCCTGAGCTTGCCAAAAAACTGGCTAAGGCTTTTCGGAATTATCGAATCGAGAGCCCCTGCTTATTTGAAGATACGCTTTCTGTTCTGACAGAGCTTGGAAAGGACTATCGCCTGGCTCTGGTTACCAATGGCTCGCCCAGTCTGCAAAACCTTAAATTAGAGATCTCATCCGAATTACCACCGTACTTTGAGAAAATATTTATCTCGGGAGATGTAGGGATTGGAAAACCGACCCCGGAAATATTTAATTATGTATTACAGGAGCTGGATATTCAGGCTGAAGAGGCAATTATGGTCGGTGATAATTTGAATACAGATATAATTGGGGCAAATCAGATCGGAATAGATTCTGTCTGGTTAAATCGATTTGATGCAGAAAATAAGAGTGATATTCAACCGGATTATGAAATACAATCACTTCGGGAATTAAAGCGTATCCTGCAATCTTAGGCTTGGGTTTTTATCAATATCCAGATAAAAAACCGTTTGAACACTACATACCCGGCGCGTTCAAACGGTTTTTTAAATTATTTTTACAAATCAATTGCAGTGACAGATTTAATTTCCTCTAATAATGCAATTTCTTCCAGTGCTTCGTCTTCTAAATGACGGTCAATTGTCAAAAGCATAATGGCATTTCCGCCTACATCGGAACGGTCTACCTGCATCGTTGCAATATTAATATTGTGCTCTGCGAAAGCACTTCCCATACGACCGATCACACCAGGCTGATCAATATGCTGAATGACAACCATATGTCCTTCAGGTGTCGCATCCACCTGATAATCATCTACACGGACAAGGCGTGGTCCGAGACCATTTAAGAGAGTTCCGGCAACCTTCCTGGTTCCAGACGGTCCACTGACTTCGATGGTAATCAGATTTGTAAATCCTTTGCGCGCTGATGTTCTGCTTTCACTGACAGTAATGCCTTTACGGTCTGCTAAGTATAATGCGTTGACATCATTTACACGGCTGCCAAGGAAGCGTTTAAGAATTCCTTTTACTGCATTACGTGTGACAGGCCCGGTCTCGATGTCGCTTAGTTCGCCAGAGTAGGTAATACGAATATCATGAATGACTTCATTTGCTAAGTCAACAATAAAAGTACCAAGCTTTTCTGCCAAATAGAAATATGGCTCAATTTGATGCATTGCTTCACTTGGAATAGAAGGCATGTTTACTGGATGACGAACTGCTTTTCCTTCTAAGAAACGAATAACATCATGACTGACATCGATAGCTACAATTTCCTGCGCTTCGATTGTACTTGCACCTAGATGCGGTGTCGCAACAACTTCAGGCAGGCTCAGCAATTTGTGCTCTGTAAAAGGCTCCTGTTCAAAAACATCTAGTGCAGCACCAGCAACCTTTCCAGAGACAATTGCGTCATATAAGGCATCTTCATCAATAATTCCGCCGCGGGCACAGTTAACAATCTGTACACCATCCTTCATTAATTTAAAGGCTTCTGCGTTAATCAAGTGCTTTGTTTCTTTCAACAGTGGTGTATGAACCGTGATGAAATCTCCTGCCTGCAGTACTTCTTCCAGGGTACCGCGCTTGATGCCCATTCGCTCTGCTTTTTCATCAGTCAGGAATGGATCATAAGCAACAACATTCATGCGCTGTCCTTTGGCGCGTGTTGCTACTTCTGCACCAATTCTTCCAAGGCCTACAACACCCAATGTTTTCTGTTTTAATTCAACACCAACAAAGCGTTTACGATCCCATTGCTTTTGTTTTAACGCATGGAAAGCTTGCGGGATATTCCGGGATAGAGACATAATCATGGCAATCGTATGCTCTGCAGCTGAATTGGTATTTCCATTTGGAGCATTGACGACAATAATGCCATTTTCCGTTGCTGCTTCCAAATCAATATTATCGACACCAACTCCGGCACGTCCGACAATTTTTAAACGGGATGCTTTTTCCAGTAAAGCTCGCGTTACCTGTGTCTGACTGCGGACTAATAAAGCATCAAACTGATCGATATTCTCCAGCAGCTCTGCTTCATTCCAGCCCGGATTTTTGACGATTTCAATTTGCTCGATCTCTCTTAATGGTTTAATTCCTTCGTCGCTTAATGGGTCACTAACTAGTACACGATACGTCATGAGTTACTTTTCCTCCTGTTGCAGATAAATTTCTTGAGCAGCCTGAACACCTTTGCCAAGCTGAATGTCTTTTCCAATTTTCACAAGTCCAATTTCAATTAAACTGATTGCTTGCAGGGTGTCAGCAGGGGAGCAATATCCCATATGCCCAATTCGGAAAATAGAGCCCTTCATATGCTGCTGCCCGCCTGCTAAAGTCAGATTGAATTGCTCTTTTACAGCGGCGCGCAATGCTTCTGCATCAAAGTCATTTGGACGGACAGCTGTTACGGTTGGTGAAGCATCTTCATCCGTTGTCAATAAAGGGATATCTAATGCTTTAAAAGCCGCTCTTGTCATGTCACGCAGTAAACGATGACGCTCATATACATTCTCAAGCCCCTCTTCTTCTAACAGGTTAAGAACCTGCTCTAAACCAAATAATAAAGAAAGTGCAGGTGTATATGGTGTTGCTGTATTTGCCAGATTTTTGCGATAAACACGCATATCTAAATAGAAACGAGGCTGCGGATTTTCTTCAATGACCTTCCAGGCCCGCTCACTCGCTGCGATAAACATTAAACCAGCCGGCAGCATGAATGCTTTTTGCGAACCTGTTACATAGATATCTACACCCCAGTCATCCATGTTAGCTTCCACTCCGCCAAGACAGGATACACCATCTACCACGAAAAGTGCGTCAGAGGATGCATGAATGGCTTTAGCAAGAGACGCTATCGGGTTTAATACACCGGTAGAAGTCTCACAATATGTAGCAAAAACGACCTTGATTTCCGGATGAGCCTGTAAATAATCTTGAACAACCTCAGGACGAACAGCTTCTCCCCATTCTACATCAATTCGGTGCAGTTTCAGTTGAAAGGCTTCGCATATTTTTGCGAAACGATCACCAAATGCCCCGCTGACGATAACAAGCACATCATCTCCCGGATGTGCTGCATTACTGACAGCCATTTCTAATCCTGCTGTCCCGCTCCCGGCAACAGGAAAAACATCCTGCTTCGTTCCAAATACGGATTTTAATTTTGGGAGAATACGTTCCAATAATTCTTTCGTTTCTTTCCCGCGATGACCTATCATTGTCTGGTTCATTGCACGCCCGACACTTGGAGGAATAGGACTCGGTCCGGGTATTCTTAAAATGTGCTGATCTTTTAGCATGGTTGATGAGCTCCTTTTAAATGAAATATGATAAAAAATACCAAAATGGCATTGTTTAAAATAGAATATGAACTTTTCACGATTGCAGCCTTTTTAATATCCATATAAGCAAACATTGAATAATTTTTTCTAAGCCCGTAATCATTGTATTTACTTAAAAGGCGTATGTTTAGATTGAGATTAGTTAATAACATATGGATATTTTAACATAAATGAATTGAAAAATGGAGATTCATATGAAAAGTATTTCTTACCAATATAGCAACATCCATTGTAATGTCAATATTAAAGTTACATCTTATAGCAGAACAATAAAGGAAAGCTAGATCTGTGTTTTACATTAAATACAGGCTTCCTTTCAATGAAGTAAGCGATTCCTACAAGGAATGTTTAAGGAATATTAAAAAAAGAAAAGATTAAATAAATTGAACTATAAGAATATTGCACCTATAATAGTTCGAAAAGGAAGGTGTAAACTATGGAAAAAGATCTAAGGACAAAAAGTAAAGCTTTTGACGGCACCATGCGTGCTCCCAACCGGGCAATGCTGCGTGCTGTCGGTATAACCGATGATGACTTTAAAAAGCCGATGGTCGGGGTTGCCAGTACATGGGCAGAGGTAACACCATGTAATATACATCTGAACGATTTAGCCTTAGTTGCTAAAAAAGGAGTGAGGAAAGTTGACGGTGTACCGTTGATTTTTAACACGATTACAGTATCAGATGGTATTTCCATGGGAACACAAGGGATGCGTTATTCTTTACCAAGCAGAGACTTGATCGCTGATTCGATTGAAACGGTTGTCGGTGCGGAAAATTTGGATGGTCTTGTTGCAATTGGCTCATGTGATAAGAACATTCCCGGGTGTATGATGGCTATCGCTAATTCGGAGGTCCCTGCTATCTTCGTATACGGAGGAACCATTGCACCAGGTAATCTTGATGGAAAAGACATAGATATTGTTTCGGTATTTGAAGGTGTCGGGCAGCATAATGCAGGAAAAATTGATGATAGGCAAATGAATCGGATTGAATGTCATGCCTGTCCAGGCGCAGGAGCATGCGGCGGAATGTATACCGCAAATACGATGGCATCCGCAGCTGAAGCAATGGGATTAAGCTTGCCGGGAAGTTCTTCTAATCCGGCAGAATCACAGGAAAAACTGAAAGATGTGGAAGCTGCCGGAGAAGCAATGAGAACATTGCTGGAGAAAGGCATCTATCCAAAAGATATTATGACAAAAGAAGCCTTTGAAAATGCGATTACAGTTGTGATGGCACTTGGCGGCTCTACCAATGCTATTCTTCATTTATTAGCAGTGGCACATGCTGCAGAAGTAGACTTAACCATTGACGATTTTAACCGTCTTCAAGCAAAAGTACCGCATCTGGCGGACTTGAAGCCGAGCGGTCAATTTGTATTCCAGGATCTTCACAATGTTGGCGGTGTACAGGCTGTGATGAAAATGCTTTATGAAAATGGCTATCTTCACGGAGATTGCATGACGGTAACGGGGAAAACAATCAAAGAGAATTTAGAAGATGCACCGTCATTAAAAGAAGGGCAGAAAGTAATCATGTCGTTAGATAAACCAAAAAGAGAGGATGGACCGCTCATCGTTCTGAAAGGGAATCTTTCTCCAACTGGTGCAGTAGCAAAGGTTTCTGGTGTGAAAGTAACAAGACATACCGGTCCGGCACGTGTATTTGATACAGAAGCAGAGGCAACGAAAGCCGTAATGAACAATGAAATTAAAGACGGTGATGTACTTGTTATTCGCTACGTAGGGCCAAAAGGTGCTCCAGGAATGCCGGAAATGCTTTCTATTTCCAGTATTCTGGTAGGGAAAGGAATGGGAGAGTCAGTAGCGCTGCTGACAGATGGACGCTTTTCTGGCGGTACACACGGCTTAGTAGTTGGACATATCTCGCCGGAAGCACAATCTGGTGGACCAATTGCACTTCTGGAGGAAAGGGATAGTGTCACCATTGATTCCTCTACAAAAGAAATATTTGTAGATCTTTCTGATGAAGAACTGGACAAGCGCCGTCAAGCATGGAAAGCACCGGCGTTATATAAAAAAGGTATCCTGGGCAAGTACGCACATAATGTAAGATGCTCTTCTCAAGGTGCCGTTACAGATTATTTGAACCGCGATTAAGAATCACTATATATAACGAAAAAGCCCAATCAGATGAAAAGCATATCATTTGATTGGGCTTTGTTATTGACCTAAAAATAAATAAATTATGATATGCAGTAACAAGCATAGCGTTTTTTAACTTCATTTTGGAAATGCTGAGATGAAGGTAAAAAGAGTAAATATTTTTAAGGATCTTAAACAAAAAATAAAATGTAATCAAATTTTAATAAAAATCCAATGATAATGCATATCAACGATGAAAACGCATACATGAAATCAGACTAAATAGAATTATTAAAAAAATTACAAAATACTATTGACTATCATACGGAAACAAGATATGATTGTTCGCAATATAAGATATTTCTTAACACAGTAATTTTTAAAAATATCAAGAAGTTATTACTTCAAAATATATGAAAATGCGTTGACGGGAAAAAAGGAAAAGAGAAATAGCTTTTACAGAGATCTGGGGTTGCTGGAAGCCCAGAATAGCTACTTATTCCGACATCGTCCCTGAGTGTCACATGGAAAGGAACATTCCAATTATATGTGACCAGGTGTATAGTATAGTAAACTATGTACCTGTTATCAAACATAGCTCTAGTGGCTATTGAGGCAAAGTTGAAAAAACTTTGTAAAACTGGGTGGTACCGTGAAAAGCAGATCCTTTTCGCCCCATACATGATGAATAAGCATGTGCATGGGGGGAGAGGGTCTTTTTTTATTCTACTAACCTAATAGTCGGAACCATAGTAGGGTGAATAATTAGTTTAGTTAAAATGTTCAGTTTTTTCGCAAATAGGAAAATATAAAAGTCTTCTATTTGTACACAAGCGTAACAAATATGTTTATCCAAAAGATTGGGACATATCAAGTTTTCTAAAAGAAAGAGGAGGGGCTTTGTTGTGAAAGTTAATGCAAATCAAGAGGTGGAAGTGAAGAGTGATTTGGTCACAGGATCTGATTTGTTAGTTCAGGCATTAGAAAAAGCAAATGTTGAAGTTGTATTTGGTTACCCGGGAGGTGCTGTTTTACCAATTTATGACGCTCTGCATCGAAACAATACAGCCTTCAAGCATGTGCTTTCGCGACATGAGCAGGGCTCCATACATGCGGCTGAAGGATATGCAAGAGTATCAGGAAAGCCTGGTGTTGTTATAGCTACCTCAGGACCAGGGGCAACGAACTTAATTACAGGAATTACAGATGCCATGATGGATTCCATTCCATTAGTAGTATTCACAGGGCAGGTTGCGGAGCAGGTTATTGGAACAGATGCTTTTCAGGAAGCAGATGTGATGGGGATTACGACGCCAATTACAAAGTATAATTATCAAGTAAATGATATTGCAGACCTGCCAAGAGTTGTTAATGAAGCCTTTCATGTTGCCACAACAGGAAGACCGGGGCCGGTACTCATTGATATTCCGAAAAGTATTTCCGAAAAGGTAACAATTAATGACTATGAGGATGACTTTTATTTACCGGGATATCAGCCAACCATTTATCCAAACCCGATACAAATTTCAAAAGTGACGAATGAGCTGAGTAAAGCGAAAAAACCGGTAATACTTGCCGGGGCAGGAGTTTTGTTTGCAGAAGCAACAGAAGAGTTAAAGCAATTTGTGAACAATTGGGAGATTCCGGTTGTAACAACGCTGCTGGGGCTTGGCAGCTATCCTGGTGATGATAATCTGTCGCTTGGTATGGGGGGGATGCATGGTACCTATGCAGCCAATAGAGCTATCTATGAAAGTGATTTTCTAATTAACATTGGTGCACGATTTGATGACAGGTTAACTGGTAACCTGAAGTATTTTGCTCCTCATGCAAAAGTAGCTCATATTGACATTGATCCTGCTGAAATAGGAAAAAATGTAGAAACAGAGATTCCGGTTGTAGCGGATGCAAAGCAGGCATTAAACGTACTGCTGCAGCAGGAAGTGAATCGGGGAGATTATACAGCCTGGTTAGACAAAGTTAAAAAGAATCAAAAAGATTATCCGCTATGGTATAACCGGGGCGAGAGCCCGATCAGTCCGCAATGGTTAATCGAACAGGTGCATGAAAAGTCGGGTGGCGAAGCAGTGGTGACAACAGATGTTGGACAGCATCAGATGTGGGCAGCGCAGTTCTACACCTTCAAAAACCCTAATAATTGGGTAACATCCGGCGGGCTTGGCACAATGGGTTTTGGTTTTCCAGCTGCCATTGGCGCACAAATTGCCAAACCGGATAAGTTAGTTATCTCCGTTGTAGGAGATGGCGGTTTTCAAATGACATTGCAGGAGCTGTCTATCTTGAAGTCGCAAAACCTGCCGGTAAAAGTGGTTATCTTGAATAATGATGCACTTGGAATGGTAAGGCAATGGCAGGAAACATTTTATGAGGAACGTTACTCGCACTCCTTGTTTTCAGAAAACCCTGATTTTGTGAAACTGGCGGAAAGCTATGGAATTAAAGGAATGCGCGTATCCGATGAAAAAAATGTTCCAGCGGCTTTGGAAGAAGCTTTCTCGCATGATGGTCCCGTAGTTATTGACTGTCGTATTGACAGAGATACATGTGTATATCCGATGATTGCACCGGGTAAAGGAATGCACGAAATGATTGGGGTGACAAAATGAAACGGATAATCATTGCCACAGTACAAGATCGTGGCGGAGTGTTAAATAGAATTACCGGTATGCTGAATCGGCGCCAGTTTAATATTGAAAGTATTTCCGTCGGCGCTTCAGATGTGAAAGGTATTTCCAAAATGACATTTGTTGTCGAAATTGCTGATAAGCAAAAGCTTGAGCAATTAACGAAGCAGCTCAATAAACAAATTGATGTGATTAAAGTATTAGATGTTACAGAAAAAGCAATTGTGGCAAGAGAGCTAGCTTTAATAAAAGTAGTTGCGACGAATCAGACAAGAGCAGAAATTATGACATTAATCTCTGCATTCCGTGCAGATGTCATTGATGTCAGTAAGGACAGCCTGATGATTCAGGTTACCGGCAAGCCGGAAAAGGTCGATGCATTGATTTCACTGCTCAGACCATATGGCATCAAAGATTTAACAAAAACAGGATTAACAGCATTTCCAAGAGGTTATCAACCTGAACAAGGTTTTAGCAGTGAGCTGAATAATATTTCTGCTCATGGATAATAAAAAAAATTACACTATTAATTGAAAATGAGAGGGAGATTACATTATGGCAAAAGTACTATACAACAAGGATATCAATCAAGAGGTATTAAGAGATAAAAAAATCGCAATCATTGGATATGGTTCACAAGGTCATGCGCATGCAAGAAACTTGAGAGATTCCGGTTTTGAAGTAGTCGTTGGTTTACGTGCGGGGAAATCACAGCAAAAAGCAGAAGCAGATGGCTTTGAAGTATATTCTGTAGCAGAAGCAACAGCGCAGGCTGACGTAGTAATGGTATTGCTTCCAGATGAATTACAACCAAAAGTGTACGAAGAAAGCATAAAAGATAATTTACAAGAAGGAAATGCACTGGCATTTGCACATGGCTTTAACATTCATTTTTCACAAATCGTGCCTCCATCCACAGTAGATGTGTTCTTGGTAGCACCAAAAGGACCAGGTCATTTAGTACGCCGTACATTTGAAGAAGGTGCTGGTGTTCCGGGACTGTATGGTATCGAACAAGATTATACTGGAAAAGCAAAAGAAATTGCGCTTGCTTATGCATATGGTGTTGGTGCAGCCAGAGCAGGAGTGTTGGAAACAAGCTTCCAGGAAGAAACAGAAACAGATCTATTTGGTGAGCAGGCAGTATTATGCGGTGGAGCGACAGCACTTGTAAAAGCAGGCTTTGAAACATTAACAGAAGCAGGCTATCAGCCGGAAGTTGCATATTTTGAGTGTTTACATGAGTTAAAATTGATTGTTGATCTTCTTTATGAAGGTGGATTGGAAAACATGCGTTATTCCATCTCTGATACAGCACAATGGGGAGATTTCGTATCTGGTCCACGTGTGATTGATCAAGGTACAAAAGAGCGTATGAAAGATATTCTTGCCGATATCCAAACTGGTAAATTTGCAAAAGACTGGATTTCTGAGAACCAAACAGGCCGTCCGCAGTTTAATGCTATCAACCGCCGCGAAAATCAACATCAAATTGAAGTTGTTGGAAGAGAGCTGCGTGCTTTAATGCCATTTGTTAAAAAACCTATTAATGATGGCGCGGAAACTGGTGAAAAAGCACATGCCAAAAATTAAGTTCTTTGATACAACACTTAGAGATGGCGAACAATCGCCCGGAGTTAACTTAAACAAAGAAGAAAAATTACAGATTGCAAGGCAGCTTGAAAGGTATGGAATGGATCGGATTGAGGCTGGATTTCCAGCCTCCTCCAAAGGAGATTTTGAAGCTGTGCAGGCGATTGCACAAAATATAAAGAAATCAACCGTGCTGGGCTTAGCCCGTACGGTTAAATCAGATATTGATGCAGTGTATGAAGCAGTAAAGGATGCTGCCAAACCGGCTATTCACGTTTTTATTGCTACATCTCCTATTCATATGGAATATAAATTAAAAAAGACGCCTGAGGAAGTTGTCGAAACGGCTGTCACAATGGTTCGTTACGCAAAGGAAAAATTTGATCATGTCGAATGGTCGGCAGAGGATGCGACACGTTCTGACAGAGCTTTTTTAGCAGAGATTATCGAAAAAGTTATTGATGCAGGTGCAACTGTCATTAACCTGCCGGATACTGTTGGTTATGCAACCCCGGAGGATTACGGAAGTATGTTCCGTTATATGAAGGAGCATGTACCGAACATTGATAAAGTAGAATTATCCTGCCACTGTCATAATGATTTGGGATTAGCCACAGCAAATACACTTGCTGCCATCCAAAATGGTGTGACACAGGTGGAAGGTGCTATAAATGGAATTGGAGAGCGGGCAGGGAATGTTGCTTTGGAGGAGGTTGCCTTAGCATTACATGTACGCTCGGATTATTTTCCATATACGTCCAGCTTAAAATTTGATGAAACGAAACGTACAAGTGATCTTGTTGCGAAATTGACTGGAATGTATGTACAGGCAAATAAGGCGATTGTTGGCAGAAATGCTTTCTCTCATGAATCCGGAATTCATCAGGATGGTGTTTTGAAGCACGCAGAGACGTATGAAATTATCACACCGGCATTGGTTGGTGTTACTCCAAATACACTATTCCTTGGCAAGCACTCTGGCAGACATGCTTTTAAAGATAAAGTGAACGCCTTTGGAATTGACCTGACAGAAGCAGAGTTAAAAGAAGCTTTTCAGCAGTTTAAACAGCTGACAGATCATAAAAAAGAAGTAACAGATGATGATATTTATGCCATTGTGATGGAAATTAAAACAGACTCTTCTAATATTGATAAATATGAATTAATCCAATTCAGTGTTTCCTATGATACAAAAGATACACCAGCTGCAACTGTTGCTTTAAAAACTCCAAATGGAGCGAAGGTAGAAGCAACTGAGCAAGGAAGCGGAAGTGTAGAAGCCTTATATAAAACAATTAATTCCTTAATAGATGAGGAAATCACATTAATAGATTATCAGTTAAACTCCGTTGGCGGAGGAAAAGATGCCTTGGCAGAAGCACATGTGCAAATCAATATAAATGAACAAATTAACAATGGCCGCGGAACGGCACAGGATGTTCTGCAGGCTTCAGCAAATGCGTTTGTCCAAGCGGTAAATCGTTACTATATTCATAAAAATGCAAATATCAAACAGCTCGTTCACGAGTAAGAAAAAAGGAGAAATAATAATGGAAAAGAAAATCGTCCTGTTACCTGGAGATGGAATTGGTAAAGAAATTATGGAGTCAGCAAAAAAAGTGCTCGCAGCAATTGAAAGTGAATATCATCATAATTTTATTCTCCAGGAGTGTGCTATTGGTGGAGATGCTCTGGACCGTTATGGTGTACCGTTACCGGATGATACACTTCATGCATGTGAAGAAGCGGATGCTGTTTTGCTTGGATCAGTCGGAGGTCCAAAGTGGGATAATCAGCCGCCGGAGTTTAGACCAGAGAAAGGGCTGCTGGGAATCCGCAAAGGCTTGGGGCTATTCGCTAATCTGCGTCCAGTCAAGACATTCCCATCTCTTTTACATGCGTCTCCTTTAAAAGAAGACATTGTTAAAGATTCAGATATGATGATTGTTCGTGAACTAACTGGAGGTTTGTATTTTGGAGAACCTAGTGAACGCAGAAATAATGGAGCAGATGTAGTAGACACATTAGCTTATTCCAGGCACGAAATTGAAAGAATCGTGGAGAAAGGCTTCGAATCTGCACAGCTTCGTAATAAGCATTTAACTTCTGTAGATAAAGCAAATGTATTAGAATCCAGCCGAGTCTGGAGAGAAGTTGTGAATGAAAAAGCTGCGGATTATCCAGATGTCAAAGTAGAGCATTTGTTAGTAGATGCTGCTGCAATGAAGCTGATTACGAATCCAAGTGGTTTTGATGTCATTGTGACAGAGAATTTATTTGGTGATATTTTGAGTGACGAAGCTTCTGTTCTGACAGGGTCACTGGGAATGCTGCCATCAGCAAGTGTCCGAACAGACGGTTTAGGAATGTATGAACCAGTTCATGGTTCGGCTCCTGATATTGCTGGAAAAGGAATCGCAAATCCAATTGGGATGATTTTATCTACAGCATTAATGCTGGAATATTCTCTTGGAATGCAGGAGGAAGCAAAAGCGATTGAAGCAGCTGTAATGGATTGCCTGGAGCAAGGCTGTCACACATCAGATTTAAATATCGTAAATGGGAAACAGATGAATACAGAAGAAATAACAGAGGCTATTATTGAGAATTTAACGACGAAGTGTATTTCCGATTCCATTTGCAACTCTTATGTGTAAAGAGATTTAAATACTAAACATTCATCTATTTTTAAGGACAATATATAAAGTTTCGGAGGTGTAAAAATTGGGAAAGGCTTTGACAGTATTTGAGAAAATTTGGAATAAGCATGTTGTGAAAGAAGAGGAAGGAAAGCCGGCTCTTTTATATATTGACCAGCATCTTGTTCATGAGGTAACGTCACCACAGGCGTTTGAAGGTTTAAGATTGAACGGAAGGAAGGTAAGGCGTCCTGATTTAACCTTTGCTACAATGGATCACAATGTTCCTACGATTAATAGAGAAAATATAAAAGATGAAATTTCCAAAAAACAAATGGAAGCTCTAAAAAAGAATTGTGCTGATTTTGGTATTAAGCTGGCAGACATGTATCATCCCGATCAGGGAATTGTCCATGTTATCGGACCGCAATTAGGCTTAACCCAGCCGGGAAAAACGATTGTTTGTGGAGACAGCCATACATCTACGCATGGGGCTTTTGGAGCATTTGCATTTGGGATTGGAACGAGTGAAGTAGAGCATGTTTTAGCAACACAAACTATCTGGCAGGATAAACCGAAAACTTTAAATGTAAAGGTTATTGGAGATTTAGGTACAGGTGTGACAGCAAAAGATTTAATCCTTGCGATTATTGCAAAATTTGGCGTCCGTTTTGGAACAGGATATGTCATGGAGTATACAGGAGATGCCATTCGTAAGTTAACCATGGAAGAAAGAATGACCATTTGTAATATGTCCATTGAAGCTGGAGCACGTGCCGGTTTAATCAGTCCGGATGAAACAACCGTAGAATTCCTGCGCGGTCGTGAAATGGTCCCTGAAGGAGATGCATTTGACGCTTTAGCAGAAGAGTGGCTGGCTCTGGCTACGGATGAAGGCGCAGAATACGACCATACCGTTACTATTCATGCAGATGAAATTGAACCGCAAGTAACGTGGGGAACAAATCCGGGAATGGGGGCACCAGTTAACGCTGCTACGCCAACTATTAAGGATGCTGACAATCCGGAGGAAATAGAACGTGCCTTAAAATATATGGATTTAAAAGAAAATCAGCCAATCACATCGATTGAAATTGACCATGTCTTTATTGGCTCTTGTACAAACTCCCGTCTGAGTGATTTGAAAAAAGCGTCTAAAATTGTAGAAGGCAAAAAAGTAAAAGAAGGAATTAAAGCGATTGTTGTTCCTGGATCATTTCTAGTAAAGCAAGAGGCAGAAGAAATTGGTCTTGATAAAATTTTCATAGATGCAGGATTTGAATGGAGAAATTCAGGCTGCAGTATGTGTCTCGGAATGAATGATGATATTGTTCCTGCCGGAGGGAGATGCGCATCAACGTCAAACCGTAACTTTGAAGGAAGACAAGGAAACGGAGCGCGCACGCACCTGGTAAGTCCAGAAATGGCAGCAGCAGCAGCAATTGAAGGACATTTTGTAGACGTGAGAAAATATGTGGGAGTACCAAGTTAGGAGGAGTAGATGATGGAAGCTTTTAAAGAGCATAAAGGAATTGCTGCTCCGTTAAATCGCAGTAATGTCGATACAGATCAGATTATTCCGAAGCAATTTTTAAAACGAATTGAGCGCACAGGTTTTGGCGAATTTGTATTTTTTCATTGGCGTTTTGACGATGATGGAAATTTGCGTGAGGATTTTGTTTTGAACCAGCTAAAATATGAAAATGCTACAGTCTTATTAGCAGGTGATAATTTTGGTTGTGGATCATCCCGTGAACATGCTCCGTGGGCATTAGAGGATTATGGATTTAAAGTTATCATTGCTCCTGACTTTGCAGATATTTTCTATAATAATTCATTGAAAAACGGCATATTAGTAATAAAAATGAATGAGGAACAGGTTCAGCAATGGATGAAAAAAGCAGACCAGGGCTTAACACTGGATATTAATCTGGAAAAACAAGAAATTACAGATGCAGATGGCACGGTGGTTTCATTTGATATTCCGGCTTATCATAAGGAAAAGCTTCTTAACGGCTGGGATGATATTGCATTGACGCTTTTAGAGGAAGATGCCATTCAAGCATTTGAAGAAAAACGTGCTTAAAAGTGTAAAAAACAGAAAAGATATGAGAAAATAGAGAGATAGAAGATTATAAATTGTAAAGAATCAGAGTATTGAAGGAGTGTGGATTCACTTGGGGATCGCTTAACTGGTGAAAAAGTATATCAAGCATGGAAGAAATTAAAGCCAATTGTTCATCAAACACCGTTGTTAACATCGCACACAACAGATGATTTAGTAGGAAAGCATGTGTATTGCAAAATGGAGAATCAGCAAAAAACCGGAGCATTTAAGTTTCGGGGCGCAAGCTATAAGCTGATGCAAATGACGGATGAAGAGCTGGCAAATGGGGTTATTACAGCATCTGCCGGTAATCATGCGCAGGGAGTTGCACATGCAGCATCTAAATTAGGTGTGAAAGCAACGATATTTATGTCTGAAGCAACACCGCTTGCGAAGGTAAATGCCACCAGAAATTACGGTGCAGAGGTTATCTTAACAGGTGAAAGCTTTCAGGAAGCTTATCAAGCATCCTTGGAGCATCAGCTGAAAACTGGTGCAACCTATATTCATCCATTTGATGACCATGATATCATGGCTGGACAGGGAACCATTGCAATGGAACTGCTGCGGCAGGAGGATCGTATAGATACAATTTTAGTGCCGATTGGCGGTGGCGGATTAATTAGCGGGATTGTAGTAGCAGCCAAGCATATCAATCGGAATATTAAAGTGATCGGTGTACAGGCTGAAGGCGCAGCAGCAATTTATGACAGCTATCATACCAAGCAGGTAAAAAAATGGTCGAATGTAAACACTATTGCAGAAGGAATTGCAGTAAAGGAACCTGGAAAGCATACACTGCCGATTATCCAAGAGTATGTTGATGATATTGTTACTGTAAATGATGAAGAAATTGCAGCAGCGATTATATATATGCTTGAACGGAATAAAACATTGATGGAAGGAGCTGGAGCAGCTGCTCTGGCAGCCTTATTCGCACATCATCATCAGCTTCGTTCCAGACATTGCGGAGTCATCGTGAGTGGTGGAAACCTCGATATCGGGAACATGCAGCGAATTCAAGAGTTATCCGAAAAGTATAAACCAAAAAAAGTAAAATCATATATCGCTTTATAACGTGAAATTTGATTTAGTCAGTGTTCATGCTATGATAAAAGGAAACTTCATCCAGTGAGGAAAACCTCATTGGGTGGAGTTTTATTTTTGTATTAATGGAAATAAGTATTGTCCGTTTTTAACCTGATACGAAGGTCTATATTTATTAATTACAATATATGTTAATTATGACGATAAATAGAGATTTTTTTGATAAAACGACACGAAGAAAAAGAAGGAAAATAAAAAATTTTTTTTAGTAAATTATTGAAATAATCCCTTGATTTTAAAGGAGTTACATGACATAAAATGAAAGATGTATACAACGCCCAATCTTATTTTTTGCCAAAAACTATTGATTTTAAGCCAATTATAAACTATAATTTCAAAGTATATTAAGATTTGTTTACGATAATATATCGAATTCAAATTTTTGAAAAGAGAATGTAATATTTTAGACGAGCTGGAGATTAGAGAAGATAGAATAGATTTTAGCGTGTTAAAGCGATAAATAACATCATTTATTTACAGACAATTTTCAGAAAAATTACAACAATTATATTTTTAATATACTACATATTGTTTTACGAGATAATAAAAATCGCTTAATCAACGTACTGGATTTATATCATAGATTATTGCTGCTTCAGGCATAGATATAATTTAGTAAATGAGCAGAGCTTAGACCGTGTCATGCTTGTACGAATATCTTTTAGTTAGGAAATAATTAAAATGAATGATTGTACATGCATTTTTTTATTCAGAAATTACTCAAATTTTTGTCATCTGATTATTCATAAACGGGAAAGGGGAGGGTTGTTGAGAACTTGAACTGGAACGTGGCAAAACGATAGAGAAATTATTTGAGTAAGGGGGATATAGGTTGAGCAATGAACTATTAAAAATTAAAAACCTTAAAACATCTTTTCGTATTGGGGATGAGTATTACGCAGCAGTGGATGATGTAACGCTTACATTGAATAAAAATGAAGTATTGGGAATTGTTGGAGAGTCCGGTTCGGGAAAAAGTGCTCTGGCCTTTTCAATTATGCGCTTGCACACAAGAGCAAAAATAGAGGGCGAAATCTCGTTAAATAATCAAAATATTGTTCAAATGTCAAAATCGAAATTGAATAAAATACGTGGCGACGAGATGGCAATGATTTTCCAAGATCCACTGACAGCGCTTAATCCACTCATGCCTATTGGCAGACAAATTGAAGAAACTTTATTTTTGCATAATAAGAAGCTGGGGCAGCAAGGAAGAAAAGAACGTGCGATTGAGCTGCTTAATTTGGTAGGCATTCTAAGAGCAGAACGGGTTTATGAGCAGTTTCCACATGAATTATCCGGCGGAATGAGACAGCGTGTTATTATTGCTATCGCAATTGCGAATGATCCGGAGCTGTTAATTGCGGATGAACCGACTACTGCCTTGGATGTAACTATTCAAGCGCAAATTTTAGATTTAATTCGTGAATTGAAAGAAAAGATACATGCGGGAATCATTTTGATTACCCATGATTTAGGTGTTGTTGCAGAGATGGCTGATCGTGTAGCTGTTATGTATGCAGGACAAGTTGTGGAAATCGCACCTGTAGACAGGTTATTTGAAAATCCACTTCATCCATATACCAAATCCTTATTAAATTCTGTACCGACAGAAGGACAGGACAGGCTCCATGTGATTCAGGGGGTTGTGCCTACTCTGAAGAATTTACCAAGAACAGGGTGCCGTTTTGCAGAACGTATTCCCTGGGTCGATGCTTCTCATCATGAAGATAACCCAACCTTACATGAAGTGGAATCCGGGCATTTTGTCAGATGTACATGCTATGAGCATTTTTACTTCCCGGATAATAAGGAGGAACTGGAAAATGGCATTTCTTGAGGTGAAGGATTTACAAGTATACTTCCCAGTAAAAGGCGGGATTTTTAATAGAACCGTTGATCATATAAAGGCTGTTGATGGGGTCTCCTTTGAAATGGAGCAGGGGAAAACATACGGATTGGTTGGTGAGTCCGGTTCTGGAAAATCAACAACAGGACGGGCAATTATTGGCCTGGAAGAGATAACCTCTGGTCAGGTTTTATTTGATGGAAAAGATATTACAGATAAAAAAACAAAAAATAAAGCTTTCCGAAAAGACGTACAAATGATTTTTCAGGATCCTTACTCTTCGTTAAATCCGAGAAAAAGGGTACTGGATATTGTTGCAGAACCGCTCCGAAACTTTGAAAAGCTATCGAAGTTCGAAGAAAGGAAACGTGTTCAAGAGTTGTTAGATATTGTTAATGTAAGTCCGGATAGTATCTTTAAATACCCACATGAATTCTCTGGTGGACAAAGGCAGCGTATTGGAGTAGCAAGGGCAATTGCGTTAAAACCCAAATTAATTATTGCAGATGAGCCTGTTTCTGCATTGGATGTTTCTGTACAGGCACAAGTTCTGAATTTCCTTCAGGAAATTCAGAAAGAACTGAATCTTACCTACCTGTTTATTAGTCATGATTTAGGTGTGGTAAAGCATATGTGTGATAATATTTCGATTATGTATAAAGGGAGATATGTGGAACAGGGAAGTACAAAAGATATTTTTGAAAATCCACAGCATATTTATACGAAACGTTTAATTGCAGCAATTCCAGATATTAATCCTAGAAATCGTGAAAAGCAATTTGAATTTCGCAAGGAAGTGGCTGATGAATATCGAAAGTCATTTAATCATTACTTTGATAGTAATGGATTAGCTTTCGCCCTCCAGTCTATTTCTGATACACATAAAGTTGCTTTACCAGAGAAAGGTTGATCGTCTATGTGGAAATTTATTGTTCGAAGACTGTTGATTACATTTCCTCAAATTGTGTTTTTAAGTGTGCTTGTATTCGTGATGGCTCAATTTATGCCGGGTGATGCCTTGACAGGTTTAATTGATCCGAATGTTAGCCCGGAAGCCTTAGAAATTCAACGTGAACGGTTAGGGCTTAATAATCCATGGTATGTACAATATGGAGATTGGGTAGGCGGCTTAGTACAAGGTGATCTTGGCCAGTCGTTTCGTTTTAAAATGGACGTTACTGCGCTAATTTCAGAACGGGTTATGAACACGATATTACTTTCAGCTGTCTCACTTTTTTTTACATACATTATTGCCATTCCGCTGGGGATAGTCAGCGGACGCTATAATGATTCTCCTTTAGACTCGTTCATTACAGGCTACAGCTATCTTGGTTTTGCAACACCTATATTTATTTTCGCACTAGTAATGCTGTGGGTATTTGGATTTATTCTGGGATGGTTTCCGACAAGCGGAAGTGTGGCTCCCGGGTTAGATGCAGGAACAGTGGAGTATTATATAAGCAAGTTATATCATTCATTATTGCCAGGTTTATCGATAGCATTAATATCTGTCGTTTCAACCATTCAGTATTTAAGAAGTGAAATTGTTGATACAAAACAAAGAGATTTTATTGTAACAGCGCGAGCAAAGGGTGCTTCCGAAAATCGTGTATATAATAAACATATTTTCCGTAATTCTTTATTGCCCATAGCAGCTTTCTTTGGGTGGGAAATCACAAGTTTAATTTCAGGAACAGTGTTTGTAGAAAGTGTTTTCTCCTATCCGGGTATGGGACTTCTCTTTTTAGAGTCCGTTACACAACGTGACTTCAGTGTCGTAACAGCACTTGTTTTATTGTTTGGAATCGCCAGTATTTTAGGGGCACTTTTATCAGACATTATCTTGAGTATTGTCGATCCAAGAATTCGTATTAAATAGAGATATGATAGAAATTGAGGTGACTATGGTATGGAAGCTGATACAGTCAAAATGGCTGAACAAAAAAGCCCTTCAGCATTAAATATTCTTTTAAGAGAATTATATCGGGACAAGCTGGCACTTGTTTCGCTTATATTCGTTCTATTAATTACCAGTTTTGTGTTTGGGGTTTCCATCTTTCTGAATCAGGATGAGATTGTAACCGTAGATTTGTTTTCAATTAATGCACCGCCATCAGATCAATTTATTTTAGGAACGGATTATGGAGGACGGGATGTGTTCGGCCAATTGATTATTGGAACACGTAATTCTCTGGCAATTGGAATTTTAGTTACATTAATTAGTGGAATTTTTGGGGTAGCCTATGGTGTCGTATCAGGTTATTTCGGAGGTCATATAGACAATGTGCTGATGCGTGTTATTGATTTCTTTATGGTTTTACCGTTTTTGATGATTATCATTGTTTTTGTATCGATGACTCCGAGCTATAGTGTTATCAGCTTCTCGCTGATTATGGCAACTTTTTCCTGGATGGGGATTGCCAGGTTAATTCGTTCAAAAGCACTGCAGGAGAAAGAGCTTGATTATGCGCAGGCATCAAAAACCTTAGGAACATCCAGGTTTAATATCATTTTCAAGCAGGTATTACCAAATATTACATCGCTAATTATTGTAACGATGACATTAAACTTGGCGGCGAATATTGGATTAGAGTCAGGGTTGTCCTTCCTGGGATTTGGCTTTCCGGAAGACACGCCAAGCTTAGGTACGCTGTTATCTTATGCCAGAAATCCACAAACATTGGAATTTCGCTGGTGGATCTGGGCGCCGGCAGCTATATTGATTTTATTATTGATGCTTTCTGTGAGAAATGTCGGGGAAGCATTAAGGAGAGCTGCTGATGCAAGGCAGCGCCGCGGGTAATTCTTATCTTATTTACTTTCATCGGCTGCTAATTCAGGGTTAGATGTTGAGTATATATTACCGGTAGTCTTGCCGGTTGGAAAGACATATTATAAGGGGAGGTTACAAGGATGAGGAAAGCAACGATTAGCAAGGTTTTATTCATCATGATGCTGATGCTGTTTCTTGTGTTGGCAGCGTGTAACAGCGGGTCTGATGATACTGGTGACAGTGGAAGTGATGAAGGAAATGGAGAAAGTGAAGACACTGGATCTGATTCCGAAGATGCAGGTGGAAAGATATATGATATAGCAGATTTCAGCCCGATAAAAGAGGGCGAACCGATGGATGGTGGAAATCTGAACTTTGGTCTCGTATCAGATACGGTTTTTGCTGGAACATTGAACTTGAACTTCTATTCAGATGTATATGATGCAGAAATACTTGATTGGTTTGATGAGGGACTTTTAGGTGTAGATGAAACTTTCACTTATACCCAGGATGGTCCAGCTACCTGGGAAGTGAATGATGAGGGAAATGAATTTACCTTTACCATCCGTGATGAAGTCAATTGGCATGATGGCGAGCCGGTTACTGCAGAGGACTGGGCGCTGGCTATTCAAGTATTAGCTGATCCGGACTATGATGGGCCGCGTTATGGAAATGTTACGAACATCGTTGGAGTCGAAGAATACCATGACGGAGAAGCAGATAGCATTGAAGGATTGGAGATCATTGATGAGAAAACATTGAAAATGACGTTTAAACAAGCAACACCTTCTTTATTATCCGGTGGTATTTGGACATATGCATTACCAGCACATATTTTCGAGGATATTCCGGTAGCGGAAATGTCTTCATCTGATGCAGTACGTGTTAATCCAATCGGAATAGGACCTTTCAAAGTAGAGTCTATTACTCCTGGGGAGTCTGTAACTTTCACAAAAAATGAAGACTACTGGAGAGGGGAACCTAATCTGGATTCAGTGACCTTGAAAGTCATTGCTCCTGAAACTGTAACACAGGCACTTGAAACAGGAGAAGTAGATATGGTTCATTCTTTCCCTACAGATCAGTATCCTGATGTGGAAGAGACTCTGACCAACGTGGAGTTCTTAGGAAGACTGGACAGATCTTATTCGTATATTGGATTTAAAATGGGAACATGGGATGCTGATAATGGAAGAGTGGCGATGGATTTAGAAAACTCAAAAGTCGGCGATGTGGAATTACGCCGGGCAATGTGGTATGCAGTAGATAATGATGCAGTTGGAGAACGTTTTTATAATGGATTACGTTGGAATGCAACAACATTAATCCCTTCTTTCTATGAAATTTATCATGATGACTCTATTGAAGCACCAACCTATGATCCAGATATGGCAAATCAAATTTTAGATGAGGCCGGTTATGAAGATGTAGATGGGGATGGTATTCGCGAAAATCCAGACGGCGAAGAGCTTGTATTAAATTTTGCGTCTATGTCTGGTGGCGATACAGCTGAACCTTTGGCAAACTACTATATTCAGTCTTGGGAGCAGGTTGGAATTAAGGTAGAAAAAATCGATGGACGTTTATTAGAATTTAATGATTTCTATGACCGAGTCGGGCAACAAGGTAATGATGATCCTGATATTGATATTTATGCAGGTGCCTGGAATGTAGGAACAGATGTCGATCCGACTGGCTTATGGGGGCCAAATGTAATATATAACTTTACACGCTGGGAAGATGAAGAAAATACCCGTCTTTTAGAAGAGGGGGTTTCCGAAGAGGCGATGGATCTGGAATATCGACAAGAAGTATATCGTGAATGGCAGGAATACATGGTAGAGCAGGTGCCTGTATTCCCGACTGTTTACCGTGCAGAATTAGCTCCGGTTAACGAACGTGTCGTAAACTGGGATATTCGTGATGAAGCCCAGGAATTATACCGCTATGAAGTTGGTGTTACGCAAGAAGATCCAGTATTGCCTTAATAGAATGGTTTGAAAAAGGCTCGCAATTTGCGGGTCTTTTTCTGTGTTTTAGGTATGGCGAAAGAAATCCTTCCTCCTGAACGTACAAAAAAACACGGAAAGCTCCCGTGTTTTATCTATTTCAAGTATTGTTTTACATCCTCTATTGTTTTCAATTCATCGATATGCTCCATCATTGTTTCTAAAGTATTTATTTCCTGTTCGTGTATCTTTTTCTTTATATCCTCTGAAAGTGGAGCTGCAAATTTTGCGATTAATCGAATAGCAGTATTGACTAGAACCGCTTTCGACTCAGCTTTTCCTTCAGCTTTCCCTTTTTTAGACCTTTCTCCATACCTTCATTCCGAAAAATCTCTGCTAAAGTCATCGCCAGTTCGTTTACCTCTTTATAAGTGTTCCCTGCATGGTTAATTATATCATAATAATATTTTTTTGATGCCGATTGACAGGTATGCCACACATTTGACCATTCCTAAACCTGTTCTTTTAAGATATAATGGATACGGATACATAATGAGAACTTAGCATGCTGAATTATATTGGGCTGTCAAAGTTGAGCAATCTATATAAAAAAATTTACATTGGGAGGAAAATAATGACTACACAAGATCAATTAAAAAAAGCAGTCGGCGAAAGAGCCGCATCATTAGTGAAAGATGGAATGAAAATAGGCTTAGGCTCCGGTTCCACAGTATATTGGCTCGTCCGTGCATTAGGTGAAAGAATTAAGCAGGAAGGTATACAAATAGAAGGCATTCCCTCTTCCATTCAAACAGGGGAGTGGGCCAAAGAATTTGGTGTTCCTCTTACAGATTTTGCGGCAACCAAGGAATTGGATGTGACGATTGATGGATCAGATGAGGTAGATCCTGATTTTCACTTAATTAAAGGTGGAGGTGCAGCTTTATTTAGAGAAAAAATTATTGCTCAGGCTGCGCAAAAATTAATTATTATTGTGGACGAGTCAAAAATGGTAGCACAGTTGGGTGCTTTTGCATTGCCGGTAGAGATTCTTCCATTTTCCTGGGAGCGTACGGCTCATGAGATAGAGAAGCTGGGCTGTGTTCCGGTGCTTCGATTAAAGGATGGAGCTCCCCTTGTCACAGACAACGGAAATTATATTGTGGATTGCCCGTTTGAAAAAATTAACGATCCTGCTGATTTAGACAACAAATTACAGCAAATCGTCGGCGTAGTTGAAACGGGATTATTTATTGATATGGCTGACGCTGTTATTATTGGCAGCTCAGAAGGTGTTACGATAAAGGAAAAATAAATTATAAATAAAAGATCATCCATTAAAGATGGTCTTTTATTTATGAAAAAAATTTTCGGTTTGTTCACGAACATGCTTAAGACTGCATAGGCTAATGAAGGAGCTGGAGACATTGCCAGAGAGGATGAAGACATTTGTGTGGAATTACCGGATTCATTAACTGGGGTAAGCGTGCGAGTGACGAACAGGAAATACTGAAAAAGATGACAAATACATTATCTTTGCGTGGTCCAGATGCAACAGGGTATTGGCTGGAAGGTCATGTTGGATTCGGGCATACCCGCCTGTCTGTTATTGATTTAGAAGGCGGCAAGCAGCCAATGCTGAAAGAATCAGAACATAAGAAATACGTTATCTGTTATAATGGAGAGCTTTATAATACGGCAGAATTGCGAAAAAGTCTGACACAGCGTGGATATACGTTTACGACTGCCTCTGATACGGAAGTGCTGTTAACCAGCTATATGGAGTGGAAGGAAGACTGTGTGGATCATTTAAATGGTATTTTTGCATTTGCCATTTGGGATGATGCGTCAGAGAAGCTGTTTATTGCACGGGACCGGTTGGGGGTAAAGCCGCTGTTTTATAGTGAAAAGGGAAAGACATTTATGTTTGGTTCAGAAATGAAGGCGCTCCTTGCCCACCCGCTTATTACAACAAAGATTGACCGGACCGGGCTTTCGGAAATATTTGGGCTGGGGCCGTCGAGAACCCCGGGACATGGACTATTTAAGGATGTTATTGAATTAAGAGCCGGGCATGCGATGACAGTGACAAGAGCAGGGACGAAGGTCTGGCGCTATTGGAATCTGAAAAGTAAAGAGCATACAGATTCCCTGGAGGAGACTGCGGAAAAAGTACGGAAACTATTTACGGATTCGGTAAAGAGGCAGCTTGTGTCGGATGTTCCTGTATCGACCTTTTTATCAGGCGGTTTAGATTCCAGTGCGATTACGGCGGTAGCGGCACAACACTATCAGGAAAATGGTTTAGGTGCACTGCCTACCTTTTCACTAGACTATCAAGGAAATAAAAATCATTTTCAAGCGAGCAAGTTTCAGCCTTCCAGTGATCAAGAATGGATTGAAAAAATGGTGGAGACTTTTTCAACAGATCATCATGAAGAAGTGATTACAGGAATAGAGCTGGCTTCCTTGCTAAAAGAAGCTGTAGAGGTAAGGGATCAGCCTGGGCAGGCAGATATTGATTCTTCATTATTATGGTGCTGCCGGCAGATGAAGAAGCATACAACCGTGGCATTATCCGGGGAATGTGCAGATGAAATATTTGGCGGATATCCATGGTTTCATGACCCGGCAGCAGCGGGAGACGGTTTTCCATGGATACGCTCTTTAACTGGAAGAAGCAGCTTATTGCATGATGATTGGCAAAGTAAACTGCAGATTGCAGATTATGTGCAGGACAGATATCAGGCGACGATAGATGAGACACCTCGTCTGGATGGTGAAAGTATGGTGGATGCAAGACGCAGAGAATTGTTTTATTTAAATATGCAATGGTTTATGTCCCAGCTGCTGGATAGAAAAGATCGGATGAGTATGGGGGCAGGGCTGGAAGTGCGTGTCCCTTATGCAGATCATCATCTTGTCGAGTATGTTTGGAATATTCCCTGGGAAATGAAGATGGCCGGCGGCAGGGAAAAAGGTATTTTACGAAAGGCAATGGAGGGAACTTTGCCGCAGGAGGTGCTTTACCGCAAGAAAAGCCCTTACCCAAGAACGTTTCAGCCGGAATACACGGAGCAGGTGTCTCAATGGATGCGAAAAATCTTAACCGATTCGGAAGCAAGAATTTTTGAATTTTTACAGAAAGACAAAGTCGAAAAAATTGTGGAAAGCACAGGAAAAGAGTTCAAAGATCCCTGGTACGGTCAGCTGATGCGGGGGCCGCAATTAATTGCTCATCTCTGTCAGATTGATTATTGGTTGAGGAAGTATGATGTAGAGGTAAGTGAATAAGGTGTTAAACTAATATAGATGAAAACAAAACGTATAAAACAGGACCAGTGATATCTTGTTTTTATACGTTTTGTTTTTATACATAGATACTATCAAAAAAGTTAGAAAAGACTGTATTGACTCGAAAATTGCCGAATGGTAAGATATTATCATACTTTAACACTTTAATATGTTGAAAAGGGGCGTTCGGAATCCATTATGTTTTTTAAGGAGCAATATCAGCAGATAAAAGACTTTGCGGAGGATATTTATTATCACCCGGAACTGGGCTATAAAGAGCATCGTACAAAAGAAAATGTTGTTCGCTTTTTAAAGGAAGTTAATCCAGATGTAGAAATAGAGTATTTTAGTACGACGGGATTGAAGACTACACTGGGGCCAGAGGTATGTGATACGCATATTGCTTTTATTGCTGAGCTGGATGCAGTATATACTCCCTCACATATGTATGCGGATAAAGAAACCGGAGCAGCTCATAACTGCGGGCATTATACGCAGGTTGCCATTGCATTGGCTATCTATCGTTATTATGTAAAAACAAATGTCAGCAGCAACTGGAAAAATAAAATAAGCTTTATATTTGTTCCGGCAGAAGAATATTTAGATTTGGCTTATCGTGATGCATTAATCGAGCAGGGAACTATCACCCATTATGGCGGGAAGCCGGAAGCAATGAAACTGGGCGTATTTGATGATATCGATGTAGGAGTTTGCGTGCATGCCATCGGCGGGGAATTTGATAATCGGACAGTGAATGTGAATTGTGATTTAGCAGGTTTTCTTTATAAAAAGTATACCTTTCAAGGAAAGGCGACACATGCCGGTTTTGATCCGTTTTCCAGCAAGAATGCATACAGTATGTCAACGGTCTTCAATACGGCAGTTGGTTTAATGAGACAGCAGCTGGATGAGAAGGAGCATGTCCGTATGAATCCGATTGTCATGAGCTCAGATATGTCTACCAATGTTATTCCCAATAAAATAACGGTTGGTACAGATTTGCGGACAAAAACAGTAGATTATTTAAAGGAAGCAGCAACAAAGCTCGATGATGCAGCAAAAGGTAGTGCGATTGCCTTGCAGGGTGACGTAGCTGTACATACGCAAATGGGGTACCTGCCTTTTATTCAGAACAGATATTTATCCACTTTTGTACAAGCTGTTTTTAATGATTTTTCAGAAATTGATGCCATCGATCATGATAGTTTTATTAGTGCTGCTGGAGATATTGGAGATTTATCTTATATGATTCCGTGTATCCAAATCGGCTACAGCGGCTTTACCGGGACAATTCATGGGGATGATTTTATTGATGTTGATCCGGAATTTATTTATAGCATTTTCCCGGAGTTTGTTGCTGATGTTTTAGAAAATATAAATGAAAATGTCGATAAGCAAAAATTGTATAGGCGTTCTTATTCGGAATATCTTTCTGTCATTAACCAGATTGTTGATTAAATGAACCAATTTAAATTAGGAATTGAGGAATAGATATGGTTAAAAACTTTATATATTTTTTATTTTTTGTATTAGCAGTAATTGCAACAGCTGAGCTGATTGGTATTCAAACCTTTACGATTGGTTCCATGATGATTTCGATGCTGCCGTTGGTATTTGCAATTGCAATTAGTATGTTTCTTGGTCTGTCGTTCTTGCGAAAAGGTATTCTGAAAAAGATTTATAGTAAGAAGAATGTTGATTTTGCCAGTAAGTATTTAATTTTTATTATGCTTCCTCTGATGGCCAGGTACGGGTCAGATGTAGCACCACAAATCAGAGAAATTTTGCAGGTTGGCTGGGTATTTATTTTTCAGGAAATTGGTAATCTGGGAACGGTTCTTATCGGCCTGCCAGTTGCTATATTGATAGGTTTGCGCCGCGAAGCAATTGGGGCAACTTTAGGGATAGGGAGAGAAGGAGAGCTCGCATATATTTCCGAAAAATATACCCTGGAATCTCCAGAAGGACGGGGAGTTATTTCTCTTTATGTGATAGGTACTTTATTCGGTACAATGTTCTTTAGTATTTTTGCACCTATTTTACTTGATTTTGGCTTCCGTGTCGAAGCACTTGCGATGGCATCTGGAATGGGGTCTGGCAGTATGATGAGTGCTGCATCAGCTACATTAGTAGCAAGAGTTCCGGAAATGGAGAACACCATTTTAGCCTATGCTTCAGCCAGTCAGCTGTTAACAAGTTTTATCGGTACGTTTACAATGGTTTTCCTTGCTGCTCCGTTACAGCAGGTTATGTATAAGTTATTAGTTAGAGGTGACAAAAAATGAGCCCGACAATGCGTCGTTATGTCCGTTATGCGTTAGTGCTTTTATTAAGCGTAGCTTTAATTTTATTTGCACAGGAAATCAAGCTGTTAAAAAATCCAGACTCAACACCAATTACATCCATGACCTTTGTCGGTTTGGGCATCCTCTGGTTATTTTCATTTATCGGTGTGATTATCGCCGATTTAATGAAATTGGTTCCTATTAAGGTTATCCGTGATTTCCCGATTTTAGGCTGGGTATCGATTACCTCTTTATCCATGTGTCTGATTTCAGACTTTTTTGTGGAGGCAATCCAGTCCGTAGACTTTCTTGCAATCACAACGCCAATTCTGACAGTTGCCGGAATTTCCGTTGCCAATCGCCTGGTTGATTTACGGAAAACCTCCTGGAAAATTGCGATTGTTGCTGTATTTGTGTTTGCCGGAACTTATGTATGTAGTGCGGTATTGGCACAGCTTGGACTATTATTTGCAGGTAATTAAGCTGCTTGAAAAGACTTTTCCTATGAAAAAGGGAAGGTCTTTTTTTCACTTTAAGAAAAAGTAGAAAGAATCTAAGGAAAAAAGTATAAGCGCAACTAAGGCGTGCGCCGAAAGGCTTGGCGAATGCCAAGTTTTCTTTAGCGTTAAGACCACATACAGATTTTAGAACAAGTATGATAGACTAAAAATATAATAGAATGAACCAGTTTTTCGTAAAATGATACAATACCTCCTTGAAAGGATGAGCAGATGAAGCACATACATAATCATTTTAATCCTTATCCAATTGCCAGAGAATCTGTATACGCAAAAAAAGGAATGGTTGCGACAACACAGCCTTTGGCGGCAGAAGCAGGCTTGGAAATGTTAAAAAAAGGAGGGAATGCCATTGATGCAGCCATTGCTGCAGCAGCTTGCTTAACAGTGGTAGAGCCAACTTCAAATGGAATTGGCGGGGATGCTTTTGCACTTGTATGGATAAACGGGAAGCTGCACGGTTTAAATGGCAGTGGCCGTTCCCCGGAGGATATTTCGATCGAAGCCGTAAAAGAAAAAGGATATGATGCGATTCCAAAGTTTGGCTGGATGCCTGTGACAGTGCCGGGTGTGCCAAGAACGTGGGCAGCATTATCCCAACGCTTTGGTAAGCTTCCTTTAAAAGAAACGCTGAAGCCTGCCATCAAGTACGCTCGGGAAGGATTTCCGGTTTCGCCGACATTAGCGCGTTTTTGGAAGCGGGCATACCAGATGTATAAAAAGCAGGAAGGCTATAATTTTTCCGAATGGTTTAGAATCTTTGCCCCAAATGGCAGAGCTCCAAAAATAGGGGAAATATGGAAATCTCCTGACCATGCTGTGACGTTAGAAAAAATTGCTGAAACAGATGCCGCATCTTTTTATGAGGGGGAGCTGGCTGGAAAAATAGTGACAGCATCTAAAAAAGCGGATGGATTTTTAACTAAGGAAGATTTAGAAAAGTATGAGGTCGAATGGGTCGATCCGATAAAAGTGAATTATCGCGGCTATGATATTTGGGAGATTCCTCCGAATGGACAAGGAATCATTGCATTGCAGGCATTGAATATTTTAAAAGCTTTTGAGTTTACTGTGAAGGAATCGGTGAATACTTATCATAAACAAATAGAAGCAATCAAGCTTGCTTTTGAAGATGGGAAGCAGCACATTACTGAGGAAAGCAGAATGCGATATACAACTGAACAGTTATTAAGCGATCAATATGCAGCGCAAAGAAGAGCATTGATTCAGGAAGAAGCGATTCTTCCTGAGGCCGGGGATCCTTCTGGCAGTGGTACGGTTTATTTAGCGACAGCAGATGAAGAAGGAAATATGGTTTCCTTTATCCAAAGTAATTATATGGGTTTTGGCTCAGGTGTTGTGATTCCTGGCACAGGAATTACCATGCAAAACCGCGGCTATGATTTTTCGATGGATGAAACGCACGTCAATGCGCTGGAAGGCGGGAAAAAGACATTTCATACCATTATTCCCGGCTTTGTTACAAAGGATAATGAAGCGGTCGGCCCGTTTAGTGTGATGGGCGGTTTTATGCAGCCGCAGGCCCATGTACAGATTGTGATGAACACCGTTGATTTTGGACTGCATCCACAGGCAGCTTTAGATGCCCCGAGATGGCAATGGATGAAAGAGAAGCGGATAGAGGTTGAGCATCGTTTTTCTTATCCGATTGCTCAAGGATTGCGGCAAAAGGGACATGATATACGTATGCAGCTGGAGCCGAACAGCTTTGGACGCGGGCAAATCATCTGGCGCGATCCGGAAACAGGTGTGCTTGCTGGCGGAACAGAATCCAGAGCAGATGGTCATATTGCTGTATGGTAGAACAGGTTTCAAAAATTGATGTAAAGAAGGTTTGTTTACTTATGAAAATGCAATGGGATATTTTTATTGCTTTCTTCCGGGTGGGAATGCTTGGTTTCGGAGGCGGACCAGCTTCTATCCCGTTAATGCGGAAGGAAGCTGTCGAGAAATATAAATGGATAGATGAGGAAGAATTTATCGATATGCTTTCCATCAGTAATACATTGCCAGGGCCAATAGCAACCAAGCTGGCAGGCTATATCGGCTATCGCGTATCCGGCTGGCTTGGTATGCTGAATGCA
This sequence comes from Oceanobacillus sp. CFH 90083, assembly GCF_009389585.1. Taxonomy (GTDB): domain Bacteria; phylum Bacillota; class Bacilli; order Bacillales; family Amphibacillaceae; genus Oceanobacillus. The sequence continues at coordinate 349,630 of NZ_VIYG01000002.1, read as the reverse complement.
CTGATCGCTTCTGTTATTCCAACCGTTATCCTGGTTATTATTTTATTACGAACGTTATCCGAGGTTCGTGAATTTGATTGGGTGAAGGGCATGACAGCAGCGGTGGTCGCTGTTGTTGGAATGATGATGGCTGTGCTGACCTGGCAGTTTGTTTATAAAGCAGGGAAAGGACTTGGATGGGTATGTGCTGTTATCATGCTTGCCTTAATATTTATTATTTTACATTACTTGCATATTCATCCAGGCATCATCATTGGCTTTCTTCTCATTATCGCCTTTGCATTGCCAGTAAAGAAGAAGGAGAAAGAAGGTGAACGCTCATGATTTTATGGGATATTTTTGTTGCTTTCTTTCTTCCTGGAATTCTTGGATACGGAGGTGGTCCTGCTTCCATATCGCTGGTGGAAAATGAAGTTGTGCGAAATTATGGATGGATGTCTGTGCAGGAATTTGGGGAAGTGCTGGCTTTTGCAAATGCATTGCCGGGACCCATTGCGACAAAAATGGCAGGGTATGTCGGCTATGAACTGGGCGGTGTTGCCGGCTCTTTTGTCGGGATATTTGCCACAATCGCCCCTTCACTCATTTTAATGATTTTATTAGGCGGTATTTTACTGAAATATAAAAAATCAGCGCGTGTGCACCGGCTGACTGTATTTGTCCAGCCTGTTATCGCTGTATTGCTTGGTGTAATTGCTTGGAATTTCTGGACAGAAGCGTATGTCAGTATCGGCTTATTACAGACTGTACTGATTGTGACGGTCAGCTTTTACCTGATAGAAATCAAGCAGGTGCATCCAGCCTTTATTATTGCTGGAGCTATGCTGTATGGCGGTTTTTTCTTGTGAAAATAATAAGGCAGAGAAATGGAAAGAGGCATTTTGTTAGAGAAGAAGCATTTTCTTTAGCAAAAGTCTCTTTTTATACATTATCCGCATCCTTATCTCACTAAAAACAATAGAAATTAAACAAGTATTAAAACGTTTTTCCTTCCATGCAAAAAGGATTCCTTAAAGCTAATACTATTTTGGCAACAAACACATGCCAAAGTTACATTTTGATTAGGTTGTTTTCCCTGCATTGTACAGAATAAAATAAAGGTAACAAAAAAGGAAAGGGGTTAAAACAATGGCAGAACAAAACAGCGGTATCCGCGCGAAGGTACAGAAGTTTGGCAGTAACCTCAGCGGAATGATTATGCCAAATATTGGTGCTTTTATTGCCTGGGGAATTATCACAGCACTATTTATTCCAGATGGCTGGATTCCAAATGAAAATATGGCAACACTGGTTGATCCAATGATTCAATATTTACTGCCACTGCTTATTGGTTTTACAGGTGGACGAATCGTTTATGATATTCGTGGAGGAGTTGTCGGAGCGACAGCAACTATGGGGGTCATTGTCGGTGCAGAACAGCCGATGTTCCTTGGAGCTATGATTATGGGACCGTTGGCCGGTTATCTGATGAAGAAGATTGATGATTTATTCCAGGCGAAAATTCGTCAAGGCTTTGAAATGCTATATAATAACTTCTCCGCAGGGATTTTGGCAGCAATTCTTGCAATGCTTGCAGTAGTAGGAATTGGACCGGTTGTATCAAGCTTTTCAAGTGCTTTAGCACGTGGCGTGGAAGCAATTATCAGTGCAGGTTTGTTACCGCTGGCCAGTATTATTCTTGAGCCTGCTAAAGCGCTGTTTTTAAATAATGCGATTAACCATGGTATTCTGACGCCTCTTGGGGTAGACCAGGCGGCAGAAGCAGGGAAATCAATATTATTCCTGGTTGAAGCAAACCCGGGACCAGGTCTGGGAATCCTGCTCGCCTTCGCAATCTTTGGCAAAGGTATTTCTAAAGCATCTGCACCTGGTGCAGCAATTATTCAATTTCTAGGCGGTATTCATGAAATTTATTTCCCTTATATCTTAATGAAACCAACATTAATTATTGCAGCCATTTTCGGTGGGATGTCTGGAATCTTCACGCTTCAATTATTTGATGCAGGGCTGAGAGCTGCTGCTTCACCAGGAAGTATTTTCGCTGTTTTAGCGATGACACCAGGAAACAGCTATGTAGGTGTTATCTTAAGTGTTCTGATAGCAGCCGCTGTTTCCTTTGCGATTGCAGCCTTTATTTTGAAAACATCCAAAGGTGGCGAAGAAGATCTTACAGCTTCTACAGAAAAAATGGAAGCGATGAAAGGAAAGAAAAGCAGTGTCAGCAGCTCACTTACAGAAGGAAGGGAAGAAACGGGTACAGAAGCTTCTGTGAAAGAAGCAGCTGAAGTGAATAAAATTATTTTCGCATGTGATGCCGGAATGGGCTCCAGTGCCATGGGAGCTTCCTTGTTGAAGAATAAATTTAAGAAAAGCGCTATTGGGATAGATGTAACGAATAAGGCAATTAACGAAATCCCGGAAGATGCGGATATTATCATTACGCAAAAAGCACTGACAGAGCGGGCGAAAGCAAAACGGCCGGATGCTGAGCATATTTCTGTAGATAATTTCTTAAATAGTCCGCGCTATGATGAACTGGTTGAACGGTTAAAAGATTAATGGGTCTTGCGCGGTTGAGCCGTTAATAAGATACTAGCTTTCTCTTTTTAGGGAAGGCTATCTGCGGAAGGGAGGTGAATGGCAATGTATCTTACTAGTCGTGAACGGCATATCTTAGCTTTTTTACTGGCCGCCCGGGGACAAAAAACAGTAAAACAAGTAGCCGATAAACTGAACGTCAGTACGAGAACCATTCACCGTGAATTAAAGAAATTAGAGGATGTATTAGCAGCTTATCAGCTGACCATTTCTAAAAAATCAGGCTCTGGTATAGCAATCCGTGGTGACGCACAGAAGAAACAGCAATTAAAGGATAAAATCGCTCAATTAGATGGTGTGGAATTATCGGAAGAGGAAAGGCAGGCCATCTTATTGAATACGCTGATACAAGTGCGGGAACCCGTTAAATTATTTACTTTAGCCAGTGAATTAAATGTCACCATTGCTGCAATTTCACAGGATTTAGATGCTATGGAGAATCGGATCCGCTCATTTGATTTAGAGCTTATCCGTAAAAAAGGGTATGGGGTGGAGATTAAAGGGGATGAAGTGAAAAAACGTGCAGTTTTAAGTAATTTAATTTCCCGTCATATCGATTTATTTGAATTTGTGGAAAAAATCAAAGCAAAAAATAAAGAAGAAAAGGCAAAGGGAGAAACTATTTCTGATCGATTATTGGGACTGGTCGACCCTCAAAAATTAGAAAAAGTAGAGGAGCAGGTTCAGGAAATCGGCAGGGAGCTTCCCTACCCTTTAGCTGACAGTGCATATGTCGGGCTCGTTGTTCATTTAGCGCTTGCGATTGAACGGCTGCAAAAGGGAGATACGATTCATTTTGATGAGGCCTATAAGCAGGAGATTCAGGAAAAGCAGGAATACCACATTGCTGCTAAATTAATTGAAAAGCTGGGGACTGCTTTTTCCATAGATATTCCAGAGGATGAGATTGGCTATATTACGATGCATTTAATGGGAGCAAAACGCAGAGAAAATCAATCCTACTTGCTGGAAGAGGCAAGTATGGACCTGGCACACCGGGCAAAAGAGCTGATTCGTAGAGTGGGAGAACAGCTGCGCATAGATTTATCAGCGAATAACCAATTTTTAAATGATTTAACTACACATTTAAAGCCGGCTATTTATCGGATCAAGCAGCAAATGAATATTCATAATCCGATGCTTGCAGAAATTAAGCGGGATTATCTGGAGCTGTTTGAGGTGATTAAAGAGTGTACCACCTCTGTATTTCCAGATTTGCATATTCCCGATGAAGAAATTGCTTATATTGTATTGCACTTTGCCGCAACACTTCTGCAAACGGAGAAGCATCAGAATGTTCGTGTACTTGTTATTTGCTCCACAGGTATTGGAACATCAAAAATGCTGGCTACCAAATTAGAACGTAAATTCCCTGAAATAGAGCTGGCGAAGCATCAATCTATTTTTGATTTAGACCAGGCAGAACTTTTAGAATATGATGTGATTGTGTCAACCGTTCTTTTAGAAAATCTGGGGCAGAGCTATGTGCATATTTCGCCGATGCTGACAGAGGATGAGGCGGCAAAAGTAAAGGCAGCGCTGAGAAAAGCTGCATTAACACGACCGAAATCATCTGTTAAAACTAATAAAATGATGGAAGGCGATTTTCTTGTGAATCTTCAGGAAATGCACCGCTATTCAGAGGTCATCCTGCAGGTGTTAAACCGATTCAAGCTATTTTATCTGAAGGAACATAGCGGGTATTTTCTGGAGCCGATTTGTCAGCAGCTGCAGCATCATGGTATGATTGACAGTCAAAATATACTGCTCGAAAAATTAATAAAGAGAGAAGAGCAGGGAGGATTAGGAATACCTGGTTCAGAGCTGGCTCTATTCCATACCAGGTCAGATACAATCCATGGTCCGGGCTTCTTTATTTTCGAGCTGCCAAGCAAGGAAGAACTGCAGGCAATGGACGGGACAAAGATGGAGGTATCACGGATTTTAATGATGCTTGCCCCAGAATCTACGTATACAGAAGCATTAGATATTTTAAGTTATCTCAGCGGGTTAATTATTCAGGATACGGATTACCTATATTTGCTTCAAGAAGCTGGTGAAAAAGAAATTTTACTATTTTTGACGAATCAGTTTCAATTATTTATTCAGGAAAAGTTTTACCAGGCAGAAAATCGGTCATAGGATAAATAGTTAGCCTCTATAAGTAAAAAAGGAGTGTATATCAATGGCAAAAAAAATTTTAAGCACAGACAATATTGAGTTAGGTGTACAAGCAGCATCCAAGGAAGAGGCAATTCGTTATGTTGGCGGTATTTTATTAAATAATGGCTATGTGAAAGAAAATTATATCGATAAAATGCTCGAGCGTGAAGAGATTGCAACAACCTTTATGGGTAATTCCCTGGCAATTCCCCATGGTACAGAGGATGCCAAGAAGGAAGTTTTAGAAACAGGGCTTGCTGTTGTCACTGTTCCAGATGGTGTTGATTTTGGGGATGGGAATATGGTGAAGCTTTTGATTGGCATTGCCGGGAAAGGCGATGAACATCTGGAAATTCTATCGCAAATTGCTATTATTTGTTCAGAAGAGGAGAATGTAGAAAAATTGACGCAAGCATCATCGAAGGAGGAAATGATAACAATCCTTAATGAGGTGAATGCGTAATGAAGGCTGTTCATTTTGGGGCAGGAAATATTGGCAGAGGCTTTATTGGCCTTTTACTGGATCAATCCGGATATGAGGTTACCTTTGTTGATGTGAATGATGAGATTATCTCGGCAATCAATCAAGACAAAGCATATCAGGTTCATTTTGCAGATGAAGCAAGTGAGCCTGTCACAGTAGAGCATATTTCGGGGATTAATAGTATAAAAGACCCGAAGGCTGTGACAAATGCCGTCGTAGACGCTGATATTGTCACAACGGCTGTCGGTCCGAATGTTTTACCGATTATCGCAAAAGCGATTGCCAAAGGACTTGTAGAAAGAATCGATAACAACAGGAAGCCGCTTGCAATCATTGCTTGCGAAAATATGATTGGCGGCAGTACGTTACTAAAAGAATATGTCTATCAGGAAATCAGTGAGGCAGATCAAAAAGCCTTTGATGATTTATTTAGCTTCCCGGATGCAGCAGTTGATAGAATTGTACCGAATCAAATCAATGAGAAGCTGCTGGATGTTCGTGTCGAGCCTTATTATGAATGGGTTGTGGAAAAGGGATTTACACAAGGAGATCTGCCTGACATTGAAGGGGTTACCTATGTTGATGAACTTGGACCATATATTGAACGAAAGCTATTCACTGTTAATACCGGACATGCGGCAACAGCATATTTAGGAAGATCTCATGGCTATGAAACAATTGATCAGGCATTGCAGGACAAAATGATTCTAGATACGTTAAACGGCGCATTACAGGAGTCAGGACAGGCTTTGATAGCAGCTTATGGTTTTGATGCCAAAGCGCATAGAGCTTATATTCAAAAAATTATCAGCCGCTTTCAAAACCCATATATTTCTGATGAAGTAAATCGTGTTGCCAGGGGGCCGATTCGCAAGCTTGGCCCCAAGGATCGCTTTGTACGGCCAGCAAGCATGTATTTGGAATTTACATCTGCTGCACCAAAATATTTATCTAAAGCAATGGCAGCCGCTTTATTATTTGATAATAAGGGAGACGAAGAGGCTGTGCAGCTTCAGGCAATGATTCAGGAAAAAGGGGTAAAAGCCGCATTCTGCGAGGTAAGCGGATTGGGGCAGGACCATCCGATTACAAAAGCGGTAATGGCGGAATATGAGCAAATGAGCTAAGCAACCGATAATATATAGAAAAAGCATGGGTGAGCTCCCATGCTTTTTCTATATATTATTCCACCAGACCAAGCTTTTTCAATCCATTAAAAATACCTGATTCTGTTACAGATGTTGTTTGAAAATCCGCGTATTCAACTAATTTCGGATCTGCATTTCCCATGGCAACTCCGGTTCCTACAAATTTGAGCATTTCCTTGTCATTCATTCCATCTCCAAAAGCAATGACTTCAGAAGGCGAGATGTTGAGGTGATGCAGCATTTGTTTAATAGCTACTCCTTTATTAACAGAAGCCCGAAGCACATCATACGATTCACTGGCATGAGGGACATTTACTCTGGACAAGTGGTAATCATCTGTGATTTCAAAGTCTTTCACTTGGTGTGCGGCAACGTTAATTGCTGAAGCTGAAACAATTTTATCAGCAACATCTGTTGTAAAGAGCTTATTTTGATGCAGCTGGAATACTTCATTGAAATCTTCCACATGTGGATTTGTTAAAGAAGTGAAGTAATTATGCTCCGTCGTATACAGTACAAGCTCACTTTGACTTTGTCCGGCAATGGATACCATTTTTTCCACATCTTCTTTTTTCATTGGTGCGTTAAAAATGACATCCCCTTGATAAAGTGCATAGGCGCCATTATAAGTAACAGAGGATGTAATACCCAAATCAGAAGCTAAATTTTGAATATCCACAAATGGTCTGCCTGTGCATAAAAAAACCTCCAGCCCTGCAGATTTTACTTGCTGAATCGCATCCTGCGTAGAGGCTGTGTATGTATGGTCAGGCTGTAAGATAGTTCCGTCAATATCTAAAAATAGTGCGCGATAGGTCATTGTAATCTCCTTTTCTCCTTAAAACTATTAATATTTTACCATAATGCCAACAGAAAACCTAGCGGGCAAGAAATGAATGAATACCAAAAAAGAGAGAAGTCTTTACGATTGACTTCTCCCCGCATATTGTATTTATGATTACAGCGCCTGGTCATCGATATGATCAAGCCAATCTTCAATGAAAGATACAGCTGCTTCTACCGTTCCTTCCTCGAAAGGAGATTGCAGGCCTGCAGATTGAACGAGTTCTAAAAATGGCTTGGAGCCACCCAATTTACATAGGTCAATATAATCCTGCCACGCCTTTCCCCGATTTTCCTGTGATTTCTTTAAAAATTGGAAGGCACAAATTTGTGCGAGCGTATAATCAATATAATAGAACGGATCTTCATAGATATGCCCCTGCTTTTGCCAGAAAGCTCCTGATTCTAAGCTTTCCAAGCCATCATAATCACGATGCGGCAGGTATTTCTTTTCCAGGCTGCGCCATGCCTGATTACGTTCCTCTGGTGTCCAGTCCGGATTTTCGTAAATCAGATGCTGAAACTCGTCTACCGCAACACCGTATGGCAGGAACTGAATCGCATCGGATATATGCGTATACTTATATTTTTCAACATCCTCCTGAAAGAAATTTTCCATCCATGGATACGTAAAGAATTCCATACTCATCGAATGAATTTCCGCAGATTCACTGGTCGGGAAGTAATACTCCGGCACAGAAAAATGCCGGCTGGAATAGCTCTGAAAAGCATGTCCCGCCTCATGAGTCAACACATCAATATCTCCAGATGTCCCATTGAAATTAGAAAAAATAAATGGAGACTGATAATCTTCAATATACGTGCAATAGCCGCCGCTTTCTTTTCCTTTCTTTGCTTCTAAATCAAGCAGCTCACGGTCCAGCATAAACTGAAAGAATTCACTGGTTTCCTCGGATAATTCATCGTACATTTTCTTGCCATTTTGAATGATCCAATCTGGATTGCCTTTGGGCGTCGCATTTCCGGAAGCGAAAACAAAGGATTCATCATAGAATTTTAAGGACTCTGCACCGATTCGTTTGGCCTGCTTCTCATAAAGCTTGGTCGCAATAGGCACAATAACTTCTTCTACCTGCTTACGGAAGCGCTGAACCATTTCTGCATGATAATCAACACGCTGCATGCGGAGGTAGCCGACCTCGACAAAGTTTGTAAAACCAAGCTTTTCAGCGATTTGGTGACGTGTTTTGACTAAATCATCAAAGATCGTATCCAGTTTTTCTTTATTTTCCGTAAAAAAGCTTTGACGTGCCTCTAATGCTTCTTTCCGGGTTTGCCGATCCGGATCCTCTGCAAAAGGTCCGAGCTGTGCCAGTGTATAAGACTTACCCCGGAAATCAATATCTGCAGATGCAATTAATTTAGAATAAGCAGATGTCAGCTTATTTTCTGCCTGCAAGAGAGGAATGATTTCTTTGGAGAAAGCTTTTACTTCACATGCTGCTAAATCAAATAATTGGGAGCCGTATTTATCCCGGAGCTGTGCTTCAAAAGAAGACTTCAGGAGCTCTTTATAAAAAGCTGTTACTAATTCCTGGATTTCTGGTAAATGTTCATCAAAAAAATCTCTCTCCTGATGATAAAATTCATCACGTGTATCAATAGAAGCACGAATAAATACAAGATTATACATCGTTGAAAGATGGTTTCTAATCGCATTAATGTTGTCAATAGCGGCAATGGCTTTATCAATAGAATCGGCATCTTTAAATTGCTCCAGCTTTTGATAAAAGTTTTCTTTCACTTTTGGAAGATCCGGGCGTTCATAGGTATAGTTTGAGAACGTTTGCATTTTGCTGCCTCCTTATTTTTTGGGTAATAATTGAAACATACAAGTTAAGTATACCGTTATTTAATGGAAATGTATTGTATTTTATGGATAAATTTTTAGATTTAACGTATTGAGAAAAGCAGTAAAGGACTATAGGATATAATCAATATTTTTACCATGTCTTTACTCTGGATTTGATTAAAATAATTTCACAATAGATATTGCATATTTAATCATTTTAGTGCATATTTATTATATGCTGATTTATGAAATGACAGGATAGCCTTCACTATTTCAGTAAATTAGTATTTTTAGCTTATGCATTTGATTACTAAAATAAAAGGAGTTTGTACATAAAAATGAAAAGTTTATTAGAAAATAAGGAGTATATTTTAGAAAATATGCCTAAAGGCTTTTATACATGTTCTAAAAATCTGGGGATTAAAGATGAAACATTAGATTTTACAGTAATTCTATCAGAAAAGCAGGCTAATGCTGCTGCCATGTTTACACAAAGCAGATTTTGCGGAGCTCCTATTCCCATTGGGAAAAAGAACGTTGCCAACGGTAAATTACAATGCTTTGCGATTAATAGTAAGAATGCAAATGTAGCTACAGGAGAAGAAGGAATAAGAAATGTCATCGAGATTAATGATTTAATTGCTGCAGAATTAGACATTGCTTCTGAAGATATTTTACCTTCATCGACTGGCGTGATCGGATATCCATTACCAATGGATAAGATCCGGGCAGGAATAAAAAATCTGAAAAGTAATCTGGCAGAAGGTGGATTGGACAAATCGGCTGAAGCAATCATGACAACGGACACGTACCCGAAGCTGAAAATGTGTAAGGTTGGTAATGCTACGCTTGTCGGAATCGCTAAAGGCTCTGGAATGATTGAGCCGAATATGGCTACCATGCTATCTTATTTTGTGACAGATGCAGATATTCCTTCTGATCAACTGCAGAAGCTGTTAAAAGAAGCAGTCAATCAATCCTTTAATATGGTCAGCATTGATACCGATACAAGTACCAGTGATACCGTAGCGATGATGGCAAATGGATTAGCCGGAAAAGTAGATCTGCAAGCATTCCAAGCAGCTTTGACAGCAATGAGTATTGATTTGGCGAAAGAGATTGCCCGTGATGGAGAGGGGGCAACAAAGCTGGTTGAAGTGACAGTAGACGAAGCTGCAAGCTTTGCACAAGCAAAGAAAATTGGAAAAAGCATTGTTAATTCCCCACTTGTAAAAACGGCTATTTTTGGAGAAGATGCCAACTGGGGGCGTATTGCGATGGCGATTGGCAAATGTGAGGAAGAGACAGATGTTGATTTAGAAAAAGTTTCTATCTATTTTGGACATACGTTGATCTATGATGGGCAGCCTGCTGGAAATGAGGCTATTTTAGACGAAGTTCAACATTATTTAGAAAATCCGGAAATAAAAATAAGGGTTTCTTTAGGGTTGGGAGTAAAAGAGGCTACGGTTTGGGGCTGTGATTTATCTTATGATTATGTACGGATTAATGGGGAATACACAACCTGATAAAGAATTCATAACGGCCGGCGAGATGTATATTGACTTTCTTATTTTTCAATTGTAGACTGAAAGTAGTGTAATTAAATAATGGCGGGGTGAGGAAATGGTAGAAATGGTCATCACATTTGGAGCTATTTTAACAGCGATTACAGCACTTATCAGTATTTTTCTAGTTAAAATGACTTCCAAAGAATCCCATGCTGGGTACTATCCAAACGTATTCTTAGGGTTAGTGGGATTGCTATTAATTCTTGTAGCATCTATCGCACCGAAAGTTGATTTTGCAGGAGTCGGGTTTGGCGGGATCGGAATTGCCTGCATGTTTGCAGCAGCAATCGGATTCATTATTTCAGCAGTTCTGGACTCTTACAAAAATGCAGAAGCTTAATAAATAAAAGCAATGTCTGGGAAAAGTCAGACATTGCTTTTATTTTTATGGACAAAACTTAGTCTATTTTAATAATTTGTTCGTGTCCCTGCTTAATGATCCCTTGCTTTAATAAGGTCCCTACAGCACGTTTAAAGGCTGATTTACTAATCTGAAACGTTGCGCGGATTTCTTCCGGATCGCTTTTGTCATGGAAAGGGATGACGCCATCATTTGCTTCCAGATGCTTTAAAATAGCAGCTGCGTCTTCGGATAAACTGTCTTGCTTTAATGGACGCAGAGAGACGTTAATAGAACCATCATCTTTCACAGCAATGACCCGTCCTTCAACAACCTGTCCGACACGGGGCTCTTCCTTTCTTTCAGTACGGTGAATAAAGCCGCGATACCCTTCACTGGTGATTAAGGCTGCACCTTCTTTATTGGTATAATAAATTGTGCCAATAACCGTTTGCTGATTCAGCTGTTCCGGGGCAGCGAAGACATTATTCGCAATAATATTTTCGGAAGCAGGTACTCCTAACAGCCGTCCCTTTTTATCCAGCTGCAAGGTAATATACAAGCGATCTCCAGAGCGCGGCCAGCTTTCCTGAAAAAGTGGCAGGGAATCCTTGGAGACAAGAATATCCTTGGAAGTGCCGATGTTGACAAAAACACCTAGGCGGGGAACAACGCCTACAACCTCCGCCCAGTCATATAATCCAATGGTAATCGAGGGTAAATATGTAGTGGCATTGACTTGTCCTTTTTTATTTAAGTAGAGAAATACATCCACAGTCTCCTCCACCTCTAAGGCTGACTCCGATTCATTATGATGCAGCAGAACCTCTTCCCCATATGCAGATAAAACATAGCCAGTATCTATTTTTCGTAAAACAGTCATCGTGATGATGGAACCGATTGGTAAATCTGTCGGCATGTAAAAGCTCCTTTCAATTCAATACATTTATAATTTGGAAAAGGGATACTCTCTTAAAAAGAGTACCCCTTTATGATTAAAGTAACACGTGATATTAAAATTAATTTTAATGGAAGTTCAAATTAATTAGAAATTTGATTTCCCTTAAATGAATAATTAGCTTATTTGTCGTTGGTCAGTCAGATATACTGACCCTCTCTCCGTATAACGCTTACGGACTGTCCGCGGTAAATATTCCAATATAATTCTTTTCTAACTTAAGCAATGCAGCCCCAAACCTTCTGCTGCATCCTTGCGGCCCTTTAGCCGCGCCAGTGTGAATAAGCATCTTCAAAAAGTATTACAGAATGCCAAACCACACCTGTTACTTAATTACACTATTATGCACATTTTCTTTTGATTTGTCAACTTTTATTTCTGCAAATCTTTTTACAGTGATGAATATAGATGAAATCCAGTTGACCCGATATGATACACTTAAATTAATTGAAAAAAGCTTGGAGAGGTACATATGTTATTATTTATTGAAGTCATTTTACCTATTATGGCGGTATTTGCAGCTGGCTTTATCCTGCAGCGTATTCGGGTGTTGGATGTGCGATCGGTGTCCGCAGTTTGTCTATACATTCTTTCACCGGCACTGGTTTTTGTAACATTATATGAAGCCGAATTTAATCAAGGGTTTTTAGTCATTATCATTTTTATGTTTCTATTATTTTATGTCATGGTGTTCCTTAATAAAATGTTAGCAAAAATCTTTGGCTGGGATGGAAATAAAGAGAGTGCTGCTATTCTGGCGACGGGCTTTATGAACTCCGGAAATTATGGTCTGCCTGTCGTTTTGTACAGTATTGGCAGTGCCGCAGCTCCGTATGCGATTTTTATTATGGTGATTCAGTCGTTACAGAATAATTTCTTTGGTATCTATTATGCATCAAGAAGCACCAGCGGGATGCGGAGAGCGTTTGCGAACATCTTAAAAATGCCGACAACCTATGCAGCGATATTAGCCATGTTCTTTTCACTGCAATCCATTGCCATACCTGACTATATACATTCTACATTAGAAATGGTTGGAAATGCGGCTATTCCTGTAATGATGGTAATGCTTGGTATGCAGTTAGGATCGTTAACGGCATTGAAAATTGACTGGCAGGTTGTTCTGTCTTCTGTTATCTTAAAAATGATTACTGCGCCAATACTGACATCAATCTTTGTATGGCTTGTTCCAATGGATCCTCTGGTCGGAACGGTTTTAATTATTATTTCCGCTATGCCGCCCGCAGCAACAACTACGATGTATGCGATTGAATTTGATACAGAACCGGAGCTGGTATCGACCATTACCTTTATTTCTACGGTAGTCAGTGTGGTTACGATTACGGTTTTATTGAATATAGTTGCTTGAAATATGGCAAATAAAATAATGGATTGACAACAAATTGGACTCCTCCAGCTCTGATTGAAGTTTCTTTTTTATTTAGAAGATGAAGAAAGGAGTTATACGATATGAAGCACATTCCATTGAAAATGATAAGAGATCATTTATTGGATATTCCCCAATTCTCGCTGCCGGATGGATACCGTATCCGCTTCTATGAAAAAGGCGATGAACATCATTGGGCAAAAATTGAAGCAAGTGTCGATGAATTTAAAAATGACGTAGCAGCATTAGAGCATTTCAAGAAGGAATTTGGATCATTTACGGCTGAGATGACCAAGCGCTGCCTGTTTATTGAAAGTGAAGCTGGAGAAAAAATTGCGACAACCACTGCCTGGTATGGTGATTTAACTGGTGATGGGGAAATAACAGGCAGAATTCACTGGGTAGGTGTTATGCCGGCATATCAGGGGAAAAAGCTTGCCAAGCCTCTAATGACAACAGCAATGAATACCTTGGCTAAATACCATTCAGGGGCATATCTTACAACACAGACAACGAGCTTTCAAGCTGTAAATATGTATTTAAATTATGGGTTTGAGCCGTATTGTACGGGAGCTGCCTGTGAAGAAGGCTGGACAATTATGGAACAAACACTGGGACGAAAAATTTTAGAACGTAATTAAAGGAGGAATACAATGATTAAGGCAGCTATTTTTGACTTTGACGGACTTATTCTGGATACAGAAACTGCTTGGTATGATGCTTATAAAGAGGTTCTAAAGCGTCAATTTCAATTTAATTTACCACTTGAAGATTTTGCAAAATGTGTCGGGTCAAATGACACGATGTTTTTATCCTATTTGCAGAAAGAAATAGGCAGCCAACTGAATATCGATTCTATTCGCGAAGAAGCCTGGAAACTGCATAGTCAATATGTAAGTGATGCAAAAGCAAGGGAAGGTGTAACTGAGTATTTGCAAGGTGCAAAAGATCAAGGCTTGACTGTTTCCTTGGCAACAAGTTCAACAACGGAATGGGCAACGACGCATTTAACAAACTTAAATTTACTTTCTTATTTTGATTTTCTGGTAACAAAGGATATGGTAGACAGGGTGAAGCCGGCACCGGACTTATTTTTAAAGGCACTTGAAAATTTAGGTGTAGAGGCTCATGAAGCAGTGGTTTTTGAAGATTCCTTGAATGGATTACTTGCTGCACAGAAAGCAGAGCTGCCTACAGTTATCATCCCGAATCCGGTGACAGCAGGATTGCCATTTGAAAATTATCATTTAAAATTAAATTCCATGGCAGACATGACTTTAAAGGAAGTTTTGAAAACATTGGATGGATAAAGTGACATTTCATATAATGAAAGTACTGCAGGTGATACTTTGAGGTAAAGAATAGAGAAGCTGGAGGAAGGAATTAACCGGTTTAGAAGGTGGAATGGCTGTATCTGCCAAGCTTTAAAAAAGTGAGCCGATGATGGTTCATTACAGATGTCTTCACGGAACAGGTTGGGCTGCGGTGTAGGTATTCGAGCGAATGGACTAAATGAAAAATAACCGTATCGGCGCCAACCATATAAAATGGTTTGGATACGGTTATTTTGTTATTTACTGAGCGGAAGTGATACACTCTATGAAGCTTTGGAACAGCTTTAGAAAAAGAGATGCTTCCACCTAACTATTAAACACATTCCAGCACCCCAGAGTAATCAGAAAAACTGCCGGTAAAAAGGATAGCCGCTGCAAAATAGGTATTCTCCATAAATAACTTCCAAACATTATCCCGCTATATAAAAAGAATCCGCTCATTCCAGCAGTTAGTAAAGCAGTCATTAGTGGAGAGTACCCAAGCATGGCTGCACCAATTCCGGCACCAAATGCATCAAGAGCCAGAGCGAATCCCAGCAGAATGGATTCATTTATAGAGATAATACCAGACTTATCTAAATCGGCTTCCTTTGGACGGGTGAGCACTGTTTTCACATTTGCAAATTTAACATTGGGGGAAGACTGCTCTTCCTTTTTGGTTGTTTCTGTCTCTCTGGAACGAAACATAGAAACAAGAGAGAAAAAACCTAAAAAGATGAGAATACCTCCACCAAGCATACTGGCTCCTTGGGGTGAAATAAAGGAACGTAAGAAACCGCCAATTTCCATCGAAAGAAAGACAATTAATCCAGAACAAAACATAATGATCATTAAAGAGAGCAGAGGGACTTTAATCTGCCGCATTCCATAGGTAATACCTACACTAAACCCATCCAGGCTTACTGCAATAACGAGTAAAAGCAAACCAGTATATATCATACATAACATCCTCTTTCTAATAAGTACAAGTAAAATTGAAAAAAATCGACGCCATGTTTGTGTAGGATATTCTATGTTTTTAGGTGTAATGTGTGCCTTGACCGAACGTATTGCAAGGAAATATGTTAAAGTAGTAACAGACTAGAATTCGATAAAATGAGGGATATACATGAGTAAGACAGTGGTATTAGCGGAAAAACCGTCTGTAGGAAGAGATATAGCCAGAGTCCTTGGGTGTCATAAAAAAGGAAATGGTTATCAGGAAGGGACAAAGTACATTGTGACGTGGGCATTGGGACATTTAGTTACCTTGGCAGACCCGGAAGCCTATGATGCAAAATATAAAACATGGAATATGGAAGATTTACCAATGCTTCCGGACCATCTGAAATTGGTCGTGATGAAGAAAACCGGCAAGCAATTTCAAACGGTGAAGCAGCAGTTATCCCGTCAGGATGTAGGCAATATTGTTATTGCTACCGATGCTGGGAGAGAAGGAGAGCTCGTTGCCAGATGGATTATTGAAAAAGCACGAATCAAGAAGCCTGTGCAACGTCTGTGGATCAGCTCGGTTACGGATAAAGCAATCAAAGACGGCTTTCGAAATTTAAAGCCCGGGAATCAGTATTGGAATCTGTACCAATCAGCAGTGGCGCGTTCTGAAGCAGATTGGTATGTCGGTTTAAATGCAACAAGAGCTTTAACAACCAAGCACAATGCCTCCTTATCCAGCGGCCGTGTACAGACACCGACTCTTGAAATGATTGCGATGCGTGAACAGGAGATTAATCAATTTAAGCCAAAGGCGTATTATCAGCTGCAGGGAAAAACAAAAGGCGGGTTTGTAGTAACCTGGAAGGATAATAAGAATCAATCCCGTATTTTTTCAAAAGAAGCAGCAGATAAATTAAAAGCAAACGTATCGAAGGAAAAAGCTATTATTCAGTATGTGGATAAAAAGCATAAGAAAAAACACGCACCGACGTTATATGATTTAACGGATTTGCAAAGGGATGCCAACCGGATTTATCAATTTTCCGGAAAACAAACCTTATCTGTTCTGCAAAAATTATATGAGCAGCATAAGCTTGTCACCTATCCAAGAACCGATTCAAGACATTTATCAACGGATATGGTATCGACATTGAAGGAGCGTGTCAAAGCCTGTGGTGTCGATGAATATGCGAAGGCAGCAAATAAAATCTTGAAAGAAGATTTACGGGTCGGCAAAGCAATTGTCGATAACAGTAAAGTAACGGATCACCATGCGATTATCCCTACGGAAGAACCTGTGGATTATAGTGTGCTCTCTAACCAGGAACGGAAAATCTATCAGCTGATTGTCCAGCGTTTCTTAGGTGCACTTTCCAAGCCGTATGAATATGAGCAGACAAGTATAACTGTCGCAGCAGCAGGTGAAACCTTTGAGGCAAAGGGAAACAGAGTTGTTGCTTTAGGCTGGAAGGAAATTTACCAGCATGATGATGAAGAAGATATTCGTTCCAGTGTTCCTCAAGTAACGAAGGGTGAGGAAATTGCTCTCAACTTTATCATCAGGGAAGGACAGACAACACCGCCGGAACGTTTTACAGAGGGAAGTCTCCTGCAGGCAATGGAGAACCCGACAAAATATATGGAAACGAAACAGCAGGAGCTTGTCAAAACCATCAAGCAGACAGGCGGGATTGGAACAGTTGCGACGCGTGCAGATATTATTGAAAAGCTGTTTAATAATCAATATATGGAGCTGAAAGGGAAATATATTTACTTGACATCAACAGGCAGACAGCTACTGGAATTAGCGCCTGAAAAGCTTCGTTCGCCTATTTTAACGGCAGAATGGGAACAAAAATTAGCGCAAATTGCGGAGGGTAAGCTGAAGAAAGATGTATTTTTAAAGGAAATCAAAGCTTATACCAAACAGGCAGTTCAGGAAATCAAAGCAAGCGATGAAAAGTTCAAGCATGATAATATGACCGGAACAAAATGTCCGAAATGCGGTAAGCTGATGCTGGAAGTGAAAAACAGGCATGGCAGGAAACTGGTCTGCCAGGATCGCAGCTGCGGCGGTAAAAAGAATATCGCAAAATATACCAATGCCCGCTGTCCGAACTGTCATAAGCGTTTAGAGCTTCGCGGTGAGGGCGAGGGTCAAATGTTTACGTGCTCCTGCGGTCATCGTGAAAAACTGTCCACCTTCCAGGCCAGAAAAGAGAAGGAGAAGAAGCAAAAGGTATCCAAAAAAGATGTGCATAAGTATATGAAGAAGCAGGATGACTTTAAAAACAATGCTCTTGCCGATGCGCTGGCGAAGTTAAAAGACCGTTCTTAAGTAAATAAGATAGAAAAGTCCCTATACTAAAAATGGGGACTTTTTCTTATGAAAATGCTCAGCAAAAGAACACGGCAAGAGGTTTTCTCAAGGGAATATTTGTCGAAGCGGCTGTATTACATTCCAAAATGAAAAGACCTTATTCACTACAAAAACCCATAATTTGCAGTTTAGATGAAGTGTTATATAATAGAAAGGCAAGACGGTTAAAATGTAGAAGGGATGATTGATATGGATGCCTTTTCTGTAATCAAATCACTCAATAACAATGTTCTTATTGCCGAAGATACGGATCAAAATGAAGTCATCCTTATCGGGAAGGGCATCGGATTTGCTAAAAAGAAGCATGACCTTATTGAATCCAAAACCGTAGAGAAGCTGTTTGTTCTCCGGAATAAAGAAGAGCAGGAAAATTATAAAAAAATCATTCACAATATCGATGAAAAAACATTGCAGAGTATTGTAGATTCTATAGAAATAATCAAAAAACGTATCAATACATTTACGGATGAGCATGCACTGGTTGCATTGACAGATCATATTGTTTTTGCCATTGCCCGTTTGCAGAATGGGTTAGAAATTCGTAATCCTTTTTTGGCAGAGACGAAGGTGCTTTATCCATTTGAATATGAGATTGCAGCTGAAATAGTTGAATATATGAATCAATTTTTACCTGTCCATTTGCCGGAAGGAGAGATAGGGTTTATTGCATTGCATATTCATAGTGCAATGGAGGGTACAGCATTAAATGAAATTAACCGGTATTCACAGCTTGTATCTAATTTAATTCAGGTGATTGAGGATCAGCTCCGTATTACTTTGGATAGAGACAGTATGGATTATGGGCGTTTTGTCAGACATCTCCGGTATACGATAGAGCGTGTTTTAAACGAAGATAAGGTAGAAGAGCCGAAAAAAATGGCAGCCTTATTGAAGGAAGAATACCCGGTATTCTATAATTTGTCCTGGAAGCTGATTAAAATAATGCAGCAGACCTTAAAGAAACCGATTTTTGATGCTGAATCTGTTTATTTGACGATTCATTTGCAGCGTCTATATGATAGTATCCGTTTGAAATCAAAAACGAAATAATTCGTTCATTCTTAATAGAGTGTGTTCCGAAAGTTCGTCGTGTCTTTTTTGAATATCCTCTTAATCATGTGACGGATTTGATCAGGTGTGAGTAGGAATACTTAGATAGGACAAGGTACAGTATTTCTGTAACTATATGCTCTATCTTTGTGTTTTCGCTTATGCCTTTTATTTTGCCAAAACCAAATCAGAGAGGGTGATTCATATGTTCAAACAAGCGTTTGGAGTTCTGCAAAAAGTTGGGAAGGCGCTTATGCTTCCGGTAGCTCTTTTGCCGGCGGCAGGGCTGATGCTCGGAATTGGCAATGCTGCTCAACAGGGAACGATGCTTGACTACCTGCCGTTTCTGGAAGCGGGCTGGATTCAGTTAACGGCCACCGTCATGGAGGATGCCGGCGGAGTTATTTTTGATAATTTGCCGCTTATTTTTGCCATTGGTGTTGCGATAGGCCTGGCAAGTGATGGGGCAGCGGGGCTTGCTGCACTGGTAGGATACCTGGTCATGAATCAGGTAATGGGCTCGTTTATGCAGGTAACCCCGGAAATGATTATGAAAGATCCCGGTTTTGCAAGTGTACTTGGGATAGGAACTTTACAGACGGGAGTATTTGGCGGAGTTATTGCCGGTTTAATAGCTGCCTATTGCTTCAACAGGTTCCATACCATAGAGATGCCATCCTTCTTAGGCTTTTTTGCAGGAAAGCGCTTTGTTCCCATTGTGACAGCAGCAGTTTCTTTCCTGACCGGAATTTTATTAATGTTTATTTGGCCGACGATTCAGCATATCATGAACAGTGCTTCCTACTGGCTGATTGAAGAAGGTACATATATTGCCGTATTTATGTTTGGGTTTATTAAACGTCTATTAATTCCCTTTGGACTGCATCATATTTTTCATTCTCCCTTTTGGTATGAATTTGGCACATATACCAACCTTGCTGGTGAGATTATTCGAGGAGATATGACCATTTTCTTTGCACAATTAAGAGATGGTGTAGAGATTACGGCAGGGAACTTTATGGCAGGTGAATTTCCGATTATGATGTTTGGTTTGCCTGCAGCGGCGCTTGCGATGTATCACACTGCACGCCCTGAAAGAAAGAAGCTTGTTGCCGGACTGCTTGCTTCAGGGGCATTGACATCCTTCTTAACAGGTATTACGGAACCGCTTGAGTTCTCATTCCTATTTGTATCACCATTATTATTTTTTATTCACGCAGTTTTAGATGGGCTATCCTATGTATTGATGACATGGTTCAGTGTCAATGTCGGTTATACCTTCTCTGGGGGAGCGATAGATTTTGTTCTGTTCGGCGTTTTGCCGAATCAGGAACCGTGGTGGATTACAATTATACTTGGATTTTTCTTTGCAGTGCTTTACTACTTTTTATTCCGCTTCTTTATTAAAAAGTTTAACCTGATGACACCGGGGCGGGAGGAAACAGTTGAAGTGAAAAGCAACGAAGAAAAAGGAAAACCGGCTAATCTGGCATATGATGTATTAAAGGCAATGGGCGGCCAGGAGAATATAACTCATCTGGATGCTTGCATTACACGGTTACGAGTATCTGTCCATTCGATTAAAGAGGTTGATAAAAACAAATTAAAACAGCTTGGAGCCTCTGGAATACAGGAGGTCGGGGATAATATTCAGGCTATTTTCGGACCGCGTTCAGAAATTATTAAAGGTCAAATGCAAGATATTATATCTGGCAGGACACCCGGGCCGGTACCAGAAAACCTGAATTTGTATACTGCGAAAGAAATAAAGGAACAAGGACAGCAGTCAAATATCGCTGAAGATATCGTTTCTCCTTTAAGTGGAAAACTTATTCCGATTACAGAAGTTCCAGATTCATTATTTGCCGGCAGAATGATGGGAGATGGCTTTGCGATTGAGCCGTCAGATGGTTTGGTGGTTTCGCCGGTAAATGGAACAGTCACTAACATCTTTCCTACGAAGCATGCGATTAGCCTGGAATCAGAAACAGGGAAAGAAATCTTGATTCATATTGGAATAAATACAGTGAATCTCAAAGGAGAAGGGTTTGATATTCTTGTAGAAGAAGGTAGTAAAGTGACAGCCGGCCAGTCTTTAGTAAAAGCTGACTTCGATTATATTGGTGCGTATGCTAAATCAACAATTAGTCCCATTATCTTCACCAATCTGGAAGAGGGACGGCAAATCAAATTGTTGAAATCAGAGGTAGATGCTGGAGAAAAGGGTATTGTTGAAATTATTTAAAGGTGTCTGAGCTGCGAAAATACTATATTAGCATACAGGAAAACCCTTGATAATACCTGGTAACTAGTTTGATTAACCTAACCAGTATCTGCAGGTTAAAATATAAATCCGCTAAATAAAGTTTCGTTTTTCACAGAAATTACACATAATATAAAGGTGAAACAGTTTACTTCATTCTATAAAACCCTTATCATTTAAGGTGAATCATGTTAATCATGTAAGGAGGGTTTTCTTTCCATGGCTTTTGTTATTCTGGATCCATGCAGAGGTGAAAAAGCAGGGGAATGCGTCAGTGTTTGTCCTGTTGATTGTATAGAAGAAGGTATCAAGCAATTTTATATTGATCCTGATATTTGTATTGATTGCGGCGCGTGCAAAGCAGTTTGCCCGGTATCCGCAATTGAAGAGGAGTACGATTTAACTCCGGATCAAGAGAAGTATTTAGAAGAAGCAGAAGAATTTTTTGCAAACAGGTAAATACTTTTCAATGAGGAAGCTTCATAGAAATAGCCCGTCTGTCTTTGGATATGCAGACGGGCTGTTCTTTGCACTTTAAGAAAGCATAAAGAATCTAAGGAAAAAAGTATAAGTGCAGGGTTTTAATGGGCGAATACCAAGTTTTCTTTATCTGTCTTAAAATCTGCGATAATCCAAGGCTGGATCACAAAAATGCAAAGTGGAACCCAAATAATCAGACCAATATAACATACATACAGATTTTCAGCACTTAAAAAAGATAGTAATGGAATAACAAAGATAATCGAGAAAATAAGTTTAGCAAGAAAGCTTTGTTTTTTCTTCATTATTGCACCTGTTTATTCATCTTCTGAGTTTGCCTGTGCTTCCTCAGCAAGCCTGCTGGTAATCCAGCGTTTTGCTGTCTCCTCATCAATTTCATATTCCTTCCCGGCACGTAATAAATCACCGTGATAGGCTGTTTGTACATTCATTTTTACTTTCATGGCGATACTCCTTCTAATAGGTCGTTTACTCCTATAATATCATATTGAAGATAGAATTTGTTTGCAGTTAAGAAAGAAACTTTCTTACTGCATAATCGCAACCCCAGTCCCAGCTAAGCTTGTCATCTAAAGGCTTGGTGACAACCGAGTTTTCTAATGGTGCCTCCATGCTGAAACGAACGGCAGCTTCTGACTGGTATTGCAGTTAATATACTGTTTCATTAGAAATGGAGTGGATATGTATATATAGGTTCGATGTAGCCATAAAAAGAGAAATAAAGATGTGTTATTAAATAAAAACATCTCGACAACAGAACGTTTGATCGGTATAATGTGATTAGGTGCTCACCTTAGAAACCTGCCTCATAATAATAAAAGGATGTGTTTTTATGCCCCGAATTTGCCTCCATAAAGTATATTCTTCACCAGAAACTACCTCTTTATATGTACAAGAAGATCTTCCCAAATCATACATTAAATATCAAAGAAGAAAAAATCGAACTGAGAAAGCGTTGCACGGAATACCAGACGTTCAATTAATGGACTTAAAAGTGGACTTTGCATTTAAACAATTGTTTGGGAATGAGAAGAATAAAGACATTACAATCGTCTTTCTCAATGCGATTTTAGCAAAGTCAGGAAGAAGTCCGATTCAGCTGCTATTCTTTCAAAATATTGAAATCGGCGGTGAGTATGAAGAGGATAAAAAATCCAGGCTGGATCTTCTTATTGAGACAGAGAATAAAGAAATTGTAAATATAGAAATCCAAATTAACAATGAGTATAATATGGTTAATAGAGCTTTATATTATTGGTCACGAATTTTTTCGGAACAGTTGAAAGAAGGGCAGAATTATAAGGCATTGTACCCTGTTATCAGTATTAACATCATGCATTTTGATTTGTTGAAGGAAACGGACGCCTTTCATAATATTTTCCGTTTATATGAAATGGAGCAGAAATATCCATTAACAGATAGAATTGAATTTCATTTTGTAGAGATTCCCAAATTAATCACTGCCTGGAAGAAGAATCAGCTCAATCCATGGGAAGATGTCTTAACCCGCTGGTTGCTGCTGCTGGGAACCGTAGACCAACGAAAGAATCATTTCTACGATGATATTTATCAAGAATTGGGGGAGATTGCGATGGTGGATAAAACATTAAATGTTGCGATGCGTGTCTGGGAAGATTTGAGCCGGACAAAAGAAGAACGCCTGGCATATGAAGCGCGCTTGAAGCAAATTTTAGATGAGCAATCCAAGCTTCTGGACCGGGAACAGTTAGAACAGGAAATGGAAGAACTGAAAAAACAGAAAAATGGAATAGAGATTAAAATGCAAGAAGCAGAAGTAAAGTGCAAAGAGGCAGAGAACAGAAGAAAAGAAGAAGAGAGCAAAAGAAAAGAAGAAGAGAGCAAAAGAAAAGAAGAAGAGAACAGAAGAATGGAAGCTGAATCTGCATTGGAGAAAAGAACAAAACAAATAGCGCTAATAATGATAAAACAAGGGATCGATTATACTGAGATTATGCAGGCAACAGACCTTACTTCAGAGCAATTAGAGTCTATTCAGCAGCAATTGGAGAATGACCATAATTAAAACATAAAATGCCTTGATAAGAAAAATAGTAAGGGGCGTGCTGCAAAAAAGGTAACATGCTCCTTTATATACAGAAGGCAGTATTTCGTTTTCTTTCTTTTTTTGCTGTGAATAAAGTAAAAAACCAGTGAAGTAAGCTGACATAGCTGTACCTTCACTGGTTAAAGGGTTATTTTCCAATGTTGCTCTGCTTTATAATAGCAAAGTCACTGGCAGACAATTCAAGATCTAATTTATCCTTTTTAGACTTTTGTTCTTTTTGATTCCATAAATCAAAAACACGATCTGCAGAAGCACAGTCCAATGATACCTTCGCTGGACGATCTGACGCATTGATAAAGAAGTGAACAGAAGTATCTTTGGTAGTCTTTACAAAGTGAAAGCAATCATTTTCTTTATCCGGCTCGATAATGGACAGCTTTCCTTTTGTAAATGCTTCTTCCGTAAGCCGCAGTTGAATAAATTGTTTAACAAAGTTTCTCAGAGAGGTATTTTGATCTTCTTTGTCCCAGACCATGCATTTTCTGCACTCGGGATCTTCCCCTCCTGTCATGCCAATCTCATCGCCATAATACACACAAGGTGTACCAGGGAAAGAGAATAACAGAGCATACAATAAGCGAACCTTTTTAATATCCCCGCCACATTCTGTCAGGACTCTTGGTGTGTCATGACTGCCGAGCAGGTTAAAAGCCACCTCATTACTGTTTTCTGTATAAGAAGCATAA
The DNA here is from genome assembly GCF_009389585.1 of Oceanobacillus sp. CFH 90083. GTDB lineage: Bacteria > Bacillota > Bacilli > Bacillales > Amphibacillaceae > Oceanobacillus. The sequence continues at coordinate 325,092 of NZ_VIYG01000002.1, read as the reverse complement.
GATTTGGATAATTGATTAGCAAATTGTTTGGTATCAATCTTTTCTTTTGCAATATAATCCAGTCCAGCTAAAGTGAGCGGATAGTTCATTACTGCATCAAACTGATCTCCCTCCAGCCATGGAAGTGCATCATGCCATATTTCTCCAAGAATATATAAGTCAGGTTTAATCGATTTAACTCTCTTGCGGAACGCTTTCCAGAATGAATGATCTACTTCATTTGCCACATCCAGACGCCAGCCGTCAATATCAAATTCTTCAATCCAATAAGCGGCCACATCTAAGAAGTAAGAGCGGACTTCCGGGTTTTCTGTATTTAGTTTTGGCATTGATTCTACATAGCCGAAGGTATCATAATTAGGCGGGTAGACATCCTTTACCGGAAATTCATGCAGATGGAACCAGTCTTTGTATTTGGATTTCTCTTGATTTTTCAAGACATCCTGGAAAGGACCAAAATACAGACCGCTATGATTAAACACAGCATCCAGCATCACACGGATTCCTCTTTGATGACATTCATTGACAAGTTTTTTAAACGTTTCTTTGTCTCCAAATTGCGGATCGATTTCCATATAGTCAATGGTATCGTATTTGTGATTGGAATATGCTTTAAAAATAGGTGTCAGGTAAATCCCGTTGATCCCTAAATCGGTTAAGTAATCCAGATTTTTTATAATACCTTCAAAATCCCCGCCGAAAAAGTTATCTAAGGCGGGCGCTTCACTGGCCCAAGGTAAGACTTTCTCTGGATCATTTTTCTTATTTCCATTGGCAAACCGGTCAGGAAAAATTTGATACCATACTGTATCCTTTACCCATTCAGGCACTTCAAAAATATCAATGGGATTAATAAATGGAAAACAGAAATAATAGGATATATCGCCTGTTTCTATGTTTGGATAAAACCCTTTTTCTGTATAAATTAATGTGTCCTTCCCATCGCTTATTTCAAAGCCGTATCTCAAGCGTCTTGTAGGTACATCAAGTTCAATAAACCAGTAATCAAATAAATCATCTGAAGCAGCTATAGACATCGGCTTTTTCTTATAAGTCCATTTTTTCTTCTTCCAATCATAGGGATCGCCGTAAATCAAGTTTACTTTCCTGGCATCTTTTTTCTTAGTCTTCAGCCGAATATGCAATGTTTCTTCTTTGTAAGCATAAGCAAAATTGCCCTTTGGTCTGTGGTATATGGCTTCTTTTAACATAGAATTCCTCCTTAAAAATAAAACAACCCCTGTTTTCTGATCGAGAAAACAGGGGTTGTTGTTATGACAAAGCATTGCCCTCAAATTGTAAGTAAAGCATAGTAATTAAATCTATTATTTGCAGATTAAATTCAATAAGTCAAGAGAAAAAATAAAAATAATGAAACCCCTTGCAAAAAAAGATTAAATAGATTAGAATAATTTTTGTACATGTTGTGCAAACGTTTGCGCAACTAAAAAAACAAAGAGGAGTTGGGGAAATGAAAGGGAAAGTTCGTTTCTTGGCGTTAATTTCTTTACTATTTATTCTAGTTTTAGGAGCATGTGCACCTGATAGAGAAGAACCAGGAGAGGAAAGTGCCGGCGGTGAAGCTGAGAAGCCGGAAGAATTAGTGATTTGGATGAATGATCAGGATGAACAGATGGATGCCATTAATAAGATTGTGGAGAAATACGAAGAACAAGAAGGTATTTCAGTTAAAGTGGAAGGACGACCAATGGTTGATCAATTACAGCAATTATCATTAGCCGGACCTGAAGGGAATGGGCCAGATTTATTCTATCAGCCCCATGACCAGATTGGAAATATTGTTGCGCAAGGATTAGCGGAGCCTCTTGATGTTACGGATGAAGAATTAAATAGATATGTAGATGCAGCAGTAGATGCTGTTACTTACACTTATGATGATGAAACAAATATATATGGATTACCTGCAGTTATTGAAACATATGGTCTTTTTTATAACACTAGCATTGTTAGTGAAGCACCGGAAACAATGGAAGATGTTTTAGGAATATTGGAAGAACATACGGATGCTTCTAATGACGAATATGGATTTTTAATGAGGCCAAATGATTTCTATTTTTCTTACCCATTCTTGGTTAATTATGGAGGATATATATTTGGGGGAGAAGCCGGTGATTATGATGTTACAGATGTCGGTTTAGCGAATGATGGTGCGATTGAAGGTGGAGAGTTCTATCAAGAATTTTTTGGTTCTGGTAAAATCCCGGCAGCTACAACTGCAGATGTAATCGACGGCTTGTTCACAGAAGGAAAAATAGGTGCAGTTATTAATGGACCTTGGAGTATTCCTGTTTATGAAAGCGCTTTGGGAGATAATTTAGCATTTGCACCTTTTCCACAAATTAATGGAGAACCAAGTTCTACATTCGTAGGTGTTAAATCCTGGATGATATCTTATTACTCAGAAAATAAAGATTGGGCTCAAGATTTAGCTATGTTTATTACAAACGAAGAGAATCAGCAGACTTATTATGATATTGCCGGAGAGCTTCCTCCAAATGAAGAGGCTTTAAATAGTATTGAAGATCCAATGTATGCTGACTTTGCTGGGCAAATTCAATTTGGCGTTCCAATGCCGAGTGCTCCGGAAATGGCTCAGGTTTGGGAGCCAATGCAAAATGCATTACAGTTCCTGGCTGAAGGTGAAGATGCCAGAGAAGTATTGGAAGAAGCTGTGGACCAGATCAATACAAACATACAAGCTGGCGGTGGAGGAAATTAATTAAAAAGAGGAGTCTTTCTCCTCTTTTTAATTTACTGATTCTCGAGGAAACAGAAACTCTTAAAAATCTTGATTATTTCATATACAGTTAAGTTAAAGTTGAAGGAGGGGTAAGATTGTCTACTCCAAAAAAGCAGCCGAAAAAGAATTTTCATAAACATAACCCTAATACTGCTACCGTTTTGTCAATATTATTTGCCGGGTTAGGTCAGTTATATAACCGTAGATTTTTAAAAGGAAGTATATTTATTTTTATGGAAGGAGTTTTCCTTCTCGCATTTCTAGATGCGTTAAATTATGGGCTTTGGGGTTTGCGCACGTTAGGAACTATTCCGGGAACAGATCACTCGATACGATTACTCGTGCTGGGTGTACTGTCTTTAATTGTTTCAGTAATAGCAATTACACTTTATGTATTTAATGTACTCGATGCAAGAAAACAGGCAAAAAAAATAAAAAAAGGCTGGGTACCTTTAGGATTTAAACAGGTTATTAAAGAAGTGTATGATTATGCATTTCCTTATATAATTACCTTCCCTGGTCTATTCTTAATGATTTTTGTCGTTATTTTTCCATTGCTGTTTTCTTTACTATTAGCATTTACAAATTATGATTTATATCACTCTCCTCCCCGTAATTTAGTAGATTGGGTAGGGTTGGATAATTTCAAGAGCTTGTTTACAGTGCCTATCTGGCAGGAAACCTTCCTTAGTGTTTTTGTTTGGACCATTGTCTGGACAGTAGTAGCAACAACATTACAGATTGCTCTGGGTTTCTTTTTGGCAGTTCTGGTAAATGATGAAAGAGTGAGGTTTAAAAAGTTAATCAGAACGATTTTGATTTTGCCGTGGGCTGTTCCGGCATTTGTAACGATTCTAGTATTTGCAGCAATGTTTAATGATGATTTTGGAGCGATTAACAGAGATATTATCATTCCTTTATTTGGAGGAGAGGGGATATCCTGGCTAAGTGATCCTTTGTATAGCCGGATAGCAATTATTGCGATACAAACATGGCTTGGATTTCCTTTTATTTTTGCTTTGTTTACCGGAATATTGCAAAGCATTTCAAAAGATTGGTATGAAGCTGCCGACATGGATGGAGCATCACGGATTCAAAAGTTCAAAAGTATTACATTCCCTCATGTTATGTTTGCAACAGCACCATTATTAATTATGCAGTACGCTTCAAACTTTAATAATTTTAATGTCATTTATCTATTTAATGAAGGCGGACCAGCCGTGCGCGGACAGAATGCCGGCGGTACAGATATTCTGATATCCTGGGTATATAAATTGACATTTGATACAAATAACTATTCGATGGCAGCTGTTATTTCCATCATCATGGGATTAATTGTATCTGGTTTTGCATTTTACCAATTCCGAAAAACAAGATCCTTTAAAGAAGAAGGTGAAATTTAATGAGCTCGAAAACGAAATCAAAATTAGAAGTAACAGCGATTTATCTGATACTGGCAATTGTTGCCGTCATTATTTTCTATCCGCTGCTTTGGACAATAGGCATGTCACTCAATCAGGGGACGAGCTTGTATTCTTCCAGCATCATTCCGGATAATTTTTCGCTGGAACATTATAAATGGCTGTTCAGTCCGCAAAGTGATTATTTATTATGGTATAAAAATTCGCTGATTGTAGCTTTGGCAAATGCGATTGGAAGTGTCGTTCTGACGGCATTTGTTGCCTATGCTTTTTCAAGGTTTAAATTTGTAGGGCGTAAGAATGGATTGTATATTTTTTTACTCCTGCAAATGTTCCCTGTAATGATGGCGATGGTTGCACTATACATCTTCTTAAATATGATTGGGTTATTAGATTCTTTAACCGGTTTAATATTAATTTATTTAGGAGGACAAATCCCGTTTAATGCCTGGCTGGTAAAAGGCTATTTTGATACGATTCCTAAAGAGCTGGATGAAGCGGCTAAAATTGATGGAGCCGGCCCTATCAGGATTTTTTGGAGTATTCTCCTGCCACTGGCAAAACCAATCCTAGCAGTAGTTGCTTTATTTAATTTTATGGCACCGTTATTTGATTTCCTGCTCCCTTCCATTGTAATTTCCAGTGAAGAAAATTATACTTTGGCTTTGGGGCTGTATAATTTTATTAACGATCAATTTGCCAATAACTTTACTAGATTTGCAGCGGGATCTGTATTAATTGCGGTTCCAATTGCGACGATTTATTTATTCTTGCAAAGATTCTTAATTTCTGGTCTGGCTTCTGGCGGTACAAAAGGTTAAAATAGAGGATAGGTTCTATAACGAGCAAATGATGATTAGATATGTATGGATAGGCTGATTAGAGGGTGATGACATGGTTACTATTAAAGACATAGCAAAGGCTACAGGATGTTCTCCTTCCACTGTATCCCGGGTAATTGCCAATAACTCCAGGATAAGTGAGGAGACGAAACAAAAAGTGAGAGCAGCAATGCTTGAGTTAGGATATCACCCTAATTTAACCGCTAGAAACCTAGTTGCCCAATCAACAAAAACAATAGGGGTTATTATGCCTTCATCGGCAGATAAATCGCTGCAAAATCCATTTTTTACAGAAATTCTAAGAGGAATAGGGTCTTATTTTCATAAGCAGCAGTTTTCCATGTTGCTTTCCTCCGGGCAGACAGAGCAGGAAAAGTTTGAAGAAATAGAAAGAATGGTTCTTGGAAAGTATGTGGATGGCATTATTTTGCTTTACTCACGTTTAAAGGACCCGATTGTTTCTTTTTTAAAAGAAAAAGATTTTCCATTTGTTATAGTAGGGAAGCCTTTAGAGTATCAAGAGGAAATTGTCCATGTAGATAACGATAATGTAAAAGCAGGGAAAGATATTACAGAGCATTTGATAGAAAATGGTCATAAACGAATATCTTTTATCGGAGGAGCTGCCGATTTAGTAGTAACGATAGATCGGCAAAAAGGATATGAAACAGCGTTAAAAGAAGCTGGTATTTCCCCTTTAGAAAAGCATATTATTCATACAGAATTTTTAAAATCAGGTGGCAGGGAGGCTGTTGAGCAAATTTTAGAGCTTGATGTAAAGCCTGATGCCATTGTGGTTAGTGATGATTTAATCAGTGTAGGTGTTATTAGCACATTTGAGGAATATGGCATTCATATTCCGGAAGATATATCTCTGGTCAGCTTCAATAATATCTATTTCTCAGAAATTATACATCCGGCACTTACAACAGTGGATATTCAAATTTTTCAGATTGGTGCAGAATCGGCTAAAGCAATTATCCAAATGTGTACAAACCAGATGTTAGACAAGAAACGAATTATTATTCCGCACCAAATTGCTTATCGGAATTCGGTTCGTTTGATGGATTAATAAAAAAATTGCTGATGATTGTCCTTCAGCAATTTTTAGCTTTAAAGTAAGTATGGAATAATAAGAGAATGCATAAATAGCAGAGGATTAACTTTTAATGCAAACGTTTGCGTTAGTTTATTGGTTTATGCAGAAAAATATAAATTTTTGAATCTTGCTTATTATTTGAACTAATGATAAGATTAAGTCAAAAGTTGATGCAAACGTTTGCGTTAATGAGGATGATTTAGATTTTCCTTTTTAACATCCCCTTATTTAAGAAAGCTTTGTTGAAGGATAAGGAGGGCTTCAAATGGCAGTAACAATAAAAGATGTGGCAAAAGCAGCGAATGTATCTCCTTCAACCGTTTCTCGAGTTATTTCTGACAGCAGGCATATCAGTGATAAGACCAAGAAAAAAGTACGTAAAGTAATGGAAGAGCTTGGATATCATATCAATTTAAATGCCAGAGGACTTGTCCGGCAGTCCACAAAAACGATTGGCATTGTACTAAAGTATTCAGAAAATGAGGCATGGAACTGGATAAATCCTTTTGTTTCAGAGGTCATTCAAGGGATTAGTGCCCACTGTCACGAGCATGGCTACAGTATTATGATTACAACAGGCCGTACAGAAAAAGAGATTTATTCAGATGTTGTAAAAATGGTACAGGGAAAGCAAGTAGATGGAATGATCGTTCTTTATGCAAGGAAGGAAGATAGAGTGGTTCCCTTTTTATTAGAGGCGGCTATTCCGTTTGTCGTTATTGGCAAACCAGTGGATCGTATTCATGAAGTGATGTATGTAGATAACGATAATGTTCAAGCAGCAAAGGATGCAACAGCATTTTTATTAAATCAATATCATCGGAAAATTGGATTTATCGGTGATAACCCTTCTTTCCAAGTTATTCAAGACCGTTTAGAAGGCTATTATAAAGCTTTGGAGTTGGAAGGGATTTCAAAAAATCCAGCCTATGTCAAATTTGTCCAGAATCCAGAGGACGAAGAGAAGATACTGGATAAATTTTTAAAGCTAGAGCATCCGCCCACAGCACTTGTTATTTCTTCCCCTCTTCAGGGAGTAGGTGTTTTAAAAAGAATACTAAATCATGGCTTACATGTACCAGAAGATATAAGTGTTGTTGTCTTTAATAAGACGTTGATAACAGAGGTCTCTATTCCGAAGCTCACTGCGATTGATACCCAAACATATCAATTAGGCTATGAAGCCTCCAAAGGAGTAATTGAATTGATTCATTATCCAGATACCTTCAAGCGGAGTGTAATAATCTCTGCAAGAATTGAACCAAAAGAGTCTCACCGCAGCTTACAGGAAAATTAATATGATAATTAATGAAAGAACAGAATAAAAAATGGGCTAGGGAGTGTTTAATATGAACATCATAGTATGGAATGAAAACCGTCATGAAAAAACAAATGAAACCGTTGCCTCTATTTATCCGGAAGGAATTCATGGAACGATTGCCAGCTTTTTAACAGAAGCAGGACATGATGTAACCACGGCAACATTAGATGAGCCGGAGCATGGTTTACCGCAAGAATTGTTGACTAAAACCGATGTTTTAGTCTGGTGGGGACATATGGCACATGACGAAGTGCAGGAAGACATTGTCGAACGCGTCAAACAGCGCGTGTTAGACGGCATGGGATTAATCGTCCTTCACTCCGGGCATTTTTCCAAAATTTTTAAATCGCTGATGGGGACAGGCTGTGATTTAAAATGGCGGGAATCAGACGATAAAGAACGCGTCTGGAATGTAGATCCGTCCCATCCGATTGCTAAAGGAATCGGCGAGTATTTTGAAATTGAAAAAGAGGAAATGTACGGGGAGCATTTTGATATTCCGGCACCGGATGAATTAATTTTCGTCAGCTGGTTTACCGGTGGGGAGGTTTTCCGCAGCGGCGCCACGTTTAAACGCGGCAGGGGAAAAATATTTTATTTCCGCCCCGGGCATGAAAGCTATCCGACATATCATCAGGCAGAGGTCCAGCAAGTCATTAAAAATGCCGTGGAGTGGGCAAAAAATCAGGATACACCTAAGCATACGTATGGCAATTATCAACCGCTTGAAAAATAATTAGAGATAGAGAGGAAGAGGATATATGCGTTTAAAAGTAGCAGTGATTGGATGCGGCAGTATTGCCAAGCATCGCCATCTGCCGGAATATGATGCTAATGAGCAGGCAGAGATCGTGGCAGTATGTGATGTTGTCAGAGAACGGGCCGAAGCAGCAGCGGAAAAATATCAGGCAAAAGCCTATACAGATTATCAAACCCTGTTGAAAGAAGAAAAGGTAGATGCGGTCAGTGTTTGTCTGCCAAACTATTTACATGCGCCTGTAAGCATTGCAGCCCTGGATGCCGGTGCGCATGTGCTTTGTGAAAAGCCGATGGCAACGTCTGCTGAGGAAGCAGATCAGATGATAGAAGCAGCAAAGCGGAATGACAGGAAATTAATGATTGGCCATAATCAGCGCTTTGTTGCATCCCATCAGAAAGCCAGAGAGCTGATTGCCTCGGGAGCGCTTGGAAAGATTTACAGCTTCCGTACCGCATTCGGGCATGGCGGTCCAGAAGGCTGGAGTGCCGATGGAAAGGAAAGCTGGTTCTTTAAAAAAGAGGAAGCATTTATTGGCGCCATGGGTGATTTAGGCGTACATAAAGCCGATTTAATCCGCTATATCCTGCAGGATGAGTTTGTGGAAGTAGGCGCATTTGTGGAAACAAGTGCAAAGGAAAATACCGATGTGGATGATAATGCGACGCTTATCTTAAAATCAGCAACAGGCATTATCGGCACACTGGCAGCAAGCTGGGCGTACACCGCAAAAGAAGATAACTCCACGATTATTTATGGAGAAAAAGCGACCTTGCGTTTAGAGGATGATCCAACATATGCTTTAGTCGCTCAATATGCGAATGGGGAAATCGTAAAATATGAGCTTGGTGCGATTCAGTCCAATGACGAAGGCGGACAGACCACCACACATGTAATTGATCATTTTGTTGAATCGATTCAGAATGATACAACACCATTAATAGATGGCGAAGAAGGGAAGAAATCGCTCGCTATTATTCTGGGAGCATTGGAATCCGTTCAGACAAAAAGAATCTATTCCTTGGAGAAGTGACGAAGTATGAAAAAATTGAAAATGGGACTGATTGGTGCGGGAGGAATTGCGGAGAACCGCCATATTCCTGCTTATCAATCATTAAGTGAACAGGTAGAAATCGTTGGTGTGCATGATGTTAATCTGGTCCGGGCGGAGGAAGTGGCTGAGAAATATGCCATTCCCCATGTCTATGCAAATGATTTGGACATGTTGAAGCATGTGGATGCAGTGACCATTTGTACACCAAATAAATTTCATGAATCGATAGCGGTTGCGGCTCTGAATCATGGTGTCCATGTTTTATGTGAGAAACCGATGGCGATGAATGCCGAAGAAGGAAAACGGATGCTGGATGCTGCTGAAGCGAATCATAAAATCTTAATGATCGGCTATCACTATCGCTTTATAGATGCAGTGATGCTGGCAAAAGCATCGATGCCGGAAGTGGGAGCACCGATTGTGACAAGAGTACAGGCTTTGCGTCAGCGAAAAGTTCCGGGCTGGGGTGTATTTATTAATAAGGAGCTCCAGGGCGGCGGCAGTTTAATTGACTGGGGCTGCCACTTGCTGGATGCAGCACTGTGGCTGGTTGCTCCCTCCAAACCGGCAGAGGTCCAGGCACAGGTCTATCAGCGCCTAAGCAAGCAGCCGAATCAGATTAACGATTGGGGCAGCTATGACCATGAAGCCATAGATGTAGATGACCATGTCAGTGCGTATATCCGTTTTGATGACCAGAGTACGCTATTGTTTGAGTGTTCCTGGGCAGCAAATATCAAAGAGGACCAGACGCATATCTCGATATCGGGAGAAAATGGAGGCTTAAGTGTTTTTCCATTTGAATTCTATCAGCCAAAGTATCATAGAATGATGGAAACGCATGCCAAAACAACAGAAGACCATCAGCAGGCTGGTGTTTTGCAGGCAAAGAATTTTATCGATGCATGCTTAGGAAAGGATACATTAAAAAGTAGTCCAAAGGATGCACTACTGGTAACGAAAGTAATCGATGCCATCTATGCAAGCAGTGAGCAGGGAAAGCCGATTGTAATCAATTAAAGGAGGTAACAAGAAATGAAACTTGGTGTATTTACGGTTTTATTTGCAGAAAAGAAGCTGGAGGACATGCTTGATTATGTAAAGGCTGCCGGGTTGGATGCCGTGGAAATAGGTACAGGAGGCAACCCCGGCGCAGCCCATTGTCCAATCGATGAACTGCTGGAAAACAGCGAGAAAAGAAAGGAATTCAAAGATAAGATTGATTCACGCGGACTAACCATTAGCGCATTTAGCTGTCATGATAATCCTGTTTCACCGAACCAGGCTCATGCCAAAGCAAGTCATGAGGCGTTTGTGAAAACAGTGCGTTTGGCAGAACTGCTGGATGTTCCGGTAGTTAATACTTTTTCGGGAACACCGGGATCGAATGAAAATTCGAAGTATCCAAACTGGCCGGTAACACCATGGCCAACGGAATATTCCGATATTTTAAAATGGCAGTGGGAAGAAAAGCTGATTCCATATTGGAAGGAGCAGGGGCAATTTGCGGAGGATCATGGTGTCAAAGTAGGATTGGAACTCCATGCCGGCTTTCTTGTTCATACCCCATATACCTTGTTAAAGCTCCGGGAAGCAACAAATGATGCCATCGGTGCCAATCTGGACCCAAGTCATTTATGGTGGCAGGGCATTGATCCGGTCGCAGCGATTAAGATTCTGGGTAAAGCTGGAGCAATCCATCATTTCCATGCCAAAGATACGTATATAGACCAGGATAATGTCAATATGTATGGCTTAACGGATATGCAGCCTTATGGAGAGGTGCAGACACGCGCCTGGAGCTTCCGTTCTGTAGGGTATGGACATAGTATTCAGGAATGGTCGAATATCGTCAGCGCGCTCAGAACCTATGGCTATGATTATGTCATCAGTATGGAGCATGAAGACCCGATTATGTCGATTGAGGAAGGTTTTCAGGCAGCAGTGAAAAACTTAAAGCAGGTGAATATAGCAGAGCCTCCAGCTTCTATGTGGTGGGCTTAACACCAATTGAACTGGAATATTCTTTTTACGTTAAAGAATTTTTCCAGTTTCCTTTTTAAACACCCCCTTATATGAATTGCCATTACGATTGTATATTTGTCGTGCTTGGTTTATTGCCAACTTAGGATGATGGAGTGAAAAAAACTGCTATACATTTAGCTGTCCTTTCTTATCAATAACGATTGTGATAAGTGTAATTGTAATTTTTCTAATGAATTTGATTTTTCTGTTTTCGGTAGCGTGTCTTAATAGTGGAAGGAAAAGCAGGCATAGGTATTAGGAAGGGAAGTAGAGATATGAAAAAAATATGGTGGAAAGAAGCAACAGCGTATCAAATCTATCCAAGGAGCTTTATGGACTCTAATGGAGATGGCGTTGGGGATATAAAAGGTATTATCTCTAAATTAGATTATTTAAAGGATTTGGGAATTGATGTCATTTGGGTAAGTCCTGTCTATCAATCTCCCAATGATGATAATGGCTATGATATCAGTGATTACCAAGCCATTGCAGAAGAGTTTGGAACAATGGCAGACTTTGATGAGCTTCTTGAAAAAGTGCATCAAAAAGGGATGCGTCTGATTATGGATTTAGTCATTAATCATACTTCTGATGAACACCCCTGGTTTATCGAGTCAAGATCATCAAAGGATAATCCGTACCGTAATTATTATATTTGGCATCCTGGGAAAAAGAACGGAGAGGAACCGAATAATTGGGAGTCTATTTTCGGTGGTTCGGCCTGGAAATATGATGCGCAGACGAAAGAGTATTTCATGCATATTTTTTCCGAGAAACAGCCTGATTTAAATTGGGAAAATGAAGCTGTCCGCAAAGACTTATACAAAATGGTCAATTGGTGGCTCGATAAGGGGATTGATGGTTTTCGTGTGGATGCTATCTCACATATTAAAAAGAAACCTGGATTTCCTGATATGCCCAATCCAAAAAAGAAGAAATATGTACCTTCCTTCAAGGGGCATATGAATCAGGATGGTATCCATCAATTTCTGCAGGAATTTAAAAAGGCAACGCTGGACCACTATGACATCATGACAGTTGGAGAGGCTAATGGCGTGAAACTGTCACAGGCAGATGACTGGGTCGGCGAAAAGCATGGTGTATTTGATATGATTTTTCAATTTGATCATCTTAATCTATGGGGACGTGAAACAGGAGCAGGTCTTGATTTAGAAGAATTAAAGAGTGTGTTTACTGCCTGGCAGAAAGGATTGGAAAAAGTCGGATGGAATGCGCTGTTTTTAGAAAATCATGATCAGCCGCGCTCTGTTTCCAGCTGGGGAGATACAGAGAATTATCACGTAATCTCGGCCAAAGCCTTCGCAGTATTATATTTTATGATGCAGGGTACACCATTTATTTATCAAGGGCAGGAGATAGGGATGACAAATGTCCCGTTTGAATCTATTGAGGAGTATGACGCTGTCGATGCCAGGAATTTTTATAAGGAGAAGCTGGAGGAAGGGATTCCGGAAGAGAAAATTTTGGCAGCGCTGGCTAAGACAAGCCGTGATCATTCACGAACCCCAATGCAGTGGAATAATAAAGAAAATGCTGGATTTACTACAGGGATACCATGGATTAAAGTGAATCCCAATTACACAGCCATTAATGTAGAAGAACAGCAAAATAACGCTGATTCCATCTTAAATTTTTATAAGCAGCTGATTGCATTACGGAAGCGAGAAGAAGGTCTTATTTATGGGAGCTATGATATTGTGCTGGAGGAGCATCCTGATATTTACGCATATATACGGACATATCAGAATGACAGATGGCTGATTTTAGTAAATGTTTTCGGAAAAGAAACAGAATATGCATTACCAGAGAAATGGAAGGATAAAAATTTTAAGCTGCTTATCAATAATTATGAAGAGGCAGAGCAAGGAAAACTAAAAGCTTATCAAGCTGTCATCTATCAATTTAACTGAAGAAAAACAGGCTGGTGTGACTGCACAGCCTGTTTTTCACGTTTTGATAAATAATATGTAAAATAGTTGTCGATTCATGCTAAAATTACCTTGCGATAGACTACATAATTTATGAATTTTACCGATATTAAAAGTAGGTACAATGGAAACGGGAGGATACATATGGATAAATCATCAGTAATAGGATTAATATTAGGACTAATAGGTGTGGGAGTAGGAATGGTGCTAAAAGGTGTAGGTGTAGGAGCGCTTATTGAGCCGGCTGCTATTTTGATTATTTTAGTCGGAACTGCGGCTTCTGTTGCTATTGCATTCCCTGGAAGTGCATTGAAAAACATTCCGGCACTATTTAAGATTTTATTTTTTGAAGAGAAGCGAACAGATTCCAAGGAGCTTATCGCGTTATTTATGGATTGGGCAGACCAAACCCGTAAAGAAGGGCTGCTTTCTTTAGAAAACCAGGTGAGTGAGGTAAATGATCCATTTCTTTCATCGGGTTTGCAATTAGCGATTGATGGACAATCACCCGATTTTATTAAGGATGTTATGATTGAAAAAATAGAGGCGATGGAGCAGCGTCATGAAGAAGGAGCAGCCATTTTTACGCAGGCTGGTACATATGCTCCGACATTGGGAGTGCTGGGTGCTGTAATAGGATTGATTGCAGCGCTTGCCGATATGTCTGATATTGACGCTCTCGGACATGCCATTTCTGCAGCCTTTGTGGCGACATTACTGGGGATTTTTACAGGCTACGTATTGTGGCATCCGTTTGCTAATAAACTGCGTGAAAAATCGAAACAGGAAGTGCTGCAAAAAGAATTAATTGTTGAAGGTGTTCTGTCTATTACGACAGGTGATTCCCGATTAATTGTGCAGGAGAAACTAGGTTCTTTACTTTCATCCAAAGAGTTGGCAGAGCTGCAGAAGAGGGATAGCGATGGCTAGAAGAAAAAAGAAAAAACAAGCACATGTAGATGAATCCTGGCTGCTTCCTTATTCCGATTTATTAACATTATTAGTAGCTTTATTTATTGTTTTATTTGCTTCCAGTGATATCAATGTGGAAAAATATTTTCAACTTGCGAATGTCTTTCGGGATGAATTATCGTCCGGGTCAGGCACAGGTCTGTTAGATTATGAGTCAGAACCAATTCCGCCAAGTATGGAAGAAGGACGGGATGATGGTGATTATATGGAAGATGGCGAAAAAGAAAACGAAGAGGACGCAATGAACGAAGCAGATTTAGAAGGGGTGGAGGAACTGCTCAGGCTCAGGCAGGTAGAGGAAGAAATTAATGCATATATTGAGGAGGCGGGTCTGACAGAAGAATTTGGAACAGAATTAACAGGAGAGGGTCTCCTTATTACAATGCGCAATGATATTCTATTTGATTCTGGAAGTGCAGTGGTCAAACCGGGAGGAATACAAGTTGCAGAGGATGTTTCCCGAATTCTGGATACAGACCCTCCGCATCAGGTCGTGATTAGCGGTCATGCTGATGATGTCCCCATTCACAATGCCGATTTTGATTCGAATTGGGATCTGAGTGTGACGCGTGCCATGAACTTTATGCAGATTCTTATGCAAAATGATAGCCTTGATCCAACGCTGTTTAGTGTAAAAGGACATGGGGAATTTGATCCGGCTTTTCCTAATGATACCGAAGAAGATCGGGCAAGGAATAGACGAGTAGAGGTTTTGATTTTACCAAATTACGAGATTAATGTGCCAGAGGACATAAGTGAGGAATAGAAAGTAGATAAGAATAGAGGGGAATCTTATGGATATGCAACAATATTTGGATATTTTCTTAGATGAAAGCCAGGAGCATTTACAGTCAATTAATGATTTTATATTAAAATTAGAAGAGGATACTTCTAATTTGGAGTATGTACATGAGATATTTCGCTCTGCACATACACTAAAGGGTATGGCTGCAACAATGGGTTATGATGATATTGCTTCGCTGACACATAAAATGGAGAATGTACTGGATCTGATTCGTAATGAAGAATTGGTGACAAACACGGAAATAATAGATACTTTATTTATTGCTATCGATGCTTTGGAGGATATGGTCGAATCCGTGCGCAACGGGGGAGACGGAAAAAAAGATGTTAGTGAACATGTTAAAAAGCTTGAGGCGATTGAAAAAGGAGAAAGTGTTCCTGAATTAGCAGCTGCTGTAGCTGTTAACAAAGAGGAGGATACAGGAAACTACTTTCAAGCTTCCGATTTAGATGAATTTCAGCTCACGGTTGTTCAGCAGGCAAAGGAACAAGGGATGGTTCCGTATGATTTAAAAGTAACCTTTGAATCAGGCTGCATTCTAAAAGGTGCCAGAGCATTTATGGTTTTTGAAGTATTAGAGAACCTGGGAGAGGTTATTCGAACTTCCCCTACGGTTGAAGAAATTGAAGAAGGATCATTTGATTCAGGATTCACACTTTTATTCCTTACAGATCAAGAGCAGGACGAATTGATTGAAGCTGTGAAAAAAGTGTCAGAGGTAGAAGCTGTTGAAGCGCATATTATTCAAACGGATAAAGAGGTTCCGGATAATCAGAAAGCAGCAGAAGAGAAGGCTGCTGAAGATGCAACAGGAACGAAAGAGGAGAAGTCTGACAGTAAAAAGGTAACAGAAGTACCTGTGAGAAAATCTGATTCCAATACAAAAGCACCGAAGAAAAATGATATGGCACAAAATAATGAAAAGAAAACAGCCTCTAAAAATATCCGTGTGAATCTGGATAAAATTGACAATCTCTTAAATCTGTTTGAAGAGGTTGTCATTGACAGAAGCCGCTTAGAGGTACTTGTTTCGTCAATAGATAATGGGGATTTAAGAGAAACTGTCGAACACTTAAGCAGGGTAAGCTCGGATATGCAATCCTTGATTCTTGCCATGCGGATGGTTCCGATTGAACAGGTTTTCAACCGTTTCCCAAGAATGATACGTCAATTGTCCAAAGATTTAAATAAAAAAATCGCTCTGGAAATAAAAGGTGCAGAAACCGAAGTAGATCGAACGGTAATTGATGAAATCGGTGATCCGCTTGTCCATTTGATCCGCAATTCTTGTGATCATGGGATTGAAAGTCCGGAGAAGCGTCTTGCGAATAATAAGCCGGAGGAAGGTAAGCTGACATTACGTGCTTACCACAGTGGAAATCATGTTTTTGTCGAAATTGAAGATGATGGTGCAGGAATTAATCGTGAAAAAGTATCAGAAAAAGCGATTGAAAATCATATTATTACACCACAGGAGGCGAAAGAACTAACGGATGACCAGATTGCTGCGTTGATTATGAGTTCTGGATTCAGTACAGCAGATACGATTTCTGATGTATCCGGGCGCGGCGTAGGATTAGACGTTGTAAAAAATAAAATAGAGGCTTTAGGCGGTAAAATTTCTGTAACAACAACGCCAGGTCAGGGCAGTATTTTCTCTATTCAGCTTCCATTAACCTTATCGATTATTACAACCATGCTTGTTCATATTCGCAAAGAAACATTTGCGATTCCATTAACATCTATTTTAGAAACGATTATTCTTCCTAAGGATAAAATTATGTGTGCGCAAGGTGCCGATGTTATTGATTACCGTGGTCAAATCATACCTGTCTTGTCTTTAGGAAAGGTGTTAAAGGTTCCAAACTATGATACTGAAGCAGATCGCTATTCCACTGTAATTATTAAAAAAGGGGAGAAGCTGCTGGGATTAATTGTTGATGAGCTAATTGGTCAGCAGGAGGTAGTATTAAAATCGCTCGGGAATTATCTTGGAGAAGTATTTGCGGTATCAGGAGCAACTATTTTAGGTGATGGAGAGGTTGCTCTAATCATTGATCCGAATGCATTAATCGATTAAAGGATATTCAATTAAAGGATGTTCAAAGGAGGAAAAGTGAATGGATACAGATAAGCATATTATTTTTAGGCTGAAGGAGCAAACCTTTGCTGTTCATGTACAGCAAATCGTTTCGATAGAGCGGGCATTATCTTTAACAAAGGTACCTCGTACACCTGATTTTATGAAAGGTGTTACCGAAATGAGAGGTGTAATGACACCTATTATTGATTTGTGTGAAAGATTGAATCTGGGTAGTGTGGAACTGACAGACCAGACAAGAACGCTTGTTGTGCAAGTCGATAACATGCAAATTGGTATGGTTGTTGATCAGGCAACAGAGGTGAAAGATATTCCAGCTTCATTCATAAAATCTGCCCCTAAACTTGTGGGCGAAATAAAAGATACCTTCTTATTAGGTGTAGCCACAATTGATGATGAATTGATTTTATTATTAGATTTAGAGCAGATTATTCAATTTACCGAAAAAAATCAGCTTCAGGAAATAATGAATGATATAGATGAGCCCATCGAAAAATAATTTTTAGCATATGCACTTTTAGAAAGCACTTAATTAGAAATCTGATTAGGTGCTTTCTTTTGCTAAAGAAAGAGTATTTCCTGGGAAATAAAATAGAGTAATTTGTAGAAATCAATATTATTTTCGGCATAGATGTTTCGTTATAGTAGTAAAAATACAGGTAATTCAATTATACTTAAACAAGATAATAGAGAAATGGGGAATGGATGAAATGACAAAACAGATTAAATTAATTGCTTTGGATATGGACGGAACGTTACTAAATCCGGAGCTTGAGGTATCAAAACGTAACCAGGAAGCAATTCAAAAAGCTTTACATCAAGGTATTCAGGTTGTCTTGAGTACGGGACGAGGATTCGATACATGTTATCCATATGCAGAGGAATTAAAATTAAAGACATTTTTAATTACTGCGAATGGCGGCGAAATCTGGACAGTAGAAAAAGAATTGCTTCGTCGGAAACTGCTTGCTACCGATGTTGTAGAGAAATTGTATCAGATTACAGAGGAATTAGGAGTGCGTAGATGGATGATTTCTACGGAAAGAGTTTTTCAAGCGGATGAACTGGTAAATATCGAGGATTATCAATGGTTAAAATTCGGCTGTGCTTCAGAGGATCTGGAGAAATTGCAGAAGGTTAAAAAAAGATTGACAGAATTTGGTGGATTAGAAATAACGAACTCTTTGCCGACAAATATTGAGATTAACCCTGAAGGAGTAAGCAAAGCAAATGCATTGAGCTTTCTTTGTGAGCGCACCGGTATTTCGATGGATGAAATTATGGCAGTTGGCGATAGCCTGAATGACATAAAAATGATTCAACAGGCAGGTATAGGTGTTGCCATGGGGAATGCACAAGAAAAAATAAAAGAGGTAGCTAATGTTATAACAGCCAGCAATAAAGAAGACGGTGTCGGCAAAGCAATTGAAAAATTTGCATTGAAATAGTAAATAGTGAATGATGTCAATCAGCTATTATCATATCTTAATGAATAAAGAGAAATCGGACAGCAAATAAAAAAGCTGTCCGATTTTTTGCATTTTAAGTAGTGCCAGCATCAGTGGTTGAAATATATATAGCGGAGACAGCCAGCTGGTCCAGTGCTTTCCTGATTTTGCGTACCATAGACCGATGAAGCAGTATCAATTAAATTTAGTTTTTCAAATAAAGATATTAATGCAGAGTCTTTAAGAAAACATAAAAGCTTTACACGAATTCATTCTCCGGCTCCAAGCTTATTAACATATCATAAATATAAACCTGAAGCATAAAATAAAAAGTAGAGCATTTCATTTTAAAAGGGAATACAGTATATCCAAAGGGAATTTAGTACAAGCTATAGAAAGAAATAAATGTAATGAGCTCCAGAAAAATCAAAGTGTTATTTATTGAAAAAAGGAAAAAAAGTTGTTATTCTCAAAGGTTTCACTCTTTCAAGAATTAGCGTATACTGTATATAAGGAAGGGAGATGCTATGATGTCTTTTTCTCGTGGACCCAAAGAACCAGTACCAGAGGTTGAAACGAGTGTATGGTCGTGTACTCAAGAAGATTGTCAAGGATGGATGAGAGAATCATTTAGTTTTGAAGATGAACCGAGTTGCCCTTTATGTCAATCTGAAATGGCAAAAGAGGTTCGCGTAATTCCTGAATTGAAGTAAATAGTATCTCTATTATTTGCTGTAGAAAAGCTTCTGTATGTTTACATACAGAAGCTTTTAGCCTTTAAAAAAATAAATAGTTGAAATTATTGTAAAAGTAGAATAAAATTTGCTATACTGTAATAACAAATTAATACGAGATGAATATCCGAATGTAATCGCTTACAAAAAGGAGGAGTTTATAATGAGGTATGCTAATCCGAATACAGAAGGGGCTATTGTAAACTATGAAAAACGTTATGATAACTACATTGGAGGGAAGTATCAGCCGCCGATAAAAGGAAATTACTTTGAGAATACAACTCCGATTACAGGCGAAGTGTTTTGTGAAATTGCCCGTTCGACCAAGGAGGATGTTGATGCAGCCATTGATGCAGCACACAAAGCAAAGGATGCATGGGGACAAACCTCTGTCGCAGAGCGTGCCCTTATTTTACATCGTATTGCTGACCGGATGGAAGAGAATTTAGAAAAATTGGCAGTAGCAGAAAGCTGGGAGAATGGAAAAGCAGTCCGTGAAACATTAGCTGCAGATATTCCATTGGCGATTGACCATTTCCGTTATTTTGCAGGAACGATCCGGGCACAGGAAGGGACTTTGAGCCAAATTGATAATGATACGGTTGCCTATCATTTTCATGAACCATTAGGAGTTGTTGGTCAAATTATTCCTTGGAATTTCCCGATACTCATGGCAACGTGGAAGCTCGCACCAGCACTGGCTGCCGGAAACTGTGTTGTATTAAAACCCGCTGAGCAAACACCAGCATCTATTCATGTCTTATTAGATTTAATTAAGGATTTATTGCCGGCTGGTGTTGTAAATATTGTAAATGGTTTTGGTGTAGAGGCAGGAAAACCACTTGCAACCAATAGCCGGATTGCGAAAATTGCTTTCACAGGAGAAACAACAACAGGACGGCTTATTATGCAATACGCTTCTGAAAATATTATTCCGGTAACATTGGAGCTCGGTGGAAAATCGCCAAATATATTCTTTGAGGATATACTGGATAAGGATGATAGCTTTGTAGACAAGGCCATTGAAGGAATGGTGATGTTTGCTCTGAACCAGGGAGAGGTTTGCACATGTCCGTCCCGTGCCCTTGTTCATGAATCGATTTATGACCGCTTTATGGAAAAGGCAATTGAACGGGTCAAACAAATTAAGATCGGCCATCCGTTAGATACTGAAACGATGATGGGAGCACAAGCTTCTGAAGAGCAGTTTGAAAAAATTAAATCTTATCTTGATATTGGTAAACAGGAAGGTGCAGAGGTTCTTGTCGGCGGGGACGTAAATAGGCTCGATGGAGAACTGGCTTCAGGATATTATGTGCAGCCAACGATTTTCAAAGGTAATAACAAAATGCGTATTTTCCAGGAGGAGATTTTTGGGCCAGTACTATCTGTAACTACTTTTAAGGATAAGGAAGAGGCGCTTGAAATTGCAAATGATACTCTTTATGGACTAGGCTCCGGTATCTGGACGCGTGATATGAATACGGCATATCGCTTTGGTCGCGGCATTCAAGCTGGACGTGTTTGGACAAATTGTTATCATCAATATCCTGCACATGCAGCATTTGGAGGCTATAAAAAATCAGGAATCGGCAGAGAGAATCATTTAATGATGCTGGAGCATTATCAGCAGACAAAAAATTTGCTGGTTAGCTATAGTGAAGGACCTGCTGGTTTGTTTTAACGTAAAGCGCCCTTACAGGCTAAGAACGCGACGTCGTGTTCTTAGCCTGCACTAGCACATCGTGTGCGTCGAAAAACGCAGAGATTGCGCCCCCGTTTCTTTGGGGGTGGTTCAACTTTAGTTGAACTCTCTTCTTTTAGAGATAAAGGAAACACGATGACGATAGGAGTCGATGTTGACTTATCGTAGGGCGTGCTAGTTTTTGGCGCTTGGAGATGGACATGGCAAGAATTAAATCACGCATGCTCATATACTTTCCTATTCTCTGAGAAAACGATTTTTATAAGCTGCAGATTGGTAGGCATATGATTATACATATGCCTGCCATAATATTCTAAGCAGGTAAATTTTCTTTTATGCAGTTCGTTAAATGAAGGAGGTATTTTCCATGGTAGACAGAGTCGTTGCGACACAGGATGCACAAGATTTGATGGAAAAACTAAAAGATATTCACGGTCCGCTTATGTTCCATCAGTCCGGAGGCTGCTGTGACGGAAGTTCGCCAATGTGTTATCCTCTTGGTGAATTTAAAACCGGTGATTCAGATGTTTTATTAGGAAAGCTTCCAGGAGATATTCCATTTTATATTTCTAAAGATCAATATGCTTATTGGAAGCATACCCAGCTTATTATTGATGTTGTCAATGGAAGAGGTGGAATGTTTTCTTTAGAAGGACCTGAAGGAAAACGGTTTTTAACCCGCTCCAGAGTATTTACAGAGGAAGAAGCAGAAGAGTTAAATGCATGTTTATAACATTCCATTTTATACGGCTGGAAAAATGGATTAACACCAAAGTAAATGGTTAAATATATGGTGGAAACCAGCTGGGGTAGTGTTTTTCGGGGGAACGATTACTTCCCCCGCTATAACCCGTCACAGCGGTTGCCTTTATCCATGTAAAGCCGGTTTGTCCATCGCAGATCTTGGTGAAGATCCAGGGAAATGGTATGGATGACAAAGGATTGAAGAAAATTAAGTTTTCGAAACAATTAAAATGCTTTTCTTGATTTTTTCAGGAATATTAGATAAAATGAATTAACAGAAAATTTAGATGTATATTCTAAATTTGAGGGGGGATAAAAGATGGTTACTGTTAAGATGTTAAAGCCTTATTATGTGAAGACAGAAGAAAAATGTATCCGGATTATTTTAGCATATCAGTACTTCTCGATTATTATGAATAAGAAAGTATATCAATTTATCCCTGTAAAATCTTCGGAGGTTCGTATTAATCGCAAGACGAAGGAAATTGAAAATATGGATGATGTCTTTGCTTTTCAAAAAGGGAAAGAAGTGCTGACTATTTCCATGTCACAATTAGTTTCTATACCCGGCTTTCTACAGATGCTTCATCGAATTGCAGAATCTTATTATCTGCCAGAGGATACGGAGGCAGTTTCAGAACAGCAAAGAGCGTTAGACCAATTGATATCCGAATTAGAGTATGAAAATGTAAAAAGGTTGATCGATAAAGCCATTGATAATGATGATAAAGAAACATTTTTAGAATTAACAAATACGTTAAATAATCATTAAATTCATAGTTATTTCGATTTAGCTGTTTGGCAGACAACCATTCTGCCGGGTGGCTTTTTTTATACATGAAGACAGCATAAAAAGGGGGGCTTGAGCATTTACAATTGCTCGGCCCCCTTTCAAAATAGGCATTCATTTCATTAATCTTTAATGTCCATTAAAATCTTTGTTGCTTTTTCAACTCCAGAGCTGCGATCATTATTTTTGGTTCCTTCTACCATGATGGCGATCATTAAATCTTGATCGTCTGTCGGGTAGCCGACGAAAAAGCTATTCTCATCCCCGCCATCCTCACCGGTTAATTTTAATTCTGCTGTTCCTGTTTTACCGGAGATAGGAAAATCAGCTTCCTCAGCAGCACTGCCTGTTCCTTCTGTAACGACCTTGCGCAGCGATTCCTGGATATCATCAGCTTGTTCTTCTGTAACCAGGGCTTCTTTCCAAATCTGGCCCGTTTCTTCATCTGTTAATAAAATCGGTTGAATCATATCCCCGTCATTCAAAAAGGCTGAATAGGCGGTTGCCAGATGTAATGCGCTCATTTCAATTTCACCCTGTCCATAGCTTGTATGCGCCAATAAATACGTATCATCTAAGTTATCTGAATTAGAAATGGAAGAATCCGTAATAGGATAGGTGTAAGGGAACTCTTCACCAATTCCGAAGCTGTGCAATCCTTCTACAAAAGCACTGCCACCCATTTCCACAGCCTTCATTGCGAAATAAATATTATCTGAACGTATCAAAGCATCATCTAAATCAACAGGTCCGTTAGAGGTCGATACGCGTGTTACTTTATAATCTTCCCACTGGAGTCCTTCAATTTCAATACCCTCATCATATACGATTGTTTCATTTTTTAGACCGATTGCTCCAGTGATCGGTTTAATAACAGAACCTGGTGCAAAAGTAGAAGAAAAACGGTTCAGCATTGGCTGTAATTCATTCTCCTCCATGTTGCTCCAAAAGTTTGCAGATGTACCATACAGAATATCATTTGGATCAAATGATGGGCTGCTTACTAAAGCCAATGTTTCACCAGTTTTCGGGTCAATGACAGCAGCATTGCCCGGGTCCCCATCAAATCCTTGGAAAACCTTATCTTGAATATTAATATCGATGGTTACCGTAATATTTTTTCCATCCTTAGCCTCTTTTTCAGCTAAAATGATGTTTTCTTTACCTTCTTTGGCAACTTGAATGACTGCTCCTTTGCTACCGCGAAGCTCTTCTTCAAATAAACTTTCTAATCCTCGCGCACCAATTTTGTCAGAAGATGTATATTCTGTTGAATCCAGCTCATCCAGATCCTCAGCATTTACTGAACGAAGGTATCCTACTAAGTGCGCAGCAATTTCGCCCTCCGGATAAACTCTGCCATTCGTTTCACGGTAAGAAACTCCTTCGATTGCATTTAATTCCTGAACTGTATCTGAATTATCTGGAAGAATGGTTTTCAAAGGTACAAATAAATCATCTTCTACCCATTCTGCCTCGATACTGGCATTAACGGATTCTACAGACATTCCCAGTAAGCGGGCGATTTCCTCACGTTTTGCTTCATTTTCTCCTAATTCACTGGGAATAACGCCAAATTCATATACAGTATCGTTAATGGCGAGTGGAATTTGGTTTTTATCAAGAATTTCCCCTCTGACCGGATGATCGGGAGAAATGAGAATTTTTCCACCATCTGCAAGCTCCGGAAAGATAAAGCCGGAATCCCAATTAATTAACCAGCTGTCTGCTTCATCTTCTCTTTCTATTAAGGCAAGTTCAGCTTGATAATCAAATGAAATTTCACCAGCTATGGTATTCATAGTAACAGAGAAGGGAATTGTTGCTATCCCATCGTCATACGCATTGGCAATCTCTCTCTCTTCTAATTCCTGTACATTCATTTCAATATCAGAAGCAGAAATATCCGCATATAATTTTTCTAAGCGCAGAGAAGAATCTTCTTCACTATATGTATCCTTTGTTTCTTGTGAGAATAGATTATACAAAGATTCATAGTCTCCTTCTTCTAAAGCTTCTGCATATTGATTTAACGTATTCGTCGGGTCGGTTTGTTCTTTAGAGCACCCGGCTAACAGGGCAATAAAAAGAATAAGCCATAAACTTTTTTTCCACATTTTCTAACCCCCATTAAAAAATATCTCTTTACGTAGAATTATACCATGTTCTACATTTTATATAGAATACATCGATCAAAAGCCATAAAATTTTAAAATATAGTAGATTTAAAAAATAATAAGCAGTTCCTGTTGAAAGCGTGCACATCGTATAAGCAGCATATCATTTACCAATACACAAAAAGCATTATTAGACGGAAAATGCTTCTTTTCTGTGTTTCTTTAAATTTTAATACAGCCTTAAAGTTTAAAAAAAGACGAAGAGATTGTGAGAAAAAACGTCACACTGTAAACCAGGTGACGTTTTGTTTTCGGGTTGAAAGCAGCTGTTTATTTGTTTTGAAAACATCTCAAAGTGCTTCTCATTTTGAACAACCTTTATAAGCAATGACAGCTTCTTTATTCCTGTTCCATATGTTCTGTAATCGCTGAATGGATACGATTGAATTCGTCATCGGATACAACATAGTACCAGGTACCGCTAATAGTTTGACCATCTCCGGCGATTTCCATCGTTTCTACATTTTTTCGTGTACCGCTATAATCTGTGAATAATGTCTGTAATCGATCCATATCTAAATCAGTCTGGACATTACTTCCTAAAATATCCAGAATATTTCCTGCTCTCGTAATGCTTGAAAAGCTGGCTGCTTCATTCATTGCAGCAACAATAACATCACGCTGACGTTCATTTCTTCCCATATCACCGCGGCTGTCTTCGTATCTCATACGAATATAAGAAAGAGCCTCTTCACCATTTAAAGTGATATTTCCTTCATTGAAATTATGTCCATCTTGAGAGAAAGCCATGCTGTTTTGAACTGTAACACCACCTAAAGCATCAATACCCTGCTGAAAGCCTTCCATATTTACACGTACATAGGAATGAATCGGCAAATCAAAGGCTTCCTCCACTGTCTCCACAGAGAGCTGTGTACCGCCTCCGGTTTGGGCAGCTTCGCCAAATGCGTAAGCGTGGTTAATTTTATCCATTCCACGGCTTGGAATATTTACATACGTATCACGGGGAATACTTAACATAAGCATAGAGTCTGTTTTAGGATTTAAGGAAAGCAGGATCATTGTATCTGAACGGCCAACATCTCCTTCACGCTCATCTACACCCAGCAGTAAAATGTTAACTGCATCTGCATCCTTGTAAAGACGGTTGATTTCTTCTTGCCGTCCTGGATCATTATCCCTATCTAATGGAGTGTGCATAGAATCAACAACTTTACCAACTTGATTCCAAATAAAGAAAGCTCCTCCGCCAATTACTAAAATAAAAAACAGAATGATTCCACCAACAATAAATGGCCATTTTTTTCTTTTACGATTTCTATCCTTTAATCTAGACACGAATATATTCTCCTCTATTCTTTCCTGAATTTAAAACAATTTTTACTGAGTGTCAGAAAAAATAAATCTGTAATAGATTATATCGAATTTTAGATTAATCGTCTATGTTTTGAACAAATTTATTATTTCAGGAAATCAGATAAGCTGGCGTTCTGATTCATTCAGGCTGAAGCGATGGGAAAGAGGAATCCGTTTAAGTTTGTGACAGAGGTTATCAGCTCTGTGAAAAATATGTCTGTGTCGAAAAATGTCCGTTGAATTGAAGTTTTACTTTATCTGTTCCGGTGAGTAAAAAATTTAGCAAAAAGAGTGGACAACAAATATATTTTTGTATAGAATTACGTTTAGTGAGAAAATTCACTATAGAATGCAGTGTTATGTATTTGCATTTTGGTGTGAAAGTTCAGCAACTGTGAGCGTATATTTTAGAAAAAATTTAAAGGCGGTAGATGAATGAGCAGGGAGCAAGAACAATATCAAAAAATCTTGAAAAGAGTCATTCATGATACGGAAAACCAAAAAGTAAATTCAATGGATGAAATCATTCAATTGCTTATAAGGGAAATATCTTTAAACACAAGTATAAAAAGAAGCTATTAAAGAGGATGTTCAAATAAAAGCTCTGTCGGATTATCAAGCAATCTGACAGAGCTTTTATTAGGTAGAAGGCGTATTATTCACTTCTATTTCGACATATTTTTGATGAAGTAACTCCATTTCTGCCTGCGCATTTGTCATTTCTGTCATCCATTCTTGGAAAGCATCGGCTTCTTCTGCTTTGACATAAATAATAAATGCTACATTCTCAAGATAATGAATATCTTCCAGAATGTATTTCGGTTGCTGACGAATTTCATTTTCCAGCTTGCCGAGTAAGGTGTATTCTACTGTTATGGAAATTCCTTGCATCAATTCCCGACGGACGATACCAGTTGTTTTAATACCTTGTGTTGTTGCAGAGCCATAAGCACGGATAAGACCGCCTGCACCAAGTTTGATGCCGCCAAAATATCTTGTTACGACAACAGCAGTATCCTTTAATCCTTTTTTCTTTAACACTTCCAATATAGGAACACCCGCAGTCCCGCTTGGTTCTCCGTCATCATTCGCTTTTTGAATATGATCTGTCTCACCTATAATATAAGCAGAGCAATTATGAGTCGCATCCCGATGCTCTTTTTTGATAGATTGAATAAATTCCTGCGCTTCCTCTTCGGATTCAACCCGTTTAACATTTGCAATAAAACGTGACTTTTGAATGACAATTTCATCTGTACCCTGCTGATTTACGGTATAGTAAGTTGATAGCATTACTTTTTCACCTCATAATATTTGAATATGGAACGAGATTTATAAGGAATTATAATTAGTGCGAGACTTAAGTGCCGCCGGGGGAGTATAGTATGTTTCCGGGACTTGAGATTATTATCCCGATGAAGCCTGTTAGAGCGGCAGCTTTAAATCTTTCATTCAATATATAAATCCGCGATTAATTTTAGAATAACCTTATAAAATCAATGAAAGTTACGAATAATTATAACATAGGCTGGTGAGTTTCTGATGACAATAAGATTAAGCGGTCAAGCGCTGGATCAAATTATTGAGAATGTGTTACAGATGATTAACCAAAGTAAGGATGAAGTATTTGAAATTACAGAGGAAGGCAGAAAAGAATATGAATACCTTTCCAGGGAATTAGAATCAATAAAAAAGAAAGTAAAGGAGTATATTACAAAAGGGGACAAGCTGGAGAATGAAGTAAAAAGCTATCGTCAAAAGCTTGCTATGGTAAGTAAAGACTTTAAGAAATATTCTGAGGATGAAGTGCGTAAGGTTTATGAAAAAACGCATAATCTTCAAACCAGATTAGTCATTATGCGTGAAGAGGAAAAGCTGCTAAGGAAGCGGCGTGATGAAATAGAAATAAGATTGATAAATCTTACAAATATACTGGAGCGTGGAGAAGATCTTGTTGCCAAAATGGCTGTTATTTTTAATTTTATGAAGGATGACCTGAAACAATTAAATGATATGATTGAAGATGCTAAGGAAAAGCAGGCATTTGGCTTAAAAATCATTGAAGCGCAAGAAGAGGAAAGGAAAAAGCTTTCGCGGGAAATTCATGATGGACCAGCTCAAATGCTGGCCAATGTTTTATTACGTTCCGATATTCTGGACTATGTCGTGAAAAAGGGGTCACCAGAAGATGTTTCCAAAGAGATTAAATCATTACGGGAAAATGTCCGCACTTCGTTACAGGAGGTTCGGAGGATTATCTATGACCTAAGACCAATGGCTCTAGATGATCTCGGACTTATTCCAACAATTCGGAAGTATCTAGACAGATTGACAGAATATCATGATATGCATGTAGAATTTATCATGTTTGGACAAGAAAAAAGACTCGATTCGAAATATGAGGTTGCTTTATTCCGGCTTATGCAGGAAGCGGCGCAGAATGTGATTAAGCATAGTGAAGCAACAGAAATTAAGGTGAAATTAGAGATTTTAAAAGATAGGTTAACCTTAATGGTGATAGATAATGGAAAAGGATTTAATCCTGAGGAAAAAAGTGAAAATTCTTTTGGCTTAATAGGCATGAGAGAACGTGTTGAGATGCTGGATGGCAAATTAGAAATCTCTACAGGAGAAGGAAAAGGAACAACTGTTACAATTAATGTTCCATATTTGTCAACTTAAGTATATAATGTAATAAGGTACTGTAGAGAAAAAGTGTTTTTTGTAGAAAAAGAGAGCGTCTGGACATTTTCATACCGGTGTCATCATTCGTAAGATAAGTAAGCTATTGAGAATAATAAATTGAAACTAGAGAAGACAACAATGACAATCATCATGATATGTATTACAATAGACTTATTTATTAGAGAAAACTATCTATCTATTAATGATTAAGATAAAACTTCAGTTCAATTAGTATCACTAAGTAGAAAAGGAGATATATATATGGACGCACAAAAAGAAGTAAATATTGTATTAATTGATGACCACAAATTATTTCGAGAAGGTGTTAAGCGGATTTTAGAATTTGAACCAGCATTTAAAGTAGTTGCAGAAGGTGATGACGGATCTGATGCAGCTAATCTGGTACAAGATAATAATCCGGATGTCGTGTTAATGGATATTAACATGCCTAAAATAAATGGTGTGCAGGCAACTGCTGATTTGTTAAGACAATTTCCAAATACAAAAATAATCATTCTGTCTATTCACGACGATGAAAATTATGTGACACACGCTTTAAAAACGGGGGCACAAGGCTATCTGTTAAAAGAGATGGATGCAGAAGCGCTTGTTGAGGCAATTAAGGTAGTGAGTGAAGGCGGTTCTTATTTACATCCACGCATTACACATAATTTAGTAAAAGAATATCGTCGTTTAGCACGGGAAAATACTTCCAGTCTGGCGAACAGAAAAGTAGAGCATCGTAAACCGCTTCATTTATTGACAAGACGTGAGTGTCAGGTGCTTCAGCTGCTGGCGGAAGGAAAAAGCAACCGTGCTGTAGCAGAGTCTCTTTATATCAGTGAAAAAACCGTTAAAAATCATGTAAGTAATATCCTTCAAAAAATGAATGTAAATGATCGTACCCAGGCTGTTGTAAGTGCGATTCGAAAAGGCTGGGTAGAAGTGTTTAATGTACAATAAACGATAAAGGAAGCGTTCTGATGCCACATTGTCAGGACGCTTTTTTCGATAAATCTTTATTGAGAAAATCAGGAGGGCTCAGGATCAGCAGAAAGCGTAGTGCTTATCTCTAACAGTTGCCTTGATTAATTTAAATCTGATTTGACGACCACAGGTTCCGGTGCAGAGCCGTAAGAAATAGGAGAAATAACGGACGCTCACGCTGTGATATTGCATTCGATTTTTACGTGAAATTCGTGTAGAATAATGTCAAGTAATCCGTTTCGTATGCAGATATACAACAATAGGAGCAGCATAGTATTAGAAAAGAAAAGGAGTAATAGCTTATGAAGATTGCTGTTATGTCAGATAGTACAGCATATATTACGCCGCAGGAACGTGAAAAATATAATATTCATATGGTTCCGCTGAGTGTTAACTTTCAGGATGGGTCCTATCGGGAAGAACTAGATATTACAACGGAAGAATTTTATCAAAAGCTTAGCCGTGTGAAAGAACTGCCAAGCACCTCACAGCCTTCTGTCGGTGAGGTTACAAAAAAATTGGAAGAATTAGCAGAAGACTATGATGCCGTTATTTCTATTCATTTATCGAGCGGTATAAGCGGTACATACCAGACAATGGTAAGTGCAGGAGAAATGGTGGAAGGAATTGATGTCTATGCCTATGACTCGGAAATCAGCTGTATGGTGCAGGGCTTTTATGCGTTGGAAGCAGCAGCGATGGCTCGGGATGGAGCGTCTGTAGAAGAGATTTTCACGAGAATGGATGAAATGAAAAAAACAGTCCGTGCCTATTTTATGGTGGATGATTTAACGAATCTTCAAAGAGGCGGAAGGCTATCAAATGCACAAGCGATATTAGGCAGCCTGCTGCAAATCAAACCAATCCTTCATTTTGAAAACAAGCTGATTGTCCCATTTGAAAAAATTCGCACAAAGAAAAAAGCGATATCCCGCATCCTTGGTTTATTAGATGAAGAAGTTAATAAAGGGAAGGATTTACGCATTGTATTTATTCATGGAAACGATCAGGCTTATGCAGAGAAATTAGAAGCAGATTTTAAAGCAAAGCATCCCAATATGGAAACATCCATCAGTTATTTTGGACCTGTTATTGGTACACATCTTGGACAAGGCGCTATTGGCGTGGCCTGGTATGCGAAATAAAATAAAGCTTTATTCAGTAGCAGAAAAAGCTTGCTGAATGAAGCTTTCCTCAAATATTTTCAATCCCCTTATATTCTACGGAGGTGTCAGGATAAGTATGGATAAACAGATTGCAATATCCCCTCAGCTTCTCGCGCAAGCATTATCTGGTAAACGAATCTTAGAAGAAGAATTCCCTGTCCCCCAAAAATGTTTTCAAGTTCTCCACTCTACTAAACAAGTCATACCAATACCTGCCATAGAAAGTAAAAAAGGGTCAGCCCAATGTACTCGCTGCGGCAATACAGCCATGCATTATTTTGCAGAATATCCTTGTGGAATCTGTAAGAAAAAACATTTGTACTGCCGAAATTGTATCCAGATGGGCAGGATAAGTGAATGCAAGCCATTGTATATATGGAATGGGACAGAGACAGCCTGGCCGGCGCATGCCGATCCTTTAACTTGGGAGGGACAGTTAACGCGAGCTCAAAGCAGAGCTGCCTTCCAGCTGGAGCAAGCTGTTATCGAAAAAAAACCATCCTATCTCAGCTTTTCGGTATGTGGATCAGGAAAAACAGAGATGTTATTTCCGGCGATTACTGCGGCATTGCAGCGTGGTGACCGTATTGCTTTAGCTTCCCCCCGTGTCGATGTTATCCGGGAATTACTTCCCAGAATGGAGCAAGCCTTCCGAACGGTGTCATTAGAAGCTCTTTATGGAGGGAGTGAGCACCGGGCAGGTAATTCACAGCTGATTTTAGCAACGACGCATCAATTATTGCGTTTCTATCAGGCTTTTGATGTGTTGATTATTGATGAAGTGGATGCTTTTCCATACTATTTAGATAAAAGCTTAATGTATGCTGCCAGACAAGCGGTTAAAAAGCACTCTACGATCCTATACCTCACAGCGACCCCAAGTAAAGATCTCAGACTGCAAATGAAGCTTGGCAAGCTGCCCTATGTGTTCGTGCCTTTACGTTATCACGGACATCTTCTCCCTGTTCCTCAATTTAAATTCTCCTTTAATCTCACCAGGCAGCTGGCAACTAAAAAACTTCCTCACTCCTTTTGCAAATGGCTTATGCGCAGACAAAACCCGAAGCGGCAGCTGCTTATTTTTGTACCGAAAATTGTGATGGTAAAGGAATTAAAAGCTGTAATTACTGCTTTACTGCTTAAAACAAATGCAATTTCAGCTGCTGAAGAACTACAAGCTGTTTTTGCAGCAGATCAAGATAGAGAAGAAAAAATTAAACAATTCCGTGATAGAACATTACATGTATTGATTACGACAACGATATTGGAAAGAGGAGTAACCTTTCCTTCCGTCGATGTAGCTGTCTTAGCTGCTGGTCATGAAGTTTTTAATGAAGCAGGGCTTGTTCAAATTGCCGGTCGTGCAGGAAGAAGTGCCGATGATCCATCCGGAGAGGTTATTTTTTTTCATGATGGGAAAACGGATGCAATGGAAAAAGCAAGGCAGTTGATTATAGATATGAATGCAAGGGGGAGGAAGCTTTGAACTTTTGCCTATACTGCTATGAACCATTAGAAAAGTCGCTTACCTGGTCTAATTGGCTGACAGTGGAAAAGAAATCTGTCTTATGCTCAACCTGTGCTGAAAAAATGGAGAAAATCACTGGACAGCGGTGCAAAGTATGCAGCCGGGCGTGGAACAGTTCTCTTTGTTTCGATTGTCAGCAGTGGAGGGAGCTGGGGGATAATATGGAAAGAAACTACTCTATATTTCATTATGATGGTATGGTACGTGATATGATTACGCAATGGAAATTTCGGGGAGATTATATATTAAGAGAGATTTTTCGAAATGAATTACAAATTGCTTTTGAAAAACAATTTGCAGGGAATGATTCCTCTTTAGCCATTGTGCCGGTTCCGTTAAGTAAAAATAGGATGAGCGAGAGAGGTTTTAATCAGTCGCTGGCTCTTGCAGAAATGCTGGATGCTCCCGTAAAGCAAGTATTAGGGAGAAAAACAGGCGAAAAGCAGGCAACCAAAAATCGGAAAGCCCGTTTAAAAAGGGATAATCCTTTCTTTACTACAGAGCCATTGCAGCAAGCTGCGTTGATTGTTGATGATATTTATACAACAGGGACAACTATACGGCAAGCGGCACAGCAATTAAAGCTTCATGGCTGCCCAGCAGTGTATTCATTAACGATAGCAAGGAGTTAATGGTGCAGATTGAAGCAGCAGCGCAGCCGCTCCCCAAATGGGTGAGTGATTTGCTATAATAAAGAGAAACCATTATATCAATAGTTAATTTTAGTGAAGAGCTATATAAAATAAACCTTTTTTACTATTAACAAAAGCAGCAATAGTGACGATGATATAAATAGGTAAAGGCATTTCGTGAAAAATTATATTAACTGCAGTATATACAAATGAAAAATTCCTTCCTGAGTAAGATGTAAAACGGAGAGGAGAAACAGCAATGGGAGAACTGGCAAACTGCGAACGATGTAATCGTGTGTTTGTAAAGCAGCTTAGAGGAATATGCAATGAATGTTATCAAAAAGAAGAGGCGGATTTCAGAACGGTATATAACTTTTTAAGGAAACGGGATAATAGAAAAGCTACCATTAGGCAGATTGTAGCAGCAACAGGTGTGGATGAAAGCCTTATCTACAAATTTATCCGGGAAAAAAGGCTCCAGCCTTCAAGCTTCCCGAACCTGTCCTACCCTTGTGAAAGATGTCAGCAGCCTATAACAGAAGGCAGTCTATGTGAGTCATGCCAAACACAATTGAAGGAAGATCTAATACAGCATGATGCAGTGGAATCCATTCAGAAAAAAGGATTGAAAGAAGAAAAAGAAGCAACCTATTATGCAAAAGGGGAATGGAAGAAAGACTAATATTATCACGATCGAACCAAAAAATTATTTATGACTGGAAGGGGTGCAGAAAATGAAAATACATGGACCAAATCCAACCAATTTTAACCCATATAAACAAGCATTTAAAGATAAGCAGGCGATAGAGTCCGCAGCATCTAAGAAGGACAGTATTGAAATATCAAATGAAGCAAAGAAACTGCAGAAGCAGGAACAGCCTAATGAAGCACGTGCAGCCTATGTGAATGAAATCAAACAAAAGATTGCCAACAATCAATACAGTATTGATTATGAAAAGGTTGCTCAGAAAATGCATGATTTTTGGACTGGTAAGTAAGGGAACACAGTCAAAGGAGGAAGCGATGTGAGCATGCAGCTGATTCATGCCATGAATGATTTAACGGCCACACACAAAGATTTACTGGAATTGTCCAAGCGGAAGACGGAAGCGTTGACGAATAATAAACTGGATGAATTTCAGGCATTGCTTTTAGAGGAGCAGAAATATATCCGTCAACTGGAGCAGCAAGAGTCGAGCAGGCAGAAAATTGTAGAAGCGTGGAATGAAGAACAGTCTTCTCCAGCGGCGCTAGACTCTCTGACCATTACAGGAATTCTGAGCAGACTAGGTGAAGAAGAACAAGGAAAAGCAGAAGCTTCTGCAATAGCATTAACAGATGTTATTACGGAATTAAAAAGGCAGGAACTGTTAAACAAAGCATTACTGGAAGAATCGATGAAGTTTGTTCAGCTTTCGATGGATTTAATGAACCCGACTATAAAATCAATGAATTATGGAGCTGCATCCACGACAGATAAGGTGCCCAATCGTTCCTTATTCGATTCGAAAGCATAGAAAAGGAGAGAAGAATGAATGAGCACGTTTAGAGGTTTAGAAATGTCACGTCAGGCATTAAGTGTACAGCAAAGTGCTTTATATACAACAGGGCATAATATTTCTAATGCCAATACACCGGGGTTTACCAGGCAGCGTGTGAATATGCAGGCAATGAGTGCCTATCCGACACCGGGGATGAACAGTCCGCATATACGAGGTCAAGTAGGAACAGGAGTAGAAGTTGGTTCTGTCCAGCGTATTCGTAACCAGTTTTTAGATACACAGTTCCGGTCAGAGAATGCATCTGTCGGCTACTGGTCTGAACGGACAGCAGCACTTTCAAGAATGGAAAATTTATTAAACGAGCCAAGTGATACAGGTATAGAAGCTGCGATGAGTGATTTTTGGAGTGCTTTGCAGGAAGCGGCTAAAGATCCGGAACATCATGGTGCACGTGCCGTAATATTGCAGAGCGGCAAAGCATTAGCAGATACGTTTAATCACATATCATCTTCTATGAATACAATACGTACAGATTTACAAAAAGAGGCAGAAAATACGATTGATAGGGCAAATGCAATGATTGACCAGCTGGAATCAATCAATGCCCAAATCAAAAAGCTGGAAACACATGGCTATAATGCAAATGATTTATATGACAGACGCGATAATATTTTAGATGAACTGTCAGAAATAGTGAATATTGAAGTAGAATACGATGGCAGTCATATTCCTGCTGGCAGGCAGGGAGAAGGTGCCGCGACCGTAAAAGTCATCATTGCAGATGGTGAGCCGGTGACCTTGGTGAATGGTGTCACCGGAGAGACGCAGAAGATAGATGCTCCGGAATATACAGAGATAGATGGAATGAAAGTATTTGAAAGTATTAACGTAGGCGGGGTGGATATTACCTCCTCTCAAGGGACGATCCAAAGCTATGTACATGCTTCCGGATATGCTGAAAACGGTGAAGTAAAAGGAGCTTATCCGGAAGTACTTGAGAAGCTGGATAATCTGGCATATGCTATTGTCAAAAGCTTTAATGATCTTCATGAAGGTGCGGGAGGCGAGCCATTCTTTGGAGAATTAGACGGTGCAGCAGGAGCTGCCGGAAAAATTGCCGTTACTTTGGAAAATTATAAAGATATTATTGTTTCATCAGATGGAAATACAGGCAATGGAGATTTAGCAAGAGCATTAGCTAATATTTTTACAGAAGCAAATGAGGAGCTGGACAATACTTCTATTAACAGCTATCTGGAAGCGATTATTGGTGAAGTGGGTGTGGATACCAGGCATGCTATGACAATGTTAGACAGTACAGCGACATTACAGCACCAGGTGAATAACCAGCGCCAATCGATCAGTGCTGTTTCCTTAGATGAAGAAATGACAAATATGATTAAATTCCAGCATGCTTATAATGCAGCTGCCCGCGGAATGACAGCGATGGATGAACTGATAGATACCATTATTAACCGAATGGGACTAGTAGGAAGGTAGGTTAGAAAAATGCGTGTAACTCAAAGTATGCTTTCCAATAATTTATTACGTAATTTAACACATAACAGTACGCAAATGAATAAGTATATGGATCAGCTGTACTCTGGAAAAAAAATATCAAAGCCTTCGGATGATCCGATGATTGCAATGAAGGGTGTTTCTTATCGATCTGAATTAGCGAGAATTAAACAATTTGAAAGAAATACTTCCGAAGTGAACAGCTGGCTGGATAATACGGATGCAGCAGTTGACCAGGCAAACCACGCCATGCAGCGCTTAAGAGAGCTGGCTGTTAAGGCAAGTAATGGAACCAATAGCAGTGATGAGTACCAGAGTATTTTAGAAGAGGCAAAGCAATTAAAAGAGCATTTAGTCGATATTGCTAATACCAATGTGAATGGAAAATATATTTTTAATGGTACAAATTCAAATACACCGCCAATAGATGAAAATGGAAGCATTACTTTTTCAGGCGGTGATGTGCTTATTGAGGTTTCAAGTGGTATCACTGTCAAAGCAAATACGAATGGATCCACTGTCTTCGGAGAAAATGGAGAGTTATTTGATACAGTAGATAATTTTATTAATCGTCTGGAAAGTGGAGAAAATATTGAAGAGAGTCTTAATGAATTAGACGCTTCCATTGGGAGTGTTCTTGATGCACGTGCAGAAATTGGAGCTCGTATGAATCGCTTGGAGCTTGTTGAAAATCGTTTAGCCGATCAAAAAATCGTAACGACAAAAACGTTATCTGATAATGAAGACGTTGATTTTGCTGAGGCAATCACAAATTTAATCACACAAGAGAGTTTACATCGGGCAGCACTTTCAGCAGGTTCCCGGATTATCCAGCCTTCTTTAGTTGACTTTTTACGTTAATGACCATGCACCCTGCCCATTTTTTGAGTGGAGCAGGGTATTTTTAAAGAAAACTTGGTAAGCCAACCTTGAAGAGGCGGAGAATTTGCTTAGCTGGGGCTGGGACTGCGATTACTCGTCCCACCGAAGAGCTTTTGCGATTACTCACCCCATTAAAATCGTTGCACTTATACTTTATTTCTTAAAGCTTTAATCCTCTTTAAAATGTAAAGAAATTCCTGTAATTCAAGCAGTACCAATCCTATAGTGCGAAAAAACTGATAATGAGGGAATAGTGATGGAGATTCCACAAATTAGAATATATTCACAGCTGGCAAAAATTAAAATACAAACGGATCCGGCACAATTACATATATTACAGCCGGCTGGTGATTTGACAATCAGACAGCCCAAAGCAGAGGTCTCTATGCGTACTAGACCGGGGAGACTCAGCATCGATCAGAGTCAGGCATGGGAGGAAATGAACTTATTAAGTGCGAAAAAAAGTATTGCCAAAAATGCTCAGGCAGGACAGCAGGCAGCTGCTGAAGGAACTGCCAGAAGAGCGCGGCAAGGTGATGCTTTAATGCGAATTGAAAATCATACAGAATCAATCAAGGTACAAGCAATAGAAAATGGCTTTTCCCGGCAAAAAAGATTGGGACTTACATTTATCCCTTCTACCTTTGCTGTTAAGACCTCCTATCAACCGGCAGAATTAGAGATTCAGGTTCAAACACATCGGCCAATCATTGAAGGACGTGCCAACCGGCCAGTAATGCAATATACACCTGGAAGCATAAAAACTTCTCTTGCACAGCGGCCGGAGTTAACAATAGAAGTAGTCAATATAAAAGTATAAGGAGTGTACACCGCGATGAAGATGACATCTGCTTATTTAGGTGAAATTGAAGTTAATGAATCAAAAATAATAACATTTCCATCAGGAATACCTGGATTTTCAGAGTCCAAACAATTTGTGCTGCTGGAATTTCCTGATAATCAAATTTTTCATATATTACAATCGGTCGATAATGTGAAGCTGGCTTTTATCATTACCGATCCTTATTATTTATATCAGGAATATACTTTTGAACTGGAAGCTTCTACCCTGGAGCTATTAAAGATAAAGGATCGCAATGATGTAGCTATATATACGATCGTTACCGTAAACAAACCTTTTGCGGCCAGTACGATGAACTTAAAAGCGCCAATCGTAATTCATGTAAAGGAAAACCTGGCAAAGCAGGTCGTCCTGCAAAAGGAAGATTATTCTTCCAGAGCTCCAATCAGTCTATCTCTTCATGAAAAGGAGGAGAAATAATGCTTGTGCTCTCCAGAAAAAGAAATGAAGCCATTCAAATCGGCGATGATATTGAAGTGGAAGTAATCGCTGTTGAGGGCGATCAAGTCAAGCTTGGTATTCGTGCTCCAAAGTCGGTAGATATCTATCGTCATGAAATCTATGCAGATATTAAAAATCAAAATAATCAGGCAGCACAAATTGATCAAAACCTCTTTGAATTCTTAAAAGGAGAAAAACTGTAGCTACTGGAATTTCCGGTTTTCTGCGTTTTAAGCAGCCTTTAAAAATATTACATGTAATCCTTTAGATTTCAAAATAAAAGCCGATATAAAAGATAAACAGTAAGGAGTGTAACCTAATGGTTGTAAATAAAACTGGAGTTCAGGATACTTCATTTATCCCTCATTCCATTAAGACTGTTACATCACCCGCTGCTTTACAATCTGACTTGAAAGAAAAAGAAACAGCTTTGAAAGAAGAGAACAAAGTAGTGAGTAAGGAGAAAGTAGAGCAAGTTATTGATAAAATGAATGGTTTTTTAGAGCCTGTCAGAAGAAATGTAAAGTTTGAAATGCATGAGAAACTGGAAAAATATTATGTTACTGTTGTCGACGCAGATAAGGATGAAATCATACGGGAAATCCCGCCGAAGAAGCTTTTGGATATGTATGCAGAAATGGCTGATTTTATGGGACTGTTAATTAATAAAAAAATATAAGAGGTGAGGGAAAATGCGAATTGGCGGATTGGCAAGCGGAATTGATACAGAATCTATTATTAGAGATTTAATGAATGCAGAAAGAATGCCGCTCGACAGACTTCATCAGGATCGGGCAAGATTGGAATGGAAGCGTGATGCTTTCCGGGACGTGAATAAAATGCTGGCTGATTTTGATCGGAATTTGATTTTGAATATGAAACTGAGCGATACATTTAATACAAAAATTATTTCCTCGACACAGGAAGGTGCGGTTCGTGCAACAGGAAATGCAGGTGCGAATAGCGGGACGTACCGGATTAATGTCAGTCAATTAGCAAGTTCTGCGATTAATGTTGGGGAAAAGGGAGTAGATTTTGATACGAATCAGACGTTAAATGAAGCAGGAATTACGGGAGCTATTACATTTAGAACGTATGGAAAAGATAGTTCGTATGGGGAAGACGGTAATAATTACAGAGATCATGTATATGAAATACGGGAAGGCGATAAACTGTCTGATGTTATCAAACGAATTAATGATGATGTAAATAGCCCTGTTCGTATGACCTATGATGAAAATTCGAATAAAGTTATTTTAGAGGCAACAAGGACAGGGATATATAATGAGGGTGGAGCTGAAATTGATTTTGGCTCTGATGAAAGTGGCTTTTTTGATAGATTGGGTCTTGATATAAACAATGAACAAGGTGCTCAAAACGCCAGGTTCACCTACAACGGTGCTTATGAAGTAACAACCCAGGACAATCATTATCAGTTAAACGGTGTTACTTTTCAATTTCTAAACGTTACAGACGGTGAAGCGACTTTAAATGTAACCAATGATATTGACCATACCGTTGAAAAAATCAAAGAATTTGTCGAAGCTTATAATGAAATTGTTGATAAAATTACAGCATCACAGCGTGAACAGGTTTTTCGTGATTACCCGCCATTAACAGATGAGCAAAAAGCAGATATGTCAGAGCGTGAAATTGAACTGTGGGAAGAGAGAGCAAAAAGCGGGATGCTTCGGGGAGAATCATTCTTATCTACCGGCTTATCCAGTATGCGTATGAGCTGGTATGGAACAGTAAAAAATGATGGGGCATTTACCTCTTTAACGCAAATTGGAATTGAAACCTCATCTGACTATATGGATGGCGGGAAGCTGGTTATTGATGAGAAAAAACTTCGAGAGGTGCTTGCTGAAGACTCTGAAAGTGTGCAGAAGCTTTTCTCCAACAATGTAGAAGGGGAAGGCAGAGGGCTAATTAATCGTCTGGAAGATGCTGTAGAGTCTACAATTGGTCAAATTAATCAGCGTGCCGGACGGGCAACAGATGTCAGCTTGGATAGCTATGCATTAGGTAAACGGATGGAAGAAATAAATAGCCGAATTGAGAATTTTGAACGTCGTCTGGAGAAAGTCGAAGCGCGTTATTGGAGACAATTTTCAGCAATGGAGCAGGCTGTTGCCATGATGAATAATCAATCCAATATGCTGATGGCAAACTTCTTCCCGGGACAAGTACAATAATGAAAGAGGGGTGCACGTTATGTCTACCAATAAAGCTTATCAGACATATCAAAATAAT
The DNA here is from genome assembly GCF_009389585.1 of Oceanobacillus sp. CFH 90083. Classification (GTDB taxonomy): domain Bacteria; phylum Bacillota; class Bacilli; order Bacillales; family Amphibacillaceae; genus Oceanobacillus. The sequence continues at coordinate 284,611 of NZ_VIYG01000002.1, read as the reverse complement.
TCCGTTAATACAGCAACTGGCGGTGAATTAACACTAATGCTTTATAACGGCTGCATGAAGTTTATAAAACAAGCAAGAAAAGACATGGAAAATAAAGATTTTGCTGCCAAAAATACCAATATCCAAAAAGCGCAAAAAATCATTAATGAATTAATGGTAACTTTAGATATGAAAATGGAGATTTCCCATCAAATGATGCCATTGTACGACTATATGCACAATCTTTTAACAGAAGCTAATATAAAGAATGATTTAGAGAAATTAGAAGAAGCACTTGGCTATACAGAAGAGTTCCGCGACGTCTGGAAGCAGGTTATTCTTAAGGATCGTCAACAGAAATATAAGCAAGGTGCTTCCATCTGATGAACCGGATAGTGCGTATCCACCAAATAACTGAAAGTATGCAGCAGCTATTATCACAGGATATTGGTTCTCATAATCGTGAAGAGGTAATCGGTATATTTCAAGAAAAGATGGAGGAGAGAGGGCAATTGCTTGAGTCGATAGCTCCTCCGTATACAGAAGAGGAAGATAAGCTTGGGAAATCCGTTGTACGAATGAATCAAGAGATTGAGAAAAAAATGCAATACTTATTTCTTGCCTTAAAAAACGAGATGAGACAGGTGCAGCAGCAAAAAAAATCGACAACAAGCTATTCGAATCCATATAAAAATATACAAAGTATGGACGGGATGTTCTTAGATCAAAAAAAATAAAAAATCTATTTAACTACAAAAAGAGATGATGTGTACATTTTGATAAATACGCATTATCTCTTTTTGTATGCTAGATATGTATTTAATTGTAGTTGTATTTGTCAAAAATAATAGAAAGTCATTTGAAAAACCTGCTAAACAGATAAAGAAAAATAAAGATATATCTACGATTCATATATTTTATCTGTTTTATTCGAATTTTGTCAAAAAAACTTTAATCATTACAAGCCTTGTACATAAAGGGGTTTACATCATACGAAAGAAAACGTTTTCAAAAAAATAAGGGTTTAGACAAGAGAAGTTTGTGAAATAGTGCTATAATAAATCTATAAAAGTATAGAAGGAGGACACTTACATGAAATTTAATATTAGAGGCGAGAATATTGAGGTTACAAACGCTATTCGGGAGTATGTTGAGAAAAAGATTAGTAAACTGGAAAGATATTTTGATTCCGCTCCGACTAGCGATGTGCATGTTAATTTAAGTGTCTATAACGATGAACAGCGCATTGAGGTTACTATCCCAATGACAAATCTATTACTGCGGGCTGAGGTACAGCATCTTGATTTATACGCAGCTGTAGACCTGGCCGTAGATAAATTAGAAAGACAAATTCGCAAACATAAAACAAAAATTAATCGCAAGTTCAGACAAAATGGTGCCGCTAAGCATGCATTTGCTGAGTTAGAAAAAGAAGCAAGAGCAGCGTCTGCAGAAGCTGAAAATGAAATTGAACTGGTACGTACAAAACGTTTTAATTTAAAACCAATGGACTCTGAAGAAGCAATCCTGCAAATGGATATGCTTGGGCATAGCTTTTTTGTATTTACCAATGACCAATCAGGAGAAACCAATGTGGTATATAAACGCCGCGACGGGAAATACGGCTTAATTGAACCGCATGTTTAATTTTAAATAGAAAAATATATTTATAGAAAAAGCAGTATACCTTTTCATTCTAAATGAGGCGGTATACTGCTTTTGTTTTATCGTGATTAATATGAATCTATGGAAAATGAATGGTATTTGTCGAAAAAAATATCAATTTAGCTTTTTATTACTCTTTTTGCGGGCGAACTGCCCTTTATTACAGTCAAATATTCAGTTTGCCCTAGACAAACTGAATATTTGACAGCTTAAAAATGCATTTTGCTGATTCGCAAGAAAAAGAAGGCTATGGTATAAACAAATTAGAAAGAAAAAGGAGGCAGTCAAATGCAATATACCGATCAGCGGCTGTTGAATGAATTGGAGCAAAGAGTGAGACAGCAGGAGCATACGATTCAACAATTATTACGCATTGTAGGTTCCCTCAACAAGAATATTGCACAGCTATCCCCTGAACAAAAAGAAAAATTATTAAAGTAGTATAACATTAAATGATACTGCTCTTCGTAAAAACTCCCTCGCAAGACCTCCTCATTTAGAACTGGAATAATCATTTCAGTTCTTTTTTTATCAGACTTTTGAAACAAGCATGTAAAGAGATGTATTGTTAGAAATAGAATGGACAATGTAAGTTGTCATAACGGTTTAGGAAGTGTTATGATACTATTGTTGACCATTATCTATAAACTATAAACAATGGTATATCATATATATTAATTACACGGTAGTGTGTGATGAGATAAGTAATAAAAGTTTCAATTAACTGAGGAGCGTTCATTATGGCAGGATTATTAACAAAGATTTTTGGAGACGGAAATCAAAAGCAAGTGAAGCGTATCGAAAAACAGGTGGACAGAATTGAGGCCTTGGAGCCTGAGGTGGAGAAGCTTTCAGATAAAGATTTGCAGAAGAAAACAGAGGAATTTAAAGAACGGATTGCAAATGGAGAGGAATTGGATGATCTTCTTGTTGAAGCATATGCAGTTGTCCGCGAAGCCTCTAAACGAGTGCTCGGAATGCGTCCTTTCCGTACACAATTAATTGGAGCAGTAGCTCTGCATAACGGAAATATATCTGAAATGAAAACCGGGGAAGGTAAAACGTTGGCTTCAACCATGCCAGCGTATCTTAATGCACTTTCCGGTGAAGGCGTGCATATTATTACGGTCAATGATTATTTGGCAGACCGTGATGCGAAAGTAAATGGGGAGCTGTTTGCCTTTTTAGGGTTAACGGTTGGTTTAAATCATAATGGTCTCTCTAAGGAAGATAAGCGTAAAGCATATCAGGCTGACATCACTTACGGAACAAATAATGAATTTGGTTTTGATTATTTAAGAGATAATATGGTGCTGTATAAAGAACAGATGGTACAGCGCTCATTAAATTATGCCATTATTGATGAGGTCGACTCAATTTTAATTGATGAAGCCCGTACACCATTAATTATTTCCGGATCAGCAAAAAAATCTGCATCGCTTTATCAGCAGGCAGATCGGTTTGTGCGTACACTGCAAAAGGAAACAGATTATACCTTTGAAGAAAAAACAAAGGCAGTACAGCTGACCGAGCAAGGGATTGATAAAGCAGAGAAATTCTTCCATATTGAAAACTTATTTGATTTATCACATGTCTCCCTGACACACCATATTAATCAATCTTTAAAGGCACATGTATCTATGCATAAGGACACGGATTATATGGTGGAAGAAGGTGAAGTCATTATTATTGATCAGTTTACTGGTCGTAAAATGAAGGGCCGCCGATATAGTGATGGTTTGCATCAGGCTATTGAAGCAAAGGAAAATCTGCAGATTCAAAATGAAAGCATGACACTTGCTTCCATTACCTTCCAAAACTATTTCCGGATGTATAAAAAATTATCCGGGATGACAGGTACAGCGAAAACAGAAGAAGAAGAGTTCAGAAGCATTTATAATATGGATGTCATTGCGATACCTACAAATCAGCCTGTTCAAAGAGATGACCGGGCAGATCAAATTTATAAAACGATGGAAGGTAAGTTTAAATCTGTTGTAAATAATATTAAAGAGCGCCATGAAAATGGACAGCCTGTATTGGTTGGTACAGTAGCTGTAGAAACATCTGAATTAATTTCACAGATGTTAAAACGTGCAGGAGTAAAGCATGAAGTGCTGAATGCCAAAAACCACTTTCGTGAGGCGGAAATTATCGAAAATGCCGGTCAAAAAGGTGCAGTAACCATTGCAACCAATATGGCTGGCCGGGGTACAGATATTAAACTTGGAGATGGTGTGACAGAGCTTGGCGGACTGGCTGTAATCGGTACGGAACGCCATGAATCTCGCCGGATTGATAATCAGCTTAGAGGTCGCTCAGGGCGTCAGGGAGACCCGGGTATATCACAGTTCTTCCTGTCAATGGAGGATGAGCTGATGCGCCGCTTCGGATCAGATAATTTAAAAGCGATGATGGAAAGGCTTGGTATGGATGACTCCCAGCCAATCGAAAGCAAAATGGTTTCACGGGCAGTAGAATCTGCTCAAAAACGGGTGGAAGGAAATAACTATGATGCCCGTAAAACAATCCTGTCTTATGATGATGTGCTGCGCGAACAGCGTGAGATTATTTATAAACAGCGTTTTGATGTCATTGACTCGGATGGCAATCTGCGTGAGATTATTATAAATATGATTCAATCGACTGTAGAGAGAATTGTTGCAACACATACGCAGGACAATGATGAAGATAATTGGAATCTGGATGCTATTGTAGAATACGTGGAAGGGAACTTGTTAAATCAGGGCGATATTACAAAAGATGCCTTTAAAGATAAGGAAGCAGATGAAATAACAGGCATCATAATGGAAAAAGTGAACCGCCGTTATGACGAAAAGGAGGCAGAACTTACACCAGAGCAATTTGCCGAATTTGAAAAAGTCATTTTATTACGTACAGTGGATTCCAAATGGATGGATCATATTGACCAGATGGATCAGCTGCGTCAGGGGATTCATTTACGCGCATATGGTCAAAATGATCCATTGCGTGAATATCAGATGGAAGGCTTCGCAATGTTTGAAGAGATGATTGCAAGCATTGAAGAGGAAGTGTCCAAGTATGTTATGAAGGCGCAAATCCAGGACAACCTGCAGCGTCAAGAGGTTGTGAAAAATACACAAGCTGTTTCCGGGGGCGGAGAAGGGCAAAAGAAGAAATCAAGGAAGCCGGTTGTGAAAAATAACACAGTTGGGCGAAATGACCCTTGCCCATGCGGCAGCGGCAAGAAATATAAAAACTGCCATGGAAAATAATACATTTTACTAGGAGGACTCCGTTTATGGAATTAAGCGAAATTAAACAAGAGCTGGAAAAAATAACTTCACGAGTTGAAGAATTCAGGGGGTCTCTTTGACCTCGAACAGAAGAAAGCGCGAATTGCTGAATTAGAAGCATTCATGGCTGATCCTACTTTTTGGGATGATCAGAGCCAGGCACAAACAGTTATTCAGGAATCAAATGGATTAAAAAGCTATGTTGATTCCTTTGAAGAAATCGAAGAAACATTAGAGAATCTGGAAGTTTCCTACGAGCTGGTTAAAGAGGAAAATGACCAGGAATTATTTGATGATCTGCAAATAGAGTTAAAAGATTTTAAAGAACAAGTAAATAAATTTGAATTACAGCTCTTATTAAGTGAACCATATGATGCCAATAACGCCATTTTAGAGCTGCACCCCGGGGCTGGCGGTACAGAATCGCAGGATTGGGCAAGTATGCTGTTGCGTATGTACCAACGCTGGGCGGAGAGTCAATCTTTTTCTGTAGAAACGATCGACTACCTTCCGGGAGAAGAAGCAGGTGTGAAAAGTGTGACATTGTTAATCAAAGGCCATAATGCTTACGGTTATTTAAAAGCGGAGAAAGGGGTGCACCGTCTTGTGCGCATCTCTCCTTTTGATTCATCTGGCAGACGCCATACATCTTTTGTATCCTGTGACGTTACTCCAGAAATGAGCGATGATGTCGATATTGAGGTAAAAACAGAGGATATTAAAGTGGATACGTATCGTGCCAGCGGTGCTGGTGGACAGCATGTTAATACGACAGATTCGGCTGTCCGGATTACGCATCTTCCGACAAATATCATCGTAACATGTCAAAATGAGCGGTCACAGATTAAAAACCGCGAACAAGCATTAAAAATGTTAAAATCAAAGCTTTATCAACTGGAAATTGAAAAACAACGACAGGAATTAGCTGAAATTCGCGGAGAACAAATGGAAATTGGCTGGGGAAGTCAGATCCGTTCTTATGTTTTTCATCCGTATTCCATGGTGAAGGATCACAGGACAGATGTAGAGACAGGAAATACACAGGCTGTCATGGACGGCGATCTGGATATGTTTATTGACGGCTATCTCCGTTCGCAAATGAAATAAAGCGAAACTTCATTCAGAGGGAATTTCCAAAAATCAATTGTTTCCGGCGGGACTATGATAAAGCAAAATTGTTCTTTTTTGTTCAAAATGGTTTATGCAGAAGCAATTGAAAAAAAGATATACTAACAGTAACAACTAACGAGGAGGAATGAAGCTATGAAAAAAGGAATAACTGCCTTGTTCTTAGGAATGATTTTTGTCCTTGGAGCTTGTGGGAATGCAGATGACACCAATACCAGTGAAAACCTAGAAGCTGGTGAGGAAGTATATCGAAATAACTGTGCTGCTTGTCATGGTGCTGATCTTTCCGGAAATGGCGCCCCAGAACTGACGGATATCGGCTCGAAGTATTCTCAGGAGCAAATTGAGGATATTGTTCAAGAAGGTATTGGCAGCATGCCGCCCCAGACACAAGTGGAAGGGGCAGACTTGGAAGAGCTAGCTTCGTGGTTATCTGAGCAGTAGTGATTGACCGGCGTTTGCTCTATTGCAGACGTTGGTCATCTCCCTTTCTCGTTGTAATAAAAGAAATAGTCTACTATTCCTATTATCGTATTAAGGCAGCTTATTGATAATTCTTCTTTGTATTGATATTATGTTATATCTTCTATCCAGTTTTGATATTTGAGCAGAAATAATGATAAATTGTATCCTCCTTGATGAAATATACTCCATCCCTTTTTCCTATTATTTAAGTTGTTGACAAGTTATCAGCTGAAAATCGTTTAATGTAAAGTAATCTTTGGCTTCTGTGTTTTAATTATAAAGAAAAGCATGAGTTTGCTAAAGAACAAGCTTGTATCGTTTTCTAATTTAATTATCACAGTGTAAATTGCTGTAAGGCTCCTATATCAATAAATAAGAAAAATGTCATTTTTAAGTGGGAGATCTAACAGCCCAAAACAGCCAGATTGGTCCGGGACTACTGAATGAAGTTTGACTTTATTACAAGGATTGTCGAATTGAAATAAAAATGTAATACGATTTTTTCATCATAAAATACGCAGAGATGTTATAATTATTTTTGTTCGTCCAAATCTATGTTAAGCAAGTTTAATTGACATGAAAAAGATAGAGAATAAACAGCAAAAATAAAAAAATAATCGAAGTTTGTAAATAAATAGATGTCGCGAAATATATATTTTTAGCAATGAACTAGATGTGTCAGGACATAGACAGAAATAATATATTAAATTTAGGTGGTCATGAAATGATAACAATGGAGAATGTATCCAAAACATATAGTAATGGTGTAACAGCACTGAACGATATAAACATACAAATCGAACGCGGTGAATTTGTTTACCTTGTTGGCCCAAGCGGAGCTGGAAAATCATCGTTTATTCGCTTGATTTATCGTGAGGCAAAGGCGACAGCTGGGAAAATCATCGTTAATGGGCGGGATTTAAGTAAAATAAAAGAAAGGCATATCCCATACTTGCGACGTGATATTGGCGTTGTCTTTCAAGATTTTAAACTTCTGCCGAAACTGACAGTCTATGAAAATGTGGCGTTTGCTTTAGAGGTCATCGAAGCATCGCCGAAAAGCATCAAACGCAGAGTTACTGATGTTCTGCAACTGGTGGGTTTAGAAGGTAAGGCAAAAATGATTCCAAGTGAATTATCTGGGGGAGAGCAGCAGCGTGTGGCAATTGCACGGGCTATTGTAAATAATCCAAAGGTCGTTATAGCAGATGAACCGACAGGAAATTTGGACCCGGATACTTCATGGGAGATTATGAAAGTGTTAGATGATATTAATTCAAAAGGTACAACCATAATCATGGCAACTCACAGTAAACATATTGTGAATACAATTAAACGTCGTGTCATTGCAATTGAAGATGGAAATGTTGTACGAGATCAACAGCGGGGTGACTACGGCTATGAAGTTTAGAACATTATTAAGACATATACGTGAAGGTACAAAGAACATATTCCGGAATGGCTGGATGACATTTGCTTCCATTGCGGCTGTAACAACAACATTAATTCTTGTTGCCGTATTTTTAGCCTTAGTCCTGAATCTTGACCAGATGGCAAGAAACATTGAGCAGGATGTACAAATTAGTACATTAATTGATGTGATGGCGGATGAGGATCAGATTGTTGCGTTGGGTGAAGAAATAGAACAGATAGACGGTGTTGCAGAAGTACAGTTTTCTTCTAACGATAACGAACTAGAAAGATTGATTGAGAGTATGGGAGATGAAGGTCAAGCATGGGTGATGCTTGAGCAGGATAATCCATTAAACCATGTGTATATCGTAGAAGCTGTTGTGCCAGAGGATACAGAGGCTATTGCTAATCAAATTGAAGAATTAGACAATGTAGAGAATGTGTTATATGGACAAGAAGTTGTCGAACAGCTTTTCCAATTTAATAACTACGCGAGAGCGATTGGACTGGCGTTAATTGTAGCGCTTGTATTTACAGCTATATTCTTAATTTCAAATACAATCAAGATAACAATTATTGCGAGAAGTACAGAAATCGGGATTCAAAAATTAGTAGGAGCAACGAATGCATTTATTCGCTGGCCATTCTTTGTGGAAGGAGCATTATTAGGAATCCTCGGTTCCCTGGCTCCAATAGCAGTTATAATAGGCGGATATTATTATGTGTATCACAATTTCCCGGATGCTGTTACTTTCCGGTTTGTAGAGCTCCTGCCATTTGATCCATTTGCATGGCAATTGTCGGGAATGGTTCTTCTCATAGGAGCATTAATTGGAGTCTGGGGAAGCGTGATGAGTGTACGTAAATTCTTAAAAGTATAGACAGAAACAGCCTGATGAAAGAGTATATTTGATATTTGAAAACAATACGAAAAACTCGCATTCGCTTAATAAACGAATACGAGTTTTTCTAAAAATAGAATAATCAGCTGTAACGAAGGATTCATGTTTTGCTGATTTTTTAATGCAGAAACATAATGGAGAGGAGAACAACATATGAGAAGCTTACAAGTATTTGCGGCAGGAAGCTTAGTTGCATTGCTTGCTGCGGCAGCGCCAATACATACTGTTTCAGCAGAATCTGTAAAAGATGTAGAAGATGAAATTAATGAATTACAGGAAGAAAAATCTAATTTGAAATCAGAAAAAGAAGAAGTAAAGAAAAAGCAAGAAGAGTCTGAGGAAAAGTTAGAATCAAATCAAAGAGAGCAGGCTGAGGTGGAAAGTGAAATCTTATCAATAGATGAAGAATTAAGACAAACCGAGTCTGATATCACTGCAAAAGAAGGCGAAATTGAGCAAACCAACCAAGAAATTGAGAACTTGACGAATGAAATTGAAGAATTGTCAAACCGTATTGAAGAATTAATAGAAGATATAGATGATTTAGAAGAGCGAATTGAACAAAGAGATAAACTTATTAAAGATCGACTTCGCAGTATACAGCAGAATGGCGGGGAGATTCAATACTTAGAAGTTATTTTCGGGGCGCAAAATTTCAGCGAATTTGTATCGCGAAGCACAGCTGTTAATAGAATCATGGATTCCGACAGAACTATTTTGGAAGAACAAGCTAACGATAAGGCACAGCTGGAAGATGACAAAGAAGAACTGGAAGTTAGCAAGACAACTGTTGAAGAAAATAAAGTTGCTGTAGAAGAAAATAAGGCAGCACTTGAAGCCCAACATGATGAACTGCTTGTATTACAAGACCAATTAGATGAACAAATTTCTGATAGAGAAACATTATTGGCTGACTTGGAAATTGAATATGATGAAATTCAGGAAGTGAAATTAACAGCTGAAGAAGAACAGCAGTTAATTGATGCTCAAACCAGAGCAAAACAAGTTGCATTGGAATCCGCCCAAAGTAAGAAAGAAGAATTAGAGCAGAAGGAAGCAGAAGAGGCAGCGCGTGCCCAAGCTGAGGCGGAAGCAGAAGCGGAGCGTAAGGCAGAAGAAAAACGTCAGGCAGAAGAGGCGGAAGCAAATCGCCAAGCTGAGGAAGAACGTCAAGAAGAAGCGAAGCAGCAAGAGCAAGTACAGGAACGAAATCAGGAACAAGAAAGCGTAGAACCGGAAGAGAACGAATCAGAAAGTAATGATTCTTCCGGTGAATCGGAAAGTGAGAGTGCAGGGGATGTACAAGTTGCCAGCAGCGCTTCAGGAGAGGTAAAATCAGATAGTGCACCACCAAGCAATAGTTCTGGTTTTATTCGCCCGACTTCCGGTCCGACGACTTCTCCTTTTAACCCGAACCGAGTGCATCCAATTCATGGAGATGTCAGACCGCATAATGGAATAGATTTTGGACAAGCTGGAGAAGCGGATAAAGTGATTCGCGCTGCAGCAGATGGTGTGGTTGCCTTTACTGGTTCAATGAGCGGATACGGTAATACTGTGATGGTTACACATACTATCAATGGCCAGGATTATACTACATTGTATGCACATTTGGATAGCTATACTGTATCTAGCGGGCAAACAGTAAGTCAGGGCGATCAGATTGGTGTGATGGGGAATACTGGAGGATCCACCGGTGTCCATCTTCATTTTGAAATACACCCTGGAGGTTACAAGAACCCTGTAAACCCGGCAGGTTATATTAATTAATGCAGTGAATAAAATATAGAATAAAGCAGTCTATCAAACGAGAAATCCGAACTATTACTTCTTTTTCTTCTATTTAGAAATTGAATTAGTCCGGATTTCTTCTTTTTTGATAAGGTTGTCAGATTTAGGCTTTGAATAATTCGGGAAGTAGATTTCTTGATGAAGTTTGTGTGTAAAATCGTAGTCATTCCTTTCATAACATGATATGATTTCCTTATCAGAAATAAAGAGAAACATTTTAGTAAAGAAGTGCATATTCTCAGAAGTGCCGAAAAAGAGATAGTCAGCTAAGGTCTTAGACGTCATGGGACTGGGACTGCGATTTTGCGATTACTCTTCCTGTCGAAGAGCATTGCGATTACCCGTCCCACTAAAAAGCGTTGTACGCCGAAGATGAAGGTGACGAAGTTTTTCAGCTTAAGAGAGCAGGTATTATGGAAGAATAAGAACAGTGACATACCTTTGGTGAGGTATATATTAATTTAACTTCAGAGGTAGATGCAAGCTTTTGAAGCAATAAAGAGGTGTAGAAATGAAGCTTAATCAATCGAAAATCATCCTGATATTCATCGGTGCATTACTTATCGGTGTATTAGGTGGTTACGGTGGAGTCAAGTTAGCCGGGAATCAAGAGGATAACTCTACCTTAGAGATATCGAATACGGAAAGAGCTACATTGAGTAATGACAATGAAGATTCGGATACTGAATTGCCAGCAGATTTAAATAAAATTTCTCAAACCTTTGATTTGATTAAATCAAACTATATAGAAGATGTAGATGATAACGAGCTGGTGGAAGGAGCTATTGAAGGGATGCTTTCTACACTGGAAGATCCCCACACGTCTTACTTAGATAGTGAAATGATGAAGCAGTTCAATGAGCAGATTGAGTCATCCTTTGAAGGAATTGGTGCAGAGGTCAGTGAGGTAGATGGTTATATTACAATTGTATCGCCAATGAAAGAGTCTCCTGCAGAAAAAGCAGGATTGCGCCCAAATGATCAAGTTTTAAGTGTGGATGGAGAAAGTATTGAAGGATTAAATGTAAATGAAGCAGTTGCTAAAATTCGTGGAGAAAAAGGAACCGATGTTGTGTTAGAAATACAGCGTTCAGGTGTTTCTGATTCATTTGAAGTTACGATTCAACGGGATACGATTCCAGTTGAAACGGTGTATAGTGAAATACACACAGAGGATGGCAAGGATACAGGTGTTATTCAAATTACAAACTTCTCTGAACATACAGGTGAAGAGTTTGAAGAACAACTGACTGATTTAGAAAATCAAGGTATTGATGGTCTGGTTATTGATGTTCGTGGAAACCCTGGAGGATTATTAGATGTTGCTGAAGAAATTTTACAGCAATTCGTCCCAAGTGATATGCCTTATCTGCAAATAGAGGATGCGGATGGGAACACGGAAGAATACGTATCCGATTTAGATGAGGAGAAAGACTATCCTATCAGTGTATTAATTGACGAAGGCAGTGCCTCTGCTTCTGAAATTATTGCTGTTGCTATGAAAGAGCTTGATTATGATATTGTTGGCGAAACGAGTTTCGGAAAAGGTACAGTCCAGCAGGCTATTCCACTGGGGGATGACAGTTCAGTTAAAATGACAACCTTTAAATGGTTATCTCCTAATGGTGTCTGGATTGATGGAGATGGAGTGGAACCGACAATCGAACAAAAACAGGATGACTACTACTATTCTATTCCGATTCAAGTAACAGATGACGAGCCACTCACCTTTGACCATACAAGCGAGGCAGTGGCGAATATGCAAGTGATGTTATCTGGTCTGGGATATGATACTGGAAGAACAGATGGTTACTTTAACGAAGAAACAGAAAATGCTGTAGAAGAATTCCAGGATGATAATGATCTGGAAGTAACTGGAGAAGTTGACGAAGAAACGGGCGGTTTAATTGAAACACAGGTTATTGAAAAGATTCGGGATGGAGAGGATGACAGGCAGCTGGAGCGCTCCTTAGAGGAGCTTTATCAATAACAGAAGAGGTTTGTTCATTCATCGAACGATGGTGAATGAACAAATTTTTTTACAGATAATCATCTGTAAATTTCCCCACTGAAAGAAGGTTTACTTTATCTGACAAATTGTATTTGCAAAGCAGGTGAGAAGTTTTGATCGAAGCATGGCTTATTGAACTGGCAAAAGGTATAGGTAAGTTTTTTCTGAACCCGGCATTATACTGGTTTTTATTTATATTAACCATAGCAAGTTATTTTCGTATTAAAAGAGAGCGATATGATTTTGGAATAAAAATATATCCGAAGTTCATTGAATGGCATCAGACATGGCTTGTCTCACTAATCAGCGGAATATTAATATCTGCCGTAATCATTAGTGTGGGTATGGTGTTTTCCTATGAAACACTGTTCGTATTAGCTCTCAGCTTTATCATTTTAAGCATCAGTACACGTTTTACATTGCTGTCTCCCAGCTATACGTTAGGATTGACTTTTTTAATTTTATTTTTTGCACCTTATATGATTGACATGCAGAATGTTTTTGATTATTCCCTGGTTTATGAACGCAGTCTTCCAGCATTGGCTGTATTAGCAGGATTGCTTCTTTTTGTAGAATCTTTATTTATTAAACGTATTGAAAAACAAGATACATTTCCAAGAATTCAACTGAGTGACCGCGGTGTATGGGTAGGAGAGCAGCAAATTAAACGATTGACAGCTGTTCCGCTGCTTATGCTTGTACCTGAAGGGTTAATCACATCTTTTGCACCGTGGTGGCCATATTTATCCATTGGGGAGTCTACATTAGGCTTAGTTCTTATTCCATTTTTAATTGGTTTTAACTATAATGCAAAAGGACATTATCACCAGGATGCTATTTACAAGCTTGCGAAGGCGAATACATTCTTAGCAATAGGTATTCTGCTTATTGCTGTCAGTGGAGTGTTTATCCCCTATCTTTCGCTGGCCGCTATGATCTTAGCAATTATCGGAAAAGAGTATTTGAATTATCGCTATAGAGAAGGTGACCGTTTACGCCGTCCGTATTATCAGCCTCATCCAAAAGGCTTGAGAGTGATTGGTATTTTACCGGAAAGCCCGGCAGACAGGCTGGAAATAGAGCTTGGTGAGACGATTTACCGTGTAGGTGGAAAAAATGTGCAGTCAACTCAAGCTTTTTACGAAGCACTGCAAGGAAGCGGGGCTTATATTAAAATGGAAGTTCTGGATAAGGATGATGAGGTCCGTTTTGTGCAATGCTCTCTTTATGAAGGCGAGCATCACTCCCTAGGCTTTCAATTCGCAGAGGAGCCTTTTAAAGCAAGAAGAGAGAGAAGAGAGGAAAGCGATGACGCATCCTAAAATAAAAATGCTTGGAACGACAGCTGCAAATCGGTCCAAGCATTTTTTATTTCATTATCAACTGTAAACGGGGATTGAAAGATTGACAGAAGGGCTATAATGAACATAGGAGTTTTTTAAGAGGATAATATTTGATAGGATCAGTTATATATGCTGGTGTGTTAAATGAACAACATTTCCCCAGGCATTTCTGATAATCTGCATTAACTCGTAAACGATATAAGCAAAAAAATATATAATTTCTAAAAAAACAAATCGAATACTTGTTCGTTTTCCGGGAAAAGGATATAATAGAAGATAGCTATTGTAAGGAACGGAGGAAATAGAATGAAGGAGCATTTTGAATTAGTTTCTGCTTATGAACCGGCAGGCGATCAGCCGGCAGCTATTAAAGAAATTGTAGAAAAAGTACTTGCCGGTCAGCGCCATCAGACCCTGCTAGGAGCCACCGGAACGGGGAAAACATTTACCATGTCCAATGTTGTCAAAGAAATTAACCGTCCGACACTTGTTATTGCACATAATAAGACGCTGGCGGGGCAGCTTTATAGTGAGTTTAAAGAATTCTTTCCCAACAATGCTGTGGAGTATTTTGTAAGCTATTATGATTATTATCAGCCAGAAGCTTATGTACCTTCAACAGATACGTTTATTGAAAAGGATGCAAGTATTAATGATGAAATAGATAAATTGCGGCACTCTGCTACATCTGCACTTTTTGAACGGAATGATGTACTGATTGTAGCGAGTGTATCGTGCATTTACGGGTTAGGTAATCCGGAAGAATACAAGAGCCAGGTACTTTCCTTAAGACTTGGCATGGAAAAAGAAAGAGATCAGCTGCTGCGGGAATTAGTAGATGTTCAATATGCCCGAAATGATATTAATTTTCAGCGCGGGACATTTCGGGTGCGCGGGGATTCAGTTGAAATTATTCCCGCCTCTCATGAGGAACATTGTATCCGTGTAGAGTTTTTTGGAGATGAGATTGACCGGATTCGTGAGGTAGATGCTCTGACCGGCGAGATTATCGGTGATCGTGAGCATGTAGCTATTTTCCCGGCATCTCACTTTGTTACCCGTGAAGAAAAGATGAAAATTGCGATTAAAAATATTGAAAAAGAATTAGAAGAACGGCTGAAGGAATTAAATGATGCCGGTAAGCTGCTGGAAGCACAGCGTCTGGAGCAGCGAACCAATTATGATTTAGAAATGATGCGGGAAATGGGCTTTTGCTCCGGAATTGAGAATTATTCACGTCCGTTAACACTGCGGGAGGCAGGTGCAACCCCATATACCTTACTGGATTTCTTTCCGGAAGACTTTTTAGTGATTATTGATGAATCTCATGTGACACTGCCGCAAATTCGCGGTATGTATAATGGAGACCAGGCGCGGAAGCAGGTTCTGGTTGATCATGGCTTCAGATTGCCTTCTGCAATGGATAATCGTCCATTACGTTTTGAAGAATTTGAGGAAAAGACGAATCAGCTCGTTTATGTTTCTGCAACGCCTGGACCATATGAATTAGAGCATTCACCGGAAATGACAGAACAGATTATCCGTCCGACAGGATTACTGGACCCAGAGGTGGAAGTCCGTCCAATTGAAGGACAGATTGATGATTTAATTGGTGAAATTAACAAGCGGATAGAGCGTAATGAACGAGTGTTAATCACTACTTTAACAAAGAAGATGTCGGAGGACTTAACCGATTACTTAAAAGAAATTGGGATGAAGGTTGCTTACCTGCATTCTGAAATTAAAACTCTGGAGCGGATTGAGGTTATTCGTGATCTGCGTGTCGGGAAATTCGATGTGCTGGTCGGGATTAACCTTCTCCGGGAAGGCTTAGATATTCCGGAAGTATCTTTAGTTTCCATTTTAGATGCAGATAAAGAAGGTTTTCTTCGCTCAGAACGTTCCTTAATCCAGACCATGGGACGTGCTGCGCGAAATGAGCACGGGAAAGTCATTATGTATGCTGATAAAATGACGGACTCCATGCAAAAAGCGATTGATGAGACAAATCGCCGCCGTACCGTTCAGCAGGAGTATAACGAAAAGCATGGTATTACACCAAAAACCATTCGTAAAGAAGTCCGGGATGTTATTCAGGCAACGATTGCTGCGGAAGCACCGGAAGTGTATGAATCAGAAGCAAAACAAGTGAAGAAGATGACGAAGAAGGAAAAACAGAAAGTCATCGAGAAAATGGAAAAAGAAATGAAGCAAGCAGCCAAAAATCTAGACTTCGAGAAAGCAGCAGAATTGCGGGATGTTCTCTTGGAGCTAAAAGCGGAAGGATGAGTTTTTTATGCCAAGCAAATCTATAAAAATTCAAGGTGCCAGAGCGCATAATTTAAAAAATATAGATGTAGATATTCCTAAAAATAAATTAGTTGTTCTGACTGGGCTTTCTGGTTCCGGGAAATCATCCCTCGCATTTGATACGATTTATGCAGAAGGACAGCGCAGATATGTTGAATCCTTATCTGCTTATGCAAGACAGTTTTTAGGACAAATGGATAAACCGGATGTTGATGTAATAGAAGGGCTGTCTCCGGCAATTTCGATAGATCAGAAAACAACCAGTAAAAATCCCAGATCGACAGTTGGAACAGTGACAGAGATTTATGACTATTTACGCCTGCTTTATGCACGCGTTGGGAAACCGACCTGTCCGAAGCATGGTATTGAAATCAGTTCACAAACAGTGCAGCAAATGGTTGATCGGGTGCTGGAATATCCAGAAAGAACGAAAATGCAGATTTTATCTCCTGTGGTCTCAGGCAGAAAGGGAGAGCATGTAAAAGTATTAGAAGACTTGAAAAAACAAGGCTATGTGCGTGTACGTATAGATGGCGATATGATGGAAGTTACAGACGATATTAAATTAGAGAAAAATAAAAAACACTCTATTGAGGTAGTTATTGACCGTATCGTTATTAAAAGCGGAATAGAAAGCCGTCTGAGTGATTCCCTGGAAGCTGCGCTTAAATTAGGAGAAGGAAATGCAATTGTGGATGTCATTGATGATGAAGAGCTCATGTTCAGTGAAAATCATGCCTGTCCCATCTGCGGTTTTTCTATCAGTAAATTAGAACCGCGTTTATTCTCCTTTAACAGCCCTTTCGGCGCCTGCACGAGCTGTGATGGATTAGGGACAAAGCTTGAAGTCGATGTTGATCTGGTTATTCCTAATTGGGATAAGACGTTAAATGAGCACGCGATTGCACCGTGGGAGCCAATCAGCTCGCAGTATTATCCGCAGCTTTTGAAAAGTGTCTGTGATCATTATCATATTCCGATGGATGTTCCTGTTAAAGATATCCCTGAGGAGCAAATGGACAAAATTTTATATGGAAGCGGAAAAGAAAAAATTCATTTTCATTATGAGAATGATTTTGGGAGCTCCCGTACGAAGGATGTTACTTTTGAAGGTGTACTGAAGAATGTTGAGCGCAGGTATAAAGAGACTTCTTCTGATTTTATCCGTGAGACATTAGAAAAATACATGGCACAGAAAAATTGTCCAACCTGTAAGGGGCATCGTCTGAATAAAGAAGCTCTTGCTGTATTAATTGACGGGAAGCATATCAGTCACATAACTGATTTTTCTATTTTAGAATCAATGGACTTTTTCAAACAGCTTGATTTAAGTAAAAAGGACCGCCAGATTGCACGTTTAATCTTAAAAGAGATTGATAATCGGCTGTCATTTTTAAATAATGTCGGTTTAGATTATTTAACTTTATCCCGTTCAGCAGGAACACTTTCGGGCGGGGAAGCACAGCGGATCCGTCTGGCTACACAGATTGGCTCGGCGCTGACAGGTGTTCTTTATGTACTTGACGAGCCTTCTATAGGACTGCATCAGCGTGATAATGACCGCCTGATTGAAACGCTTAAACAGATGCGTGATTTAGATAATACGCTAATCGTGGTTGAGCATGATGAAGATACGATGCTGGCAGCGGACTGGCTGATCGATATTGGACCTGGTGCCGGTGAGCATGGTGGAGAAATTGTTGCCAGTGATACGCCAGAGAATGTGATGGCTAATGAAAATTCATTAACCGGCCGTTATTTATCCGGAAAAGAATTTATCCCTGTCCCTTCCAAACGTAAAAAAGCGGACAAGCGCAAAATAAAAGTAACCGGAGCATCAGAAAATAATTTGAAAAATGTATCGGCCGACATACCGATTGGTCTGATGACGGTTGTAACGGGTGTTTCCGGTTCCGGTAAAAGTACACTTGTTAATGAGATTATCTATAAATCTTTAGCAAAAGAATTATATAAAGGCAAAGTGAAGCCTGGTAAGCATCGCAGTATGAAAGGAATCGAGCATATTGAAAAGGTCATTGATATTGACCAATCGCCAATTGGAAGAACGCCCCGTTCTAACCCGGCGACGTATACCGGTGTATTTGATGATATTCGTGATGTGTTTGCCCAAACAAACGAGGCCAAGGTCCGGGGCTATAAAAAAGGCCGTTTCAGCTTTAATGTGAAAGGCGGGCGCTGTGAAGCCTGCCGTGGAGACGGCATTATCAAGATCGAAATGCATTTTCTGCCGGATGTGTATGTGCCTTGTGAGGTTTGCGACGGAGCGCGTTATAACCGGGAAACTCTGGAAGTGAAGTATAAAGGGAAGAATATTTCAGATGTGTTGGATATGCGTATTGAGGAAGCGTTAGAGTTTTTCTCAGCTATTCCAAAAATTAAACGGAAGCTGCAGACGATTTATGATGTCGGTCTGGGTTATATTAAACTGGGGCAGCCGGCGACAACCCTATCAGGCGGGGAAGCACAGCGTGTAAAATTAGCAAGTGAACTGCATAAACGCTCCAATGGAAAGACTTTTTATATTCTGGATGAACCGACAACCGGACTCCATGTTGCAGATATCCGCCGGTTACTGGATGTTCTGCAGAGAATCGTTGATAATGGGGATTCTGTCTTAATTATCGAACATAATTTAGATGTGATTAAAAGTGCGGATCATATTATTGATTTAGGTCCGGAAGGCGGAGACCGCGGCGGTCAGATCATTGCTACGGGAACGCCGGAAAAAATTGCGGAGCAGGCGGATGTTTCTTATACAGGAAAATATCTTGGTCCTGTACTTGAACGGGATAAAGAACGTATGAGTGAAATGGTGAAAGAGAAAGTTGCCAGCAAATAAAATGAAACGGATCCATCTGGAGAGTATAATTTTGCTCTTTAGGTGGATTTTGCTTTCATCCAGTTTTTTATAAGCAAATCATAGCTATTCTTCAGAAAAATTGGTTGGTTTCATCAGGAATTTGTAAAAATTCAATCGGAATACTTTGTTATAAAAGAAACTGAATATACTCCTAATAGAGAGCAGGTATTTTTGAAGGCAATGTGGGAAAATAGTATTTTCATGTTGATGAAGCTATCTAATTGACGCTTGGTCTGCATTTCGATAAAGTAAAAGAATAGAATTGGAGGTTAGAGCATGAAACCGATAGAAATAGAAAAAGTTCAACAAATGCTGGACAATTATTTAGATAAAGAAGTATATATACATTTAGAAACAACAAATGGTGCTTATGCGAATCATTTAGACGCCAATGCATATACAGTCGGAGCATATATTCGGAATACGAAAGTAACCTATAAGCAGGCAAAGATTATAGGAGACGGGAGCTCTTATCGTGTCGGCTTAAAAATGGAGCTTGGCTGGATTTATGCAGAAGGGTTAACTGACTGGACCATCTATCAGGAAAATCAATTACTGCTGGCTGGCCATGATAGGGAAGGCCGGTTAATGGTAGCTTTAGAGATTAGTGAAACGCCTTTTCAACAATAGAAAATAGAATAAATAAAATGGATGTTTTTACACTAGAAGGATAGGTGAAAGTAATGGAAAAACATGTTGTCGTTATTTTTCCGCATCCGGACGATGAAGCATTTGGAGCTGCTGGGTCTGTTGCAAAGTTTCGTGCGGAGGGTGTGCCAGTGACATATTTATGCGGGACGTTAGGGCAAATGGGAAGAAATATGGGAAATCCGACGTTTGCCAATAGAGAATCTTTACCGGAGATTCGCAAAAAAGAATTAAAACAAGCATGTGCTACATTGGATATGGAGCTGAAGATGCTGGGATACCGCGATAAAACAATTGAATTTGAAGATAAGCAGGAGGTTGCAGATCATTTAAGAGGCTATTTAGAAGAGATTAAACCTTCTCTTGTGATTACGCATTATCCTGGTTATGCCGTACATCCAGATCATAATTCGTTAGGAGCCGCTGCAATTCAGGCAGTAGAAGATATGAATCCGGAAGAAAGACCTAAAATATGGGCTCAAGCCTTTTCAAATGGACATGAAGAAGCCTTGGGAGCACCTGATATAAAGCATGATATTCATGATTATTTTGATAAAAAGCTGCAAACAATCCTGTCACATGATTCACAGGTGGCTGGCATGTTCGGCTGGTATAAACAGCTGGATGATTTAGATGAAGAAGTGAAAAAAGAATTAATTGAAAATCAGGCAATCGAACGTTTTTATCTTTGGGAGTTCGATAAGAATGACGAAAAATAATCGGATTGTTTAAAAAGAATACGAAGTGGGAAAATAGAAATGTGTGTTCAAAAAGTCCGATAAAAAGAATCAGTCGGTTAAAAACGCGACGTCCTGGGGTTGCGATTACTCACCCCACCGTAAAGAACTGTCGCAACACCGACACTAGCACGTCCTGTGCGTCGAAAGTTCAAGGCGACTTGGCTTTTACGAACGGGCTTCCACAGGATGTGGTGATTTCTACGTTGCCCACACGATGTGGGCGTTCTTAGTAGAAGTTCCCCCATGCTTTTAAATACGTGAGTAACGCTCTTGGTGGGGCGAGTGCTCGCACAAGCTCTTCGGTGGGACGAGTAATCGCAGTCCCAGCCCCATCGGAAAAGCCACGTCAACGCAGAAATTCGCCATGTTATTTTTGTTGGGCTTTTTGAACGTCCTCTAGAAATGAAACTTTTTCATTTCTATTTTCGTATGAAAGTATAGAAGAGCATATAATCATGAATAAATAGACAAAAAACGTGGAGGGAGGTATGACGATGAAAAAGTTACATCGATCAGAATCAAATAAATTTCTGGCAGGGGTACTTGGCGGGTTAGGAGAATATTTAAATGTAGATCCGACATTACTCCGTATTATCTTTTTAATATTACTAATCCCGAGCTTTTCAACGTTAGCAATTGTTTATGTGATTGCTGCATTTATTATGCCTAAAGGAGACGTGTATTAATGTTACTTCGGGGAATTGTTTCACTCGTTTTAAATGCCGTAGCGCTAATAGCAGTTGCTCAGATTTTTGATTCCTTTCAACTCGAGGGATTTGGCACAGCGCTTTTAGCCAGCTTTATCTTAGCTATCCTGAATATTTTTGTAAAACCAATTTTAATCATCTTAACATTGCCAATCACGGTGATTACATTTGGTTTATTCTTAATTGTTATCAATGCGATTACCTTAATGATTACCCAGGCATTAATCGGCTCTGCGTTTGTCATTGACGGATTTGGTACCGCGCTTATTGCGTCTATTGTTATTTCGTTAATTACAATGATTTTAAACAGTGTTGTTCGGGATATAAGGTAAGAAGAGAAGGTCAGGTTTTACCTGGTCTTTTTCTTATGTATACAACTTAGGCTGGTTATCTTATTTTTGTCAGGAGAGAATGCCATGAAATTAGAAAGACTGCTATCTATCATTATTTTATTAATAAATCATCGTATGTTACAGGCAAAGGATTTGGCAGAACGATTTGAAGTATCTGTCCGGACGATTTATCGGGATATTGATGCGATTAATGCAGCCGGCATTCCCATCGTAACCTATCAAGGAGTTCATGGCGGTATTGGACTGGCAGAAGGTTATCGATTGGATCGTAATCTGCTGACCAATGATGAGCTGGCAGCGATTGTGACTGCACTCCGCAGTATTTCAACTTCCTATGAAAAAGAGCAGTATCAGCAATTGATGGAAAAAATGAATAGTGTCGTGCGTTCCAGTGATGCAGAAGCTTTTCAGAATAAAACGAGCAGGGTACTCATTGATTATGCTCCCTGGGATAAAAGTAAAAGCCTTCAAGTAAAGCTGGAAAGCATTGAAAAAGCAATTGACCAATGTTTGGTAATGGCATTTACATATTCGGATGCGGGAGGGAAAATTACCAAGCGGACTGTAGAACCGCATACCCTGATTCTTAAAGGGAGGCAATGGTATATACAGGCATACTGTCTGGAGAGGAAGCAATTCCGTTTATTTAAATTACGGAGAATGAAAAACGTATTGGTTGATTTAGAAACGACATTTCCTCGTCGTCCTTTACCAGAGCAAAATCACATAACGGGAAAACAATCAGCTATTGCTGCTGGTAATGAGGTGGTTTTACGCTTTCAGGAAGAGGCACGCCATTTAGCAGAAGATTGGTTTGATGCAGAGGAACTCATCCCTGCAGCTGACGGGTCATGGCAAGTAAAGAAAGCCTACCCGGAGGATGAATGGTTATACAGCTTTATTCTCGGCTTTGGTCCCTATGTGGAAGTATTAGAGCCTGTTCATTTACGGGAGATCATTGCAGATCGTGCGGAACAAATTAGTAAATTGTATAAAAAAGATACCTAAACCTGACAGATAGCTGTCAGGTTTTCTGCTTTATAATAGCTATTATAAAAATGATGAGGAGATGGATAGATGATGAAGCGAGATAAATTGCCAGCAGAAAAAATAAAGCCGGTTCGTATTGAAAAGCGACCAGCCTTTACTTTGGCGGGAGTCAGTGCAGTGACTACAAATGAAGCAGAGCAGCTTGGAAATGGAAAGATAGGCACGTTATTTGAACGCTTTTTCACAGAGAATATTGGAGAAAAATTGGGTGTGAATATTCGCGAAGCAGGGAATTACAGCTGTTATTTTCATTATGAGCAGGAGGATAAGGGCGCTTATGAAATTATGGTAAGTGTACAGGTAGAGGATGAAGCTAGCATTCAGAACGTAGAAGGAATACAGACCTATACCGTGCCGGAAGCAACATATGCTGTATTTAAAACGGAGAAGGGACCTGTTGTGGAAAAGATTCAACAAGCTTGGGCAGCTATTTGGGAGTGGCAGCAGCTGCCTGAAAATCAGCGAACCTTTACTGGTGATTTTGAATATTACAGCGGTGATATGGCTCCGGAAAATGGGCAGGTAGAAATATATATTGCGATTGAATAAACTGGGTGAGACAAAAAATACCTTAGATGGTAAAGCAAGATAGCAATCTTTAGAATTTGTAAAAAATCGAATGAAAAAGTTCGGACAATGTCTATTTTATATAGAGCAAAGCTCCGGACTTTTTCACTCCATTATTTTTCCTTATCTCCCTCATACTTCTGCTCCATTGCTTTTGCTATTTCCTCTACATATGCTTCTTCCTCTTTTGACCAAAAAGTTGGAGCAATAAAGTCATCCGCTTCAGGAGCAGATTCCAGCTGCTTTTCCCATTTATCCATATTTTCTGTTATGACATCCTCAGGAATCATTTTTAGGAATAGCTCACTGAAATTTACAAGCACCTGCTGCGCTTCAGGAGCATGCGGTGGAACATTATCTCGCATCAGCTTTTTTACATCAGCCAGGATGGATAGCGATTCTCGATCTAATTTCTTGCGTTCTTCCTTTGGTATATCTATAAAAAGAGGTGAAAAATCATCTGGAAAATGCTCTTTCATCCATGCCTTTTGCTCCTCTTCAAATTCCATACCGTGGAGCAGCGAGGTGAGCACGGTCCAATCTAACGGAAAGTCCTCATCCAAAAGCGTTTGCACATGCTCAATAGCTGCAATCGCCCTGTCTAATTCTTCCCGTTTATGAACTAAAACCTTTCTTTGGACAGGCAGAGAATCTGCAAAATTTGCTAACGTGATGTCTTCTTTATCCAGCATTTCTTTAATTTCCTGCAGAGAATAGCCAATAAACTTCAATGATTGAATGCGCTGTAAGATTGCCAGCTCTTCCAATCCATACAGACGGTGACCACTTTCCGTTCTTTTGCTTGGGTACAGAATACCAAGCTCCTCATAAAATCGCAGCGTTCGTGTGGAAAATCCCGTTTTTGCTCCAAATTCACCAATCGTATACATCTGTATCAGCTCCTTTACCGTTAAGTATAACGGTTTCCGTAACGTGAAGTGCAAGGACGAATTTGAATATATATGATGCTTTTATAGTTACTATTGCAATTTAGGAAAATGGAATTAACATCCCCCCGATACCTATAAATCATGATAACCAAACAGGTTTTTTACAGTTTTTCAGGAGCTTTGATTCCAAGTAATCTCAACCCTTCTTTCAAAACAATCGTAACAGATTTCACCAATGCCAGCCTGCTGCTTTGCTCTGCATCATCAGCTAAAATCTTGATATAACCATAATATTTATTGAACTCCTGACTTAATTTCAGCACATACTTGGCAACCACAGAAGCTTCCGCCTGTTGAAAGCTTTTTTCAATAACATCTGGAAAATCCATCAATGTTTTGATGATGGGCCAGCTGTATGAATCGGTGAGCCCGCCGATAGCCAGGTTATTTTCAGAAGGAGCTTTACGAAGTATTGAGCAGGCACGGGCGTGTGTATATTGCACATAAAGTCCCGTAGACCCTTCAAATCTTAGCATCTCATCCAGATTAAATTCAATATTATTTTGGCGTTCATTTTTTAAGTCGTGAAAAATAATCGCGCCGACACCGACCATTTTTGCTACTTCTTCTTTATTTATCAGTGCTGGATTTTTGGCTTCAATGTTTTGATAAGCCAGGTTAATGGCTTCCTTGATAACATCTTCCAGCAGCACAACCTTCCCTTTTCTGGTCGACATCTTCTTTCCGTCTTTTAATATAAAGCCAAAAGGAACATGCTTTAATTCTGCTGCCCAGTTATATCCCATTTTTTGAAGCACAAGGAATAGCTGCTGGAAATGCAGGCGCTGCTCCTGACCGACAATATAGAATGACTTGTCAAACTGATAGGTTTTTTTGCGATAAATAGCTGCTGCTAAATCTCTGGTTGCGTAAAGGGTAGCACCATCCTTCTTTTTGATTAAGCATGGCGGTAATTTCTCATCCGTTAAATCAACTACCTCAGCTCCATCCGAGTGAGACAGAAGATCTTTTGCTTTTAATTCCTGGACAACATCATCCATCTTATCGTTATAGAATGCTTCTCCATCATAGGAATCAAATTTGATATTTAACAGCTCATAAATTTTCGCAAATTCTTTTAAAGATTCTTCTCTGAACCATTTCCACAGCTGAAGTGCTTCTTCGTTTCCTGATTCTAATTGTTTGAACCAGAAGCGGGCTTCATCCTCTAAATGGGGCTGCTTTTCCACCTGTTCATGAAAGGAAACATAGAGATGAAAAAGTTCTTTAATCGGATTCTCCCGTACTTTCTCTTCTGATCCCCATAGCTGATAAGCAGTAATAAGCTTGCCAAATTGTGTACCCCAATCGCCAAGATGATTGATACGAATTGCTTTATAGCCGCATTTTTCTGATATATTTGCAAGTGCATTGCCAATTACAGTAGAGCGTAAATGTCCCATAGAGAAAGGCTTGGCAATATTCGGTGATGAGAAATCGATAGTAATTGTCTTTTCAGCACCTGCAGAAAGTGAACCGTAGTTTTCCTGCTCTTTATTAATGTGTTCCATTGCCTGTTTACTGACGATTTCCTTGTTTAAAAATCCATTCAGATAAGGGCCTGCAGCAACAGTCTTTTCTAAAAAAGGAGCAGATACTTTCTCAGATAACTCCATAGCGATTTGCCGGGGAGCTTTCTGGAGCTTTTTTGCAAGTGTAAAGCAGGGAAAGGCTAAATCACCATGCGTATTATATTTTGGCTCCTCAATCAATGGAATAATCTCATCCATGTCTAGTTTCTTTTCTAACTGGGTATAAATCTCCTCCGCAAATTGTTGTCGATAATTCATCGTATAACTCCTCCTGTTTCATTTTATAAAACCATAAAAAAACCCGTCTCCATGCTGTCACATAGAGACGGGTTTATCCGCGGTACCACTCTAATTGTTCTTTGTTACACTTTAAGTATAAAGAAATTAAGGAATAAAGTACGACGGATACGATGCCCTAGTATCGGCGTAGGCTACAACGATGTGGCTGTACTTAGTCGATGAAAGTGCAATGGTTTTCGGTGGGATGAGTAATCGCAAAAGCTCTTCGATGGGGCGAGTAATCGCAGTCCCAGTCCCAGCTAAGGCAAATCTGCACCTTCTCAGGCTTGGTTTATCAAGCTTTCCTTATGTTCATAAAGCATTATCCTTCTCGAAAAATAAAAAAGAACCTTCTTGTCATATCGATAACGGAATTACCCGGCACATCCTACTCGTTGTTCAGACAGCACCTCCGAAGTGCGCTTCATTATATTCTGTATCATCAGGCTTCCACCAGCTCCCGATTCGCTAACACACAGGAAATATAATTACTCTCTTCATCCACGGTTATATATTATGCAATATTATACAGCGATTTTTAAAAATGGCAAGGGCTTACTTATAAAAATGATGAAATAAAGGAATATTGTATATAGAAAAGCCAGAAAGGAAAAAATTTCACGATCTTTTCTTTTATGAAACATATAGGATTAAAAAACTTCTCCCCTACGTTTTTTAAATGGATTATGCTAAAATGTATATCAGTTAGCTTTGTTGAAGAGAGGAGCTTCAAAATGGTATCGACCGTCTGTACAAAGGATTTATTGGACAGGTTTAATTTACAACTGGTAGCAGGAGAAGAGGGGATTCACCGTGAAATTATCACAAGTGATATTTCACGCCCGGGATTAGAAATGACAGGCTTTTTTGATTATTATCCGAGAGAACGCCTGCAATTGATCGGAAAGACAGAATTAGCTTACTTTCTGGGGTTAAGTGCGGAGGAAAGAAAGCAGCGTGCTGAAAATCTATGTACGGATGTAACACCAGGGATTATTATTTCCCGCGGGATGGATGTACCGGAAGAATTTTTTGAAGCATCGAAGCATTCTGGTGTTCCTATCATACAATCACCGCGGACAACTACGCGGGTATTAAGCCGTTTAACCAATTACTTAGAATCTAAATTTGCGCCATTTACAGCAGTACATGGTGTTTTAATCGATATTTATGGCGTCGGCGTTTTAATTATCGGACAAAGCGGTGTCGGTAAAAGTGAGACTGCATTGGAATTAGTCAAGCGGGGACACCGGCTTGTAGCGGATGATAATGTAGAAATCAGGCAAGAGGATTATGAGAGTCTGATTGGAAATGCACCTGCGCTTATTGAACATTTGCTGGAGATTCGGGGCTTGGGTATTATTAATGTTATGACATTATTTGGAGCCAGTTCCATTCGCAGTCAAAAAAAGATATCTATGGTTATTCAGCTAGAAATTTGGGATGAAAAGAAGCAGTACGACCGCTTAGGTTTAGATGAGGATACGATGAAGATTATGGATGTTCATTTGCCAAAAGCAACGATACCAGTCAGACCCGGGAGAAACCTGGCTGTTATTATTGAAGTAGCTGCTATGAATTTCCGTTTAAAAAGGATGGGCGTGAACACAGCAGAGGAATTTTCAGATCGTTTAACAAAAATGATAGAACAAGGTGATTTAGAATCACAATAGGAGGTAGGTATGGATGGTTGGGACAGCAGCTCCTATTGACCGTGTATTTTTAGAAATTGGTCCATTAACCATATACTGGTACGGAATCATTATTGCTATTGGAGCTATACTTGCAGTTTATTTAGCGACGAGGGAGGCAGAAAGGGTCGGACTTGGCAAAGAAATCATTATGGATTTCATTATCTTTGCCGTGCCGATTGCGATTATTTCAGCAAGAATTTATTATGTATTTTTTGAATTTGATCAATACGCAAACGGTCCGTTATGGAAGATATTCGCTGTCTGGGAAGGCGGTATTGCTATCCATGGAGCGATTATCGGCGGAGTTATTACAGCGATCGTTTTTGCAAAAGTAAAGAAAATTTCATTTTGGCGGCTTGCTGATATCGTTGCCCCGAGCTTAATACTGGGACAGGCAATTGGGCGCTGGGGAAATTTTGTGAATCAGGAAGCGCATGGCGGTCCGATTTCAGAAGCTACATATGAAAGCTTTCATCAGTATTTGCCGGATTTTATTATGAATCAGATGGTGATTGATGGTGTCATGTATCATCCGACATTTTTATATGAATCTACCTGGAACTTCCTGATATTTTTCGGATTATTATTTTTCCGCAGAATGAACCCGAGGCGTGGAATGGTTTTCTTATCGTATGCAGTTACCTATTCTATTGGACGGTTCTTTATTGAAGGACTGCGCGCAGATAGTTTATACATTATTGGGGAACTCAGGACAGCACAGGTTGTCTCCATTCTAACGATTATAGCAGGGATTATTATCATGCTGTATCTAATGAAGACAACAAACGTCCGTTATCTTGATGTGCCAGCGAAAAAGAAGCAGGCAAAGAAGTCAAATAAAAATAAAGGTAAAAAGAAGAAAAAGAAATAAAGTGAAACTTGATTTGTATGAATCTGGAAATGAGGTAATAAAATGAAAGGTATGCTTTACAGGGGATTAATCCAGGGATTAAAGACCACACGAACACTTGGAAAGGTTATTTTTCCAATTACATTAATCATAACCATACTGCAATTTACACCTGTTTTTCCCTGGTTTATGAATATTATCTCGCCATTTATGGGGTTATTCGGTTTGTCAGGTGAAGCTGCTGTACCGCTTGTTTTAGGGAATGCGCTGAATTTATATGCTGGTATTGCAGCGATCATTTCCTTTGATTTTACAGTCAAAGAAGTATTTATTATGGCAGTAATGCTGTCTTTCTCCCATAATCTCTTTATTGAATCTGCTGTAGCAACAAGAGTGGGAGTAAAATGGTGGGTTATTGTCGGAGTTCGGATTGGGCTCGCTGTGATGTCCGGACTTTTAATTAATTTATTCTGGAATGGCGGCGCAGAGCTCGCGCAATATGGGTTTATTTCCAGCAATGAAGTTGTTTTAAATAATTGGTGGGAAATTGCACTGCATGGTGCGCAGGCTGCCATCATAGCTATTGTTCAACTAGCTTGTATTGTTATTCCGTTAATGATTATCATGCAAATTATGCGGGAGCTGGGATGGATGACTGCAATGTCTAATGCATTGGCTCCGTTTATGAAGCTGCTTGGAATGGATAAACGTGCTTCCATGACAATGGTTGCCGGGCTTACGATCGGACTTGCTTATGGGGCAGGATTAATGATGCAGGCGGTAAAAGAGGATAATGTACCAAAGAAGGATATGTATTTAGCATTAATCTTTCTGGTATCCTGTCACGCTGTCGTTGAGGATACACTTGTCTTTATTCCGCTCGGTATTCCAGTTTGGCCATTATTAATTATCCGGCTATCTGTGGCGATTATTTTAACGATAACCATTGCTTATTTTTGGAAGAAGGAAGAAAGGAAAATGCAGCATGAGCATTCGTACCATTCTGTTTGATTTAGATGGAACATTATTAAATACAAATGAGCTGATACGTGCTTCCTTTGAACATACATTTGAAAAATTTCAGATGCATTTTTCACCGGAAGAGATCAAAGCTCTTAATGGTCCGCCTTTAAACGAAACATTTCGTGAAATAAATCCGGATCAATCGGAGCAAATGATAGCAACCTACCGGGAATATAATATGAGAGAGCATGACCATTATGTAGAAGCTTTTCCATATGTTTATGAAACGATAAAACAGCTGCATGAAGCAGGTATCACCTTAGGAATTGTCAGCACAAAAATAAGAAAAACGGTCATGATGGGATTAGAATTAACAAAGCTGACCGATTTCTTTTCTGTCATCATTACCTACAATGATGTTATTCATAAAAAGCCTGATCCGGAACCGGTGAAAAAAGCGATGAGTCTGCTTGATGCAAATCCGGAAACAACATTAATGGTAGGTGACAATTTCCATGATATTGTTTCTGGGCAGCGTGCTGGTACACAAACGGCTGCAGTAAGCTGGTCCGAAAAAAAAGAGGATTTTTTGAAAAGCTATCATCCAACCTATTATTTGGATACAATCAGGGATTTATTAACAGTGGCAGGTGAACGTCATGCGGAGAACAGAAAGGTATAAAGTCCGCCATAAAGCAAATTCTCTATGGCAGATGTACAGTACAGTATCTTTTTTTAAAATAGCGAAGAATTTTATTGTCATTCAGCTGGCGCGTTACACGCCTTTTTTGAGTGTGAAAAATTGGATGTATCGCCATTTGCTGCGTATGAAGGTAGGAGAACGTACATCATTTGCTTTAATGGCGATGCCCGACTCGATGTTCCCGGAAAAAATTAAAGTAGGGAATAACAGTATTATCGGCTATAATACAACCATTTTAGCGCATGAGTATTTAATTACGGAATACCGGTTAGGAGAGGTGCATATCGGGGATGAGGTAATGATCGGTGCAAACTCTACCATATTACCGGGCGTCTGTATTGGTGATGGAGCTGTTGTTTCAGCTGCAACTCTTGTACACAAGGATGTACCTGCCGGAGCTTTTGCCGGCGGAAATCCGATGCGGATTATTTATACAAAAGAAGAGATGGAATCACGTAAAGTGCCGGATAGTGATTAAGGAGGAAGTTCTGATGCAATTACCTGCTGGTGTGCTGCCTGCTGTGCGGCGTATGAAGGATTTTGAAAAAGCGCTGGAAAGCGATCATCCGTATATTGTTATTTTGGAATCAAGGCTGGTTCAGCTCAAAAGTATGATTGATTATAGTCATCGTGCGGACAAAAAAGTGCTGATTCATTTTGATTTGATTCAAGGATTAAAAGCAGATGAGTATGGGGTGGAATTTCTATATAGGGAAATGAAGCCGGACGGGATTATCTCAACAAGAGGAAATGTTATCAGTGCTGCTAAGAAGCATCAGCTGCTTGCTGTACAGCGTGTTTTTTTATTGGATAGTGTGGCTTTGGAACACAGCATGAAGCTGATGGAACGACTTCAGCCGGATTATATTGAACTGCTTCCGGGACTGCTGCCTGAAAAAATCAAACAAATAAAAGAAGACTATGATGTTCCTTTGATTGCGGGTGGATTCATTGAGGAAGAAAATCAGGTTAATCAGGCATTGGAAGCGGGAGCCGTAGCAGTTACTACTTCGGATCGCGAACTTTGGTAGAACATGCAAGAAAGAACAGAAATCAATGAAGATAGCCCGTTCGTAAAAATCATGTCGCCTTGACCTTCTTGCTTCTAATATGTACCTTTTTGAACACAAACTGATAGGTAAAGTAATTCCAATTAATAAAAAACAAGCAAATCTTTTTGCCATGGTAGTTACCCCCTAAAAGTTAGATTTTCTACTCTAACTTTTAGGGGACGGTGCCCATTCGTAAATTGATTTGCTTGTTTTTTTTATCCAACACAGAACAGAGGAATTTTCTTACTGAAGGGCAATGCGTTATGTTAAAGCAGCTGCGCCAGATATTTATATGAATATAACCAGGAAAAATACCTTTCCGATAAAAATATTTCAAAAAGGACTTGCCTTTTTGAATACGTTTCCACTATAATATGTTTAAAGATAGTGATGTTTATATAAACATAATGATGTTAGGTGGAAGGTGGATTCTAATTTGATTGATAAAAAAGAATAGATAATTTACGTAATGGTCAAGGGGCAGGGCATTTAAAAATAAACAAATATGAAATAAAGTATGAACGAGAAGGAGGAGCAAGGATGGGAAGTATTGTATTTACGCTAATATCATGTGCTTTCTTTATGGGGCTGGTGGCCTGGTATTCATATCAGAAAACAAAGAATACAGTGAGTGATTCAACAGGGTATTTTTTAGCCGGAAGGGGCTTAACAGGCGGATTTATAGCTGGATCATTAATTTTAACCAACCTGTCTGCTGAACAATTAATAGGTTTAAATGGACAGGGGTATAATGCCAATTTGTCGAATATGGCATGGGAGGTTACAGCCGGTTTTTCTGTTATTATACTGGCACTTGTTTTACTGCCTAGATATTTAGGCGGGGCATTTACCACACTTCCAGAGTTTATTAATAACCGTTTTGACCAGGGAACCAGATTATTAATTGTTTTATTGTTTATGTTAGGCTATGGATTGATTACAATTCCTTCTGTTCTATATTCAGGATCCATTGCTGTATTGCAATTATTTGATATACCTTCTATGTTTGGTATAACTTTTGAGCAATCGATGTGGCTGGTTGTCTGGATTATTGGTATTATCGGTTCGATTTATGCGATTTTTGGCGGGTTAAAAGCAGTAGCAATATCTGATACATTAAATGGAGTTGGTTTATTGATTGTTGGCTTGTTGGTGCCAATCCTCGGTTTTATTGCTTTAGGTGATGGAAACTTATTTGAAGGAATGAAAACGATTACTACAGAGCATCCAGAAAAAATGAATGCAATTGGATCGAGCGATGATGGTGTTCCTTTTGGTGCTATCTTTACCGGAATGTTATTTGCCAATTTATTTTATTGGGGAACAAATCAATATGTTATTCAGAGAACACTTGGAGCAAAAAGCTTAGCAGAAGGGCAAAAAGGAGCGCTGATAACAGGCTTCTTAAAAATCTTAGTTCCATTCTTAATGATGATTCCAGGTGTTATTGCATTTCATTTATATGGGCCGGGGCTGGAAACAATGGATTTAGCGTACCCGACTTTAATCAGTGATATCTTCCCTACATTTTTAAATGGCTTTTTCCTAGCGGTATTATTGGGGGCAGTTTTTTCAAGCTTTAACTCTTTATTAAACAGTGCTTCCACGCTATTTGTTTATGATGTCTATAAAGTTGTTATTAACAAGGATGCGAGTGATAGGAAAATGATACGCATCAGTCAATGGTTTGGAACCATTCTGGCATTAGTAACATTTTTCATTTCTCCTCTGCTAATTAACGCACCTGACGGGTTATGGACACTTATTCGCCAGTTTACAGGATTCTTTAATATTCCAATTATAGCAATTGTGCTGGTAGGAATATTTTCAAAACGGGTGCCTTCTATTGCACCGAAAATTACAATTATTCTGCATGTAATCACATACTATTTCTTAATTTGGGGACTACCGACATTCTTTAATG
The DNA here is from genome assembly GCF_009389585.1 of Oceanobacillus sp. CFH 90083. Classification (GTDB taxonomy): domain Bacteria; phylum Bacillota; class Bacilli; order Bacillales; family Amphibacillaceae; genus Oceanobacillus. The sequence goes on along the minus strand of NZ_VIYG01000002.1, from coordinate 251,433 downwards.
TAGAATTGGCTATCAATTTCATTCATATTCAAGGGTTAATGTTTGTAATTGAAGTGGCATTAATGCTTGTGATTGGAATGATTAAACCATTAGACAAACCATTTGTATTTAAAACCAATGCACAGGTTAGCATGGTTCCTTGGAAATATGCATTACCAGTTACTGTTACGCTGTTAGGGGCGATGGTTTTCAGTTACATTTTATTTTCTCCAATTGGTGTTGCTTCACCGGAGAATATTGTTTCAGGCTGGTTCTGGCCAGCAACGATTGCTCTCATCATTGTAACTGCATTCCTTTATTTGTTTGCACTTAAATCGTGGAATAAAAAATATGAAGACAAGCTGATAAGCAGTCATGAAGAGCAATTACAGAAAAAAGCATAGGTCAGGAGGAATACAGTGAAAAAGGTATTTAAACAACTAAAAGAAAATAATCCAAACCAGACAATTCATCATATTACAGCTGAAGAATTTGAAAAGTATGGAAAAATATTGAACGGTTTTGATTGGAAGGAATGGAACGAAATAATGAGGGATAAAGATATTCCTCATGATACTAATCAATATATTGCTTCTGATCCGGAGTTAGAGAAGGCAAAGCTGACACAAAGAATAGCGGCAACATTGTACGCAGGAATGGAAGTACAGGTAGGATATTGTAACGGACCTAACAGCCATTTGAATGGTTTAGAGTATCATAAAGGCAGTGAAATAAACATTGCTGTCACCGATTTAGTTCTTATCCTGGGACATACTGGAGATATTCACAAAAATCAGTATCGGACAGAAAAGCTTGATATTTTTTATTTACCTGAAGGAACCATGATTGAAATTTATCAGACGACGTTACATTTTGCACCTTGTAAAGTGCATAAGGAAGGCTTTAAATGTATGGTTATCCTGCCTAAAGGAACGAATGAACCTATTGATTTTAATAAGACAGTAACGATGGAAGAAGACGAGCTGCTGTTTATGAAAAATAAATGGCTGCTTGCTCATCCAGACAGGAAACCACTTATTTCAAAAGGCGCTTACCCAGGAATTATCGGGGAAAACCTTAAAATAGAAGCAATATAAAGGGAAATTTTCGTTCAACCGGATCCCTACGCCAGTTATACTGCAAATTTACGATATTAAAAGGAGAGATTGACAAATGACAGTAGAAAGACAAGAATTAGATATTTTAGCAGGGTTTGATAAATCGAAATTTGACTATTTACCAGGTGAAGACCGTTATTTAACGGCGGACAATCAACCTAAATTAAAATTTAATTTAATCGGTACGGGGAATATTGGTCAGGAGCATATGAAGGTAACGATATTGGAAGGGCGAGCAACCATTCATGGTTTATATGATCCAAATGAAAAAAGTATTGAACAGGCGAAAGATGTATTTGTCCATGAGCTCCAAGCTGGAGATATAAAAGTATTTGAATCGCTGGAGGAAGCATGTAATGATCCTGAAGCGGATGCGCTATTAATCTGTACTCCAAATTATACACATATTGATGTGGTCAGAGTAGCGGCAAAATCAAAGAAGCATATTTTTCTGGAAAAGCCAATGACTACAAATCTGGAAGATGCATACGAAATCATGGAGATTGCTAAAGACTATCCAAGCATTTTTCAAATCGGTTTGCAATACCGCTATAAGCCAATCTATGTCGAAGCAATTCATGAAGCATTGGAAAGAAAATCCGTTGGTGATATTAAAACAATTTCGATTATGGAGCATCGTGTACCTTTTCTGGATAAAGTTGGCCAATGGAATAAGTTCACTGAAAAATCAGGAGGTACATTTGTAGAGAAATGCTGTCATTATTTTGATCTATTTAATCTATTTGCACAATCAAAGCCGGCGGAAGTATATGCAACAGGCAGCCAGGCAGTAAACTTTCAATCCTTTCAATATGAAGGAGAGAAGTCAGATATTATTGACAGCGGATTTGTCATTGTAAAATATGAAAATGGTATTCAATGTAACTTTAACTTATCTATGTTTTCACCAATGTTCTATGAAGAATTAGTTCTTTGCGGGGATGAAGGACGATTGAAAGCAACAGAAACAGAACGCTTTGTACCATTAGAAGGACCGGACAATTATTTAGAACTTATCCGCGGCGCAGGCAGTCCTTCAAAAACATCTACACCGGTTTATCCGACAGAAATTCAAAGAAGCGGGCATGGCGGCGCAACCTATTATGAGCATGTTTACTTTGTGGATAATATTTTAGGGAAAACAACATCGACAGCTACCGTAGAGGAAGGCTTCTGGTCCATTGTTGTTGGTTTGGCAGCTGAGGAATCATTAAGGACTGGTGAAAAAGTAAACATTAAAGAATTTTTAGAAACGCATCAACAAAATTCAGTAATCAATAATTAACGGGTATTCAATAGAGAAATAACAATTCTATAATATGTTGTCGAAAGTGAGGAAGGGTAATGGCTAACAAACTGCTATATATTCCAATTGGAAGAAAAACGTTTGATTTACAAGCTGCTGAAAAGCAAAGAGACCAGAGTTCAAAACTATTAAATACGCTGGCTGATAAGGTAATAGAACCAGATGAGATTATCACGTCTACAGAAGATTTAATGGATTTTCTAAATAATGAAGATGTAAGTGATGTATCATACGTTGTATATCAGCATGCAACCTTTGCTGATGCTGCCGCAGTGGAAGACCTTATTCAAGTAGTAAAAGCACCAATTATTGTCTGGAGTGTCCGGGAGCCGAGTGTTGGCGGAAGACTGCGCTTAAATTCTTTAACTGGAGGAAATGCAACCAGCCATCATTTGAAAAGCGCAAAACATCCCTATGTCTTTGTGCTTGGTAATGCCGAAGAACAGCAGGTAAAAGAAAGGTTAACAAATCATCTCAATGGCATGCAGGAGGAGAAGGAACGCAATCTAAAGACAATTAATACCCAAATAGAAGTAAGTGCAGACCAAAAATCAGAGGTAGAAAAGGTTGTAAAAGACCTTCAAAGCATTAAAATTGGCGTTTTTGGAGATCATCCACCCGGGTTCTTTTTCTCAGGAACAAACGAAGAAAAGCTTGGAGAACAATTGGGAGTCTCGGTAAAATATTTTGATTTAAATGAAGCATTTGAAAAATGTGTTGAGCTTCCGCGGGAAAAATGGATTGGGGCTGTCGAGAGAGCAGAGAAACAGGTTATCGGTTTAAACCGATCCGATGAAACAGTAGAGCGATTTGCACAGTTTACTACTTATGTGAAAGAGAAAATCGATCAGGAGGAACTCACTGGAACCGCAGTGCGCTGTTATCCGGAGTTCTTCAATAAACTAGGTGCAGCAGCTTGCTCAACGCTATCACAATTTACTGAAGACGGGATTGTTTCGGCATGTGAATCGGACATACACGGAGCTATCTCCATGTCGATTCTTCAGCAGCTGTCAAAAGGAAATGCACCTTATTTAGGGGATATGGTACATGTCAATGAGGAACGCAATTCTGTCGTATTTTGGCATTGTGGAGCAGGGGCATATTCTTTGGCAAATCCGAAAACCGGGGCACGCCCGGGAGTCCATCCAAATAGAAAATTAGGATTTACCATGGAATTTGGCTTGAAACCAGGCAGAGTTACTATTTTCAGAGTCAGCTATACACCTGCTGGATACCGCCTGCTTATTATGTCAGGAGAAGCCCTAGATACGCCGCAGCGTTTTCATGGAACATCCGTAGAAGTAGAACTGAAAACAAACGTAACTGATACGCTCTATGATCTAATGGACGAAGGGTTTGAACCACATTACGCACTTGTATATGCAGATATAACGGATGAATTAGTCGAACTGGGCAGACAGCTGAATATAGAAACTGTGGTGTATCACAATCGTGTGGAAGAAGTCAGCTCATGAAAAAGATTGTTGTAGGACAGGCAGGTGGTCCGACTTCCGTTATTAATGCATCATTGGCAGGATTTATAGAAGAGGTCATGGATGAGAATAAGCTTACTTTTTTACAAAATGGCTACGAAGGCCTGGTTTACGGAAATTTTTTGGATGGAACAGCAGAAATAGAAAGATGGATTATAGAAAATAAACATGTCCCTGGAGCTTGCCTTGGTTCTGGACGTTTTTCGTTAGAATCTGAGCATATCGTGCAGTGTGTTGCGCAATTAAAGAAAATGCAGGCGGATGCCCTTGTCGTTATCGGCGGCAATGGCACTATGGAAGCGTTAAGTAAAATTGAACAGGAAGCAGCAAATGTCCATTATGATTTACAAGTTATTGGTATACCGAAGACGGTCGATAATGATTTGGGGGCTACCGATCATGCACCCGGATTTGGAAGTGCTGCAAGATATGTTGCCCAATCAACTCTGGACGTTAGCAGAGATCTTTATTCGATGAGAAATTTTGAACAGGTTCGAATTTTAGAGACAATGGGGAGAAATGCTGGCTGGCTTGCATTAGCTTCAGGATTTCTTCGCAGGCATAAAGAAGACGGTCCTCATTTGATTTTAATTCCTGAACGGCCTGTGAAAAAAGAAGAACTATTAAAAGAAGTCGATCAAATTATTCAGAAATATGGCTATGCAGTGATTATAGTGAGTGAGGGGGTGCAATGGGAAGGAGCAGGTCAGGTTGAGAAAGAAGTGATTGACGGCAGAACAATTCTTGGCGGGATTTCCTCAGAAATGGAGCTTTTATTAAAAAAAGAATTAAAGATCATGGCGAGAGCAGAGTTACTGGGAATGAATCAACGCAGTTCTTCCATGTTTGTTTCACCAGTGGATTACCAGGAAGCCTATCAAGCAGGTGTCTGTGGAGGAAAATGGCTGAAGGAAGGTAAAAATAAAATCATGGTTTCCCTACAAAGAACAAAGCAATTCGACTATAATATAAATAAAATACCAGTCGATTTGAAGGAAGTAGTTCAAGAGGGAGAAAGAATGGTGCCGGATTATTTTATCGATAACAAACAAGCGTATTACAACTGGCTGGCTCCATTAATTGGAGCAGATCTTCCATCTTATCCTTCACCGATTCCTAGGAGAGATAGTCATGTCAAGGAGCCGTTTTGAGCCTAAAAAAGGTGAGGCATTATATTTACAGGTGAAAAATGAATTGTATAAACGTATTCAACAAGGTATATGGAAGGCTGATACGTTGATCCCGACAGAGCAAGAATTAATTTCAGAATTTGATGTCAGCCGTACGACCATCAGACAGGCAATAAATTTACTTGTTCAGGATAATCTGCTTGAAAAAAAACAGGGGAGAGGGACAATTGTTCGTCCACAAAACTTAGTAGGGCATTTGGGTAAACTAAAGGGATTTACGGAAGAGGCAAGAGAAAGAGGACAGATCCCAAGAGCAAAAGTTTTACGAAGTGAGTTTAAGACAAAGTTTTTTTTCGAACAGGATATATTAGAAGTTTCGGAAACAGAACCGATTTTATTGATAGAGAGAATCAGATTGGCAGATGATGTTCCAATAGCAATTGAAAGGTCTTGCTGGCCAAAGGATATTGGAGAACTGCTGCAGACGCATAATCTAAATGAAGCACATTACTATGAAATTTTAGAACAGCATAATATTTATTTGAAACGTGCAAAAGAAACAATCAGAGCAATTAATGCCACGTTGGATGAAGCAGATTATTTAGGTGTTCGTCCTGGTGAAGCGCTGCTGGAAATGACAAAAGTCAGCTATGGAATGGACGATCGTCCGATTGAATATACGAAAACAAAATATCGAAGTGATAAATATCAATACAGTATTGAATTAAAAAGATAGAGGAGTGGATATAGTATGCCATTTATAAACGGAAAAGAACTGCTCAAGCATGCTTATGAAAATGGGTATGGTGTGGGAGCCTTCAGTGCGCATAATGCAGAAACCATTTTAGGGATTTTAGAAGCAGCAGAAGAAGAGCAGGCACCAATCATGATTCAAGTGGGGCAAAAGGTGATTCAAACGCTAGGAATGGAATCAATGAAAGCTTTAATAGATATCTATGCAAAACAATTCACGATTCCGGTAGCAATACACTTGGATCACAGCAGGAGCTTTGACCAGACAATGCAGGCTGTTCAGCTTGGGTTCCAATCTGTTATGTTTGATGGTTCAGCACGATCCTTTGAAGAAAATAGTAAAATCACCCGTGATGTAGTTCAAGTGGCTAGAGCGCTGGGGATCGGCTCAGAAGGTGAAATTGGAAAAATAGGTGGAACAGAAGATGATATTTCTGTAGATGAAAAAGATGCACTCATTACCACGACAGAAGAAGCAGTTGCCTTTGTGGAAGCAACGGATGTGGACTATTTAGCTGTTTCTATTGGCACGGCTCATGGATTGTATAAACAAACTCCTCATTTGCGATTTGAAAGATTAAATGAAATCTCTAAAGCTATTCAGCGTCCAGTCGTCCTGCATGGAGGTTCAGATGTTCCTGATGAACAGGTACAAAAGGCCATTCAATTAGGGGTTGCAAAAATCAATGTAGATACAGAATTACGTCAGGCATTTACGAATGGTGTAAAAGATACGTTTAAGCAGGATCCGGATGAAATTGTATTAGCCAATTCTTTAGGGAATGGAAAAGCTTATTTAAAGAAAAAAGTACAAGAAAAAATGAAAGTGTTCGGCAGCGATGGAAAAGCAAAGGACTTATTATAAATAAAAAGATAGTGACCTTATATCATTGGAGGATGATGTTATGATGAATGATATCTTATTAAAAAATGCGTACGGTCTTTTCATTGATGGAAAGTGGAAGGTGAAGAACAGCAAGCTGCTGGTTTTAAATAAATATTCACAGGAAGTTATTGCTGAAATCTCTATCGCAGAAGAACAGGATGTGAATGCCAGTGTAGCAGCTGCTAAGAAGGCTTTAAATACCTCGTTTTCACCATATGACCGTTTTAGAGTTTTAAAAAAAGCATCTGAGTTATTGCTGGAACAAAAAGAAGGTCTTGCCGACGTCCTGGTTCAGGAAGTGGGTAAACCTCTTACAGAATCTATCGGGGAAGTAGAAAGAGCAGCTTTAACATTAGAAATTTCAGCAGAAGAAGCAAAACGTATTCATGGTGAGGGAGTGCCAATAGAATCAGCACCGGGGTCAGAAAACAGGAAAGCCATGACAATCAGAACGCCAGTAGGGGTTGTAGCTGCGATTACGCCATTTAATGTTCCTTTAAATTTAGTTTGTCATAAAGTTGGGCCAGGACTTGCCGCAGGAAATAGTGTGATATTAAAGCCGGCGGAAGAAACATCTCTATCAGCATTATTGCTGGCAGAAATATTTGAAGAAGCAGGGCTTCCGGCAGGACGTTTAAATGTACTGACAGGAGAAGGCGCTGAAATTGGCGGCTATTTAACCTCAAATCAGGAAATAAATATGTATACTTTTACAGGAAGTCCGAGAGTAGGTCAAATTATTCGTGAAAGTACAGGGATAAGAAAAGTAGCATTAGAGTTAGGAAATAATTCTGCAACCATTGTTCACCGGGATGCTGCTATCAAAGAAAGTGCTGTGGCAGCTGCACAGAAAAGCTTTAATAATGCCGGGCAGGTTTGCATATCTGTCCAGCGTGTCTTTGTTCATCAAGACATTTATGAAGCATTTTTGGAAGAAATGATCAAGGCAGCAAAAGCACTTAAAGTTGGTGATCCAGCAGATGCTTCGACAAATATTGGTCCGATGATTGCAGCCAAAGAAGCCATTCGTGTTGAAAATTGGGTCGATGAAGCTATAAGCCAAGGTGCACAGCTGCAAGTCGGCGGGAAACGTGACGGCGTATTTTATCAGCCTACTATCTTGACAAATGTAGATCAAGAAATGAAAGTATGCAGAAATGAGGTTTTTGGTCCGGTAGTTGCTGTAGATACTTATCGAGAAGAAGATGAAGTGATTGAAAAAGTAAATAACTCGGAGTATGGGCTGCAGGCTGGATTATTTACAAATGATTTGAGCTTTGCGATGAAAGCAGCCGAGAAGATTGAAGTGGGCGGATTAATTATTAATGATACCTCCGGCTACAGGGTGGACCATATGCCTTACGGTGGTGTAAAGAAAAGTGGTACGGGTAAAGAAGGTCCGAAGTATGCAATGGAGGAAATGACAGAGGAGAAATTAATCGTATTTCAATCATAATCGTTCCAATTCAGGGTCTATAACAGGGCTGAGCAGCCCTGTTATAGACCAATAAAAAATAAGTAAGGTGATCCAGTGTTCGTTCTATCCATTATGTTACCAATTTTCTTTGTATTTGCCGTCGGATACGCAGCTCAGTCTTTGTTAAAGCTAAACACAGCAATGATATCAAAGCTGGCTATTTACATACTTGTTCCCTTTTTAGTTTTCCGTACTTTTTATTCCCAGACTATCGATAGCTCCTTTATGTATTTTACAATTTTTTTACTGGGACTTTGTTGTTTAAGTATTTCTATCATTACTCTATTTACGAAGATTTTGAGATACTCAGAGGGAGAACGGTGCGGGTTAATATTATCCAGTGCTTTTATGAATAATGGCAATTATGGCACACCACTTGTTCTCTTTTTATTTGGTTCAGAAGGGATGAAAGTCGCTATTGTGTTAATGGTTTTACAACAATTATTAATGAGCACAATAGGAGTCTATTATGCAGCTAAAGGAAGTCCGTATAATGTAGGAGGCATACATGCTGCAGGCCAGATTTTGCGCATGCCGATGATTTATGGGGCAATACTTGGCATTCTATGTAATTGGATGAGTATTCCTTTAGGGAGCCTGATGAAAGGAATTGATTTTATAGCAGACGCTGCTATTCCAGTGATTATGATTGCTCTGGGGATGCAATTAGCAAATATGACCGTAAAAAAAGTGAATTGGAAAATACTTTCTTTCAGCATTTTTATGAGGTTAATGCTTTCTCCTGTATTAGCATTCCTTCTCGTAGCGCAGTTACCATTAGATAACTTGACGAAACAAATAATGGTTATTATAGCGGCTACACCAACCGCTGCTAATACAACGATGTATGCTATTCAGTTTAGGGTGCAAGAGAATAATGTGTCTGCTGCCACCTTGATGTCAACTGTATTGAGCTTGGTTACTGTTCCTGCTGTGATTTATTTGACCAGGTGAATAAAGTGGATACTCTGTGAGTAGGAATACATCTATAATAAGATCATCTGCAAAATGTTCAAAAAAATATTGACACCGTTTTCATCTTATTGTAATATATCTGTAACAAGTTAAAGTTGTGCCGGAGATGATGAGTCCACATAACATATCGTACTTTTCTGGGAATAAGTACGATGATGTTTGCGTGGACTTTTTTTTATTTCCAATCGTACAGCTTGGACAGGCTTGTAAATGAAAACATGGTATACCGAGTTTTTAAATGCATAGGATTGCTTTTATTGCTGGACAAAAGAAAGGGAATGGTTAAACGTAGGGAAAGTAATCATTAACAGCTAACATCATGAGGAGTGAGGACATGAAGAATACAAGTATAACCAAATTTATTTTAATTTTGGCAATATTATTAATGGTTGGTGGTTCCATCATTGGGAAAATTGCACATACAGATGGAGGAGATATTAATGTTAAGGATATTTCTTTTGTAACAGAAGACGGAGCCGAATTAAGAGGGATTTTATATATACCAAAGTCAGCTTCTGAAGAAAATAAACTTCCTGCAATCGTTGCATCGCATGGTTATAACAATACTGCCGAGCTGCAGGCAATCAATGCGATTGAATTAGCCCGGCGCGGTACGGTTGTGATAGCGATTGACAACTATGGACATGGACTGTCGACCTTTCCGGATGAAAATATCAACGACGGGATAGCAGCAGATTTAGGAACATATTCCGCATTACAATATTTAGGAACATTACCTTATGTAGATGTAGATCGTGTTGGAATGGTAGGGCATTCAATGGGTGGGTCTGCTATTCAAAATGGAGCATTAAGAGCCTATCAAAATCATGCAGAAGACCCGTCCATCGTTGTTCCGACAGCAGTGTTGCCGACAGCACAAGCTTTCAGTGTAAATGAAGAGGCAACAGAATCGATCCTTTCAGCATACCCAGTCAATTTAGGGACCGTTTACGGACAATACGACGAGTGGGCTGAAGGTATGTGGGGAGTCAAAAAAGGAAGCGATATAAACACAAGTCCTGTTGCAGCGGCAGCACTTGGTTTTGAGACACCTGACTTTGATACATACTACAGCTATGGTGAAAATATTGAGATTGATCGTGAAGGTGCTGTTGCAGCAGCAGAAACTGGTGAATTTCGTGTTATGTATTCACCAGCAATCAATCATCCGGCCATTCATTTTTCAAAGAATGCAGCTAGTAGTATTATAGATTTCTTTGATATTACATTATTGAATGGCGAAAGTGAACGCGCTTCAACGGATCAGATTTGGTTATGGAAGGAAATTGGTACAGGAATCGGGCTGATTGGATTCTTCCTGTTTATCCCTTCCCTTGGATTATTACTATTGTCCTTGCCATTCTTCCGTACAATTGTACAAAAAGAGCCAGAATCGATTTCCGTTATTAATAATGGAAAGGATCGATTTATTTATATGATCTTTTTCGTATTAGCATTACTGCCATCGCCATTCCTGTATGTATGGACGACAGGTTATCCAATCGATATTAAGGCAATGGGCAGAACTGTTCCAACGGTTTTCCCGGCAAATGAAATATTTCCAATGCCAATAATGAATGGGTTAGTCCTATTTAATGTTCTCTCTGCTCTTGTTATTCTGTTATTTTTTGTCGTCGTTTATTTTACAATTGCGAAAAGGCAAAGTTTAGGGAGCAGCGGTCTGGGAATAAGACTGCCTTTTAATGAAATTTTAAAAGCATTATTGTTGGCAGTAGTTGTGTTTGGAAGTGCTTATGCATTTTTAGTACTCGCCCATTTCTTATTTTTAAGCGATTTCCGATTCTACGTGTTTAGTGTAAAAGCATTAACACCAGAGAAGTTCTGGATATTAATTAAATATATTCCGTTCTTTGCGGTATTCTTTATTACCAGCAGTTTAACATTGAATCTAACAACAAGAATCAAAGGTGCTTCCGAATGGAAAAATATTATTCTTATTTTAATTGCAAGCAGCGGCAGCCTGTTCATCCTTTTTGCATTAGATTATATTGCCTTATATACAACTGGAATTAAAATGTTTGAAACCATTCCTTACCCGGAAGGTACGACTTCTGCATTGGCTGGCGTTTTACTTTGGGGGCTATTATTTATTCTGCCGATAGCAGCAATTTATGCACGTATTTTCTTTAGAAAAACAGGTTCTATTTGGGTGGGAGGATTTATTAATTCCTTTGTAGTCACATTCTTTGCAATGTCTAATACGGTTATTGCCGCTGGTATACTATGATAAAATGATTGGAGAGAAGTCAGCATGGAAAAATATATCTTATCCATTGACCAAGGGACAACAAGTTCCCGTGCCATTTTGTTTAATAACAAAGGAGATATTGTAGAAACGGCACAAAACGAATTCAAACAATATTTTGATCAACCTAGCTGGGTGGAGCATGATGCTAATGAAATTTGGACGTCAGTACTAGGGTGTGTTGCTGAAGTATTAAATAAGACAGGGATTGAGCCAGGCAATATACAAGGCATCGGTATCACAAACCAGCGTGAAACAGCCATTGTATGGGATAAACATACTGGAAGACCGATTTACAAGGCAATAGTCTGGCAATCGCGGCAAACAGAAAGTATTTGTAAAGAGCTTAAGGAACAGGGCCATGAAGATACTGTTCGCAATAAAACGGGCTTATTAATTGACCCATATTTTTCAGGAACAAAGGTAAAATGGATTTTGGATAATGTGGATGGGGCAAGGGAGAGAGCTGAAGCAGGAGAACTGTTATTTGGAACAGTTGATTCTTGGCTGATTTATAAGTTTTCTGGTGGAAAAACACATGTTACGGATTACTCCAATGCTTCCAGAACATTAATGTTTAATATTTATGATTTAAAATGGGATGAGGAGCTTCTGGATATTTTAAATGTACCGAAGTCGATGCTTCCGGAGGTCCGCCCATCTTCAGAGGTATATACAAAAACGGTTTCCTATCATTTCTTTGGTGAAGAGGTTCCCATTGCGGGGATTGCAGGTGATCAGCAGGCTGCTTTATTTGGTCAGGCCTGCTTTGAAAAAGGCATGGCTAAAAACACATATGGTACAGGCGGTTTCCTGTTAATGAATACAGGAGAAAAGCCTGTCAGCTCTGAAAATGGTTTGCTGACAACGATTGCCTGGGGCATTGATGGCAAAGTCAACTATGCTTTAGAAGGCAGTATCTTTGTCGCCGGGTCAGCAATTCAATGGCTCCGTGATGGTTTACGAATGATTGAATCGAGTCCGGAGAGTGAGACTTTTGCCAGCAAAGTCGATACAACAGAGGGTGTTTATGTTGTCCCGGCATTTGTAGGGCTGGGAACGCCGTATTGGGATAGTGAAGCTCGTGGTGCAGTATTTGGATTAACCAGAGGAACAAAGAAGGAGCATTTTATCCGGGCGACATTAGAATCTTTAGCTTATCAGACCAGAGATGTGATGGAGTCTATGTCTGCTGACTCAAATATAAGTCTAAAGACGCTTCGTGTGGATGGCGGAGCAGTAAAAAATGATCTCTTAATGCAATTCCAGAGTGATATTCTGGATGTAACAGTGGAGCGTCCGGCTGTTCAGGAAACAACGGCACTTGGTTCAGCTTACTTGGCCGGATTGGCTGTCGGGTTCTGGGAAAGTCAGGAGGAAATCTCACAGCAATGGCAGAAGGAAAAAATATTTAAAGAAAAAATGGATCATAAAAAAAGAGAAAGCTTATACAAGGGTTGGAAAAAAGCTGTTGAAGCAGCACGTGTATTTAAATTAGAAGATTAATTTTAAAAAAAACGTTTTGAACAACCTTCATAATGCAAGATAAGGATTGTTACTTATAAACAAAAGGCTATACAACCTTTATGATGTATGTTAGTATAAAATCAAGTTAATAAATACGGACGGAGAACTTATGGAGAGGCCGCAGGAAAGCTGGTATGTTTATACCAGTGTTCTTGTGGTCTTTTTTAGTTATCCGAAGTATTTGAAGTAGGAAGAGGATAAAAGAACACTTTGGATGCTTAGATGAATAGCCGTCTTTAAAAAGGGAATAAGAAATTATAGATGATTATAGGAGTGTAGATAATGAGTATATTTTCAGGAAAGCAACGTAAAACAGTGTTAAAAGCACTGGAAAGTGAAAAGCTTGATTTATTGGTGATTGGTGGAGGTATTACCGGCTCTGGAATTTCCTTGGATGCTGCAACAAGAGGCATGAGAACGGGGCTTATTGAAATGCAGGATTTTGCGGCAGGCACCTCCAGCCGTTCTACAAAATTAGTGCATGGCGGTCTTCGTTACCTGCAGCAATTTGAAGTGAAAATGGTAGCAGAAGTAGGAAAAGAGCGGGCTGTTGTTTATGAAAATGGTCCACACGTTACGACACCAGAATGGATGCTGCTGCCTTTCCATAAAGGAAGCACTTTGGGGCCATTTACATCCAGTATTGGTCTGCGTGTCTATGACTTTTTAGCGGGGGTTAAAAAGTCAGAACGCCGGGAAATGTTAAAGCCTGCTGAAGTATTAAAGCGTGAACCGCTTGTAAAAAAAGAAGAGCTTCGCGGCGGCGGGTATTATGTAGAATATAAAACAGATGATGCACGCTTAACGATTGAAGTTCTTAAAAAAGCTGTTGAAAATGGTGTGCAAGCAGTCAATTATACAAAAGCAATTGAATTCATTTACGAAGATGGCAAAGTAGTCGGAATTGTAGCAGAAGATCAGATCAGTAAAGAAAAACATAAAATTTATGCGAAAAAAATTATTAACGCCGGCGGCCCCTGGGTAGATGATGTCCGTGAATTAGATGGTTCGAAAAAAGGAAAAACACTTCATTTAACAAAAGGTGTCCACCTTGTATTCGACCAATCTGTCTTCCCGCTGAAGCAGGCAGTATATTTTGATACGCCAGATGGCCGTATGGTATTCGCTATTCCGCGTGATGGCAAAACGTATGTAGGAACAACAGATACCAGCTATAAAGGAAATATTGCTCATCCAACCATGACAGAAGAGGATCGTGATTATATTTTAGATGCGATTCATTATATGTTCCCTTCTGTCGGTATTGATGCAAGTAAAGTAGAATCGAGCTGGGCCGGGCTACGGCCATTAATTGCACAGGAAAATGCCGGTAGTCCAAGTGAAATTTCGCGGAAGGATGAAATTTTCCAATCTGAATCCGGGTTGCTTTCTATGGCAGGCGGAAAATTGACAGGCTATCGTAAAATGGGCGAGCATGTGGTTAATATGGTTGCAAAACAATTAAAAGAAGAAGAAGGTATCCTTTATACAGAAAGCCAAACCAAGCATTTACCTATTTCCGGCGGTGAAGTTGGAGGATCAAAAGGCTTCAAGAAATTTAAAGCAGAAAAAGTTAAAGAAGGTGTCAGCCTTGGATTAACCGAGAGTGAAGCAGCAGAGCTTACCCAACGCTACGGAGCAAATGTAGAAAAAGTATTCACGCTTTATAAAGAGAACAAAGAAGCTGCGAAAAAAGAAAACATTGAACCGGCAGTATTTGCACAGGTATTATATGCAATTAACGAAGAAATGGTCTATAAAGCGGTGGACTTCTTCATCCGCCGTACAGGCGCGTTGTTCTTTAACCGCCCATGGGTAGAAACGCATATGGATACAGTGCTTCCGTTTATGGAAAAAAACTTAAGCTGGACAAAGGACGAAGCAGCAGCTTATAGAAAAGAACTGGAACAATTATTATACGAAGCAACCCATCCAGAAAAATAAGATATAAAAAATAAGATGCACGTACGTTGTCGTGTATCTTATTTTGGGTTTGAATAAAATTATTTCCAATCAATAAAACAGAAGCTTTTCATCACCTTCAAGAGAATCGTTGTTTTAGCAGTGGATAAAATAAAAATATTCACTTCCTGAAGAAAGAAACTTGCTATTAACGGAAACAACAAATATGGGAATCTGTTATATTCTATGGTATACTTTTTTCGACTTGTCTTTAAGAACGGGGGAGATCCATGATAAAAGGAAAAAGAAATAAAACCAAAACAAGTAACGTAACCCCATTCATTCCTGAAGGCGACTTTTACTATACAAAGGGTGTAGAAGCATTTAAGAAAAGGAAGTTTGATGTTGCGATTAAATGGATTCAAAAAGCAATCGAAGATAAACCCTATTTTCCTTTATATAAATGCCAATTATCCATCATTTATACGGAAACCGGTGCTTATCATAAAGCCAATCAACTGTTGACAGAGGTTCTGCAGACTGGCGAGTATGTGGATTGTTATTATTTAGCTGCAAATAATTATGCGCATCTTGGACTGCTTCAAGATGCTAAAAAGTATGCGCAAATGTATTTAGATAAAAATCCAGATGGAGATTTTAGTGATGATGCTGTACAGCTTCTTGATTTTATAGAAATAGAAGGGGAAGAAGAGGAAGAAATCTTTGCTCTGGAGGATGAAGATGAACTGATAATTCTGCAGGAAACGGCTTTTTATCATATTGAAAATAATGAATGGGAAAAGGCGATTCCTTTTATTGAAGAGATCATGGAAAACTTTCCAGATCAGAAGCTCGCTGTCCATGATTATGCACAGGCTCTATTTAATACAGGAAAAAAAGAAGAAGCAATGCATATTGAAGAAGATCTGCTGATAGATTACCCCAATAATTTGCATAGTCACTTAAATTTAGCACTGTTTTATTATGAGACAGGAGATCCGGATTATCAGAAGCATATCCAAATTGTAAACAATATTTATCCAATGCATGAAGAGCAAAAGCTGCGCATTGCCGAGGTGTTTGCCAAAACAGCAAATTATGCATTAGCATATGAACGGTATCAAAATGTTTCTGGAGAGCAAGCTAAACGAAGAGCATCCTACTATAAATGGTATAGTATAACAGCTTACCAATCGGGAAACCCAAGCAAAGCATTGCGGTTATGGGAAGAAGGCTTGAAGCGGCATCCAAAGTTATCCGAAGAGGAAGGGCCTTGGACGTTAAACAAATGAGCAAAAAGATAGACGTTATATCTTAATTTCATTACACTATACGGTGGAATAAGAATATTATAAAGATAAAGGGGCGGTATGTAATGTCCGAAGAGAAAGTATATGAT
The DNA here is from genome assembly GCF_009389585.1 of Oceanobacillus sp. CFH 90083. Taxonomy (GTDB): domain Bacteria; phylum Bacillota; class Bacilli; order Bacillales; family Amphibacillaceae; genus Oceanobacillus. The sequence goes on along the minus strand of NZ_VIYG01000002.1, from coordinate 235,219 downwards.
GTGATTATTGCCGGAGCTGGACCAGCGGGAATGACAGCTGCTGTTTATGCTTCCCGGGCAAATTTAGATACATTGATGCTGGAACGGGGAATTCCAGGCGGTCAAATGGCAAATACAGAGGAAGTGGAGAACTATCCTGGATTTGATCATATTTTAGGACCGGATCTGTCGAATAAAATGTTCGAGCATGCTAAAAAGTTTGGTGCTGAATATGCCTATGGTGATATTAAATCCATTGAAGATCATGGCAAGTACAAAACCATTCATGCGGGAAAAAAGGAATATCACACAAAAGCTTTAATTATTGCAACAGGAGCACAATACAAAAAGCTTGGTATCCCGGGTGAAGAGGAGCTGGGCGGACGCGGTGTATCTTACTGTGCTGTTTGCGACGGTGCTTTCTTTAAAGAGAAAGAACTGGTTGTTGTCGGCGGAGGGGACTCTGCTGTAGAAGAAGGCGTTTATTTAACAAGATTTGCAAGCAAGGTAACCATTGTTCATCGCCGTGATGAACTGCGGGCACAGCGCATTCTTCAGGACCGTGCTTTTGACAATGATAAAATTGAATTTATTTGGGATACGGTAGCTGAAAAAATTAACGGACCAGATGGAAAGGTCAGCAGTATCACATTAAAAAATGTGAAGACAGATGAGGTATATGATTTCCCTGCAAATGGTGTATTTGTATATATCGGTATGCTTCCTTTAAATGATCCATTTACAGACTTAGGGATTACAGATGAGGAAGGGTATATCCCGACATCTGAAAACATGGAAACGAAAATACCGGGCATCTTTGCGGCTGGAGATATTCGTGCAAAAGATCTTAGACAAATTGTGACAGCTACTGGTGATGGAAGTATCGCTGCTGAAACAGCGATTAAGTATGTAGAAGAATTAGAAGATTAATGGATATGTTTGTCGGATTTTAGGGGATAACTAATTCAAAAGTTATCATAATTGGTTGGATTGACAGGGGAGATCCTTCTTTGGATAGAATTTGTATAGAAAAATTAATATCCAGTAATTTCATTTTAATGTGGCTGTAACATGTGTGAAACAATAAAAAGGTAAGATAAAGTTAACTAATTGACCCCCTTTTAATAGATAGATTAGTTTTGGGACAGGTGATTCACCTGTCCATTTTTTTTGGCTAAAATAAAAGGGGATATTTGTTGTTGCGGTGAATTTTTTCATAGTATAATGAAATAAGATATAAAAAAGTACAGTAATAGGAGTGACCGGCTAGGATCGGCATTATTCCGGGACGGCGATAAGAATTGCTGCCAGGTTGATAAAATTTCATACAGAGAGCGATGAAACCGGCGCGGTTTTCAATGGAATGAGTAATCGCAGTCCCAGCACCAGTCGAAGCGGGAAAACACGGAAATTTTGACGGAAAGCGTTAGGTGCTGGATGAGATTGGAAAGGGGAGAGTTTAGTGAATCAGGAAAAAGAAACAAAGCTCGTTATTATTACGGGAATGTCAGGAGCTGGGAAAACAGTTGCGATACAAAGCTTTGAGGATTTAGGTTATTATTGTGTAGATAATTTACCTCCTGCACTTCTTCCCAAATTTTTAGAACTAATGAAAGATGCCTCAAATACCATTCAAAAAGTGGCACTTGTCATGGATTTGCGGGGAAGGGAATTTTTTGATTCTTTATACAAAGCGCTTGACGCCATTAGTCATACATCATGGATTCAAAGCCATATCCTGTTCCTGGATGCTGCGGATGAAACATTGGTGACAAGGTATAAAGAGACAAGGCGTTCACATCCACTGGCTGTCGGCGGACTGCCTTTAAACGGAATCCACCAGGAGAGAATTATTATAGACGAATTACGGGGACGCTCACAGCGAATTATCGATACATCGAATCTCAAGCCGAGAGATTTACGTGAAAAAATCCTTAAATTATATAAGGAAGAGAAACAGGAAGTATTTTCTGCGCATTTCGTATCCTTTGGTTTTAAATATGGCATCCCAATTGATGCCGATTTAGTATTTGATGTACGCTTTTTACCAAACCCGCATTATGTATCTGCACTTCAGCCATTAACAGGATTAAATCAGGAAGTTTCTTCTTATGTATTTAAATGGTCGGATACGAACTTGTTTACAGATAAATTAAATGATTTATTCCGCTTTATGCTCCCGCAGTATAAAAAAGAAGGAAAATCACAGTTAGTTATTGCTATTGGCTGTACTGGCGGTCAGCATCGCTCCGTTGCTTTAGCGGAATATTTTTCAAAGGAATTCAGCGATGATTATATTACCCATGTCAGCCATCGGGATATTGAAAAGAGAAAGGCTAAGTCATCATGAGCGATGTCCCGAAAATCACAGCGATTGGCGGGGGGACAGGAATGCCGGTTTTACTTCGTGGCTTGAAGGATTTACCAGTGGCGTTGACAGCTGTTGTAACTGTTGCAGATGATGGTGGCAGTACAGGAAGAATTCGCTCAGAGATGGAGATGCCTGCACCAGGAGATATTCGGAATGTGATTGCAGCTTTATCTGATGCCGAGCCGATGCTCTTAGAGCTTTTTCAACACCGGTTTCAACAGGGAAACGGGTTGACCGGGCATTCGTTAGGAAACTTATTGTTAGCTGCAATGACATCGATGACCGGTAATTTTAATCAGGGGATAAAAGAAATTTCCCGGGTTCTTAATGTAAAAGGAAATATTTATCCGATCTCGAATGATAATATGTCTTTGCACGCAATCATGGAAGATGGGGAGATTATCCATGGCGAATCAAATATACCTTTATCAGGAAAACGTATTAAACGGATTTTCATAGAGCCCCAGCCTCTGCATCCATTACCGAATGCTGTTGAATCAATTCAAAATGCAGATCTGATTGTTATTTCTCCGGGAAGTCTCTATACATCTATTATGCCGAATTTAATTGTTCCAGAAGTGAAGGAAGCATTATTAAATGCACAAGCAAAGGTTGTTTACGTGTGTAATATTATGACACAATATGGAGAAACAACAAATTATTCTGTGGCAGATCATGTTCAGGCGATTCATGACCATGTCGGTGATGACTGCATTGATTATGTCATTGTTCACGATCAGCCAATCGATGCACAAACACAGGAAATTTATAAAGAAGAGAAAGCTTTTCCTGTCAAATTAGACATTGCCCGTTTACAAGCAATGAATGTGCATATTGTTCCAGGGAATATTATAGTGAAGCATAAAGATGGAACACTGCGTCATAATAATGGTAAAATAGCGGAAATGCTTTATAATTTTTTATAACACGATGCAGCGGGATATATATTTATCCCGCTGCATACGATTTTCATGTAAATGCATGTTTGAAAAGAGAAGGAGAGTGATACGATGTCCTTCGCATCAGATATTAAGAAAGAACTAACCGCTATTCAATCGGATTCCTGCTGTCAGTTGGCTGAGCTAGCTGCATTAGTTCGAATGAATGGCGTTATTTCTATATCAAAGCAAGGTTATGGACTGGATGTCCAGACGGAGAACGCAGCGATTGCAAGGCGGATCTACACATTAATTAAGCAAAATTATACATTGCCGGTAGAATTGCTTGTCCGTAAAAAAATGAAGCTGAAAAAAAATAATGTTTATATTGTCCGTATGAAAAATGGTGTTCGATCCTTATTAGAAGATTTAAATTTAATGGAAAATCAATACCAAATCGTCCGTACGATTTCAGAGAAGTACTTAGGAAAAGAATGTTGCCGAAAAGCATATTTACGTGGAGCGTTTTTAGCCGGCGGATCAATGAATAACCCTGAGACATCTTCGTATCATTTGGAAATTTTTAATTATTATGAGGAACACGCAGAAGCTTTAAAAACATTATTAAATGAATATGATTTGCATGCGAGAACGTTAGAGCGCAAAAATGGGCACATCGTATATATTAAAGAAGCAGAGAAAATCACTACATTTTTAAATATAGTTGGAGCGCATCAGGCATTATTAAAATTTGAAGATGTACGTATTGTTCGTGATATGCGGAATTCTGTAAACAGGTTGGTAAATTGTGAAACAGCGAACTTAAATAAAACGATTGGTGCAGCATTCCGTCAAATTGAAAATATTAAATTGATTGAAAGAACAGTTGGGCTGGAGCAATTGCCAGAGAAATTACAAGAAATAGCGAAACTGCGTATCCAGTATGAAGAGGTTTCCTTAAAAGAGTTAGGGGAACTCGTCAGCAGCGGGACGATTTCAAAATCGGGTGTAAATCATCGTTTGAAGAAAATAGATGCATTTGCAGAAAAAATTAAACGTGGTGAGCTGCAGCTTGGTAATTAATGCTAATATCAGCAAAATATGATATAATGCAATAAATATAATGAGAAACCGCCAAGAAGATAGACGCAGAGTTTTCTCTGCTTTCCAAAAAATGGAGGCGTTTGCTTAAAGACAGGAGAGTGAATTTGTTGGTTGAGAAGACGGTGAAAATTGAATTGGATTCAGGGCTGCAAGCGAGACCGGCTGCCTATTTTGTACAAGAAGCCAATCGATTTGATTCACACATATTTTTAGAGAATGATCATAAAAAAGTGAATGCAAAAAGTATTATGGGATTAATGAGTCTGGCATTGACAAAAGGAGAGGAAATAAAGCTTATTATCGAGGGAGAAGATGAAGAAGAGGCAATGGAGTATTTAACAAGCCTTGTACGTGAAAAAGTTTAATCGAATCCAGGAAGCAAGTGTTGATTCATATGATAAATGAGCAGACAATATTAAACCTCATCTTTATCAATAAAAAAGTCTCTTTTAAGAGCGGATAAACGTTACGCAAACTTAAGAGAGACTTTTTTATCTGTAATTCAATTTTTAGAATAGCGCGCCCAGAGGGATTCGAACCCCCGGCAAACCTGGTACCGGAAACCAGTGCTCTATCCAGCTGAGCTATGGGCGCAAGTTATTTTATTAAAAACACAATCTTTATTATACATACGAAATCGCGTGGAGACAAGTGTTTTTTCTATAATTCAGCTGAAAAGTTCTTCTACACTCCTTTTAATTCATTCCATTCCTTATGTTTAGCAGGCATAAAATCGGGAAAAATGGTTAAAGTAGAATTTTGGTGAAACTTTTTGTTTGACCTTTATTGACCAATGAGCTATCATATTAACTATAGCAATGAAATCAACAGCCATTTCAACTGGCAACTTAAGGAGGATTTTTAAATGAATTTAGTACCTACAGTTATTGAACAAACAAACCGTGGTGAACGCGCATATGATATTTACTCTCGTTTATTAAAAGACAGGATTATTTTACTGGGGAGCGGCATTGATGATAATGTGGCCAACTCTATTGTAGCACAGCTTTTATTCTTAGAAGCAGAAGATCCAGGAAAAGACATCTCTTTATATATTAATTCTCCTGGTGGTTCTATCACAGCTGGGATGGCCATTTTCGATACAATGAACTTTATTAAGTCAGATGTATCTACTATTTGTATTGGTATGGCAGCTTCTATGGGAGCTTTCCTGCTCAACGCTGGTGAGAAAGGGAAACGTTTTGCATTGCCAAACAGTGAAATTATGATTCATCAGCCTTTAGGTGGTACGCAAGGTCAGGCAACAGATATCGAGATTCATGCTAAAAGAATTATTGATATTAAAAAGCGGATGAACCGTATTATGTCTGAAAATACTGGTCAGCCAATCGATGTCATCGAACGCGATACAGAACGCGATAACTTTATGAGTGCGGAACAATCGAAAGAATATGGTTTAATAGACGATATTTTTGAGCGTAAACAATAAATAGATAAAGCAGAAAAACAGGCTAAGGTTTGAATCCCCAGGCCTGTTTTTTTATTCTATCTTGTAGTGAAAGGCTATTCGAACTTCTGCCCCGTTTTGTTCTAATGTATCCCAGTCGTACTCATTATAAGAAAGCCGGGATCTGCCATATGCTGTTTAAAGATACTTGATCAGCTTGAAAGACAACCGTTTCCGTTTATCTATTTTCCATTTCAAATATCACTTTAATTACTTCTGTGTCATGGAAATCATTATGGAATTTCTCTGTCGTTCTTGATAAGGCTGCCTGAAAGTTGTCATTATCTACTAAATGAGCTTTCCTAATATAAATTTGAAATATCTTTCAAATACAGGAAAATTAACCGTTTATTCGTTCCTACATGGTAGGGTTTATGGTAAAATGAACGTAAGGAAAAATTTCAAAATAATATATAATACAAAAATTATGAATTTATCCCACATTCTACTGGTCTTAGACATCTTTGACGGGAAATTATTGTTTTACATCCTTCATAAACATTTTGCAGAATAAAATCATACTTCCTTTCTGCAGATGAAAAAGGCGTTCCCCAAAAACGGACGTGTCATTTTACAGTTGTTTCTCCATAGAATGTTATCTTTCCCCACTCTAATGTACAAACCTCACTGTCTAAAAGCTGTTTTAAGACTTAAAGCTATCTTTTAAGATAAATGAATAAGAATCTATTGTTGGGAGATAATTCAAGGAGGATATGAATGGAAAAAATAGTTAATATTGTAGAAACACAAATTATTGCTTCTGTGAAGTCACCTGAGCACCTGGAGCTGGCTGCTGCTTCTAATACAAATGTTGTATTTTTATTAACGGGAGATTTGCTCACAACATCTGATTATTTGGAGGTGCTTAAAAAAGCAGGAAAACAAACCTTCTTACATATAGATTTTATTGAGGGGCTTTCTAATTCCAAAAATGCATTAAAGTATATTGCAAAAGTCTGGAAGCCTAAAGGGATTATCACGACACGAAACAGCCTGATTAAATATGCAAAAGAAGAAGGATTAATGACTGTTCAAAGAATATTTTTAATTGATAAGAATGCGATGAAAAAAGGGATTGAGATGGCTGATCAATTCCAGCCTGATGCTATTGAAATACTTCCGGGACTTATGCCAAGTGTGATTGATGAATTAACAAGAAAGACAAAGCTTCCAATTATAGCCGGAGGGTTAATCAGTAAAGAGAAGGAAATTCTGGAAGGCTTGCAGGCAGGAGCTTTAGCTATATCAGCGAGCGACCCTGAATTATGGAATATTGATATAGATTAATTTCAAAGCTCTATGGATGCTATACCTATAGAGCTTTTAGATGAATATATTACATGAATCCATTTTTATTTAAGACTACTCTTATCTTGCTCCAAATCTCTGTTGGGCTAAGGGGATTTGAACGTACTTTTAATAAAGTTCACAAAATTGTAATTTTTTCTTTACAATTATGAAAGCGTTTGCTATAATTATGTCAATAATTAAATAACTCTATATAGAAATAGGAGAAGATAGAGTTGGATAATTACCTTTCTTTAGAAAGGTATGTCCAATTTCGTATCTTCTCCTATTTTTTTGGGGTTATTGTAAACAAACAAAGGAGGAGAAAGAATATGAAAGGTAAAAAAGGGCAGTTAGTTATAGCGGGATTGTTTATCGTTTTTATAAGTTTGCTTGCAGCATGTGCTGAAGATGATGAGGGCGGAGATGGCGGTTCTGGCGGCGGATCGGTTACGCTTTATTCCCCTGAAACACCTGATTTAACAAATGAATTAGCGGCTAAATTTCAGGAAATTCATGGAATACCGGTAAACGTAGATTATGCGGGGACAAACGTACTTGTAAACCAGATGATTGCTGAACAGGGGAATCCTCAAGCAGATGTCTGGTATGGAGGTGGGGGAATCCTGCCTTTTGAAGCAGCTATAGAAAGGGATATTATTACCCAATATATTCCCGAAGCGGCAGAGGATTGGGAAGTAACGGAAAATGGAATTAAGATGAAACACCATGACGGGTATTATGTAGGAACAGAAATTTTTGTATTAGGTTTTGCATATAATACGGAGCTTGTTTCTGAAGAAGAGGCTCCAAAAACATGGGAAGATTTATTAGATCCTAAATGGGAAGATAAAATCCAATTTCCAAACCCGGCAGCTTCAGGGACATCAACACTGATGGTGTTAAGCTATATGATGCAGCATGGCGAGGAAGCAGGATGGGAGTATTTTCAGCAGTTGACGGATTACGCAAATTCTATCCCTGATTCAGGTTCAAGCCCGACAACTGGAGTAGCCATGGGAGAAGCAGAAATAGCAATTGGATTTGATTTTATGGCATATGAGTTAAAAGAGAATGGTGAAGCTGTTGACTTTATCATCCCAGACGAAACACCTGTATTGGTTAATCCTGCAGCTTTAGTGAAAGATGGTCCAAATCCGGAAGGCGGACAATTATTTATGGACTTTATGTTAAGTGATGAGGCACAAGAAATATTAGCTTCTTGGAATCACATACCGATTAATCCGGAAATTGAGTCGCAAACACCAATTTCTTTAGAAACGATCCAGGAGCATGCAATCGATTTAGATATTGATTGGGTAAATGAGAACTATGACCGAATTAGAAATGAGTGGAATGAAAAAATACAGTAAAGGAATGGTTTTATGGGGTCTGTGGTTGTAAAGCAGCTTACGAAGAATTTCTCTGGGGTTGATGTATTAAAAAATATTGAATTGGATATTCATGAGGGTGAGTTCTTTGCCCTCCTGGGTCCTTCAGGATGTGGAAAAACAACGACAATGCGGTGCATAGCTGGATTTGAAGCACCGAGCAGCGGTGAAATAAGAATTGGTGAAAAGCTTGTAAATGATATTTCACCTCACCGGAGAAATTGTGGCATGGTATTCCAGAGTTATGCATTGTTTCCGCATATGAATGTTTTTGATAATATTGCGTACAGCTTAAATATTAAACATTTAAGAGACAGTAATATGTTTAAAAAACTGGGTGTTTATATACGAATGCTTAATAGTAAACTAATCAAATATCCAAAAGAGATAGAAGAAAAGGTAAATAGTATTTTAGAGTATGTGGAGCTGAAGGAGCATGCCAGGAAATTGACTGGGGAGCTTTCAGGAGGGCAACAGCAGAGGGTTGCATTAGCAAGAGCTCTCGTGATGGAGCCACAGGTTCTCTTAATGGATGAGCCTTTATCAAATTTGGATCAGAAGCTGCGGCATTCGATGAGAAATACAATTAGGAGGATTCAACAGGAACTAAAAATTACAACTATTTTTGTTACCCATGATCAGGAGGAAGCGATGAGCATGGCAGATCGTGTCGCCGTTATGAACGGCGGGGAGATACTGCAAATCGGGACACCGACAGATTTATATAGTAATCCCAAAACACCCTTTATCGCAGACTTTGTTGGTACTTCTAACATACTTTCTGGAAAGGTGACCAAAAAAGCAAATAATTTGACCTGCGTACAGGTAGGGGATTACGAAATCCAGTCTGCCATGGAGGTAGAGCAGGAAGATGTACAGCTTGTAATTAGACCTGAAAATCTAATTGTAAAAGATAAAAGTGAAAGCACCATCGATAATTATTTTAATGGGATAGTTGAAGTAGCGACTTACCTGGGATCAACGGTAAGATATGATGTTCGGGCTGGGGATCATAACCTGCTGGTAGATACTGTATTTGAATCAGGAGATAAGATTTTTGAAAAGGACTCTGAAATCAAAGTTGTTGTAGATCCTGAAAGGGTTTTGCTGTTATGAAAAAAATAAAAGAAAATTTTAGCGGTCTTGGGGTTTTAAAAATACTTGTTTATGCTTTTTTCTTATTATTCCTGGTCATACCCTTACTATCTATCTTCTTAGTGAGCTTTACAGATGAGCCTATCAATATATTTGGTTCATTCATTAGTTTAGATACGCTGCAGACAACTATCAATCAATTTAAGAATGCTACATTAGATAATTTTACAGCTATTTTTCAAAATACAACTTACTTTGCTTCGTTGAAAAATAGTTTGTACTTGGCAATAACTGTATCATTAATTGTGATGGTCATTTGTATTCCGATTGCCTATGGAATTGCAAGAACAAAAATGCCTTTTAAGAAGACGATTAGCGCTTTATGTACTATTCCATTAGTGATACCGACATTTATTTCTGGTTACTCTTTTATTATTATGTTCGGCCGCTCAGGATGGGCTACACAAATTTACCAATATTTTGGGGGAGAAGGCTTTTTAATTGATCCATATTCTATGACAGGTATAGCTATTGTACAAATATTTTTCTTTTTCCCTTATGCATTGTGGCCTATGGTAGCAGCATTTAAAGTGAGTGACATCTCATTAGAAGAGGCATCGAGAAATATGGGAGCAAAAAGCTGGCTTACTTTTTCAACCGTTACGATGCCATTAGTCATACCAGGAATGCTGTCCACAGCGCTAGTTATTTTTGCTGTGAGCTTCTCAGATTTTGGAACACCAATTATTTTAGCACCTACTGATTTAAACTTAATTGTTGTAGAAGCTTATAGAGAAATTTCCGGGTTTTTTAACTGGGGCGGCGCAGCGATTCTAACTGTTGTCATGATTGCTATTGCCGGGCTTGCGTACTGGCTGCAAAATTATTTTACGAAAAACATGAATTATGGCTCTGTTTCAGGAAAACCAAAACAAGTCAGGCAGAATGATAATAAAATATTGACCATTCCATTGTTTGTTTTTTCGGCCTTTGTAATTATTGTTCCAGTATTGTCATTGACAACTGTATTTTTACAATCGATTGCAACCACCTGGGGAAGAGGACTGCTGCCAAACGGATACACGTTAGGTCACTATCAAACCATCTTTACATCTTCTTTGGGGAATATTCAAAACAGTATTGTCCTGGCATTAGGTGCTTTAGTAATTAGTGTTGTTGTGTCAGCAGCAGTAGCATACTTCGTTGTAAGACATAAATCAACTGCCTTGGATTTCGTGACGACCGTGCCGTTGATTGTTCCGGGAATTGCTGTTGGTATTGCATTAATTCAGACATTTAATACAGCGCCATTACAGCTTACCGGGACAGCATTTATTTTAATTGTTGCTTATGCCATGCGGAGATTGCCTTATATGGTCCGCTCTACAATGAGTACGATGAAATCCATTAAAGCAGATATTGAAGAAGCGGCGATTAACTTAGGAGCTTCCACCTTCACCGCCTTATTGACGGTTGTAGGACCTTTAATGCTGCCTGGGATAGCGGCAGGATCTATACTTGTTTTTGTAACTGTTATTAAAGAAACAAGTATATCGATTCTAATGGCTCCTGCAAGCTGGGCTCCAATGAGCTTGGCAATTTTCCAAAATGTAATGCGGGCGGAATACTATTCTGCAGCAGCCATGTCAATTGTACTCGTTGTTATTGTAGTTATCTTTCAGCTGATTGCTGAAAAGCTTACCAATCGAAGTGAGAAGAAAATGAAGTGAAGCATCAGGTTCAAAGTTTTGATTCCTAGAGTCAAAGCTTTGAATCTAAGAGAATAAAAAGCTATATAAGAGTAAGGCAGGTTGAAGAGAGAAGAGCAGCATTGTTTTAAATAAAAGGAATAAGAAAGCTTATATTTGACTGAATATTCAGATTATAATTAGGGCGATTGTAGAAAAACAAGCATTGCCCCCGCAAAAATGTATTTCCAGAAGTTAATGCTTTATTTTTATTTTAATGATAAATAAGAATAATTTTATAGATTTTGCCAGGAACTATATAAAACATTGAGGAGGATATCAGGGTGAAGCGAGGATATATTTTTGATTTAGACGGTACCATTTATTTAGGGGAAAAAATCATTGAAGGAGCGGGTGAAACAATAAAGGCGCTTCGTGATAGAGGAGATAAAGTCATTTTCCTGACAAATAAATCCATTGAAACAACAGATGCTTATGTAAATAAATTAAATAAATTGGGCGTAGAGACAGCACCAAAAGACGTTATAAACTCCAATTTATTAACAGCCAGATATTTAAAGGCTAAATTAGCTTTTAAAGGAAAAGTAATGGTTATTGGTGAAGCTCCCTTGATGAATGAAATAAAAGAACAGGGTTTGGAAGTATCTGATAATCCAGAGGAAGTAAACTATGTTGTATTAGGCTGGGATCGCAAATTTACCTATGATAAATTAAATATTGCGTTTCAGGCATGGAGAAATGGAGCAAAGGTAGTAGCTACCAATCCAGATCGTACTTGTCCAATGCATGGAGGGCAAATACCGGACTGTGGGGCGATGATTGGAGCAATGGAGGGAGCAACAGGTGAAAAAGTAGACATTATCCTTGGAAAGCCTTCTTTATTAGCAGCTAAATTCATTGTAGAAGACATTCTAAAGCTGCCGTCAGAAAGATGCTTTATGGTGGGGGACAGATTAGAAACAGATGTGAAGATGGGAAATGATTATGGCATGAACTCTATTCTGGTCCTTACAGGAATAACAGATAAAAATATGGTAGAAAAAACACCATTTAAACCTCATTACACATTAAATAGCGTCAAAGATATATTAACGATGAAAATAGATACAGTCGTTTAAAAGTGCAAACCTGTAATAGGAATAAAAGCATATCTATTCGGGCTGAGTTATTTTATGCCTGAATAGATATGCCTTTTCCGTTTTTTAATCTGCATAAAGCTCCCACGCCAGCTTTAAAGAGTCTACAATATAATCGGCTACTTCCTCTACTTGCTGATTATCCGTTAAGACGCGGGAATGATGCTGTCCATAGATTGGCTGGCGGTCATCAAAAAGCTGTTTGATTTCCTCCATATTTTTTCCTTGCAAAACAGGGCGGCTGTCCATCAGTAAACTAATCCGATCCTTCCAGCTGTCCCAAGATAAGTCGAGGAAGAAAATCGTTGTAGTGGCAAGACAAATATCTCGAACTTCTTTTTGGAGGAAAGCACCGCCGCCTAAAGAAATTACCTTTAATCGCTTATGACATATTTCAGAGATAATTTCTTTTTCATACCGACGGAAGGTTGCTTCTCCATATTGTGCAAAAATTTCTTTTGGAGGCATCTGAAATCTGCGTTCAATTTCTTCATCAATATCGATAAAATCACGATATAGCTTTTGGGCAACAACCTGACCAATCGTTGTTTTTCCTACGCCCATAAAACCGATTAATACAATGCTCTGTTCCCTCAATGGTATTTTATTCATTTTGTTTTCCCCCTCATCATCCTGCGCACGGCCTTCATTGCTGATAGATTGCTGCTCTTGCCAGTTGATCTGCTTTACTGTTTTTTCTTTCAGGTATCCATTTGATAAATAAAAATGGAAAGGCTGCTGCTTCAGCCTGGATGATTTCAAGTAAAGGAAGAAATTGTCTGTTTTTTGTTCGTCCTTTATCAACCACCTCTGCTGCAACTTTTGAATCTGTTCGAAAAGACAAGATTTGTCCAGGAAAGCTTGTCTTGCAAATTTTTAGTGCCTCTATAATTGCGTGAAATTCAGCTTCATGATTTGACATATACGGCAAGGGGACAGCGTATTCCAGCTTCTGTTCTCCAAACTTTATATAAATGCCGGCACCGCTTTTCTCTGTATTCACGTTTGTGGCTCCATCGGTATAAATCTGAATCAAAGCATATCCCCCCGCTCGCATTTCCGCTGCTACGATCTATAGTATAACGAATTTTAAAAGGATGTTCAAAAAGTCCAACAAAAATGACACAGCGAATTTTAAATTAAAAAGAAATGCAGCAATTGTGCTTTCAGGCTGTTTTTATTCATCTTCATGATCATGCTCATCATGGCCGGGTTCATGATGCTCGTGATCCATTTCATCGTGGGCATCCTCTTCCGATGGCTCTGCATCACCCGCAATAACAGTTTCCAGCGGCATGATATGCTGTTCTCTGGCTGTTGTGTGAGCATACATTTCATATACAGCTTCTTCTTCAAATGTAAAGCTTGCCGTATATGTGCCATCCTTCTGGTGAATGCCTTCTAATTCAACACTGTTATCTGCGTCACCCTGGGTCCAAACTTCAAATAAGACCTCATGCGCATCTTCTACTGGTTCATTTTCAAAGCTGACATGTGCTGTTAAATCAATCGTTTCTCCAACCTCAACATGCTCGGGAACATCAAAATCTACTTCCAAAACAGATAACTCTGGTAAATCGTCATCATCCTCTGTTGTATCTGCTTCATTATTTGAACACGCAGCTAAAGCGGTCATCAGAACGATAAGGATAAAGAATAATTTTTTCTTCATTATGTATAATTCTCCCTTCCTGTTATGTTTTCCTGACACCTAGTATAGCATGACTAATCAAAAGAAAGGTTGAAGAAAATATGACATATCTGTTTCCTTCTTATGATATGTGAGTTCAAAAAGGTACCGAATTGGATTTTGAAGATCAAGGCGACGGTTGTTTTACGGATGGACTTTCGTGTGTTGTGATGACTTCTGGTGTCCACACGACGTGGGCGTTCTTAGTAGAAGTTCCTTTTTCCCGCCGCTTATTATTTGGTGACTTTTTGAACATCCTCTATAATGAAGGGAAAAGGAGGAATAGAGATGAAATTAGTAGCTTATCAAAAGGGTAAAAATGAAAATGATCGTGTCGGTGTGTTAATAGATTCAGAACGGCTTGCAGATGTTGAGGACTTATCGCAGCAATTTGGAGAAAAAGTCCTTCCAGCAAATCCGTCTGATTTTTATGAAGATGCAGCGCACCATATAGAAGTCTTACAGCAAGTTCTTCAAAAATCATCTGGCTATGAAACTCTTTCGCTTCAGGATGTACGTTTAGGGATGCCGCTTGGCAAAGCTAAAAAAGTAATTTGTGTTGGCATAAATTATCAGGAGCATATTCATGAGATGAAATCACAAGTTCCTGATTTCCCTGTTTTATTTGCCAAATTTGATAATGCCATTATTGGACCAGAGGATGATATTTACTATCCTTCAATTACTGAAAAATTAGATTATGAAGTAGAATTAACGGTTGTCATCGGCAAAACAGCTTCTAAAGTCAAAAAAGAGGATGCTTTTGACTATATTGCAGGCTATACACTTGCCAATGATACATCAGCTCGTGATTTGCAAAAACGCACACCGCAATGGCTGCAAGGAAAATCGCTGGATCATACGACACCAGTAGGGCCGTGGGTCGTCACCAAAGAAGAGGTGGAGAATCCGCATGAGCTAAATATTTGTTCTTATGTGAATGGGGAAGTACGCCAATCTTCAAATACAGAGCATCTTATCTTTGATATTCCTTTCTTAGTTAACTTTATTTCTGAAATCATGACACTGGAACCGGGAGATATCATTTTAACCGGAACGCCAGATGGGGTTGGCTTTGCTATGAACCCATCCGGACTGCTTCAGGATGGAGATCGTGTGAAATTAGAAATTGAAGGAATTGGAGTAATGGAGAATCAGGTGAAGAAGGTATAATATCGATATAGAGAAAATGTAAAATGACAACGGCTTCAAAGTATAAAGGTGCCTATGGAAACATATGGGGGTTAAAGCATGCAGCAAAGTTTAATGTTAAAGCAGGCATTATCCTGGAAGATGAACCAATCTCTTCACCAATCGATTGAGATTCTGCAGCTCTCAGGTATGGAGTTATATGATTATGTGCAGAAAATTGCGGAGGAGAACCCTTTAATTGAGGATATCCGTCCCATCGATCAACAGGTACTTACACAATTTCATGGAGAGACTAACGCATTTGAAAATATCAATGCCTCGAAAAAAAATATGTACGAGCAGCTAAAAGAGAATGTGTATATGCTGTCTATTCCAGAGGAGCATCTAAAAAAAGCGGTTCTTTTCGGGATTGATTCTTTAAATGAGAATGGCTATCTGGATATGACACTGGAGGATTGGGCAGCAAATTGTCAGCTGTCAATGGAAGAAACGGAACAGGCACTTTCCTATTTACAGGCTCTGGATCCGCCGGGGATTGGAGCCAGGCATTTACAGGAGTGTATCTATTTGCAGCTGAAGGAAATGGATTGTGACTATCCTTTTTTAGAGGATCTTTTTGAAAATAATTTAATCCTGATTGCCGAAGAGGATGTGTCAGGCTTAGCGGGGCAGTATGCAATTACAGAAGACCAAGCCAATAGGCTGATGACAAATATCAAGCTTTGTCATCCAAACCCGGGTAAATTATTGGAGGAAGAAGAGACGGAGTATATTATTCCGGAAGCGTCTGTTTTTAAGGAAGATGAGGAGTGGCATTTATCCTTTTTTAACTGGTCAAGTCCAACCATTCAAATTCGGGACGATATCTTACAGGCAGATATGCCGAAAGAAGGGGCCGATTTTTTAAAGGAGAAGAAAAAAGAGGTGGAAATACTGGAGCAGGCGATCCAATATCGTGGAAAAACCTTAGAACAGGTTTTGCGTATCATTGTTCATAAACAAGTCCCCTTTTTTGAGGAAGGAATTACTGCAATCGAGCCTTTAACCCTTCAGGATATTGCAGATGTATTAGGGCTGCATGTCTCTACAATTAGCCGGGCCATCAGCCATAAATACATACAGACGGATTTTGGTATACTCCGGGTCAAGTATTTATTACAGCGTGAAACTCGTAAAGGAGAGGGTGTCGCCCGTGTGGTGGTGAAGCAGCATGTGCATCAAATTATAAAGGATGAAGATAAGGCACGCCCTCTTTCTGATGAAAAAATCCGCCGGAAGCTGGAGGAGCTGTATCAGGTCCATGTAGCAAGGAGAACAGTGATGAAATATCGGGAGGAATTGGGTATTTCATCCTCCTCCAAACGTAAAAGGAGTGCGAATGGAAACAGTGATTAGATTTTATACGAAAAAAAATTGTCCCCTATGTGAAGAAGCAAAAGAGTTATTGGAACTGCTAAATACAGACCATATTCCAGTAGAGGAAATAGATATTTATCAATCGGATACTTTACTGGAAAAGTATCAATTAATTATCCCGGTAATCGCTTATAAAGAAAATGAAGTATACGGAAATGAAATAAACACAGAAAAGATCAGCGGGCTTCTGGCTCAATAAAGAGAAAGGCATTCTTTATTTAACGATCCATTCGTTTTAGAGAATGTTTTTTTATTGCCTGGAAGGAGTTAATCAGGATAAATCTCGGGATTGTATTTGTCCCGATAAAGAAACACAACGGAACAAAGCAGCTTTCTTTGTAGAAGCAGTGTAATTATTTTATGTACTATTCATGTATCTGGTGTTTAAGTTCATATGTAATGGGAATAGTTAAATGGTATGCATTTTTAAACAATGGGAAACGATGATATGTTAGAGAGGTTTTTCGGTGGGACGGGTAATAATCATAATTCCTTGCCCAGTTCTAGAGGGCGATTCAACGCGGCTGTAATTAGTTGGATAATCGTAATAAGTACAGCTTGGTTAAGTTGTGCTAAGCTTCTCATCCTTTAAGATGAAAAGATGGATGGCAGATATGTGTTTTTAAGAGTTTTTATTTGCTTTTGATAAGAGGTATGTTATAATACAATTGAATCGGGACGTAAAACAACCACATGGGACGTTTTTAATCCCGTATGGAGGAGAATGGTTAAAATGGAATCCATCATGGCCCTACAGAGAAAAATTGTACCCGAATTGGTGAGTTTAATGCAGGAGAGGTACACATTATTACAGCACGTACATTTACATCAGCCAATTGGCAGACGGGCATTGGCAGAAAGTACAAATTTAACAGAGAGGCATGTTCGTGGAGAAATTGATTTTTTACATGGACAAGGATTGGTCGAAGTTACCTCGAAAGGTATGTTTATTACAAACGAGGGAAAAGTAGTTCTAGACCAGTTGGCTGCTTTGATTGGAGATTTGTCCCGGCTGGAAAATCTGGAAGATCAGTTAAAGCGTGCTTTATCGATTGATAATGTTATTGTAGTGCCTGGTGATAGTGATTATAATCCTCAAATTAAAACGGAGATGGGAAAAGCCTGTGTGACCTATATGCAATCTGTCCTCCAAAAAAACAATACGGTTGCTGTGACAGGCGGAAGCACGATTGCCGCTGTAGCTGATGCAATGAAGCCATTGCCAGACGGATTTGATGTATTATTTGTCCCGGCAAGAGGAGGCATTGGGGAAAAAGTAGAGAATCAGGCATCACGTATTGTGTCAGAGATGGCAAGAAGGTCCAATAGTCAGTATAGAATGCTTTATGTACCAGATCCAATTAGTGATTCCACATACGAGCTTATTATTCAGGAACCACATGTCATTGATGCACTGGCTGTTATTAAAGCATCTGACATTGTTTTGCATGGAATTGGTGATGCATTACGTATGGCGGAACGAAGAAAGTCTTCCCAGAAAGTATTAGATTTATTAAAATCGGAAAATGCCGTTTCAGAAGCCTTTGGTTATTATTTTAATGTCGATGGCGATATTGTTTATAAAGTCAAAACAGTAGGATTGCAGCTGGAGGATATGAATGAATCAAAGCATATTATTACCGTTGCCGGGGGCGCATCAAAGGGACAGGCGATTTATTCTTTCTTTAAACAAGGGAAGAGCAATATGTTAATCACCGATCAAGGTGCTGCAGAGAAGATATTAAGAGGATAACCTCTTTATATAAATAAAAATAAAAAATGAAGAAATTCTTAGGAGGAATTTAATATGACTGTAAAAGTTGGTATTAATGGCTTTGGAAGAATTGGACGCAACGTATTTCGTCAATCTTTAAAAAATGATCAAGTGGAAATTGTGGCAATCAATGATTTAACCGATGCTAACATGCTTGCACACTTATTGAAATATGATTCTGTTCACGGAAAACTGGAAGAAGAAATCAGCGTAAATGGTTCTAATCTGGTAGTTGACGGAAAAGAAATTACAGTACTTTCTGAACGTGACCCGGCAAACCTTGGATGGGGAGATCTTGGTGTAGAAATCGTTATCGAATCTACTGGTATCTTCACAAAGAAAGAAGATGCTGACAAGCACATTCAAGCTGGAGCGAAAAAAGTAATCATCTCTGCACCGGCTAATGGGGAAGATTTAACTATCGTTATGGGTGTTAACGATGATAAATACGACCCAGCTCAGCACAATGTTGTATCTAACGCTTCTTGTACAACAAACTGCTTAGCGCCATTTGCGAAAGTATTACATGATAACTTTGGTATCAAGCGTGGATTAATGACTACCATTCACTCTTATACAAACGATCAGCAAATCCTTGATTTACCGCATAAAGACTATCGTCGTGCACGTGCAGCTGCTCAAAATATCATCCCTACTTCAACTGGGGCTGCTAAAGCAGTTGGACTGGTATTACCAGAGCTTAACGGTAAATTAAACGGTAACGCAGTACGTGTTCCAACTCCAGACGGTTCATTAACGGACTTAGTTGCTGAGCTTGATAAAGAAGTAACCGTTGAAGATGTTAACAATGCAATGAAAGAAGCTGCACAAGGACCGCTTAAAGGAATCCTTGAATATACAGAAGATCCAATCGTTTCTTCTGATATCGTAGGAAACAGCCATTCTTCTATTTTCGATGCTCTATCTACTATCGTCATGGAAGGTAACATGGTAAAAGTTGTTTCCTGGTACGATAACGAAATGGGCTATTCTACTCGTTGCGTAGACTTAGCTGTATTCATGGCTGAAAAAGGACTATAAGAAATGAACCGTTCGTTGTAAGGCAAGCCTCTCCGGACGAAATCAATAGAGGAGGGAGCAATTCCTCCTCTATTTTTTTATAGGCTAGAATTAGTAGTAAAGCAAGATAAAATGGTATAATAACAAGAGTTGCATATACCAAACTAGGAGGGATTCCGTTGAACAAAAAAACCATTGCTGATTTACAAGTAGAAGGTAAACGTGTATTTTGCCGGGTAGATTTTAACGTGCCTTTAAAAGACGGTGAAATTACGGACGATACACGTATTCGTGCTGCATTGCCGACAATCCGTGAGTTAACGGATAAAGGAGCAAAACTTATCTTAGCGAGTCACCTGGGGCGTCCTAAAGGAACCGTTGTCGAGGAGCTTCGCTTAGATCCGGTAGCAAAACGTTTGAGCGATTTATTAAATAAAGAAGTTATCAAAACGGATGAAGTCTACGGTGAAGAAGTGGATAAAGCCATCGGCCAATTAAACGATGGTGATGTTTTATTAATCGAAAATGTTCGATTTGAAGCTGGTGAAGAGAAGAATGATCCAGAGCTGGTTGATGCATTTGCGAAAATGGCTGATGTTTATGTGAATGATGCCTTTGGAGCAGCACATCGTGCACATGCTTCCACAACGGGCGTTGCTACAAAACTTCCAGCTGCAGCAGGGCTGTTAATGGAAAAAGAAATCGAAGTTCTTGGGAAAGCCTTGGAAGATCCGGCTCGTCCATTTACAGCAATTATCGGCGGAGCAAAAGTAAAAGATAAAATTAATGTGATTGATAATCTACTCGACAAAGTTGATAATCTGATTATCGGCGGCGGATTAGCTTATACATTTATTAAAGCACAGGGGCATGAGATTGGTAAATCTCTATTAGAAGCAGACAAAATGGATTTAGCGAAAGAGTTTATGCAAAAAGCTGAAGACAAGGGAGTTAATTTTGTTTTACCGGTTGATGCCGTTGTTGCAGATGATTTCTCAGAAGATGCGAATACGAAAATTGTCGATATCGATCAAATTCCTGCAGATTGGGAAGCTTTAGATATTGGAACGAAAACTCGCGAGAAATACGCTTCTATTATAAAAGATTCTAAATTAGTTATTTGGAATGGACCAATGGGTGTATTTGAATTAAATGCATTTGCCGGCGGGACAAAAGCAGTTGCTGATGCTGTAGCTGAAACAGAAGGATTCTCTGTTATCGGCGGAGGAGACTCTGCAGCAGCAGTGGAAAAATTCGGTCTGGCAAGCGAAATGGACCATGTATCTACAGGTGGAGGAGCTTCCTTAGAATTTATGGAAGGTAAGGTTCTGCCCGGAGTAGATGCATTAAATGATAAATAATTAAAGAATGGATGAGGTGAGCGCATGCGGAAAGTAGTTATTGCGGGAAACTGGAAAATGAATAAAACATTGGCAGAAGCATCTGAATTTATGGATGCCGTTATTCCAAAAGCTCCAGGCGGGAATACAGAAGCAATTGTTTGTGCACCTTTCGTACATTTACCTGCTCTTGTGGAAAAAGCAAAAGGTTCCAATGTAAAAGTTGCAGCTCAAAACATGCACTTTGAAGAATCAGGTGCTTATACCGGGGAAGTGAGCCCGGTCATGTTAACAGATGTTGGAGTTACACATGTTGTTATCGGACACTCTGAGCGCCGTGAGTTTTTTGCAGAAACAGATGAAACGGTCAATCAAAAAACAAAAGCAGCCTTTGCATATGGCTTAACTCCAATTGTTTGTGTAGGTGAAACGCTAGAACAGCGTGAAGCAAATGAAACAATGGATGTTGTCGGCAATCAGGTGAAAAAAGCATTGGCGGGTTTATCTGATGAGCAAGTAGCACAAACGATTGTGGCGTATGAACCAATTTGGGCAATTGGGACAGGTAAAACAGCTTCCAGTGAAGATGCCAATGAAGTGTGTGCAAAAACACGTGAAGTGATTGCAGAAATTACTTCTAAAGATGTAGCTGACCAGGTTATTATCCAATATGGCGGCAGTGTAAAGCCGGCTAATATTGATGAACTTCTTGCTCAATCGGATATTGATGGAGCACTTGTCGGCGGCGCAAGCCTAGAACCGGAATCCTTTGTTCAATTAGTGGAGGCAGGTACAAAATGAGTCAAGATAAACTAGCTGCATTAATTATTCTGGATGGTTTTGCTATCCGTGATGAAATTAAAGGAAATGCAGTCAAACAAGCAAACACACCCAATTTTGACCGCTATTGGAATGCCTATGCGCATAATCAGCTGACAGCGTCCGGAAATGCTGTCGGTTTACCAGAAGGGCAAATGGGGAATTCTGAAGTTGGCCACTTAAATATTGGAGCTGGCCGCATTGTTTACCAAAGCTTGACACGAGTTAATTTATCAATTGAGGAAGGCGACTTTTTCGAGGTAGAAGAGCTGGTGAATGCTGTCAAACATGCCAAAGAAAAAGGAAAAGCACTGCACCTGTTTGGTCTTTTATCTGACGGTGGTGTACACAGTCATATCAATCACCTGTTTGCTTTATTAGAACTGGCAAAGAGCCATGAATTAAAAGAAGTATATGTACATGCTTTTCTCGATGGCCGCGATGTTGGTCCGCAAACTGCCGGGGAATACCTTAAGCAGACAGAGGATAAAATGAAAGAGCTCGGCGTAGGTAAAATTGCAACTGTATCTGGCCGTTACTATTCCATGGACCGCGATAAGCGCTGGGATCGTGTGAAAAAAGCATATGATGCCATGGTTTACGGTGAGGGACCTTCCTACCATAGTGCTGCTGAAGTAATAGAAGACAGCTACAAAAACGAAATCTATGATGAGTTTGTGATTCCATCTGTTATTACAGATGAAAATGATAAACCTGTTGCAACGATCCAGGACGAAGATGCCATTATCTTCTATAATTTCCGTCCTGACCGAGCTATTCAAGTCTCCAGAACGTTTGCGAATGATGATTTCAGAGATTTTGACCGTGGAGAGAAAGCTCCAAAAAATCTTGAATTCGTTATGATGACAAACTTCAGTGAAACAGTGAATGGACATGTTGCATACAAACCAGTTAATCTGGATAATACCATTGGCGAGGTTTTGGCACAGAATAACCTGAACCAATTACGTATTGCAGAAACAGAAAAATATCCACATGTTACCTTCTTTATGAGTGGTGGACGTGAAAAAGAATTTGAAGGTGAAAAACGTATTCTTATCGATTCACCGAAAGTAGCGACCTATGACCTGAAACCGGAAATGAGTGCTTATGAAGTAACGGACGCGTTATTAAAAGAGCTTGATTCCGGAGAGCAGAATGCGATTATTTTAAACTTTGCCAACCCGGATATGGTTGGTCATTCAGGAATGCTGCAGCCGACAATCGATGCGATTGAGGCAGTGGATGAGTGCTTAGGGAAAATCGTTGATAAAATTACGGAATTAGGTGGACATGCTATTATTACAGCTGACCACGGGAACTCAGATGAGGTTGTCACTTTAGAAGATAAGCCGATGACTGCTCATACAACAAACCCGGTTCCTGTTATCGTAACAAAAGAAGGAATCACGCTGCGGGATGGCGGTATTCTCGCTGATTTGGCACCAACTTTATTAGATTTACTTGATGTGGAGAAGCCGGAAGAAATGACTGGTTCATCTTTGATTAAAAAATAAAATTTATGTTCAAAAGAACATCCATAAAAGGAGAGAAATTTATGCCATACATTACTGACGTATATGCAAGAGAAGTATTAGACTCAAGAGGTAATCCGACTGTTGAGGTAGAAATTTTCACAGAATCCGGAGCTTTTGGCTCTGCAATTGTACCAAGCGGTGCTTCTACAGGTGAATATGAAGCTGTAGAATTACGTGATGGTGACAAAGCCCGTTATTTAGGAAAAGGTGTTGAAAAAGCAGTAGAAAACGTAAATGAAATCATCGCTCCTGAATTAATTGGTTTAGATGTGACTCGTCAAAATATCATTGACGCATTAATGATTGATTTAGATGGTACTGAAAACAAAGGAAAATTAGGTGCTAATGCTATCTTAGGCGTATCGATGGCAGCAGCCCGTGCGGCAGCAAACCATTTAGAAGTACCTTTATATAACTATCTTGGCGGGTTCAATGCAAAAACTCTTCCAACACCAATGATGAACATCTTAAACGGTGGAGAGCATGCAGATAACAACGTCGATATTCAAGAATTTATGATTATGCCTGTAGGCGCAGACTCTTTTAAAGAAGCATTGCGCACAGGTGCTGAAATCTTCCATTCCTTGAAAAAAGTACTAGGCTCCAAAGGCTACAATACTGCTGTTGGGGATGAAGGCGGATTTGCTCCAAACCTTGGTTCCAATGAAGAAGCTCTTCAAACGATTGTAGAAGCAATTGAAGCTGCCGGTTACAAGCCTGGCGAGGAAGTGAAGCTTGCGATGGACGTAGCTGCTTCTGAAATCTACAGCGATGGTAAATACAACCTTAAGGGAGAAGGCGTTGTACGTACTTCTGAAGAAATGGTTGACTGGTATGAAGAAATGATTTCTAAATATCCAATCATCTCAATTGAAGATGGTCTGGATGAAAACGACTGGGAAGGTTTCAAAATCTTAACAGACCGTCTTGGTGATAAAGTGCAGCTGGTTGGTGATGACCTGTTTGTTACAAATACTGCTAAACTTTCTCAAGGGATTGAACAGGGGATTGGTAACTCCATCCTGATCAAAGTTAACCAAATCGGTACACTTACAGAAACATTTGAAGCAATCGAAATGGCAAAACGTGCAGGCTACACAGCTGTTATCTCTCACCGCTCTGGTGAAACAGAAGATACAACAATTGCTGATATTGCAGTTGCTACAAACGCTGGTCAAATCAAAACAGGTGCACCGTCACGTACAGACCGCGTTGCAAAATACAACCAGTTACTTCGCATTGAGGATGAATTAGCTGGTATGGGTGAGTATGGCGGATTAACTGCTTTCTATAACCTGGCTGATAAATAAGATATAAGAAAAATGGAGAACCCTCTGTATATGATGATTTATTCATCGAAGACAGAGGGTTTTTGCATGTTAAGAAAAACTAAATTATCATGAAAATCTTGAAAGTAGTGAAAATTTTTAAGTGCTAAGTGTAATTTACAGACCTGGAAAAGATGATGAATTACAAAAAAATGTATATTGAGAGGGGAAAAGTATATTGAATGGTCCCCAAATTTGAGCCTACCAAAAGATAGGTAAATATGATATGTTTGTTATACAGAGCAGGCAAGGTATAATAAATATTATTTGATAAATATGAAGATTCCTAAGAATATAATAATTGAATGGTGTGGAGAAAGGTAATATGAAATGGGAGGGGAAATATGTCAGTATTAAGCGGTTTCATTAAGGTTTTTTATGATTTTGGAAATTGGTTAGCTAAAATGATCTATTTACAGATACTTTGGCTTATATTTACTATATTCGGGCTTGGGCTTTTCGGGATTATTCCGGCAACTGCAGCAGTGACTACAGTTATAAGTAAATGGTTCCAGGAAGGATACGATGTACCTATTTTTCAGGTTTTTCTTAATACTTATAAAGAGCAATTTTTAAGATCAAATGGGCTTGGAATTGTACTTTTAGTTGTGGGCATCTTTATATATGTGGATTTGAACATCTCTAAACAATTAATTCAATCTGCGTTTATCCATTCTTTATTATTACTTATAAGCCTGTTATATATCGTGGTCCTATTATATTTCTTTCCTGTATTTGTCCGTTATAAATTAAAATACTTCCAATATTTTAAACAATCTTTTTTTATTGCACTTGCCCGGCCTTTTGAGACAATTGCCATGCTGCTATGTATCTTACTGCTGTATTATTTATTTATATATCTTCCAGTACTGACTTTTTTTGCGGGAGCATCATTGACTATTTTTCCTATTACATGGTTTGCTCATAGAGCTTTTATTCAACTGGAAGAAAAAAGTTGAATTGAATATAAAAGGGGGATGGGGAGTTGTCTAAATTTAAATGGTTAAAATCCCGCTTGTTATACAAATATATTGTCTCCTATCTATTAATATTTCTTATTCCATTTTCCGTTTTAAGCTTTATCGTATACAAAAATTCCGTTTCCAGTCTGCGTGAAGAAATTGAACAGGCCAATATCAGTAAACTGGAGCAGGTTAAGCAAATAACGGATGAAAGAATGAAAGAATTGGAAACGCTTGCAGCGAGAATATCCTATGATCCTCGTCTGACTCCCTATATGATAAGTGATGATTATTACGGCGGTGAAGCAATCGATGAGCTAAAAAAATATAAAGCAAACAGTTCTATTATAGAAGAATTATTTGTTTATTATCATTCAAAAGATATTTTATATTCTACCAATGGTTCTTACCCGCTTAACGTACTTTTAGAAAGAAAATACCAGTTTGAGGATTGGGAAAAAGAACAATTTATCGAAGAATTACATACGAATTTGCCAATCATCAAATCTGCCGAGAATATCATTACCAGCGAAGGAAATAAGGAACGTGTTGTCGCTTATTTGTTTCCAATTGCACCAAATAATCCGACACCGTATGGAACAGTAATGTTTTTTATTAAGGAATCCATGATGAATGATCAGATGGAAACCATTCTGGGTGATTTTGAAGGAAATGCATATATTTTAAATGAAAATAATGAAGAAGTTGCAGCTGCAATACACAATGAAGATATTGCACAATCAGAATGGGATAAAGCTGCTGGAAATAAGCAGGGGATCAATAATTTAAAAATTGACGGGATTGAGTATTCACGTGCAATAGTTAAATCAGATGACAGTGATTGGACATTTGTAACGATTATGAATACAGAACAGTTTTTTGAAAGGCTGCAGCATACAAAGCAATTAATCCTTTTAATTATTACAGTGATTTTTGTGCTGGGCATTGTACTCGCTGTTTATTTGGGCAGAAATCAGTACAAGCCGATAAAAAAATTGTTTGAGCTGACAAATGATGGCCGTAATAATGAGAATAAAAATGAATTGGAAACCATTCAGTACCGTATTTCACACATTTATCACGATTACCAGATGATTAACGAAACGGTTGATTTACAACAGCCTTTTGCAAGAGAACAATTGCTGGTCCGCTTGTTGAGGGGAGACATAAGTGATGAGAAAGAAATAGAGAAGATGCTGGATACATTGCATATCCCAATGAAAGCTGAAGCTTACTTTGTTGCTATAATCTTTTTTGAGGAAAAAAACGTTAAAGCAAATGAGGTAGAAGCAAGAGAGAAGATATTAAAGAAATTTTCGGAGCTTACGCTGACAAATGCTGTTGGGCAGGCTGTCAATTTACTTTATAATGACACATTTGCCTTGATTATCGGCCTGAAGCAAAGACAAGGGAATGCTTGGAAAGAAAGGGAGCAGGTAATTAAAGAAGTACAGTATTATATGAAAGAGATGCTTTCCTCAGAGCCTGCAATTAGTGTGGGAGGAATTTACGACGAAAAAAAATCAATAAATCGTTCCTACATTGAAGCACTGGCAGTGATGGATTATAAATTTATGTATCCAGCTGGAAGTGTCATTAACTTTGAAGATATCAGCATGGAACAGGAGCAGGTCTTCGGTTACCCCAGAGAAGAACAAATAAAACTGGTACAGAGTTTAAAACAGGGCGATGTAGCTGTAGCACAGGAAACATTAACTGATATCTTTTCGCTGCATAAAAAGAAAAGGCTTCCTCTGCACGCTGTTAAACTGATTTATTATGACATTATTAATACAGCTATTAAAACAATATCAGATCTTGGACTCAAGAATCACATACAAAATATTGATAAACTTGCAGAATTTAGTTCGGTTGAACAGCTGCACAAGGACTTGCTGACAATGATTCAGGAGGTCTGCAAGGAAGTCGCAAAAGATAAAGAGAGTCATAATGATCAGTTAAGAAAAGATATTCTTAACTATATACAGCTCCATTTTGATCAGTATGACCTGTCTCTCGGAAAAATTGCAGTTGAATTCCAACTATCAGCATCTTATGTGAGCCGTTTTATTAAAGATCAGACTGGTGTGAATTTTTCTGAATATGTACAAGAGTTAAGAATGAATTATGTTAAACAGCAGCTGGTAAAAAGCAATGATTCCATCAAACAGATTGTTTTAAATGTCGGTTATAAAGATGTTGCTAATTTTACCAGGAAATTCAAAAAGATTGTTGGTATCACACCTGGTCAATATCGCAGGTTTAACCGGTAGCATAATGAGGAGATCCACGGGGATCTCCTCATTTTTGTAATAATCAGCATAGCTGAACAAATTTTACATATCACATAAAGCATAAAATCTTTGCAGGCAAGTGATTTATAATAACAGGGACAATTCATATGTAAACATACATATTGTAAACGTTTTCATTAAATAATAGTATGTAAACAATTACAAAAAAGAGGAGGGTCTATAAGCATTGCAGATTGCCATACCTGAAGTAAGTATAGAAAGGGAGGAACAAAAAGAAATAAATACAATGGAAGTAGATTTGGAGTCATATGTGGAACAGATGGAAGCAAAATTTATCAACGGTGTAGAACCAATTTCCAATGGGGATAAATATGCAGAAACAAGAAAGGGAATGGGCATTGACAGATATATTGAAGTTTATCAGAAGGCCTATGACAACTGGGAGAGTAACTGATGTTCTTCTTTAAGAGAAGTAGGAGAAAGTCTATTGTAATGCTATCTCAAAGATTGCTGGACTTGCTGCATGGCTTCAAATAAAGAAGATAAAACTACTATATTGGGGGATTAAAATGAGAAGGATTTGGAAATTATTTATAGCTGCTATTTTATTTATGCTTGTATTGACAGCATGTGCTTCAACGGATCAGGAGGATGATGAAGAAAAGAAAAAAATGGAACAGGCTGCAAGTGTAGACGTAAATAAAGAAGGTTTTCCTATCGTCGATGAAGAGATAGAGTTGAACCTGATGGCGCCAGGTGCCGGGATGGAGGAGTGGGGCAATATGGAAACATTAATTGCCTATTCCGATATGACGAATATCAAATTTAAGTACACCACCCCTCCAATAAATGATTTTCAAACAAAACTCAATTTAGCTTTTGCAAGTGGAGACATGGGAGATATTATTTATGCTGCAGGCTCTGATAATTTAACTCCGGCGATGGAAGTTGATTATGGGGAGCAAGGGTTATTAATTCCTTTAGAAGATCTGATTGAAGAATATGCGCCGAATATACAAAAAATGCTGGAGGAAAATCCGGATGTAAAAAGATCTATCACTACTGTAGACGGACATATTTATTCCTTACCGAGAGTGTCTGCCGGTCCAACCTCCATCTGGTACAAAGGACCGATCTGGTATAACGGAAAATGGCTGGAAGAACTAAATGTAAAAGAATTACCCGAAACAACAGATGAATTTTATGAACTGCTGGTCCGTTTTAGAGATGAAGATCCCAATGGAAACGGGGAAGCGGATGAGATTCCAATGATCGATGTGAATATGGATAGTACACGTCTTTGGATGTTAGGAGCGTTCGGGATGAAGGAATGGGGGATTGAGGAAAAGAACGGAAAAGTTCGATATACTCCAATTACAGAGGAGTATAAAGCATATTTAACGTATATGAATAAGCTTTACAATGAAAAATTATTGGACCCGGAGACATTTTCACAAGCAGATGAACAAAAGAAGGCAAAAGGACAGAATAATAGGGTAGGAGCTTTTCCGGATTACTTTTCATTTTTCACCACTGGAGAAGAAGAGAATGAATCGATGAACAACCCGATGTTCAAGCCCTTGACAAGTCCTGTTTCAGAAGAACCAATTGTTCCGAGAAGTCCTGCCATTCAGCGGGGAACCTTCTCTATAACAAATAAAAACCCTAATCCGGAAGCATCGATCAGATGGATTGATTATTTTTATTCACAGGAAGGCTATGAATTTTTAAATATGGGGCCTGAAGGAGAACTTTGGGAATGGGAAGGGAAAAACAGAAAATTGCTCGATGTTCCTCAAGGCTATGATTCCAGGGAAGATTACCGGGCCACTATTTCTCCTGATTATGGAATCCCGACGCCAACAATGAGCGGTCCAATCCGCGGACTGGAAGAATCGGATTTTGATAAATTTATTGCAGCGGAAACAAAAGAGAAAATAGAACCCTATGCAGAAGTGCCTTTTCCTTTAGTCTATTTGGCAACGGGCGAGCAAAAGAAGGTTAATACGATTGAAGTAGATTTGAAATCCTATGTCCAGCAAATGGAGGCGAAGTTTATTACGGGCGTAGAACCATTATCTAATTGGGATAATTATGTAGAGACGATTGAAAAAATGAATGTAGAAGAGTATGTTGATATCTATCAGCAAGCTTACGATCGCTGGAAGGAAAGTGATTAATAGAAAACCAGGATTAGTGGTGTGCAAAGTTATTGAAGAATGACTTTGCACACCATCTTTTTTGTCTCAGCCTTATATTTCAAAAAGTGTCACACAGATTTTGCTTATACACTGTTATTGCAGTGTTTATCAGGGTTGCGTCGTATTTGACATAGCTGAACAAATTTAACATATCTTAAATATTTAAGTTTATTGGTGTACGAGTGATAAAGCGATTCTCACAGAATGGGGCGACAATTTTTAACCAAATATACATATTGAACCTATATTCTGAAAAATTTAGAATGAAAGCAGTTACATGAAGGGAGGAAAGAAAATGGATTCAAATACGGCAACAGTCTTGACCGAGGAAGAAAAGCAACAATCACCAAAAAGCAGGAAAGTCCCGACAAAACTGCCGAAGCCAAAAAGGAAGAATAAAAAAATATTACAGAATTGGCAGCTGTACATATTTATTTTACCTGCCTTTTTATATTTTTTAATTTTTCATTATATTCCTATGTACGGGGTTCAAATTGCCTTTAAAGATTTTATTCCTTCGAGCGGGATTTGGGGAAGCGAATGGGTAGGGCTGGAGCATTTTATACGATTTTTTGATTCTTACTATTTCTGGGATCTTATAAAAAATACACTGGGAATCAGCATATATGAATTAATCGTCGGATTTCCACTGCCGATTATATTGGCGCTGGCCTTAAACGAAGCAAAGGACGGGCTATACAAAAGAACAGTACAAACAGTCACTTACGCGCCCCATTTTATTTCAGTTGTAGTAATGGCCGGTATGATTATTGCTTTTCTCTCTCCTGCAACGGGGATTATAAACCACGGGCTTACCTTATTGGGATTTGATCCGATTCCTTTTATGAGTGATCCGAATTGGTTTAAGACAGTATATGTTTTTTCTGGTGTGTGGCAAAGTACAGGATGGGGAACAATCATTTATTTGGCGGCGCTTTCTGGAGTGGATCCTCAGCATCATGAAGCAGCCATTGTAGATGGGGCAACCAGGCTGCAGCGGATTTGGCATATCAACATTCCTGCTCTCGTACCGACAATGATTATATTGTTAATAATGAACCTTGGGAATATCATGGCAATGGGGTTCGAGAAAATTTTACTTTTACAAAATCCGCTTAACTTAGAATCGTCCAACGTTATCGCAACATTTGTTTATCAGGCTGGATTGTTGGACGCACAGTACAGTTTTGCAGCAGCCGTTGGTCTATTTAACTCAGTAATTAACGCACTTCTGCTTATTACAGTCAACCAGATTGCAAAAAAACGATCAGAAACAAGTTTATGGTAAAAGGAGAGGGTGTTGATGAATTCAGCTATCAGCGAAACAATGACCGATAAGATAATAAAAATTCTGATTTACATTTTCCTGGGTTTTGCTGCATTAATTGTGCTCTATCCGCTGGTATATATAATCAGTGCGTCCATTAGTAATCCTGCTGATGTGAACTCGGGAAGAATGTGGCTTCTGCCTAAAGGAATTACATTTGAAGGGTACCGTATTATTTTTGAGAATGGTGCAATCTGGAAAGGTTATTTAAATACAGTCTTCTATACAGTATTGGGGACGACAATTAATCTTGCCGTAACGATACCTGCAGCATATGCCTTGTCGAGAAAGGATTTTGCGGGAAGAAATTTATTCATGGCTATGTTCGTACTTACTATGTTTTTCAGTGGCGGACTGATTCCGACTTATCTGGTTGTAAAAAGTCTCGGGTTGATCGACACCATTTGGGCGATGGTTCTGCCAAATGCGGCTGCCGTGTGGAATATTGTTATTGCAAGGGTATTTTTCCAGTCAACGATTCCGAAAGAACTGGAAGAAGCGGCGATTATTGACGGTGCATCCAATTTTAAAATATTTTTCAAAATTATATTGCCGCTGTCTATGCCGATTATTGCAGTAATGGGACTATTCTATGGTGTAGGCCATTGGAATGGCTACTTCAATGCATTAATTTATTTATCTGACAAAGAGTTGTTTCCGCTTCAGCTTGTTCTGAGGGAAATACTTGTTTTACAAGAGATGTCTTCACAGAATACGGATGTAACAGGAAGTATGGCAGAAGCAATGCACAGCAAGCAACAGCTTGCTGCAGTTATCAAATACGGTGTAATGATTGTTTCTACCTTGCCGATTATTATTGTTTATCCATTTTTACAGCGTTTCTTTGTAAAAGGTGTTATGATCGGCTCGCTAAAAGGTTAAAGAAGAATAACGTAAAACCTATTGATGATTAAAAAATGGAAAGGAGAATAACAATGAAAGATACTTGGAAGTTTCTAGTAACTTTAATGTTGATTGTCGTCATATTGGCAGCATGTGGTTCAGATAAGGAAACGAAAAAAAGAGATGCAAATGTACAGAAAGCGGCAGAAGCTGAGGTCAACAAAGACGGATTTCCCATTGTGGATGAAGAAATACAATTAACAATGATGGCTCCTGGAAGCGGAATTGAAGAGTGGGAAGACATGGAACTGCTAAAGGACTATGCAGAAAAGACCAACATTCACTTCAAATATGTTACGCCGCCGATCAGTGATTTTCAGACAAAGCTGAACTTGGCTTTTACTAGCGGGGATACAGGTGATATTATTTATGGTGCAGGGACGGATAATTTGACACCCGGGATGGAAGTGGATTATGGGGAGCAGGGGGTGCTCATGCCATTGGAAGATTTGATAGAAGAGTATGCACCAAATCTGAAAAAACTGCTGGAGGAAAGGCCGGATATCAAAAAGTCGATTACAACCGTCGACGGCCATATCTATTCTTTGCCGATGGTAAGTGATGAAACAACGGCTCAATGGTATACAGGACCATTATGGTATAACGGGAAATGGCTGGATGAACTGGGAGTTGAAGAATTACCAAAAACAACAGATGAATTCTATGAATTATTGAAACGGTTTAAAGAAGAAGATCCAAACGGAAATGGACAAGCTGACGAAATTCCATTGCTGGATGTAAAAATGGAAAGTTCCCGCCCGTGGCTGCTTGCCGCATTTGGCATCAAAGAATGGGGGATTGAAGAAAATAATGGCAAAGTACGTTATACACCAACAGAAGAAGCATATAAAGAATATTTGACGTATATGCATAAACTGTATAAAGAAGGGTTATTGGATTCAGAAACATTTTCTCAGTCGGATGAACAGAAAAAGGCCAAAGGTCAAGATAACCGCATAGGTGTTTTCCCGGATTGGTACTCTTTCTTTACTACCGGGGAACCCGAAGAAGAAGCTGTCAGAAATCCAATGTTTCATCCTTTGACAAGTGACGAATCCAGACAACCTGTAATTCCTCTTGGTCACGGAATGTCAAGAGGCGCCTTCTCTATTTCAGAAAGCAATCCGAATCCGGAAGCATCAATTCGTTGGATTGATTATTTCTATTCCAGCGAAGGGTTTGAATATTTGAATATGGGACCAGAAGGGTATTTATGGGAGTGGGAAGACGAAGAAAAAGGAACAAAGCAGAAGCTTGAGACACCGGAAGGATATGCGTCTTCAGAGGATTATCGGGGTTCACTCACTCCAGACTATGGCATTACGACACCATCATTAAGAAATGATCTGGATAGCCTGGGAGAAGATACTGTATTTGAACAATTTATCTCGAAAGAAACAGCTGAAAAGATTGAACCGTTTGGTGAAATTGGATATCCGCTTGTTTATTTGACGAAGGAGGAGCAAAAAGAGATAAATAATATTGAAGTAGACTTGAAGTCTTACGTAGAACAGATGGAGGCGAAATTCATTACGGGCGTGGAGCCATTATCTAACTGGGATAACTATGTAGATACCATTGAAAAGATGAATATTGAGCGTTACATTGAAATCTATCAGAACGCTTATAATCGCTGGCAGGAAAATGATTAATACACACAGAATGATGTAACCGCTTTACTTTCTTGCTGGAAAAATGTACAAATGAATACTTTGAAACGAATTTGCAGGAATGGAGGATTGCCTGGAGGCATACAGAACAGATATAGATAATATCATTGCTTTGGAGAGAAAGAATAGTCCGTTCAGACATGAAAGCTTTAAACACACTAGATATATGAACGGGAAACAAATAATTACTGGAGGTACTCGAAAATGAAGCTGGGTGTAAGTTCCTATAGTTTAGTAAAAGCATTGAAGGATGGGGAAATGACCATTTTGGATGCAATTGATTGGACAGCAGCTCAGGGCGGAGAGCATATTGAACTTGTTCCGATGGGATACACGTTGACCGATAATCCGGATTTAATTAAAAAAATAAAAAAAAGGGTAAAAGAGGCAGGAATTGAAATTTCCAATTATGCTATTGGCGCAGATTTCCTGCCGGATACAGATGAAGCATATGAACAGGAGGTGGATCGTGTCAAAAAAGAAGTAGATGTCGCTAACGCATTAGGAGTTAAGCGGATGCGGCATGATGTTTCATTTAAGCCGGTCCAGGAGGCGTCGATTCAACAGTTTGAAAAAGACCTGCCAAGGCTGGTAGACGCATGTCAACGGATAGCTGATTATGCAAAGGAATATGGAATTATTACCAGCATTGAAAATCATGGTTTTTATGTTCAGGCAAGTGACCGGATTCAGCGTCTGCTTAGCAGCGTGGATCGAGAAAATTTTAAAACGACTCTGGATACCGGGAATTTCCTTTGTGTGGATGAAGATCCTGTTGCTGCCGTGAAGAAAAATATAAAAGATGCATCCATGGTGCATATCAAGGACTTCTATTACCGTCCTGCGTCTTCGCAATATCTTGGAGAGGGCTGGTTTCAAACGGCTTCAGGCAATTATTTGCGGGGAGCAATCAGCGGGCATGGAGATATCAGCTTGTACGATATTATTCATATCATCAAGGAATCCGGCTATGATGGATACATTTCGATTGAATTTGAAGGAATGGAAGAATGCAAACAAGCCACTAAAATCAGTTTGAATAATGTTCAAAACATTTGGAATGAAATCTGAAATTAGAAAAGAGGGTGTACAGTGGAGAGAATCAAAGTTGGTATTATTGGTGCCGGTTCCATTTCTGAAATGCATTTGGAATCTTATAAAAACAATGAGGGAGCAGAGATTTATGCTGTTTGTGATTTAAACGAAGACCGGGCAAGCAGCAAAGCGGAGAAATATGGCGCTTCTAAATATGTGATGGATTATCATGAATTATTGTCGGATCCCGAAATTGACGCAGTAAGCATCTGTACATGGAATAACACGCACGCAGAAATCGCCGTTGCGGCGCTGCAGGCAGACAAACATGTTTTAGTTGAAAAGCCGCTTTGTAAAACGATGGAGGAAGCGTATCAAATTGAAAAAGCAGTAACGAAAAGCAATGGAAAAATACTTCAAGTCGGTTTTGTCCGCCGCTTTGGGACAAATACACAAGTCTTAAAGAAATTTATCGATACTGGTGATTTAGGAGAGATTTATTATGCTAAAGCTTCCTGTATTCGTGTTCTTGGGAATCCGGGAGGCTGGTTCGCTGATAAAAATCGTTCCGGAGGCGGACCGCTAATCGACCTGGGTGTCCATGTTATAGACTTGTGCTGGTACCTAATGGGAAAACCAAAAGTAAAATCAATCAGTGGAAATACCTATAACAAGCTTGGGAATCGTTCGAACATTGCCAATAAATCATTTTATCAGGCAGCAGATTATGATTCAGGGAAAAATACAGTAGAAGATATGGCAAATGCACTCATTCGTTTTGAAAATGGAGCTTCGTTGATGGTAGATGTCAGTTTTACACTTCATGCAAAAGAAGAATCCATCAATGTCAGCCTGTTCGGAGATAGGGGAGGAGCTGAAATTGAACCGGAATTACAAATTATTACGGAAAAAAACGATACGATTTTAAATATAACACCGCAAATTGATTCCCTGTCCTTCGATTTTAATCATGGTTTTCAAAAGGAGATAGATCATTTCGTCTCCTGTGTAAAAGGGGAACAAAAAAACATCAGTCCGGTGGAGGACGGGCTGGAAGTGATGAAGATGCTTACCGGCGTGTATGCATCCAGTGAAAAAGGAGCAGAAATCTGCTTTGATTGATGAATAGGATTAAAACATTTTTGAAAAACAGGAGGAATTTGAATATGACGAAACAATTAAGAGTAGCTATTATCGGGTGCGGAGGAATTGCAAACGGGAAACATCTTCCCAGTCTATCAAAAATAAAAGAGGTGGCATTGACCGCGTTCTGTGACATCGAGAAAGAAAAGGCTGTAAAAGCGGCTCAGGCGTATGGAACAGAAGATGCAACCGTATATGAAGATTACAAAAAAATATTAGAGGACCAGACGATTGATGTGGTGCATGTACTGACGCCGAATATCTCTCATGCAGAAATCTCAATTGCTGCACTGGAAGCCGGAAAGCATGTAATGTGTGAAAAACCGATGGCCAAGACCTCGGAGGAAGCGAAGCAAATGGTAGAAACAGCACGCCGAACAGGGAAGAAATTGACGATCGGCTATAATAACCGTTTTAGACCGGACAGTCAGCATCTGCACCAGGTAGCTGAACGTGGAGATTTAGGAGAGGTATATTTCGCGAAGGCACACGCGATTCGACGTCGTGCTGTACCAACATGGGGAGTATTCTTGGATGAAGAAAAACAGGGCGGAGGTCCGTTAATTGATATCGGAACACATGCGCTGGATCTTACCTTATGGATGATGAACAATTATAAACCGAAATCGGTGATGGGAAATACGTATCACAAATTAGGCAAAAAGAAAGATGCTGCCAATGCATGGGGTCCATGGGATCCGGAAAAATTTACGGTAGAAGATTCTGCATTCGGCTTTATTACAATGGAGAACGGGGCAACGATTACCCTGGAGGCAAGCTGGGCATTAAATTCATTGGATGTGGACGAAGCAAAATGTAGTCTAAGCGGTACTGAGGGTGGTGCAGATATGAAAGGCGGCTTGCGAATTAATGGGGAGGATTTCGGAAAACTATATACGAATGAGATTGACCTTTCTGCCGGCGGTGTAGCATTTTATGAAGGGAAAGCGGAAAATGATGCTGATTTGGAAGCGAGATTGTGGATAGAGAGTATTATAAACGATACAGAACCAACAGTAAAACCAGAAGAAGCATTAGTTGTGACGCAAATATTAGAGGCAATCTATGAATCTGCGAGAACAGGAAAAGCGGTTTACTTTTAAACGGATTATTTCCTGAAAAATGAAAGATGATTATTTGCAATGGAAACCATTTAACAGATGATACGTTGTCTAAACAAAGGAGGAAAATAATGATTAAGGTTGCATTACTTAGCAGGTGGCATGTACATGCAGATGATTATGCTAGAGAAGTGAAAGAAAACGAACATCTTTCTGTCCAGCTTGTCTGGGATGAAGAGGAAGAACGGGGACAGAAATGGGCAGAGGAGCTGGGAGTTCCATTTGAAAAAGACTTCCAATCTGTTCTGGATAATCCGGAAGTAGATGCAGTGGTCGTTACAACACCGACAAGTTTGCATAAGGATGTAATTATTGCTGCAGCCAAACATAAAAAGCATATATTTACGGAAAAGATATTGGCATTTACGGTTGAAGAATGTGAAGCAATCTATGAAACTGTGAGAGCAAATCAGGTACACCTAATGGTTTCTCTTCCGAGGCTCACAGCACACTATTATGTATATGCACAAAAAGCAGTAGACGAAGGGTGGCTTGGTGATTTAACAACGATTCGCTGCCGGTTTGCACATAATGGCGCAGTAGCTGCAGAGGGGAGAAATTACGGCTGGCTTCCGGAACGATTTTTTAATACAGCTCAGAGCGGAGGTGGAGCACTTATTGATCTTGGGGCGCATCCGTTCTATCTGACTAACCGGCTCGCCGGCCCCGCGAAAGCATTGCAAGCGTCGTTCCGTTCCACAAGAAACCTTGGCGCAGATGATAATGCCGTTGTCATTGTGGAATATGAATCAGGCAGCTTGGGCGTTCTTGAAACAAGCTTCCTATCAAATGGAAGTCCATTCCAGCTGGAGCTCTACGGAACAGAAGGGACACTGCTTATAGAAGATGAACAGATCCGGTTAAGAAGCAGCCAATTTGCCGGAGACGGGTGGATACAACCGGAAGATGCACAGGAGTCTTTGCCAACCCCGATGGAACAGTGGGCTGCAGTGGTATTGGGAAGAGCGAAACCAACTATCACAGAAGAAGATGTTATTCAATTAACCCGCCTAAACGAAGCGGCGGCTTTATCACAGGAAGAAAATCGGCGGATTGAACTAATTGAATTGCTGGGGGAATAGTAATGGATAAGGTTTTACGTGTTGGTATTATAGGAGCAGGAGGCATTGCGAAAGCGGTGCATATCCCCAATTATCTAAAACAAAGCAACAAAGTGAAAATTGTCGCTATCACTGATGTGGTCAAAGCAAATGCGGAATCGGCAGCCAAAGAATTTCATATTGACCAAGTTTTTACGGATTATCAGGAAATGCTCGATGCCGCTGAGCTTGATGCAGTAAGTGTTTGCACACCTAATAAATTTCATGCTGGTGCAACCATTGCAGCGCTTCAGGCAGGCTGTCATGTTATTTGTGAAAAACCTCCCGCGATGACTGTCAAAGAAGCACAAAAAATGGCTGAAACGGCAAAGCAGTATGGAAAAATTCTGACCTATGGACTGAGCTTTCGCCACACACCGGAAGTAGGCGCCCTAAAGCGGTTTGTTGATGCAAATGAACTTGGCGAAATTTACGCTGCAAGAGTACATGCAATCCGGCGCCGGGGAATCCCGGGCTGGGGTGTTTTTACAAACAAGGAGCTTCAGGGCGGAGGTCCACTGATTGATATTGGTGTCCACATGCTGGATACTGCACTTTACTTGATGGGATACCCGGAGCCGGATACAGTTTTTGGAGTTACCTATCAGAAGCTTGGCAATAAACCGGGTGTCGGCCTGGCAGGAAGTTGGGACTGGGAGAACTTCTCGATAGAGGATATGGCGCGTGGAATGGTGACATTTAAAAATGGAGCATCCATTATTTTGGAATCAGCATTTGCAGCAAATACGGAGAAGCATGATGAAATGTCTGTTTCTCTAATGGGTGAAAACGGAGGAGCAGATGTTTTTCCTTTAAAAATGTACCAGGAAAAACATCATACATTAATAGATACCACACCATCTTTTCTGCCGGTGAAAGATAATTATGAATTACAGATGGAACGTTTTGTAGATTGCTGTTTAAACGAATACCAGCCAATCAGCACAGCAGAACAGGGCGTGATTCTTCAAAAAATTATTAATGGTCTGTATGAATCTGCGGATAAAGGAGAATCGATTAAACTTTTTGCTGAATAAGCCGATTTATATATGACATTTCTATCAAAACAACCGGACAAAAGCAACCGTGTAAAGAAATTACAAAAAGATAGGAGATCAAATTATGAGTAATGTTGGATTACAGCTTTATTCTGTTCGTGATAGAGCAGCGGATGATTTATTCGAGACTATCAGCCTTGCAGCAGATATGGGCTATCAGGGAGTTCAATTTGCTGGATTCTTTCAAAAGCCTGCACAGGAATTGAAAAAAGTAATGGATAATAAAAAAATTAATGCAGCAGGCAGTCATACAGGGCTTGATGAATTAAGCGGGGATAAACTGAAAGAGACGATTGCTTATAACCAGGAGATCGGGAACAGCCTGCTGATTTGTCCCTGGCTGCCTGAAACAGATCGGAAAACTAGAGAAGATTATCAACGGACAGCCGAAAAACTAAATGAAATCGGAAAAATATGTAAAAGCAACGGGATGACATTTGCTTACCATAATCATCATTTTGAATTTGAGACGTTTGATGGCGAAACAGGTTTTGATCTTTTATTTGGACAGACAGAACCGGAGCTTGTACAGATAGAGCTGGATTGTTACTGGGCAACGCACGCCGGTTATGAACCGGCTGATATTATCCGTAAATATGGCAACCGGATCGTTTCCCTTCATATAAAGGATATGAAAGAAGAGAACGGAAAAAAACGAAGCATAGAAATAGGGTCGGGTACACTTGATATGAAAACACTGCTCCGTGTTGGAAAAGAGTATGGGGTTAACTGGTTTATAGTAGAGCAGGAGGATTTTGACGGTGACCCGCTGGAAAGTGCCAAAGTCAATATTGATCATTTAAATAGGATTTCTTTATAGAAAGAAATCTGTTGAGAAGGAATTACAGGAAGAGCCATCCTTTTATATAAAGAAACGGTTCTTCCTTATAAGGTGTTAGATGAAGGGAATACGTTATACAGAAAGTGATACCCTTGTATTTACGCTTTAGGTATTGAATCAGTATCTATTATGTATCTGTGGATTTTCCTCTTTGCTTATATTTGGATGAAGGAATTGGTACTGTTATCGCGAGAAGAAGAGAGAATGTGTGTATCGAGATAATATGTGATTCTGCAGGCTTGGAGAAAACCTATAACAAGCCTGCAGTAAGATTTATTAATTATTTCACTGCATTAAACAACGTCCATCTGTCTTTTTCCACAATCTTTTCTGTATCACTGATAGATTGATCGATATAGTTAACTAAAGATGATAATTCAGCATCAGATAACTCGTGCAGAATACTGCGTCCGGTTCTGGATTGAATCTCATCCAGTAGTGCCTGTTTATTTTTATAGGTTTTTCTTATTTCCCACAGACTGTGTTTTTCTATCCTTTTAAAACCAGCTTGTTGAAGACTTAATTTTATAACACCGCCGGAATGCCTGCGTTCCTTTTCAAATATCTTTAATCTTGGAAAAGCTTCAAAAAAGTAGCCGCGGATATGTTCGTTACTTCCTTCCAGTAAACAATCGTCTAATGTGCGATCCTGGATAAGATAACAGCCATCGCTTTTCAATACCCTGTATGCCTCAGCAAATACAGAACCTAAGTCTTTTATATGATGGATTAATGCTCTGGATAAAATCAAATCAGTGCTATCCGGCTCTAAGCCGGTATTATCTGCATAACCAAGCTGGAAAGAAATATTGGTGTAACTGCTGCAGTATTTCCCGGCTCCTTTTAAAATCGGCTTGGAATAGTCAATACCTGATACAGAGGGAATCCCTATATCAGCCAAAGCTTTGCAATAAATACCTCCCCCGCATCCTATATCTGCGGCCTGGTGAATAGAATCAATATCAATCAGCTCTTTTATTTTCTTCTTCCATGCAGTATCAGCTTCACGATTTGTATAGCTGTACATATTATTTTTACTGTGAAAATCCAACGTATCTCCTCCTCTGTAATTTTTGCTGTTATAATTGATTATAACTTTACATGCTGTTTAAATATAATATTGGTTTCTAATAGGGTTCGATAAGAAAATATTATATGAAAGCTTATTGTATTTATTTAAATGTTAAAATAGAAAAAACTGTCGAAAAGGATGAAAAGGAAATGAATGAACGTTATCAAATCAAGTATCAGACACCAGATGTGGATATATTTAACGAACTAAGAACAGAAGCCGGACTCAGCAGCAAGGAAAGAAAAGCAATTGAAATTGGACTTCCTAATACATTATTTGCAGTGACGATTTATGATGAAGATACTTTAATTGGTATGGGAAGAGTAGTTGGTGATGGCGGGGTTGTATTTCATGTAGTAGATATTGTGGTTAAACCAAGCTATCAGGGACAGGGACTTGGCAAGCGTGTTATGCAGGAAATTATGAATTATTTAGATAAGCATACATATAAAGGTTCCTATGTCAGTTTAATTGCAGATATTCCTGCAGATAAGCTATATGAACAATTTGGCTTTCGTTATACAACGCCCAATTCTGTGGGGATGGCGCGGATGTATTGATGAAAATTTAAAAACCTTGACTATTTGTTTGTATTAAATAATAGTCAAGGTTTTTCAGCTGCTTAATTTATTTATTAATCGTTTTTTCCATTAAAGCAATAACTTCTTCAGCTGTGTTTAAAGATAAGAATTCATCCTTAAGTGCTGCAAGCTCTTTTTTATTTAAACCGAGAATTTGCGTTCTTGCCGGTAAGATAGAAGTTGCACTCATGCTGAATTCATCCAGTCCAAAAGCAAGAAGTAATGGAATAGCTTTAGGGTCGCCACCCATTTCTCCACACATACCAGCCCATTTACCTTCTGCGTGAGCGGCCTCAATCACATTATTAACCAGATTTAAGATAGCAGGATGGTATGGCTGATACAGGTAAGAAACCTGTTCATTCATCCGGTCGGCAGCCATTGTATACTGGATTAAGTCATTTGTTCCAATACTGAAGAAATCAACTTCTTTAGCAAATTGTTTTGCAAGTACAGCTGTAGCTGGAATTTCTACCATGATGCCGACTTCGATGTTTTCCGAAACCTCTACGCCATCTTTTTGAAGATTGTCTTTTTCCTCTAATAATAATGCCTTAGCCTGGCGGAATTCTTCCAATGTAGCAATCATCGGAAACATGATTTTCAAATTACCATATGCACTTGCACGTAATAAAGCGCGCAATTGCGGACGGAAGACATGCTCATTTTCTAAACAGAAGCGGATGGCACGGTACCCCAGGAACGGGTTCATTTCCTCCGGCATATCTAAGTAGCTGATCTCTTTGTCGCCGCCGACATCGAGTGTACGTACAACAACAGGCTTGTCTCCCATTTTTTCTAATACGGTTTTATATGCTTCAAATTGAATATCCTCAGAAGGTAGCTCCGAGTTACCCATGTATAAGAATTCTGTACGATAAAGACCGACAGCCTCACCACCATTATTAAGAACACCCTCGACATCATCCGGAGTACCAATATTTCCGCCGAGCTCAACCTGTTCACCATCTGCAGAGAAGGTAGGCTCATCTTTTAATTTTGCCCATTCTTCCTGCTGCTTCACAAATGCAGCCTGCTTTTCTTCATATACTTGAATTTCTTCCTCTGTCGGGTTAATAATTACCTTGCCTTCAATTCCATCAACAATAATTTGATCGTCTTTTTTCACAGCACCGGTAATTTCTTTTGTACCTACAACAGCAGGAATTTCCAGAGAACGGGCCATAATGGCGGAGTGAGAAGTTCTGCCGCCGATATCTGTTGCAAAGCCTTTTACGAATTCACGATTTAGCTGAGCAGTATCGGAAGGTGTTAAATCCTTCGCAATGACAATCACTTGCTCGTCAATAAGAGCTGGGTTTGGGAAAGTAACCTGCAGCAGATGAGACATAACACGTTTCGTTACATCATGAATATCAGCCGCACGTTCACGCATATATTCGTTATCCATCGCTTTAAACATATCAATGAACATTGTAGCAACTTCATCTAAAGCAGCTTCTGCGTTTACCTTATCATCGTTGATTTTATCTTTCATCGGGTTAATAAGCTCTGGATCTCCTAATACGAGCAAATGTGCAGAGAAAATTTCTGCATGCTCCTCACCGAGTTCTTTTAATGTATGTGCTTTAATTTTCTCCAGCTCTTGTCTGGAAACTTCGAGTGCGCTTTCAAGACGCTCAATTTCTTGTTCTGGATTATCAATTGATGTCTTTTCAAAGTCTAATGCCGGTTCTTTCAATTCGTATACTTTAGCAATGGCAATTCCACTAGATGCAGCGATTCCATTCATTTTTTTCATTATGAGAGCATCCTTTCTATAATAAAGCTTAATAATGATCATTATAACATATCTATACTAAATTAGAGTACGTTATTGTGCAAGTAATACAAGCAGGAAGCTACCGTTTTCTGTAAGGGAAAGAAAGTGTTAATTATTGGCATCTCCAAGTGTTTTTAGCCAGTTACCGATGAAGACAAATACTTCCTCCCGGCAAATGTCATGTAACAGTTCATGCTTGCCAGCTTCATAAATCTGGACGAGAATGTTCGTCAGGCCGATTTTTTGAAAGAGATCGGCGGTTTTCCATACACCTTTTCCATATTGACCAATCATATCCTGATCGCCGCTGAGGAGAAGAAGGGGAAGGTCTTTACGGATGTTTTTATTGAGACGCTGATTTCTTGTTTGATAGATACCCTCCAATAAATCATAGAAAAAGCGTGCAGTTGGAATAAAGCCGGTATTTGGAT
This sequence comes from Oceanobacillus sp. CFH 90083, assembly GCF_009389585.1. Taxonomy (GTDB): domain Bacteria; phylum Bacillota; class Bacilli; order Bacillales; family Amphibacillaceae; genus Oceanobacillus. The sequence goes on along the minus strand of NZ_VIYG01000002.1, from coordinate 191,241 downwards.
CATCTTCATAAGCTGCTGCAGATGCTTCATCCCTTGTCAGCCATTCATGCTTATATTGTGTGTCGCGTTTCATACTGCTACCCAAAACGAGCGTATTCATGATGGGTGATGGTTTCATTGGCGGTAAAAACGAAGCAGTGCTTTTACCTATTTTTGCGAGAGCCCTGGAATAGTGACCTGTGCCTGTTAATATTAATCCATCTATTTCGTCACTATAATACTGAATGAAATTGCGCATCAGGAAGGAACCCATACTATGCCCTAAAAAGTAGTAGGGGAGGTTTGGAAAAGTTTTCTTCCCGTATAGCATAATTTCGTAAAGATCTGTAACCACCCGTTGAAATCCATTTTCTTCCGTGAAATATCCTCGCATCCCCATTTCTCCTGTTTTGCCGTGACCACGATGATCATTGCCGATAACAATAAATCCTAAGGAAGTACAATAAGAAGCAAAATCCTGATAGCGTTCAATATGTTCAACCATCCCATGTGCAATTTGCAAGATACCAATTGCCTTTGTGTCAGGCAGCCATTGTTTGATATAAATGCTTGTTTCATCAGAAACATCGAGCCAATGATTTTCGGTTTGCACGCTGTCTCCCCCTTTATCATCTCTATAAGTCTTCATGCAATTTTTTTAATAAGGCAGCTATTTTCATTATACTTTGAAGCCGGGCTTTTAAACAAATACAAGCAAAATAAAATATGAACTTATCCATATACTTTACACCTGATAAAATCAGGAATTAATAATGATTATTACACAGCATTTCACAAATCTTTCTTGCGCAACAAATTCAAAGTATGATAAAGTATAAAATAGGGATTGTCGGAACATAGGAGGAGTATGAAGGCATGTTGTTAACTGTGGTTAATGTTTTATTAGTAATTGACGTTATCATTATGATTACACTTGTTTTACTGCAGTCTGGAAAAAGCGCAGGCTTATCAGGAGCTATTTCAGGCGGAGCAGAGCAGTTATTTGGGAAACAAAAAGCACGCGGAATTGATTTAGTGCTTCATCGTTTAACAATAGTTACAGGTGTGCTGTTCTTTTTATTAGCTTTCTTGGCAGCGTACGTATTACAATAAATGTTATTCCTTATCACAGTTTTGTGGTAAGGTTTTTTTATTTTTGAATGGATAGTCTGTATGAAAAGTTCGCTGTCTGAGGGCTTTTGAACATACAATGACAACGATACAGGGTATACTAGAAATGCACTGGGAAAAAATGATTTAGGGAAGATGAAGGGGATGGGTGATTGTGAGAATAAAATTACCACAGCCGTTTACATTTGAAGCAGGAGAACGCGCTGTGCTATTACTGCATGGTTTTACCGGACACTCTGCAGACGTCAGGATGCTAGGGCGTTTTTTAGAAAAAAAAGGCTACACAAGTCATGCACCAATATATCGTGGGCACGGACTTCCGCCAGAAGAATTAATAAAAAGTAACCCGGATGAGTGGTGGGCAGATGTAAAGGCTGCATTTAACCACTTGAAGGATTTAGGATATCAGGAAATTGCCGTTGCCGGTCTTTCTCTTGGAGGCGTATTAGGTTTAAAACTTGCTTATTCGGAGAAAATAAAAGGGATGGTATCGATGTGTGCGCCGATGTTTTTCGATAATGAAGCTGAGCTGACGAAAGGGTTTCGAACTTTTTCTAGAGAGTTCAAACAGCTTGAGCAAAAAGATGAAGCAGTTATTGAAGAAGAAGTCAATGAAATTATGGCTCATTCCAAGAAGCTCTTTGCTGGTGTCAGAGATACTGTTAAGGAAGTAAGTGCAAATATCGATATGATTTATACACCTACTTTTGTTGTACAGGCAGAGAAGGATGAAATGATTAATACGGACAGTGCCAATTATATTTATGACAATATAGAGGCCACACAAAAAGAGATTAAATGGTATGCCAATTCAGGACATGTTATTACGATGGATAAAGAAAAGGAACAGCTTCATGAGGATATCTATATGTTTTTAGAGAACTTAAATTGGGAAGTATAGAATAGAAAGTGAAAGCAGGAAAGATGAACAGAAAGAAGGTGAACGTATGAAAGAACGCATTTTAAATTATATTAAAGAAAATAGCACGAAACCATTATCTGTCCAGGAGTTAGAAGAGGCTCTGGCTTTAGAGAATGCAGAAGAATTTAAAGAGCTGGTCATTTCTTTAAATGAGCTGGAGCTGGAAGGAGAGCTTGTCCGGACCAGGAAGAACCGTTTCGGATTGCCGGATAAAATGAATCTTGTCAAGGGAACAATTCAAATGCATGCGAAGGGCTTTGCTTTTCTTATTCCGGAAGATGAAAATGAAACGGATGTATACATCCATGCGAATGATATGGGATCTGCAATGAATAGGGATAAAGTGCTTGTCCGTCTGGAAAAGAAAGATGCAGAAGGCTCCCGCCCGGAAGGAAAGGTTATCCGGATTTTAGAACGGGCAGTCGTTACAGTTGTCGGTACATTTGAGGATAATCGTTCCTTTGGATTTGTTATCGCTGACGATAAGCGGATTCCCAATGATATTTTTATCTCTAAAGGGCATACACATGGAGCTGTCGATGGTCATAAAGTGCTGGCACGCATTACCAAATATCCGGAGGGAAGAAAAAGTGCAGAAGGAGAAATTATTCAGATTCTTGGTCATAAAAATGATCCGGGCATTGATATTCTCTCTATTATTTACAAGCACGGCATTCCGATAGATTTCCCCGAAGAAGTTATTGAGCAGGCAAATGGTGTCCCGGATGAAATTGATCCAGATGATATAGCTGGAAGAAAGGATCTGAGGGATGAGGTTGTCGTTACGATTGACGGTGCGGATGCCAAAGACCTTGATGATGCGGTCAGTGTCAAACGTCTCGATAATGGGAATTATCAGCTTGGTGTCTATATTGCAGATGTCAGTCATTATGTGAAGGAGGGCACTTCTCTGGATAAAGAGGCATTTGAGCGGGGGACGAGTGTTTATTTAGTTGATCGTGTGATTCCGATGATCCCGCACCGTTTATCTAACGGAATATGCTCTCTTAACCCGCACGTAGACAGATTAACATTGGGTTGTCAAATGGAGATTAATCCAAGCGGACAAGTTGTCCACCATGAAATTTTTCAAAGTGTGATTAATTCGAATGAGCGAATGACTTATTCCGATGTGAATAAGATTTTAGTGGACAAGGATGAATCACTTCGTAAAAAATATGAGACGCTGGTTCCGATGTTTGAAAATATGGAAAAGCTCGCTGCTATTTTACGCGGGAAACGCTTTGGACGAGGCGCTATTGACTTTGATTTTAAAGAAGCAAAAGTGCTTGTCGATGAAAAAGGCCATCCGACCGATGTCGTTATTCGCGAACGCTCTGTCGGTGAAAAATTAATTGAAGAATTTATGCTGGCAGCGAACGAAACGATTGCTGAGCATTTCCACTGGATGGATGTACCTTTTATTCACCGTATCCATGAGGATCCGGATGAAGGAAAGCTGGAGAAATTCTATGAATTCTTAGCCGGACTGGGTATTTCTGTGAAAGGAACGGCTAACGAGGTTCATCCGCAGCAGCTCCAAAAGGTGCTGGAATCGATTAAAGATGAACCGGAGGAAATGATTGTATCTAAATTAATGCTGCGCTCCATGCAGCAGGCAAAATATTCTCCGCAGAGTGTTGGACATTTTGGCCTGGCAACAGATTTTTATACCCATTTCACGTCGCCGATCCGCCGCTATCCCGATTTAATTGTGCATCGTTTAATCCGCACCTATTTAATTGAAAATAAAATGGATAAGAAAACGATGAAGCATTGGAAGGACCGGATGCCGGAAATTGCCCGCCATACTTCAGAAATGGAACGCCGGGCAGTCGATGCCGAGCGCGATACCGATAATATGAAGAAAGCGGAATTTATGAAGGATAAAATCGGTGAAGCGTTTACCGGTATTATCAGCTCCGTAACAAACTTTGGCATGTTTGTCGAACTCGAAAATACAGTAGAAGGACTTGTTCATGTCAGCTATTTGACAGATGATTATTATCATTTTGATGAACGCAGTCAGGCGATGATCGGAGAGCGGACTGCCAAGGTATTCCGTGTAGGGGATGAAGTGGATATTAAGGTGGCTGATGTAAACTTGGAGGAATATACAGTTGACTTTGAACTGACATCCTTAGCGTCTCCGCGCCGGAAGGAAAGAAGGGAAAAGCCTTCCAGACGAGTTATCCAAGCTTCTGCAAAGCCGAAAGAAAAATCAAAAAAGAAATCAAAGGCCAAGGCAAAACCTAAAAATAAGAAAAAGAATAAACCGAAACGATAGAATCTCTTTTATCAGAGGTTTTATCGTTTTTCACAGCAGAGGCGTCCATCCTTTTCTTCTATATGAATCTTGTAGAAAACAGGTAGCTGTATAAGAGAAAAAGGCCGTCTTGTTAGCAGGTAAACACTCTAAAACTTTTGAGATAAGGGAAGTTTTTTGGTAAAATAGACAGAGAATTTATTTAGGGATAGTGTGAGTTCCTGCCCTGTGGATGAAAAGAACTTTTAAAAGTTCGATGGAAGAGGATGATTTGAAATGCCAAAAGGAAATGGAAAAACCATTGCACAAAATAAAAAAGCTTCCTTTGATTATCTAATTGAGGATACCTACGAGGCAGGCATTGTTTTACAGGGAACGGAAATTAAGTCGATACGTAATGGCAGAGTAAATATTAAAGATGCTCATGCACGGATTGACAGAAACGGGGAAGTACAATTAATTAACCTGCATATCGCTGAATACGAGCAGGGGAATCGTTATAATCACGACCCGACCCGTACAAGAAAACTGTTACTGCATCGTAAGGAAATTGATAAATTGATTGGATTGACCCAGCAGCAGGGCTATGCATTAATTCCATTAAAAATATATATTAAAAATGGTTATGCAAAAGTATTAATCGGTCTTGGTAAAGGGAAGAAGAAATACGATAAACGGGAAGATCTAAAACGTAAACAAATGAAGCGTGATGTAGATCGGGCAATTAAAGATCATATGCGCTAGTTTTTGTATGCTTGACTATTTAGCATGATTTGTTATAATGAAAGGTACCCTGTTCATGGTATGCTGTTGAAGGAAGCATTATCATAGGAACAAGGTACAGCTGAATAATTGAAGCATGCTTCATTATTCCCTGTGTTTATATAATACGGGGACGTTACGGATTCGACAGGGGTAGATTGAGCTCAAGTTGCACGTCGAGGTTACGGCTCGTAAAACGTTTCGCCTAAATATAACTGGCAAAGAAAACAATCAACCTGTTTTAGCAGCTGCCTAAGCAGCCTAAAACGATCCTTCCTGCCATCGCCCGTGTGGCAGATTGAAGGGTCTCAAATCAAGCGGGCTATTCTGCTATCCACCGTCTGAGGATGGGCAGAAGAACTTAATCAGACTAGCTCATGTGTATGGCCTGTTGGTAGGCTGACATGTGAGCGAATGCTAATATACCAACTAAGCGTGTAGATACTTGAGTGGCGATATCTCTGGACGAGGGTTCGACTCCCTCCGTCTCCATTTGATTAAAGGGCTATAAACATTGAGCTGTTAGGGGTTATAGTCATTGTAGATTTTTGTACGGTGTTGTCTCAGCTAAGAAGGCATATTTTCGTACTTGGATAAAACATCTCTTGTGTTTCATTTTTTAATGAAACACAAGAGATGTTTTTTTGTCTAAAAAGCTTTTCTTGGAAGAAGAGAATAAAACTGACGCAGCCTTAATTAGTTTTTACATTAGTGAAAAATCCAGGAAAGTATCCAAGCCCCTTTCAAAAAAATATAATAAATCCTTAGTAGCTTTTGCTAATTAGAATGTGCCTCATTCCAATCAGTTTTTATATTATCTATAGATATTGTGCTTCCTCTAATGAAATTTTCTTCTTATTCAGATACGAATTGGTTAAATATACTTGCTTTACTATAAATGCTATGTATTGGATAATAAAGATTAAATATGATAAAAAGAAGGCTGCCTTTATGTTGTTTAAGAGAAAAAAGAATCGTTCATTTAATCAAAGAAATATAATAAATAAAATGATAACGTTTTCAATATCCGCTGTCATTTTTATCGGCTTGTTACTATTTTTACCGGCAGATATTCCCTGGTCTGCAAAAGCTACCATCCCTTTGTAATGCAAAGATGAATGCGCCATTTAAGGGGCTGTTTGTCCGCAGGATTTTATGTAATATACTTATTTGTCTGGCGGTATGGTAATGAATAGCATACCTTATTATTTATTCCGTTAATTAACCTGCTCAGGCAGGAGATATATCAAAAATGTAGAAATAATTAAAGAGGAGAAAAAAGGTTGGATTACTTTCAGAAGGGAGGAGGAAACAATGACCAACGAACAGGAAGTACTGTTTAATCAGCTTTCTGCGTATCGGACAGATATTTTGACGGCAGTGGAAGGAATATCAAGAGAGCAGGCAGAAATAGTACCTGAGCATTTTAATAATAATATTCGCTGGAACCTGGGGCATATTTATTTGGATCAATTTCTGTGGATCGAGGCACTGACGAAAGAAGCCTCAGAAGCAACCAGGCAATTTAATCAATGGTTTGGCTTTGGAACATCTCCTGAGAATTTTACTTCAGAAACACCAACGTTTGAAAAACTGGTGAGTTTATTAAGAGAGCAGCCCAATGTCATTAAAAAGCAGTATAAAGATCGGCTGACCGAAGAATTTGAACCGATTGACATGGGGATGTATACGATTGAGCAGGTTTTAATACGTACCGTTTTCCATGAAGGGATGCATTTGCAGGCGATTATAGATATTAGGAAATGTATCGGATGAAAAAACGGCAACGGAAAAATTTTGGTGAGTTAAAAATGAACGGTAAAGCAGCGGAAACGATGTCCTTTTCCTGCTTTACCGTTCATTTCTATTCCTTGTTCGCAGATTTTTTAACATAATGAGAAGAATATAATTTTTCCATATGAGGATTTCCGGTCTTAGAAAATCGTAATGTCTTTTTGCCCCTTTTCCCCAAGATTTATAGACAGTGATGGAAGGCTTTAAATGATCTTCTTTGGTGTATCCTCCACTTGCTTGGATGTTAACCTGTCCATTTTTATCAAAACCTCCATTGGACTGATGTAACCTTTCCCTATAAGAACGGCAGAGGCATCTTTGTATATGGTTTCCTCTAATTGCTGTCTGTTCATTGGAAATCATCCTCTATCTATTCTAATCGTAACTTCTATTTTATTAAAGCAGGATCAGCATAAGCGAGTTTTAGATTCTTTTTCATAGATTTTAATTTTATTAAATATAATGGAAGCAGCTTTTTTAATGATGCTCAGGCGCTTTAATCCGAAACAAGTAAGCTCAATCCGCACTTATGTAATTATCTTTCTGATTGTGGCAATCTAAAAGCAAGAAATCTGCTTATTATTACTATTTTGAAATAAATTTGAAACAAGAATGTAAGTTTATAAATTGTAAAAAGCAGGAATACTTAATCTAACAGTTATGTTTCATAGAGAAAATATTAAAAACTATTTCAATGGAGGGTGTGTACCATGAAAGGAATTATTCTCGCTGGAGGAAGCGGAACACGTCTGTCTCCAAGTACGGATAGTATCAATAAGCACCTGCTGCCTATTTATGATAAGCCGATGATTTATTACCCATTATCTGTTCTGATGCTTGGCGGTATCAAAGAAGTGATGATAATTAGTACACCGGAAGATACGATACGTTTTGAAAGGCTATTGGGAGATGGATCTCCTTTAGGAATCCATATCGTCTATAAAGAACAGTCTGAGCCAAAAGGAATTCCTGAATCATTTCTTATTGCAGAGGATTTCATTGGAAAAGATGATGTCACCCTGATTCTTGCGGATAATATTTTCTTTGGTCAAGGCTTTACAACGTTATTGCGCAATGCAATTAAAAATCATAAACATGCGACCGTATTTGGATATCGTGTGAAGGATCCGGAGCGCTTTGGAGTAGTTGAATTTGACCATTATCAAAATGCTATTTCGATTGAAGAAAAGCCGGAGGACCCTAAATCAGATTTTGCTGTAACAGGGCTCTATATCTATGATTCCAGAGTAGTGCAAATTGCCAAAAAGCTCAAACCTTCTGAGCGTGGTGAATTAGAAATTACAGATGTCAATAAAGAATATTTAAAATGGAATCAGCTGCATGTAGAGCTGTTGGGCAGAGGATTTGCCTGGATGGATGCAGGAACGCAGGAATCTTTATTTGACGCAGCTGAATTTATTAAAACAACACAGCAGCGACAAGGATTTAAAATTGCCTGTCTGGAGGAAATTGCTTTCTATTTGGGCTATATCTCCAAAGATGTACTCTATGAAAAAGGAAAATCAATGGAGAAAACAGATTATGGACAATATCTAATGGAAATTGCAACCCGGAAGCATAATCAGCAATACTGGGATGCGATCGATCATCATCCAATGTTGGGACTGGTCGGCAATGAGTAAGGCTATCTTAATTACAGGGGGAGCCGGATTTATCGGCTCTAATTTCATCCATTATTATCAGAATAAATATCCTGATCGGCAGTTAATTAATGTGGATAAGCTGACCTATGCCGGCTCGCTTAATAATTTAACGGAAGTAGAGAATAAAGAGAATTATCATTTTATTCATGGAGATATTGCGGATATAAATACGGTAGAGGCAATATTTAGAGATTATGATATTGAAGGTGTGATCCATTTTGCTGCGGAGTCTCACGTGGATCGTTCGATTGATGATGCCAGTCCATTTATTCATACAAATGTAGTCGGTACACTGAATCTTTTGCAGGCGGCAAGAGCGGACTGGGAGGCAAAGGGAGAGCTTCCGGAGCGCCGGTTTCATCAGATCTCGACGGATGAGGTCTACGGCTCGTTGGAAGGGTCTGGAAAGTTTACAGAAAAGACTCCTTATGATCCGAGAAATCCGTATAGTGCATCAAAAGCCGGAGCAAACTTTTTAGTGCAAAGCTTTGGTCACACGTATGGCATGAATGTTATTATTTCCTCCTGCTCGAATAATTATGGTCCGAGGCAGCATGAAGAGAAGCTGCTGCCGACGATTATCCGGCATGCTTTGGCAAATGAGCCGATACCTATTTACGGTGACGGAAAGAATATACGTGATTGGTTATTTGTCGAGGATCACTGCAAAGCCATTGATATGATTTATCATCATGGCAAAGTGATGGAGGTATACAATGTTGGCGGGAATAATGAGCAGGAGAATCTGACCATCACACAGTTGATTTGTCAGCTATTAGATGACCGGAGGCCGGATTTACTGCAAGCTTACCATTTGGAGCATTTTTCTGATTTGATTACCTTTGTGGAGGATCGTAAGGGGCATGATAAGCGGTATGCCATAGATGCAGGCAAAATCCAAAAAGAACTGGGCTGGCAGCCTGAAATAGATTTAGAGAATGGACTGAGAAAAACGGTGGAATGGTATTTACAAAAATGGAAAACAAACGTACCGATTTAATTTCTGTAGTTATTCCGGTTTACGGCTGTGAACGCTGCCTTATCGAGCTTGTAAACCGCATTATTCAAACAATCCAGTCCATTCCAGCCGATTATGAAATTATTATGGTAAATGATGCGAGTCCCGACCATGCCTGGGAAACGATTCTCAGACTTCATAAGCAAGATAAAAAAATAAAAGGAATTAATCTGTCGCGTAACTTTGGGCAGCATCATGCCATAACAGCAGGGCTTGATTTTACATCCGGGGATTGGGTGGTCGTGATGGATTGTGATCTGCAGGACCGTCCGGAAGAAATCGTATCGCTGTATGAGCGGGCTCAGGATGGGTATGATGTTGTTTTTGCACAGCGCATCGAGAGGCAGGATAAAGGCTTAAAAAAGCTGTCGTCCAAAGCTTTTTATAAAGTCTATGATTATTTTACAGGGAAAAAGACAGATGCTTCGATAGCTAATTTCAGCATTTCCCGAAAAAAAGTAGTAGAGAGCTTTCGGAAGCTGCGTGAACAGAATCGTTATTTTCCGTTCTTTATTCAATGGATGGGGTACCAGCAGACGAAAATAGAAGTGCAGCACGATGCCAGGAAAGAAGGAAAGTCGTCCTACCAGTTGAAAAAATTATTTGCGTTAGCAACAGATGCCATTGTCTCTCAATCAAATAAGCCACTGAGGCTCTCGATTGGTGTAGGCTTTCTGATGGCTTTTGCTTCGCTTATCTATGCGTTATATTTATTTTCACGCTATTTCTTTTTGGATGAGCCCGTTCAAGGCTGGACCAGTGTGATGGTATCCATTTTCTTTATTGGCGGGTTACTATTTTTTCAGCTTGGAATTATTGGTCTCTATCTTGGAAAAATTTTCAATGAAGCAAAGAACCGACCAATTTATTTAATCAAAGATATAAACGGTGAGGTTCAAAAAAATAAAACAACAGGAAAAAGAACTTCTGCTAAGAACAGCCATAACCAGAGATCGGGACTGGGACTGCGATTACTCGCCCCATCGAAGAGCTTTTGCGATTACTTGTCCCATTGAAACATTTGTGGAAACGATACAGGGAGGAAGAGGAGAATGAACGAATATTTAGAGCCGACACCTTGGGATAGCCGGAATTTCCCGCTTGCAACCTTTCAATTGACTGAATATAGTGAAGCGGCATTACAGGCAACGGAAGAGGTTGAAGGACATTTTACCATTAAGGTAGACCCGCTTGCAGATAAATCGCTGCTGCAAAAATACGGCTTTTATTATGCAGATACGTTAATGGAGCCTTATTGCAACCGTGATAAATTTTTAAAAAAGGTGGCTGGTGATGTTATCTTTCATGAAGATTATGATGCAGAAGAAATATTAGCGATTGCCGAAGAGGCGTTTCAAGGCGGCAGATACCACCGCGATTTTCAAGTACCGAATGAGATGGCTGATTTACGCTATCGGAATTGGGTCAAAGATTTGATGGATCAAAAGCTGCTTCTTGCTTTTAAGCAGGGTGGATGTGTCAAAGGCTTCTTTGCTTATCAACAGGAGAATATTTTGCTGATGGCAATGCATAAGGATATTCGCGGTCAAGGGTTTGCCAGACCTTTTGCAGCGGCGTGTGTAAAAGAGCAATTTGAACGGACAGGTAAGGAACAGCTGATTACATCGATTTCTCCCAGCAATCCGGCGTCACTGAATGTTTTTATCGGCTTAGGATTCCGGTTGCGGGCAGGGAAGGATATTTATCATAAAGTGAACGGTTCCTTCTATTAATATAGTGAAAATGTATTTAGCCTGCTGATCATTATGTAAGAAAATATAAAGGATCGCTGGGGGGAGAGGAGCTTGGGCTATTTTTATATTGCTGGAACCATTCTGTTTACCGTTTACGGACAATTAATTATAAAGTGGACAATGGATCGGCAGGGGGAACTGCCGGATGGCATATTTGATAAATTTTTATTCTTATTTCAGCTGGTCTGGAACCCCTGGATACTCTCCGGTTTTATTGCTGCCTTTCTAGCGGCGTTAAGCTGGATGGCGGCGATGACAAAATTCGACATCAGCTATGCTTATCCGTTTATGAGTCTGTCGTTTGTCCTTGTTTTTATTTTATCGGTTTTTTTGTTTGGAGAACCGGTCAGTACACAGAAAATGATCGGCTTTGCGTTTGTCATAGTAGGTATTCTGATAATGAGGTGATACCATGATACCATTTAATGTACCATGTTATATAGGAAAAGAAGATACAGCCATACGCGATGCAATTGTAAAGCAGAAATTATCAGGAAACGGTATTTATGGGGAAAAGTGTATGCACTGGCTGGAGGAGAAGATGGGTGTAAAAAAAGCAATGCTTACCCCATCCTGTACAGCAGCGTTGGAAATGACAGCATTATTGACAGAGGCTGGAGAAGGGGATGAAGTTATTATGCCCTCCTATACCTTTGTTTCGACAGCAAATGCGTTTGCCCTCCGAGGTGCAAAGATTGTCTTTGTGGATGTCGAACCAGAAACAATGAATGTCGATCCAGAGCAGATTGCTGCAGCAATCACAGAAAAGACTAAAGTGATTGTTGTGGTTCATTATGCTGGGGTTTCCTGTGAAATGGACAGCATTATGGCGCTTGCAAAAGAGCATGGCTTATGGGTTGTGGAAGATGCTGCCCAAGGTCTAATGGGTTTTTATAAAGGAAAAGCATTGGGAACGATTGGACATTTGGGGACAATCAGCTTCCATGAAACGAAAAATTATGTTTGCGGAGAAGGAGGGGCATTATATATTAATGATTCTTCTCTCATAGAGCGTGCAGAGATCATACAAGAGAAGGGAACAGACCGTTCACAGTTTATTCGCGGCGAAGTGGATAAATACTCTTGGAGAGATATTGGATCTTCCTACCTGCTCAGCGAGCTGAACGCAGCTTATCTGTCTGTTCAGCTGGAGCATGCGGAAGCGATCAATGAAAACCGGCTGAAAACGTGGGAAATGTATAGAAAGGGGCTAAGTTCTCTCGCAGAAGCAGGAGCAATAGAACTTCCTTTTATTCCGGAAAACAGGAAGTCAAATGCCCATATCTTTTTTATTAAAACAAGGAATGCAGATGTTCGGGCACAGTTAATCCATTATTTAAAGAAGCGTGACATCGTAACAGCAACACACTATGTTCCGCTGCATTCCTCTGTCGCAGGTGAAAAATACGGTGTTTTTTCTGGAGAAGAAAAGTATACAACGATAGAAAGTGAACGTCTATTACGATTACCACTTTACTATGGAATAAGTAAAGGGGATGTGGAATATGTCATCTCGAGCATTCAGCAATTTTATGCGCAATAAATGGATATGGGCAGGCTGTCTTATTTTACTTGCCTACTTATCCCCTTATGTGATTTATGGAGAAGATGTACATATTAGAGTCCATGATAATATGGATTCTAATATCGTCTGGTATAAAGTGCTGGCTGAGAGCGGGTCTATTTTCACATTAACAGACGTTTCCCTGCCATATGCAATTGACGGGCTTCCCCGCAGTGCTTTGCCTTCTGCCTTTGATGCGGCACTTTGGCTGTATGTTCTGTTTGAACCAATGACAGCTTATACAATCAGCCAGACGATCATGCGCTTTACGGCGTTTTTTGGCATGTATTTATTATTAACACGCTTTATTGTAAAAAAAGAGACAACACCTTGGATAACAATTGGTGTGTCCCTTGCTTTTGCAATGCTCCCATACTGGCCGTCAGGTGCCCTTTCTATTGCGGGCATGCCGCTTGCTCTATATGTTTTTTTGATGATTCGAAAGCACCGGCGAGAAGCACCAAAGCACGCTTGGATACTGCTGTGCCTGATTCCATTTTTTGCAAACTTTGTTCTCAGCTTTGTTTTCTTTTTAGCAGTCATTGGTTTATTATGGCTGATTGACTGGATTCGAACAAAGGATTGGAATGGCTCTTTTTTTACAGCGATTGCAATCATGACAGGTATTTTTCTGATGAAGGATTATTTATTAATTACTTCCATGTTTTTTGATGACAGCTTTACGTCGCATCGGGAAGAGCTGGAGCTGAGCGGAAATACCTTTGAACGAAGCTATGAATTAGCTTGGGAGAATTTTTTATATGGACATACACATGATGAAGCGGTTCAGGCTTATATCATTATCCCAGTTATTTTATTGGCTATATTGCTTGCTTTATTTAAAAACAGACAGCCGAAATGGTTGTTTACTCTGTTTCTGGCTAATTTAGCGTTGTCTTTTTGGTATGCATTCTGGTATTGGGAAGGCTGGCAGCCGCTTAAAGAAAGCATCTCTGTTTTAAATACATTTAATTTTGCCAGAATTCATTTTATGGACCCGCCAATCTGGTATATTGCCTTTGCGCTTGCTTTAGGTATCCTTTGGAGACTAAAAAAAGTCGGGAAACTGCTTGTCATGCTGCTGATTATTTCACAATGTGCCCTTCTCTTTGTTTTGACGGAAGAGTTTAAATACCGGACTGCAAGTACACCAACCTTTAAGGAATTTTATTCAGAGGAATTGTTTTCATCCATCCAGGATTATATAGGAGAGAGCCCGGATGATTATCGGGTTGTCAGCATTGGTTTACACCCGACCATTGCACAATATAATGGCTTTTATACGCTGGATACGTATAATAATAGTTTTCCGCTGGAATATAAGCATGACTTTCGTGAGATTATTGCTGGTGAGCTGGATAAGAGTCCGATGTTACAAAATTATTTCGATACATGGGGTGGGAGGCTGTATATGTATGTTGCTGAGCATGGAAAGGATTATATGTTTACGAAAGACAGGAACGAGCCGATTTCGGATTTAGCAATTGATACAGATGCTCTAAAGGAATTAGGAGGAGTGTATATTTTGTCTGCTGTACCAATTGAAAATGCGGAAGATATTGGATTATCACTGGAGGAAATATTTACAGAACAGGATTCTCCATGGGAAATTTATTTATATTACGTCATGTAACTGGATTGTAATATTACATCTGAAAGCATTCGTATGACAGGCTTTGAAGAGAATTTCTCTCTGCCCCGATACAAAACTGTAACATTTCTATAATCTTTCTGCAATCTGTAGATGTTACACTGCATTAGGAATTTATATCTTGTTAAATTTATCCTATGATTCACAAAGCTGCATAAAAAAGGTTAGATTCCTTTTTAGAGAGAGACCTATGTAGTAGTGATGCAGGAACAGGGGGAAAAGAATTGAAGAAATCATTTTTGCTAGCGATAGTAATGATTGTTGGTTTCATGAGTTCCAGTATTGTACCAGTTCAAGCAGAAACTGCTGATGATCTCGAAGATATTCGTGATCAGCGTTCGGAGGTCAAAACAGAATTATCGGACTCTGAACAACAGATTGCTTCCGTATTAGAGGAATTGGAGCAATTAAAAAGTGACATTGCAAGTACAGAAATCGAATTAGAAGAAAAGCAGCAGGAGATTGATAAAACAGATCAACAGATTGATGCTTTATTGGAAGATATTTTTGTATTAGAAGATGAAATGCAAGAGCTTGAAGAGAAAATAAAGGAACGCTTTGAAATATTAAAAGAACGGATGGTATCTGTTCAGCATTCCGGTGGAGACATTAATTATCTGGAAGTCCTCTTCGGTGCACAAAGCTTTGAAGACTTTATTTCTCGGGCAAATGCTGTTAATAAAATTGCTGATTCTGATGCTGCGTTAATCGAACAGCAGGAATCAGATATTGCTTCTTTAGAAGAAAAGCAGGAAGAAGAAGTGGAAAAAATGAGTGCTCTGAATGATTTAAAAGATGAGCAAAGCGTTGCAAAAGAAAATGTTGAGCTGGCACTTGCAGACAGCAATGCTAAAAAAGATGACCTGGAAACAAAGCAGGCTGATTTAGAGGCACTTGTAGAGGAACTGGAAATTACAGATTCGCAATTAGCATCTTTAGAAGCTGATACACAAGCTGCTATTGCTGCGGCTGAAGAAAAAGCGAAAGAAGAAGAAGCGGCAAAGCTGGCCGAAGCTGAAGAAAAAGCAGCGGAAGAAGCTGAAGAAGAAATTAAGGTACATCAAGAAAAAGAAACGAGTGTCGCATCTAAAACAATAACCAAAGAGCCGGAAGAAGAAAAAGAAACGGCTTCTGCTGAAAGTAATGAACCAGAGCAGAAGGAAGAGCCGAAAGTAGAAGCTTCCAAGCCGAAAGAAAAGCCGGCAGAAAAAGAAGAAAGCTCGAGTAAAAAAGAAGAAACAGCAGTTAAAGAAGAAAGTTCAAGCAAAAAAGAAGAAAACTCTGGTGAGACATTTACCGTTTCATCCACAGCTTACACAGCTAATTGCAATGGATGTACTGGTCTTACAGCAACTGGATTTGATTTAAAGAAAAATGCAGGTGCAAAAGTAATTGCTGTTGACCCGAGTGTTATTCCACTTGGAAGTGTTGTAGAAGTAGAAGGCTATGGAGTAGCTGTAGCACGTGATACAGGTGGAGCAATTAAAGGAAATAAAATAGATGTTTTCTTTTCGGATCAATCTCAAGCGCTAAGCTGGGGAAGAAAAGATGTTAAAATAACAATATTGAGATAATAAGAAGCATGTGCTCTGAAAGTATTTGGAGCACATGCTTTTTGATTTCGATGCTTTATTTATTGTGATATTTGAACATCCGCTTTTAGAAGTTTCAGTATAGTAGGATCATCTTATCATTAAAAAAGGCTCAAAATGAATGCATTCCTATCCATTTTAAGCCTTTTCCGTTTTTATATAAATCAGCTTATCACAATACTTTGAATAAAAGCAAAATACCCCATGACAACAAAGAGAAGCGAGGCAAGATAAGAGAGTGCGGGATGTCTTTTTGTTTTGAAAATATAGATACTGCCTGCGAGGCATGCCAGTGCCAAGGCGATAAAGAACAAAACAGATCCATCTAATGCCAAACTAATTCCCACACCATCTACAGAGCCCTCATAAAACATATCGAGTATCGGGGCATAGCCGCTATGTGCGATCAGGCTTTCAATATGAAGCGGCGGTGATTGCTCATTCATGATACCTGTCAGCAATAAAATAAACAAAATAATAAAGAACTCGACGCGTACCCATGGTCTCGCCTGCAAGCTTATGTCAGCCTGTAAGCGCCGTTTCATCCAAATACCGTTAAAGATAGCATATATCACTAATGGAATGATAAATAATTGTTTTAAAAATAAGCTTTGTCCATAGGAAACGAGTAAAGCTTCGTCATATTGTCTGAGGTCAACAGTGAATTGCGCTAATAAAATACCGCTTAGGACAACAATAACAAAACAGGTTAGTGCAAAAGGATGGTAGCTTTTGATAAATGTGAGCCAGTTCATAGACTTTGGTACAAACCAGCAGGCCATCATCAATGTTCCGATCCAGGCACTTACGGTCAACATATGCACTGCATGTGTAAATACCCCGGAAAAGCCTGTAAAGGAGCCTGCATGACTTGCCCAGCCAATGCCAAACGCTACAAAACCTGTAAAAATCATTCCAACCCATGCTGTTTGTTTGCTGCTTGTATCTTTGACAAATGCAATATAGACACTGAAAAGGATACAAATCGTAAATAAGAATAGCCACGCATTTCCGATTCGAAAGGATAGTAAAACATCCTCAAAGGCAGAACCTAAGGAAGAACGGGCGGTAATGTGGCGGATGAGCTGAATCAGTGGAATAAAGGCAAATAGGGCAATTCCCCAAATAGCAGCAAGCTGTAAATTGGAGGATACATGTACCTTGATAGGGGAAGTAGCAGGAAGCAATCGTATCAGAAAGCTTCCTGCTAAAAAAGCCAGGCAAAGATATAAGAACATTTCTGTAAAAATCGTTACATAAAACATGGATTATTTCTTCCTTTTTAGTAATACAATGACTACGATTGCGACAATGGCAATAACTAGAATGGTAATTAGCATTGTATTGGAATTCGTGTCGTCCACTGCTGTTTCTTGTACATCGCTTTCTGAAGCTGCTTCATTTTCCTCTGTCTGCTCTCCAGATGTATCCTCAGCTGCTTCTGTATTTTCCTCTTCCTGATCCTCAACAGCAGCTTCTTCTATATCCACTTCAAATGAAATGGAATCCTCCATTGGATGACCATCTACACCAATAATATCCCAGCTGATGGTATATGTTCCATTTTCTAAAGGCTCTGTCACATCCGCAGAAAAGGTATCATCATGCACAGTGAGATTATCAAGTGTAATCGCTGTTCCATCTTCTGCATGTAATTCCATCACTGCGCTTTCTTCGATCACTGTTTCAAAATAAAGTGTAATCCTGTCCAAAGCCTCTGTTACTGTTGAGCCTTCCTCCGGATCAGATGTATCAAGATGTGTATGTGCAAAGGCAGGGCTTGCACTGAATAAAAATAATAAGGCAACAAGAGTTAGTGATCCTGTAAGTTTTTTCATAGCTTTTCCTCCTTAGTCTAATGAATTCAAAATAATTTCTCCAGACTTTAGCTTACATGAGAATTAGGCTTACAACAAGGTTTGTTAAAGTAAAAAAATTACACTTCTGTGAACTATGAATAATTGGTGACAATGCTTTTTCTGATAAACTATAGTAGACTAATTAATATACATTCATTTGACGAGGAGGTCCATAATGAGTAGTTTTCCCAATGTAGAAGAAACGAAAGCATTGATTAAAGATTTAGTAGCCATACCAAGTCCGAGCGGCTATACGCAAGATGCGATTCAATTTATTGAGAAAAGATTAGCCGAAAATAACGTGCAAACAAAACGTAACCGTAAAGGAGGCCTGATTGCAACCTTACCAGGTAAAAATACAGTCAAACATCGTTTTCTGACGGCACATGTGGATACATTAGGAGCAATTGTCAAAGAAATAAAAGCAGATGGCCGTTTGAAAATACAAGTCATCGGCGGCTTCCCGCTTAATTATGTTGAAGGCGAATATTGTATCATTCATACCGTAGGCGGTAAAAAAATTACCGGTACCATTTTAATGCATCAAACAGCGGTTCATGTATATCGAAAAGCTGGTGAGCTGAAAAGAGATACAGAAAACATGGAAGTGCGGATTGATGAAGTGGTGAAGAGTGAGGAAGATACCCGTAATCTGGGTATTGAAATAGGCGATTTTATCTCCTTTGATCCACGGGTGGAAATAACCGAATCCGGGTTCATTAAATCCCGGCATTTAGATGATAAGGCTAGTGCTGCCATCTTAATCAAAGTGATTGAAAAGCTTACAGCAGATCAAACGGAATTGCCATATACAACGCATTTTCTCTTTTCTAATAACGAAGAAATCGGCTATGGCGGCAACTCTAATATCCCTCCGGAAACGGTGGAGTATCTGGCTGTGGATATGGGAGCTATCGGTGATGGGCAAAGGACAGATGAATACACCGTGTCAATTTGTGTAAAGGATGCTTCCGGACCATACCATTACGGTCTCCGCAATCATCTTACCAACATTGCTAAAGCCAACAATATTGAATATAAATTAGATATTTATCCGTACTATCAATCGGATGCATCGGCAGCTATCCGTGCCGGGTATGATGTGATTCATGGACTGATTGGACCGGGAATCGATGCCTCTCACGCATTTGAGCGTACGCATGAATTATCGCTTCAGCATACGGAAAATCTGATTTATCACTATATACAATCCGAAATGGTGAAGGAATAATGAACGAGAAAACAAGACTGGGTACCCTACCTGGTCTTATTTTTTGCATAAAAATAATCCGCGGCTGCTTATTAGCGAACGCTCTTTCTGAAACAGGATTTGTTTACATAATTATTATAATGCACGAAATCCTTTGATATATAAGGATTCTTTCAAAGATAAAGTGCGTTATTAATAAATAATAGATTGACTTTTTTATGGTTATGTTATATGGTTAATTACATGAGTGATTAACCGATTGAGGGATGAGGATAATGAAAAAAGAATTGGATGAAAACAAACCGATTTTCCTGCAGGTTAAGGAACAAGTTGAAGATTCCATTATGGATGGTTCCTTGAATAGCGGAGAACGGGCACCTTCCACCAATGAGTTTGCTAAATTTTATCAAATCAATCCGGCCACAGCTGGTAAGGGAATTAATGAGCTGGTCTCAGAAGGGATTTTAGTAAAGAAACGAGGCGTTGGTATGTTTGTTACAGAGGAAGCGAAAGGCATTGTGATTGAAAAAAGAAAGCAGACATTTTACGAAAATTATTTACTTCCAATGAAAAAAGAAGCACAGAAGCTGGAAATGGATAAACAGGAGCTAATTAATATGCTCAATCGGGAGGATGAGACAGATGGAAATTAAAGTGAATCAGTTAAGTAAAACCTATGGAAAAAGTCATGCTTTGGATCAAATTTCTATTACCTTGGAAGGGAATAAAATCTATGGTCTGCTTGGCAGAAATGGTGCAGGAAAAACGACCTTTATGGATATTTTAAGCGGTCAAATTTTGGCATCGTCCGGTGATATTACCATTGATGGAGAGAACCCTTTTGATAAACAAAGGTTAACAGAATCGATTTGCCTGATTAAAGAAGCAAATAATTTCAATCCAGAATTTAAGATAAAGCAAATATTAAAAATCTATTCTTACTTTTATCCAAATTGGGATCAGGAAATGGCAGAAGAGCTATTAGAGATTTTTAATTTAAAGCAGTCAGCTAAAATAAAGACGCTGTCAAAAGGAATGGAATCAGCATTAGGCATCACCGCAGGATTAGCAAGCAGAGCGCCCATCACTGTATTTGATGAGCCCTATATCGGCATGGATGCTCCTTCCCGTAAAAAGTTCTATGACATATTATTGGAAGACTATCAGGAAAATCCACGGACAATTATTTTTTCGACACATCTGATTGATGAGGTTAGTTTAATGTTTGAGGAAGTCATTATTCTAAAGAAGGGCTCTGTCGTTTTACAGGAAAGCTCAGATGATTTAAGGGCAAAAACCGTGGCTGTATCCGGCCCAAAGGAAAAAGTGGATGCCTTTTTAGCAGATAAAGAAATTATTCAGCGTACGGATTTGGCCGGCAGTTCCATGGCATATACTTTTGGCAGCAGAAAAGAAGCGGCAGCTGCAGGGCTTGAGGCAGAAGGCGTACCAGTTCAAGAGTTGATGATCCATTTAACAGAAAAGAAGAAAGGAGCATAATCGATGAACAATCAAATCAAAGGGATGCTTTATTTCTATTCAACCGAAGTGATCCGGACTGCGAAAATCTTTTTTACTATTTTAATCGGAATCATTATTGCATCAGCTGTTGTTTGCTATTTATTACTTGGAATAGACGAATTTAAAATGTATTTTGCCATACCGTTTGCAACGTATTTTAATGTAGGTGTTGTCGGTTTTCTATTAGTAAAAAACAGTCTGCCATTTGGTTTAAAGATGGGGGCGACCCGCAAAAATATGTATGTGATGCAGTTATACTTTATGGCGGTGTATTCTTTTATCATTGCTACTTTAGGCAGTTCGTTACAGCAATTAACAGAGTGGTTATTCCAGGCAATTGGTATTACAAATTATATTTATGTCCACCCGGCGATGTTTTTGACAGATAACTGGATAATGCGGATTGTCGTAGATACATTGGTGATGTTCTTTATCATGGCGCTGCTCTATTTAATCGGATTAATTTTTTACCGTACCGGTTTAGCAGGCGGGGGGAGTTTATTGGGAGTACTGTTAGTTGTTACACTATATGGTGTTTTTGAGGGCTGGATGGTTGATGCCGCTGTCGATCTATTTTCCAATATTACGGTAATGACCTTTGTAATGATATTTTTAATTGGTATTGTGTTTTACTTGCTGGGTTTTCCATTCATGCGGAAAATTACCATTGTGAATAGACGCTAAAGAAGCTGGAAACTGTCTTTTGTTATATACAAGAGGCAGTTTTTTGTTGCCAAGAAATGACTCTTCATATAATTTTATCGCAGTAACATCCCGATTGGTTTAACTAACAATCATTGGAGCAAGATGAAAAGAAAAACCCCAATGATGGAAGTTTCGCTTTATCTGGATAAAATTAAATATATATGTTAAAATTTGATTAAGTAATCAAAAATAAAAATGTTTATATAAACATCTGAAGAGGAGAATACAGAAATGCAAAATGAAACAGTACTTGGTTTATCAAAGTTTGATAAGGTGATTATCATTGTAGTTGGGCCACTTCTCGGCGGGGTTATTGGCTGGTTTATTCAAATTATCTCAAGCTGGTTAATTAAGGTTCCATTCATACCATTTGAACCGTTCTTCAGGTGGGTCCTTACCTGGAATAGCTCCTGGGTATCTATAATCGGAGCAGGTGTCGGTTTGATTGCGGGAATTCTCTTTGGAATATACGCTTTTAGTGAATCATTAAAAATGACGATTACAGACCAAGAAGTTACAATGAAAAGGTATGATGAAAAAGCACAGCTGCAAAAAAATAAAATTTCAGCGATTTACATGGACAAAAAAGAGATTGTCCTTTTAGGTTTAAAGGGTGAGGAGCTTTATCGCTCACATACGGATACCAAGAAAGCGGCAGTAGAAGAAGCTCTTCGGAAGCACATGTTTCCTTGGAAAGATCAAGATCCTTATATGGACGATTATCAGCGCTGGGTTCCGGAGCATCCAGATTTCACTGCTTCCATTAATAGCTTGCTGTCGGCCAGAGAAAGGGCGATGAAGGAAGGGGATGAAAAAGAAGTGAATATTTTGCGGAAGGATTTAGCTGCCCAAGGAGTTGTAATTCGTGACGAGGACAAGAGACAATATGTAAGGATGATAAGAGGGTGATACGAGGTGACGAAAGAAAAAACATTTATTTCTGAAGCGCGCAGAGAACAAATTTTACAAGCAACGATTGCAGTTTTAAATGATACCGGTTATGTAAAACTAAGTCTTGCTAAAATAGCAAAACAGGCAAAAATCAGTACAGGGTTAATTTCTTATCATTTTGCAGACAAAGAAGAATTAATCTATCATACTTTAGGCTATTTAATTCGTACGCAGCTGCAATTCATTGATGAACGTGTTAAGTCAGAGACAGATATCTATCAGCAGCTCATTGCTTATATAAAAGCTACCATCGCTTATCAACAAGAGCACTATCAAAATAATGTAGCTTTGATTGAAATTATTTTTAATGCACGGACAGCGGATAATATCCCATATTACAAACTGAATGAAGGGGAAGAGGATCCTCTTTACCTTCTATTAGAAAGTATTCTAATAGAAGGTCAGGAGAAAAAAATATTTTCATCTGAATTTCATCCAAAAGCAACAGCTATTCTTATCAATGGTGCAGCGAGTGAAAGCATGCTTTTGCATAGCGAAAGTTTCGATTTAGGAAATTATGAGCAGGAACTCATTAAAATGGTAACTAAAATGGTAAAGTAAATGCTGAATAATGACAGTGCCTCCATATTAATTCAGGAGGATCTGTCATTGTGTAGCAAAACGGACAGGTTTTAAATGACATAAAGATAAACACATAAGAAATGAGAAATACTTCCTAACAGGATAAAAATATGAAATATTTCATGGAAGCCAAAATAGCGGAAACGTAAGAATTCTGGCTTCAACCAGTAAATAATTGCCCCAATCGTATAAAATACCCCTCCGGCAATTAAGTAGGTTAATCCGCCAGTTCCGATAATTGGAGCAAGCGAGCCACTGTAAAATATTGCAATCCATCCCATTAATACATATAGCAGCGTAGACAGCCATCTTGGTGAATGAAACCAGATTAATTTAAAAAGAACCCCGAGAAATGCCAATCCAGAAATTACCCAGAACAGTACCCAGCCAATGGTTCCTTGTAAAGAAATCAAACAAAGAGGAATATATGTGCCGGCAATTAATACATAAATCATCGAATGATCCATTCTTCTAAAAAAGGCAATTGTTTTTGGTCCGGCAATGACCGAATGATAAACGGTTGAAGCAGTATACAAAAGAATTAAACTAATACCAAAGGCAGCGACAGCACCAACATCTAAAGGGGTGCCAACCTGAGCTGCTTTGACAACAAGTAATATCAGTCCAGCAATAGATAAGATAATACCGATAAAGTGAGTGAAGGCATTCATCGGTTCTCTAATAAATTTATGCAATATGAAACATCTCCAATCTAATATATAGTTTTTAATACTATGTGATAAATATATACTTGTTTCATCAAGTAGTCAATATTTGATTTTTATATAGAGATGCCTATAATAAAATGTAGAAACAATAAAGTGAAACTTCATTCAATGTGGGGAGAACTTTGTATCTCCCGCCTAGAAATTTTAATCTTCTTCCATTTTTAAAGTGGGACGCTTACAGCCCGTTATACTGCGATAAAAATACATACATGAAGTGATGGATATTTACGAAAAAAATGACAGAAAAGAAAGGAAGGGCAGTCTATGAACATAAAAAAGCAATTAGCAGAGCTTCAGCTGGAAAAACAGTTAAAATCAGAAGAAATACCTGATTTAGATTTATATATGGATCAGGTGATTCAGCTTTTTGAAAGTAAATTTGCTTCTTCTAAGCGATATGAAGAAGATAAAGTTTTAACGAAAACAATGATTAATAATTATGCGAAGGCTAAATTATTCTTCCCGATCAATAATAAAAAATATTCGAAAGAGCATTTGCTGCTGATCAGCATGATTTATCAAATGAAAAGCGTTTTATCTATTAAAGATATCGGAAAAACATTTGAGGAGATTAATCAAAGAATACAGCAGGATGATTTTGATCTGGAGAATTTTTATACGAATTATGTTCAACTGATGGATAGAAATGTGGCTGGTTTTGAAGAGCATATCAAGGAGCAAGAGGAAATATGCAACACAGAATTAGATAAAGATATCGTAAATGATCCCTATTTACGGCAGGTATTATTGATTACCAGCTTGACAGGAATGAGTAATTTTTATCGACGGGCAGCAGAAAAGCTGGTAGATCAATTAGAACAGAAAGGGGAGCAAAAACAATGAAACTAAGTATCTTAGATCAATCTCCATTATTTGCAGGTGCTGATGCCAAAGAGGCGCTGGAAGCCAGTATAGAATTAGCCATTTTAGCAGATAAATTAGGGTATGAGCGTTATTGGGTTGCGGAGCATCATGATATGCAAGGGTTGGCGAGTCCTGCTCCAGATATTTTACTGGGGATTATCGGCAGCAAAACAGAAAACATTCGGATTGGTTCAGGTGCTGTACTTCTGCCAAATTATCGCCCATATAATATTGCGGAGCGTTACCGGATGCTGGCTGCTTTATATCCAGGACGGGTAGACTTAGGAATAGGAAGAGCACCGGGCGGATCAGCGGAAGCTTCTATTGCACTTGCGGGAAACTTTTTAGAGAAGGTGAAAGCGATGCCGGATTATATGGATGAACTGCTTCATTTTCTGAAAGATGATTTTTCGCCGGAGCATCTTTATTCAAGAGTTACGGCTACACCGGTACCGCTTGTTCAGCCCCAGCCTTGGCTCTTAGGGACAAGTCAGCGCAGTGCTCAGTTGGCTGTGGCAAAAAAACTCCCCTATGTTTTCGGTCATTTTATGGGTGCCGATAACGGACCGGAAATTGTAGCAGGCTACCAGAGACAAGCAGGAGATCAGCCTGCTATTGTTGCGGTGTCTGTACTTTGTGCTGAAACAGAAAAGGAAGCCTTGGAATTGGCGGAAGAAGCAAGACGAAAAAGGGCAGAACAGGATTCCTCACCACAAGCAGATCAAGAAGAGCAGGCAGAAGCTGCTGATAAACAGATTATTGGGGATAGAGCACTTGTTCAGGAGAAACTCCATGAACTGCAGGAGGCTTACCAATGTAATGAACTTATGGTACTTACAAAGGCACCGACGTATGAGGCAAGAGCATATTCTTATCGTCAGCTGGCAGAGATAATGAATGAGACAAACTAAAAGAGTTATCAGACTTTTTGAACACGCAGGAATAGAGAGCAGCCCTTCAATTCTTAACACTTGTCTTTTAAATGAAATAAACATCATAGGTCATAGCGTGGTAGAATATAACTTAATAAAGAGGGCAAGTCTTAATGGAGGGTATTATGGGACAATGGGTTACATCAATTATGGAACAGTTTGGTTATGTAGGCATTTTTCTGATGATGACGTTAGAAAATCTGTTTCCGCCAATACCATCTGAAATCATTCTTCCTTTTGGAGGATTCATGACAACCTATAGCACATTAACCTACTCAGGTGTTCTGGTTGCAGCAACAATAGGAGCACTTATTGGAGCAATGCTGCTGTACTGTGTCGGGATGATATTGGATGTCAGTCGGCTTGAGAAAATAGTTGATCGATATGGACATATCTTACGTTTAAAGAGAACAGATATTTATAAGGCAAATGAATGGTTTGAGAAATATGGCTATTGGACGGTGTTTTTTTGCCGGATGGTACCCCTTTTAAGGAGTTTAATATCTATTCCGGCCGGGATGGCGAGGATGAATTTTGGTATGTTTATGCTGTTAACAGCTGTCGGTTCTTTAATATGGAATAGTATTCTAATTGGAGTTGGAACAATTTTAGGAGAGAATTGGCACCGTGTTGCGGCGTTTATGGATGTGTATTCAAGCTTTGTTTATGCTGTTATAGTTGCAGGAATAGTGCTTTTCTTCATTTGGTATATCAAAAGGCGAAAGAAAGAAAAACTGTAGGAGCTGTGAAGGTGCCTACAGTTTTTTGTTGAGAAAAAATTTTATTGACAAAAGAACGTATGTTTGGTTAACTGTATTTAGAACCTCATCGTAGTAAGTCCTCTACTAAACATAAGGATGTGTTTCCATGATTTATCCTCAAAAAGCAATGTTATTATACCCGCAAATTCGTGAAGGTGGAGAAGTGTACAAAAATGCAATTCCTAAAAAAACTTCTTATCGGCTGATGGACTTAAAAATCGATTATGCCTTCAGAAGCTTATTTGTCGATGAACGTAATAAAAATATTACGATTGCTTTTTTGAATACTTTTTTTATCAAATCTAAACGGGCACTAATCCGGGATTTTGAATTTTTAAATTGGGAAGCTGCAGAAGATGAAAAGTCCTATCTACGTCTGCTTGTTGAGACGGAAAAGAAAGAATCAATTTATACGGAGATCCTTTTTCCAAGTCAAGATGCAACAGAAAAGCAATCCTTCTATTTTGGGTCTAAGTTATATCGGCAGCAATTTGAAGCAAATTCAGGTTTTAGCGAAAACCATGCAGTGATAGCAATAAACATCTTGAATTTTGAAATGTCCCCAGAAAATGATGAATTTCATAGTGTATTCAGATTAGCAGATAAAGAAGAAAAAATGCCCTTAACTAATTTGTTGGAATTCCAATACGTAGAGATTCCAAAACTTATTCGCAGTTATAAAGAAGGACGGCTGAATTCCGAGGAGAAGGAAGCAGCCAGGTGGCTTTTGTTACTGGCAGCTGTGGATGACAGAAGAAATTATTTCTACCTCGATATGTATAGAGAATTGGAGAAGATGGCAATGACTGATAAAGATTTAGATATAGCTATCAATGCCTGGGGAGAAATGAGCAATACAAAGGAGAACCAGCTGGCTTACAAGGATAGACATAAGCAAATCATAGAGCAGCAATTTTTTAAAGAGATAGAATGGATCGAAGAAAAAAGAAAAGCAGCGGAGGACAGAGCGGAATTTGTCGAGCAAAAGTATAATCAGATGAAAAAACAATATGAACAGCAAAAGAAGGTGATTGCTGAGGAAAAGCAGAAGAGATTAGAAGCAGAAAAAAACGCTGTGTACGCCAATCGTGAGGCAGCAAAAATAGTGATTCATTATGGAAAAGCGGTAGCACGTAATTTATTTAAACAAGAAATGAGCAGCTCGTATATAAAAAAAATAACAGGTATGTCTGCTAAGGAGATAGCTATGCTGAAAGAGGAGTTAGAAGAAAAGTAAGGCCTTATACAGCTTTAGCTATTTACATGATTAACTAGAAAAAGAAACAAAGCTAAAGAGGAAATCTTTGTTTCTTTTTCAAATGTCATTGCTCTAATGTAAAATAGTCTTCTATAATTTCGACAATGGAACTCAGTTCGTAGAGAGCGACCAGCTCTATCGGTAATTTTTCTGTGCCATTCATTTGAGCTGCTTTTAACGTTTCTTGGAAGATTTGATGCAGCTGTGCCCGTCTAGCCTTCCATTCTTTTTCCTCAAAGTCGATTTTGTCTGCCAGTACATTGGCAAAGTAACAAACTGTTTCAAATACATGCTTTTGCTTCTCTGCATCCCATTCAAATTTCGTTGTAGGCTGCTCTGTTATGTTAGTTACATGATACTGAATCATACGCAGGTGATGGATCTGTCCTCTTAATTGCGTTAATTCATCTTCCCGCTTTTCTAAAATATGGTGGTATTTCAAATCCTTTTTTTGATAAAGCGAAAGTAACGCTACACTTTCAAGCTCTTTATAGACACTCCCCACTTTTTCATTCATCCCCAAGTCTAAGGGTGTTTTTGTGAAAATTAATTCATAATAGCATCGCTTCATATGGTTACTCAATTGCTTGCGAATAGATATGATTTGCTTATGAATAGAACGATGATAGTTAGGTGGAAAGACAAACATATTTACCAAAGTAGAAACAGATAATCCAATTGTTGTTGTTGCTAATCGGATAAAGAAGCTTTGGAGATAACTGTCATCAACTACTTCAATCATTGCAATAGCTGTTAGGGTTGCCACTAATAATCCAGCATGAAGATTCAATCGAAAGCAGGTAAAAATGGTAAGTATTGCAGCTAACATATATGTGAGTGGTGAATTACCAAATAAAGCTAATAATATAACGGCATAGGCAGCACCAATTGCTGAAGCAGGAAAACGGACAAGCCCTTTCTTGATAGAATCTGTTACCGTTGGTTCAATTGTAACGATAGCTGTAATAACAGCAAATGTCGGTGGAAAATTAAACCATTTACAAATAAGTGCTGTAAAAAATACTGCAATACCAGTTTTAATAACTCTATTTCCAATAATAGCCTGAGCCTTCACTTCCATCCCTACTTTTCGTAATAGTATCTATTCTAATAATTTATAACAAAAAATTGAAGTTGTTACCAACATTAGTGATAAATATTAATGAATACATATGGTAATAACACTAGCCCGCATCATGCTAGGATGAAGCTGTGATTATTCAACCTATTATATCCCGTTGCAGTGGTCACTTCTATTCAAAGTAATATTTATTTGTCAATCATAGATTTTAGTGCAGATCTAAAATTGTAATAATTGTAATATATATTTTCATTTATTATCGTACTATTGTAACATTAGTGGAGGTATTAAATGACAAAAAATAAATCAATATTTATTAAGGTAATCAGGCAAATCTATTAGAATAACAATTATTATTATGTAAGTAATACGGGAGACTCTATGACGATTTTTAAATAGATTTGTCGTTATTGAAATATAAATGTAACATTTCTATAATATGCATGACATTTTCTTATGTTAAGCTTTACAAAGTTACAAATTGAAAGAAGAAATTAATTGAAAATAATATAAATAACAAATCGCAGATGTTCGATTATACCAAAATACATAGATAAATAGATTTGCGGTGCAAAAATTGAAAGTGGGGAATATAAGTTGAAGAAGACAGTAATGACGTTAACTGCGGCTTCCGTAGTAGGCTTGAGCGGGGTATTTTTTGCAGGACCAGTAAAAGCAGAATCAATAGAAGACTTGGAAAACAGACAATCCGAAGTACAGGATGAACGTGATTCTGTACAATCTAATCTATCAAATGCCGAAAATGAAGTAGCAAACATTTTAATTGATTTACAAGATTTACAGAAAGAGATTGATGATTTAAATTCCGCTCTTGAGAAAAACCAGCAGAAACTAGATGAAACAGAAGAAGGTATTTCAACTACAGAAGATGAAGTCAGTGAGTTGGAAGCTGAAATAAAAGAGTTAGAAGAAGCAATTGAAAAACGTACAGATATTTTAAAAGAACGTGCCGTATCTTTACAACAAAACGGTGGAGATATCAGCTATCTTGAAGTATTGTTTGGAGCACAGGATTTCAGTGATTTTGTCAGCCGTGTTTCTGCAGTAAATAAAATTACTGATTCTGATTTAGCTTTACTTGAACAACAAGAAAAAGATAAAAAAGATGTAGCTGAAAAGCAAGAATCAGTTGAGTCAAAGCTTGAAGAATTAAATCAACTGAAAACAGATTTAACAGGTATCAATAATACAATTTCAGAGCAAAAAGATGCCGCTGAAGATAAAGAGGCTTCGTTAAAAGATAAAGAAGAAGAATTAACAGCACTTATTGATGAATTAGAAATTGAAGATTCCCGTTTAGCTGCTATTGAGCAGGATGTAGCTGATCGTTTGGAAGTCGCTAATACGCCAGCACCGGAAACATTGGTGGCAAGTGTTAGTGTAGGTTCTGGTGATGATAACAGCAGTGACGAAGCTGCAAATGATACGGAAGAAGAAGCAAATGAACAGGAACCGGTACAGGAAGAAACTTCTTCCGAACAAGAAGATGAAGATACATCTTCAAATAGTGAAAGCAATAATAACAATAACAACAATAATAGTAACTCTGGAAATAGCAGTAACAGTTCTAATACAAATGAATCAAATTCTACTAATGCAACCAGCAATTCTGACAGCTCTAGTAATTCAAATGAATCTAGCAGTTCTAGCCAAGATAAAAAAGAAGAGCCAAAAAATGATCCTGCACCATCAACAGGTTCAAGAATTAGTGGAGTACTTAGCGCTGCGCAAAGCCAAACACACCAAAACACATATGTTTGGGGAGGAAAAAGCCCTAGCACAGGTTTTGACTGTTCGGGTTTTGTATCTTGGGCATTTGCACAAGCAGGATACTCTATCCCATCTTATACGGGTGGATTAGTTAGCACTGGAAAAGATGTTAAGGCAAGTGATAAGCAGCCGGGAGATTTAGTTTTCTTTAATACAAATGGCACAAATGGCCATGTTGGTATTTATCTTGGAAACAATAAATTTATCGGTTCTCAAAGCAGCACAGGTGTTGCAGTTGCTGATATGTCACCTGGAAGCTATTGGGGCAAAGAATTCAGCGGAACAGTACGTCGTGTACAATAATAATCATTTTACCAAAAGTCTTTACATGAAGAAGCGCTTCGTGTGAGGGCTTTTTTTATTGTTCGTAATCATATACATATCATTTGCATGAATAAGACGGGGTCTACTGTGGTTCTAAAATAATATATGCCAATAACCAGGATAGTTTACTATCCTGGTTATTGGGAATAGTAGTATATATTCCAGTCTCTCAAAAAAATATAGAAAGGATAGAAGTATGAGAAAAAATAGTAAAAGCTTTTTAAATCCTGTATTCTTTATTTCAGCATCTGTGATTTTAGCTTTGGTTATTATCGGTGCTGTAAATCCAACAGGTTTTCAAGTCATAGCAACGAGGTTATTTGATTTTACAACACAAAATTTTGGATGGTTTTATCTTCTCTCTGTTTTTGTCTTTGTTGTTTTTTTAATTGGGATCTCCATAAGTAAGTACGGCAAAATAAAATTGGGGCCAAAAAATTCAAAGCCGGAATTTGGCTTCTTTCCCTGGATCGGGATGCTTTTTTCTACAGGTTTTGGTTCTGGACTTGTGTTCTGGGGTGTAGCAGAGCCAATGAGTCACTTTTTTGATACACCATTCCCTGGATTAGAGGCACAAACAGAAGAAGCTGCAAGAGTAGCTATGGGATATGCTTTTTTTAATTGGGGAATCAGCCAATGGTCTGTTTTTGCGTTAGTTGGACTTGTTATTGCTTATTTACAATTTCGTAAAGGAAAAGATGGGTTAATTTCAACAGCTGTAAAACCTGTTATGGGAAATAATCCAATTACAGCTACTTCGATAAACTCACTTGCGGTAATTGCTACTGTTATGGGAGTTGCGACTTCACTAGGACTAGGAATTATGCAAATGAGCGGCGGCTTATCATCAGTATTTGGATTGCCTGACGGTGTGTGGATGCAAATTGTGATTGCATTAGCCATGCTACTTGTTTATTTAGGTTCATCTGTCAGTGGTGTGAATCGCGGAATGAAGTGGTTAAGTACCATTAATTTATCATTTTGTTTAATCTTGCTTATTTTTGTTTTTCTGGCTGGACCAACTGTATTTATTTTAGAAACATTTGTATTAGGCTTAGGTGATTACTTAACAAATTTTGTAGAATATAGCTTGCGTTTAACGCCATACACAGGAGATAATTGGGTAATTGATTGGACTATTTTCTATTGGGCTTGGGCAATTTCATGGTCCCCATTTGTTGGTGCATTTGTAGCGCGTGTGTCAAGAGGGCGTACGATTCGTCAATATATCTTTGGTGTTCTAGTGACCTCTCCTGCCATAGCCTGTATATGGATTGCTGTTTTTGGAGGAACAAGCCTGTACAGTGATTTAAGAAATGGAACAATGATTGCTGAAGCTGTAGATCATGATTTAGCTGTAGCATTATTTGAAACATTTGGGACGTTACCGCTGAGTACAATTACCTCCCTTATGGCAATTGTTCTTATTTTTACATTTCTTGTGACCTCAGCTGATTCTGCAACATATATTTTAGGGAGTATGACATCGAAGGGAAGCTTGAATCCAGCATTAATTACGAAATTTATCTGGGGCGGCTTGATTACAGCGATTGCTGTTGTCCTTTTAGTTGCGGGAGGATTAAATGCACTGCAGACAGCCTCTCTTACATCAGCATTACCCTTCGTAGTAATTATTATCATCCTGATGATTTCCTTTATTAAAATTCTGCAAAGAGAAGAAAAAGATAGATGAAAGATTAATTGATAAGGTAAGAGTAAAAAAGGCAGCTGCTATCCAATACAGCCGCCTTTTTACTGGCTGGCTATATATTGTATTTATTTGCAGCACTTTTATAGACAAGTAGACATAGTACGCCATTATCTATTATAATAAAGGTAAGAGAGAGGGTGATTCGATGGGAAGGTAATATGGAACTCAATAATAATATATAATCAGCATACGATGGTATCCATTGAGCCTAATCATTTGGATTATCTGCGTGTGGAAGCAATTAGAAAGAAACCTTAATAACAAACGAATAATATTTAAAATTTCAGGAGGTGAAATCCTTGCACAAATTTGCGCAAGGATCTTAATTGGACATATCGACCATGATTAATTTATTTGCGGTTGCTATTTTGATCGCATTAACTGCTTTTTTTGTTATGTCAGAGTTTGCTATTGTAAAAATTCGAAGTACACAACTGGAGCCCCATATTGCAGCGGGAAAAGGATCAGCTGCGGCAGCGAAGAAAGTCGTTACGCATCTTGATGAATATTTATCCGCCTGTCAATTAGGAATTACGATTACAGCACTTGGAATCGGACGTTTAGCAGAGCCGACATTTGAGAGAATGTTACATCCGCTATTGGAGGAATTTAATATCGGGGCGGGTCTTGTTACAACGCTTTCCATTGTTATTTCATTCCTGATTGCAACATTCCTGCATGTCGTTGTCGGAGAGCTGGCTCCGAAAACATTAGCAATCCAAAAAGCAGAACAGGTAACACTAGCTGTAGCTCGTCCGCTAACCTGGTTCTACCGCCTGTTGTTCCCATTTATTTGGTTATTGAATGGTTCAGCACGATTATTAACCAGAGCAGTTGGTTTAAAACCAATGAGTGGACATGAAGAAACGCATACTGAAGAAGAACTGCGCTTAATTTTGGCTGACAGCTATAAAAGCGGTGAAATCAATCAATCTGAAATGATGTATGTAAACAATATATTTGATTTTGATGAACGGGTAGCGAGAGAAATTATGACACCGAGAACAGAAATGATTTATTTTTCGATGGAAGATAGTTTTGAGGAAAATATGGAGATTGTTCGCGAGGGTCAATTTACCCGTTATCCAGTTGCGGATGAGGATAAAGACAATATTATTGGTCTGGTGAATTTAAAGGAAATATTTACTGGGAAACTAAGTAATGATGAGCCGGCAACGATTGAAGATTATATTCGTCCAATTATTCATATTTCCGAAGCAACACCGATTCGTCAGCTCCTTTTAAAAATGCAAAAGGAACGTATTCACATGGCGATTGTAAATGACGAATATGGTGGTACAGCAGGGTTAGTGACGGTTGAGGATATTTTGGAAGAAATCGTTGGAGATATTCGGGATGAATTTGATGAAGATGAAGTACCTGACTTTGAAACAATTGATGACACTACTTATTTAGTGGCAGGCCGGGTCAGCTTGGATGATATTAATCAGAAGCTGGGTATCACTTTAGAAGATGATGAAGTAGATACAATTGGCGGCTGGTTTTTTACTCATAACCTTGAAGCAGAGGTAGGCACGGTTATGGAATTTGAGGGTTATGCATTTACGCTTGTTGAAAAAGATGGGTATCAGATTAAAAGAGTGAAGATCACGAAGGTATCCGAAGAACAGCAGCTTGAACAGGAATAAAAAATCTGCATAAATCAAAATCGATATAATCAAAAAAGGAAGGGGAGTGAATCCCTTTCCTTTTTTTGATTATATAAAACAAAACTTCAATCAGCGGGAGTTCTACGGACGGTTATTAGTAATAAAATGTGAAATCTAAGTGATATTTTAAGATGAAAGTTTAACCTCTTTTTATTTCGGTTACACATAAAATACATATTGATTTAGAGGAGGTTTATCATGAAGGATATTCAAGGTATTGTGAAAGATTTGGAGAATGTCAGAGGAACTGGAACGAATAAAATATTTACAATGTACCTGAATACAGATTTGAGCGACCCGGACCAGCAAGACGGAGAGTGGAAAATTCATTTAAAAAATGGATTGAATAACTTTGAGCATTATTTAAAAGAAGGAAATAATGAAGAAGAGCTTAGAAATTATAGAAAAGTGAAAAAGCGAGTGGAAAAATTTATAGATGAAATAGAAAGAAATGTCATGCGGGGAATTATTATTATAGCTTCTGCCGACGGAGATGTCTGGTTTGCTGAGCGTGTCCAGATGCGTCTGGATAATGAATTTGCATGGCAAGAAACACCTGTTTTGGATCAATTAAAGGCCTTGTCAGAAAAGTATCCAAAAATGGGAATTATTCTTGTACAGCAAAATCAGGTTAAGCTGATTGATAGTAATCTAAATCAAGTCGAGGATATGGCAGAATATGAATTAGATGTAGAAGAAGATACCTGGAAGATGAAACAAGGCCCTCGGCATGGCAGAGCGAAGCAAGGTCTTGGAGCAAGTAACGTACAAAGAGATTTGTTCCATGGTCGTTATGCAGCGAATCAATATCGCTGGTATAAAAGTATTGCCTCCAGGCTGGATAAGCAGGCAAAAGATAGAAAGTGGAAACGAATTTTCATTGTTGGCGAGGCGCCAGCTTCTAAAACATTGGAGGCAGAAATGAACAAAGAGGTAGAAGAAGTTATTTTAAAGAATATGCTGGATCATGAAGAAAGAAAAGTTTTAGAAACCGTATTGGATTAAATAGAAGAAGCAGTAGTTTGAAATATAAAAAAGCCAGGCTGATCCCTTTGTCTATCTGATAGATAGGCAGGAACATCAGTTTGGCTTTTCTAAAAGGACATGAAATATAGATGACCCTATCCTTCAAGAGTTCGGGGTTATCTAAGCTTTATTATTATTCAACAGGCTCCAGGTATCCAGCATTTGCATAGCCAGTGACATCTTCATAACTGACCTCAACCCATTCATACTCATCTTCTTCACCGATAATTTGAACAATATCGCCTGTACTTAGCGTTGCTACGACCTGACTGTCTGCGTTGGGGCCACTGCGAATATTTAATAAATCTGCTGTAACCTCATAATCCTCTCCGTTAGAATGATCGGAGCCGGCTTCTGTTTCCTCGGCTTGTTCTTCAGATGATTCGGACTCATCCTTTGTACCAGTGTCTTCATCTGCTTCCTCTTCAGGCTCATCCTCGTTTTCTATCTTGTTTACTTCAACTGCTTCACTCTCAAAGTCAAAATCCGGATTGTTAAATTGTCTTTGCATTACTAAAACAAATACAATAAAAACAATTCCTGCGATGAATAATAATAAAAATCGAAATCTACTACTTTTACGCATACCACTCTGCTCCTAATATAATTGTTCTAAAAGTAGTATACATAACTTTTCAGTATAAAGAAATAGTAATTCCCAAAAAAGTTTGTCAAATCATAAAGAAAATTGGCAAGACAAGTTTGAAAAGTACAGGACTGCCTAAGATAGGCTGTGATGATTCATCCTATCAAAAGTTTAGGCATTCAGACAGGAAGGGCATCTTCCGTAAATCTCAAATTTATGATCATCAATTTCATAATTTGTCAGTTCAGCCAAAGCCGTATCCATAGGACAGACTTCAATTTCTTTTGTTTTGCCGCAATCCCTGCAAATAAAATGGTGATGATGATGATGGCTGCAGCTGAGCCGAAAGTGTTTTTCACCCTCTAAATCTGTTTTTTCTAATATTCCTAAATCATGGTATAAGTGCAGGTTACGATAGATCGTATCAAAGCTGATTGCACCGTATTTCTTTTCGAGATGAGCAATTAAATCTTTTGCGGGGCGATATCCATCCTTTGATGAAAAGAATTCTAAGATATCCTTCCGTTTTCCAGTTGTTTTATACCCTTTTTCTTTTAAAACGTTGATAGCCTCTTGAAGATTCATCGCAAAAACCTCCGTTTATTTTCGTAGTTTTTTCATTCCTATAGCGATTAATAAAATAATGATTGATGTCATTACAATGGTACCACCTGGCGGGATATCTAAATAGTATCCGGAAATAATCCCGAATATAACTGCAATTTCACCAAAAAGAATCGATAGGAATATCATTTGTTTAAAACCTTTCGCAATCCGCATGCTTGCCGCAACTGGTAAAGTCATTAAAGCAGAAACTAATAATACCCCGACAATACGGATAGAAGCAGCAATAACAAGAGCTGTCAGAATGATAAATAGCATATTGACCCATTTTACATGCAGACCGGCAATAGTTGCCTGCTCTTCATCAAAAGACATCGTAAATAATTCCTTAAAAAAGAGCCAGATAATAACAAGAACAAAAATAGTTATTCCGGCAATGACATAAAAATCATTTACAGTGACGGCAGATACAGAGCCAAATAGATAGTTGAATAAATCTGTGTTAAAGCCATCAGCAATAGAAATGAAGATAACACTTAAGCCGACGCCCGCAGATAAAATAATAGGGATGGAGATTTCCTGATAAGCCTTATATACGGTACGCAGTTTTTCAATAAAGATTGAGCCGATCACAGAAAATATCATGCCGCTATATATCGGCGAGATAACCCATCCATATTTTTTCTCAGCCATCAAACCGAATGAAATTCCGGCTAAGGTAACATGTGAAAGGGCGTCTGCTATTAACGATTGCCGTCTCACAACGATAAAGGTTCCGAGCAGTGGTGCGATCATCCCGATCAAGATCCCCGTGAGAAATGTGTACCTTAAAAAGGGGTAAGTTAAAAAGTCTAAAAGCATGGTCTTTCCTCCAACGATGAATTAATGCGTAACAAGACTGACTGGATGACCATAAATTTGCGAAAAGTCAGCTTCTGTAAGCAATGCATATTCATCAGGATTTCCGTGAAAATGCATGGTTTTATTTAAGCAGACAATATCGGTTGCATACTCGGTCATTGTGCCTGTATCATGTGTTACCAGCAGTAATGTTTTTTTGAATTCTGTATTCAGCTTATAAAGCAGTTCATAAAATTTCTTCACATTTTCATAGTCAATTCCTACAGTCGGTTCGTCCAGAATAATCAGCTCAGGATCACTGACCAGGGCGCGTGCAATAAAGATACGCTGCTGCTGGCCTCCAGACAAATTTCCGATATTTTGCTTGGTATACTCTGTCATACCAACCTGTGCAATGGCTTCATGAACTTTTTGCTTGTCTTTTTTTGTTAAAAATTTCAAATAGCCAAGCTGTGCAGTAAGTCCGGAAGCAACGACTTCATAAACAGTTGCAGGAAATCCTTTATTAAATGTATTTGCTTTTTGTGAGACAAAGCCAATTCGAGCTCTATTTTTAAGTTTTTGAATAGACTGCCCAAAAACCATTATTTCTCCCGTTTCTTGTTTTTCTAAGCCGAGGATCAGCCGGATCAATGTGGTTTTTCCTCCGCCATTCGGTCCTACTAACCCCATGAAAGCTCCTTGGGGAATTTCAAAATTGATATCATCCAAGACTTTACGAGATTCATAATGGAAGTTAATATTTGACATGGACACAACAGGTGTTGTCATCGTCATCCTCCATTCATTTAAAACAATAATTGAACGTACTCTGTGGGAGTACTTCATCTATAATATCGTAAGGATTACCATTTGTAAATAGGAATGATTACGACTTTTATGAACTTCTCAAATTAAGCATGCATTAATATAGAAGAAAGTCGTCTTCTTGAACCAAAACAATAACTAAGGAATGAGGGGGCACGGTGTCTTTTTTTTTTGCAGTCCACAGATGGACTACATGTAACAATATAGCAATAATTTGAAACCCCTTACAAAAAGTCGTTAAATATATTGCGAAAAAATAAATAATCCGTTATAGTATAAGTAACGTAAGATATTCGATATGCCAATATCTTTATTTTTTGGCTTAAAAATGAATGAGTATTCATTCAAGAAAGGCTGGAGGATTGCGAAATGACATATTCCATTAAAAATGTTGCAGTAATAGGTTCGGGAGTGATGGGTTCTGGTATCGCCGCTCATTTAGCGAATGCAGGTTTATTCGTAACGATGTTTGACAGAGTGCCAGATTCCTTGACAGAGAAAGAAAAAAAACAAGGACTTACATTAGCAGACAAAGAGGTCAGGAATCGGATTGGAAGTGAAAGTAAACAGAAGCTGATAAAACAAAAGCCATCGCCAATTACATCTAAAAAAAGCTTAGATCTGATTCGTGTTGCTAATTTAGAGGATGATTTAGCGTTGCTGGCAAAGGCAGATTGGATTGTTGAGGTAATTGTCGAGAATCTGGAAGCGAAAAAAGAGCTGTTTAAAAAAGTCGATGCACATCGCAGGGAAGGAACGATTATTAGTTCCAATACATCAGGAATTTCTGTGGAAGCAATGATTGCTGATTCCTCAGAAGATATGCAGGAGCATTTTTTAGGTACGCACTTTTTTAATCCGCCGCGTTATCTGAAATTACTAGAGGTTATTCCGACAGAAAAAACAAAAGCTGAAGTGCTTTCTTTTATGAAGACTTTTGGAGAAGACGTATTAGGTAAAGGGGTTGTTGAAGCGAAGGATACACCAAACTTTATTGCGAACCGGATTGGAACCTATGGGCTTTTAGTAACGTTACAGGAAATGGAAAAACAGAACTTAAGTGTCGGAGAAGTAGATTCGATTACGGGTCCATTGATTGGCAGACCAAAAAGTGCAACATTCCGCACACTGGATGTAGTAGGTATTGATACATTTTATCATGTCGCCAATAATGTTTACGATCATGTATCCGATCCGAAAGAGAAGGAAATTTTTACAGTTCCGGACTTTTTAAAGCAAATGATTGAAAAAGGCTGGATTGGCGCGAAAAGCGGAAAAGGATTCTACGAAAAGAAAAAGGATAGAACGATTGTAGAATTGAATCCACATACACTGGAATATCAGGAAAGAAAGAAATTGAAAACAACTGCTGTCGAATTAGCTAAACAGGAAAAAGGCTTAAATAGGAAAATGAAAGCGTTTGTAAATCAAAAAGGGGATAAAGCTGCCGATTTTATCTGGTCCATTATGAAGCCCGTATTATTGTATTCTGCTGATTTAGTCGGAGAAATTGCGGATGATGTTGTTTCGATTGATGATGCAATGAAATGGGGATTTGGCTGGGAATTAGGCCCTTTTGAAATCTGGGATGCTATCGGGGTAAGTGAAGCAGTCGAACGTATCCAGGATGAAAATGCAGCTGTGCCAAGCTGGGTGCTGGATATGCTGGAGGAAGGAAATGAAACCTTCTATAAACAGGAAAAGGGAGATACTTACTTCTTCCATGAAGATGCTTATCAACAAAAGGAAGTAAATAAAAAAGAAATATCTCTGGCTGCAATCAAGGAACAAAAAGGAGTTATTAAGAAAAATACTGGTGCGAGTCTGATCGATATTGGTGATGGCGTTGCCTTATTAGAATTCCATTCAAGAAGTAATGCAATTGGACTTGATATTATCCAGATGGTCAATAAGTCCATTGAAGAAGTAAATAAAAATTACAAAGGACTTGTGATTGGCAATCAGGGAAAAAATTTCTGTGTCGGGGCCAATTTAGCGATGATGCTGATGGAAGCCCAGGATGATAATATCTTTGAATTAGATTTGGTTATCCGTCAATTTCAATCTATGACGATGAATATTAAATATGCCGACAAACCAGTGGTTATTGCGCCATTTAATATGACATTAGGCGGCGGTGCAGAGGTATCCTTGCCGGCTGCTGCGATTCAGGCTTCACCAGAAACTTATATGGGGCTGGTCGAGTTTGGTGTCGGACTTATCCCTGGAGGCGGAGGCACAAAAGAGCTTTATTTAAAAGAGCTCCGTAATCTCCCTGAAGGTGTGTCTGTTGATTTAACCAAGGTTGCCAATGATGTGTTTGAAAAAGTAGCAACGGCAAAAGTATCAACCTCTGCAAAAGAAGCAATGGAAAACGGTTATCTGAATAAAAATGACCGTATCAGCAAGAATCCGGATCATGTTCTCTATGATGCAAAAAAACGTGTATTGTCTCTATTCAATGAAGGATATGAGAAGCCTGCCCGGGAAAAGATTCCGGTTGTCGGAGAAGCAGGCTATGCAGCAATGGTGATGGGAGCTAAATCGTTATATTACAGCGGCTATGCTTCGGAGCATGATTTGAAAATTGCGGAAAAGCTTGCTTATGTATTGTCGGGCGGAAGAATAAAAGAGGGGGCAGAGATTGATGAGCAGGTCATGCTGGATTTAGAAAGAGAAGCATTCTTAAGCCTGATTACAGAACCGCTGACACAGCAGCGAATGCAGCATATGCTCGTAAAAGGAAAGCCATTACGTAATTGACATCTAAAAAGGAAAACGCATTTAAAGGAGGATACGTCCGTGAAGGAAGCAGTGATAGTAGCTGGTGTCAGGACACCGGTAGGAAAAGCAAATAAAGGATCATTAAAGGATGTCAGACCAGATGATTTGGCGGCGCTTACTGTAAAAGAAACCTTGAAAAGAGCTGGTAATTATCAAGGTCCGATAGATGACGTGATTATTGGATGTGCAATGCCGGAAGCAGAGCAAGGGATGAATATGGCACGGAATATTGCCGGACTGGCTGGTTTAAGCCATGACGTGCCGGGCATTACGGTAAATCGCTACTGTGCGTCAGGGTTACAAACGATTGCTTATGGTGCGGAACGGATTATGGTTGGTGCAGCAGATGCAATTATTGCCGGCGGGGCAGAGTCAATGTCAATGATTCCAATGGGCGGGCATGTCATTAAACCCAATCCAACCTTGGTTGCCAATGCACCGAAATACTATATGAATATGGGGCAT
Source organism: Oceanobacillus sp. CFH 90083 (assembly GCF_009389585.1). Classification (GTDB taxonomy): domain Bacteria; phylum Bacillota; class Bacilli; order Bacillales; family Amphibacillaceae; genus Oceanobacillus. The sequence goes on along the minus strand of NZ_VIYG01000002.1, from coordinate 150,103 downwards.
ACAGCAGAGGAAGTGGCAAATCGCTTTGACATTTCCAGAGACGATCAGGATGCCTTTGCCGTACAGAGTCATGCGCGTGCTGCCAAGGCAATCGAGAAAGGTCTGTTTAAGGATGAAATTGTTCCTGTCGAAGTGAAAGAGCGCTTTGTCGGAAAGAATAACAAAATTGAAGAAAAATCCTTTTTCTTTGACATGGATGAGGGTGTACGTGCGGGAACGAATATAGAGACATTACGTACACTACGCCCGGCCTTTCATATAAAAGGAAGCGTAACGGCCGGAAATGCTTCCCAAATGAGCGATGGAGCCGCTTCCGTTCTATTAATGGATAAAGAAAAAGCAGAGGAGGAAGGGCTAACGCCAATTTTGAAATTCCGTTCCTTCGCTGTAGCTGGCGTGGCGCCGGAAATTATGGGAGTCGGTCCGGTGGAGGCTATCCCCAAGGCTGTGAAGATGGCTGGGCTCGAACTTTCTGATATCGGCTTGATTGAATTAAATGAAGCTTTCGCATCACAGGCACTCCGGGTGATCAGGGCATTAGATCTGGATGCAGATAAAGTGAATGTAAATGGTGGAGCGATTGCGTTAGGGCATCCGCTCGGCTGTACAGGAACAAAGCTGACAGTCAGCTTAATGCATGAAATGAAGCGGAGAAACGAACAATTTGGAATTGTAACGATGTGTATTGGCGGCGGTATGGGAGCAGCTGGAGTATTTGAACTTCTATAATCTATTTGAAAAGGGGAATTTATGATGAGTGAAACAAAAGAAAGATTATTTAAGGGCGGCGGTTTTTTAGTCGAGGATATTACAGCAGAAGATATGATTACACCGGAAGATTTTACAGATGAACACAAGATGATTGCGAAAACAACGGAGGATTTTGTATTGGGAGAAGTCGTTCCTAAAATAGATAATCTGGAAAATCAAGAATTTGAGCATTCCGTTGATTTGCTGAAAAAAGCCGGAGAATTAGGTTTATTAGGTGCGGATGTTCCAGAAGCATATGGCGGTCTGGCATTGGATAAAATCAGCTCTTCGTTAATTGCTGAGAAGTTTTCCCGCGCAGGCGGTTTCTCTATTACGCATGGCGCACATGTTGGAATCGGTTCGCTGCCGATCGTTTTCTTTGGAAATGAAGAGCAGAAAGAAAAATATCTTCCTAAATTAGCAACCGGCGAGTTGATTGCTGCGTATGCACTGACAGAGCCGAGTTCGGGGTCTGATGCACTTGGAGCAAAAGCAACAGCCAAACTAAACGAAGCCGGCACGCATTATATTTTAAATGGCGAAAAGCAGTGGATCACCAACTCTGCTTTTGCGGATGTCTTTATCGTCTACGCTAAAATTGACGGTGAGCATTTCAGCGCCTTTATTGTGGAAAGAGAATACCCGGGTGTATCCACTGGCCCGGAAGAGAAGAAAATGGGAATCAAAAGCTCTTCTACAAGAACACTGGTCTTAGAAGATGCAGAAGTACCGGTAGAAAATCTGCTTGGAGAAAAAGGCCGCGGACATGTGATTGCTTTTAATATTTTGAATGTCGGCCGTTATAAGCTGGCTGTCGGGGGAATAGGAGCATCCAAGCGTACGCTAGAATTAGCCGTGAAATATGCAAATGAGCGCAAGCAATTTCAAACACCAATTTCAAGCTTTTCGCTGACACAAGAAAAACTGGCAACGATTGCTTCGAAACTTTATGCAAATGAAAGTGCTGTTTATCGCATTGTTGGATTATTTGAACAGCGGATGGGTTCCTTATCCGATGAACAGCTGCAGGATGGGCGTGAAGTGGCCAGAGCAATTGCTGAATATCAAATTGAATGTTCCATGGCGAAATTTACGGTTTCCGAATTACTGGATTATGCCGTAGATGAAGCAGTTCAGCTCCATGGCGGATACGGTTTTATGCAAGAATATGAAGTAGAGCGCATTTATCGTGATTCACGTATTAACCGTATTTTTGAAGGAACAAATGAAATCAACCGCCTGCTTGTACCAGGAACGCTATTGAAAAAAGCGTTAAAAGGGGAGCTGCCGCTGCTGACAAAAGCACAAGGGCTGCAGGAAGAATTAATGATGATGATGCCAGAGGAAGTAGGCACAGAGGCTTTAGATCAAGAAAAATATTTATTAAAGAATGCGAAAAAACTAATCTTACTGGGGGCAGGTTTAGCAGCGCAGAAATATGGCAAAAAATTAGACCGTGAACAGGAAATTCTCGTCAGATTAGCAGATATGACAGCGGAAGTATTTAATATGGAGTCAGCCATTCTGCGAACAGAAAAAGCTATTTCGAAGGCAGGATTAGAAAAGGCACAGCAAAAATTATTGTATACAGAAGTGTATGTACAGGAAGCATTTAACAGAATGGAAGCGGCAGCCAAAGAAATTCTAATCACAGCCGAAGAAGGAGATACCTTGCGTGTGATGCTGTCCTCCTTACGTAAGCTGACCAGATATACGCCAATCAATGTGGTTAAAAAGAAACGTGAAATTGCAGCGAAGATTATTGAAGAAGAAAAATATATTGTCTGATAAATTGAAAAGAGATTGTCGTAAAATGTATAATATGCATTTTACGACAATCTCTTTTGGCAGTTAAGAAAGTTTAAACTTTCCCAAACTTTCGGCTGCATAAGTGCAACGGTTTTGATGGGGCGAGTAATCGCGGTCCCAACTAGAATTGTCATCTAAAATCCTGATGACAACCAAGTTTTCCAACTTTGGAATAAAGTTTAATCATTTTCTGTTTGAGTTATAAGCATTGCTTATAGTGAAATTACTGTACACCCAACTTATAGCGTCTTGAAAATCATTGGCTATATAATCAATGTGAACATCATTTAATTTATCAAAATGTTCATTTAGTGCAGATTTTCCAGCCCCAGTTTGCACCAGAATTTTAATACATCCCACCTTGGTTGCAGCAACTATATCACTCCATCGATCACCTATAACGACGCAGTTTTCAAGCATCAATTCATGTTTTTGCTGTGCTTCCATTAACATACCTGCATTCGGTTTTCTGCAAGAACATCCTTCATCATGTCTGTGCGGACAGATATATACATCATTGAAACCAAAACCTTTTAATTCCTGTACGAAATCCTTTCTTTGGGCTAACCCTTTTGAAATTCCAGGCTGATTTGTAAAAGAGAAGATTTTTATATTGTCTTTTTTTAATCGCTTGATTTCCTCTTCTACATATGGAAAAAGTTCAAATTTACCAGGATAGTGAACCTTATCATCCCCGCCAATTGTTCCATCTCGATCTAAAAAGATTGCTTCGATTTGTTTCACGTTAATCCCCTCTAAATCTAGTATTTTATTAGATAATTTTACAAATGAAAAAATCAATAGACATTTCTTAAGTCTAACTCAATTCATAATGATAAAACGGATGTATTTGGTTCACTTTGTATCTCTTTCTTTTAACAAAGCTTTGATTTCCTTCAGCTCATTCTCCATTGCTTCCAGTTTTAAATCAGTCGGCGTAGGCTGGTTCTCCCGATTTGCTTCTTCTACATTATTTACGATAACTCCGACAAATAAATTAACAATGACAAATGCACCGATCAGGATAAATGAAAGAAAGTAGATTAAGGCTATTCTTGTTTCTTCTAAAATAGGATACATCACTCCGGTTGCCCAGGAATCAAGGGTAAGAATCTGGAATAATGTCAGTAAGGTCCGATGAAGCGACCCGAAATGGTCTGGAGCAATGGACTGAAATAGCATGGTACCAATAACGGCATACATGTAAAAGAAAATGGCCAGCAAAATCATGATATTTCCCATTGAGGGAATCGTTAATAGCAGTGCATTGACCATTTTTCGCAACGAAGGAATAATCGAAATGGCCCGAAGCACCCGCAGTATTCTAAAAATACGCAGAACAATCACATAATTAGAACCAACAAATAGAATACTGGCAGTTACAATAACAAAATCAAATATATTCCATGGGTTTTTGAAAAAATGGACAAGTGAGGAGCTGCCGATGATCCGGATAATAATTTCAATGGTAAAAATAGAAAGCAGTACAACATCCGCCCAATAAAGGTAATCCGTATAGCGCTGGTTAATGACGGGATATGTTTCTAAACCTACAATAATAGCATTTAGTAAAATCAGTCCAATAATGATATTTGTAAATGTCTTATTTTCTGCAATGGCAGCGCACTTATTCTGGAAAGCTTTTAATGTCATTCACATAGGTTCCTTTCTTTAGTTTACATCTAGCATAAATCTATTCATTATTGTACCTAATAACTAATTGACCTGTCATTTTAAACTATCTAAAAACGGCCTGAAATTTTAGCAAAAATAATTCAATATATTGGATTAAAGCTAAAGTTTCGTGGTACGCTAAATAAAAGGAAACAACAAATTAGGGAGGGGCAAGTATGTATCGAACTGTAAATGATTTTTTAGCAGAATGGTCACAGTCTGCCGATGGAACAAAAGCTGTCTTAAACGCTTTAGAGGACGATAAACTGGATCAATCTATTGTAGAAGGTCATAACAGTCTTGGCTGGCTGGGCTGGCATTTAGTAAACAGCCCGGTTTTCTTCATGAGTTTAGTTGGAATAGATTTAAAATCTGCGTATGACCCGGACAATGTTCCAACAAAAGCAAGTGAGATTTTAGAAGCTTATGAGGTCATCTCAAAAAGCGTTGTAGAGAAAGTAAAGGAAGAACTTTCTGATGAAGCTTTCGTAAATGAAGTGGCTGACTTTGGCGGTCCTGCACCGAAAGGAAGTATTTTGCGTATGCTCGTAAGCCATCAAATTCATCACCGTGGTCAAATGACTGTGCTGCTTAGACAGGCTGGACTACAGGTGCCTGGTGTAATGGGGCCGACTAAAGAAGAACAGCAGTAAGAGTGGAGGAATAATCATGACATTATCTTTTTATTGGTATCCCAAATGCGGTACTTGCCGAAATGCGAAAAAATGGCTGGATGAAAACCAAATAGATTATCAGGCAATTCATATTGTTGAAGAACCCCCAAGTGCAAGCGAGCTGCTAGCTTGGATGGAAACAAGCGATTTGCCGGCAAAGAAATTTTTTAATACAAGCGGTAAAAAATATCGTGAACTGAATCTGAAAGAAAAAATAAATGATTTATCCCCTCAGGAAATGGCAGAGATTTTAGCTTCTGACGGTATGCTGATCAAAAGACCGCTTTTAACAGATGGGAAGCAAGTGACGGTCGGATTTAAAGAAGACACATATGAATCTGTCTGGAAATAAGGAAGTGCTAGAATTTAAACAAACTTCCATGTATAGTTAAAGAGAAATAAAGATTTGTTGGAGGGATACGAAATGAGCTTGCCAAAGGATTATTTATATTCAAAAGAACATGAATGGGTAAAACAAGAAGATGGAAAAGTTCGTATTGGGATAACAGACTTTGCACAAGATGAGCTGGGTGATATTGTTTTTGTGGAATTACCGGAAGTTGGAGATTCGATTGAGCTGGAAGAGCCATTTGGAAGTGTAGAATCTGTTAAAACGGTATCTGAGCTATATGCTCCGGTAAGCGGGAAAGTAGTCGAAGTGAACGAGGAGCTGGAGGACAGTCCAGAGCTTGTGAATGAATCACCGCATGAAAAAGCATGGATGATTGTTGTAGAGCTCGAGAATGAAGATGACTTAGAGAAGTTATTAGATGCGGAAGCATACCAGGAATTTATAGAAGAATAATATAAACATTGCACCTATTTTTTATAAAGTGAAACTTCATTCAGTGAAGGGGGGTCATCCCCTGAGAATGATAGTTTCACAAGGGCATGCGCCTAAGAGATATGACCAAAAAAACGGTCTCCCTAAGGCCTAGAACCAATCGGACCGTTATTGCTGTTAGACCCCTACTCAAAATTTTTGATTCTCCTCAATGCTTGAAGTGGGAGTCTTACAGCCTGCTTACACTGCGAGAAACAATGAAAAGGACAGGTTCTTTATCTGGATTTTTTAAAAAGGCTCTAAAAAAGGTGAAAAAGGGCTAACTTTTCCACATTCGTGTATAGTTAGCTCTTTTCTTTTCATATAATATAGAAAAAGCATATTAGTGCATGTTCAAAAAGTACGATCAATTGAACTTTTTGAACATCCCCGGTTATCGGATGATGTTAAAGGATGTTCAGCCTATTTGCTGCGATAAGGAGTGCAAAACGATGATGGAAGATGATTACAATAAAGTCATAATCGTTGAAGGGTTATCTGATAAAAAGCATTTAGAAAAAATTCTTGACGATAATACCATCACCATTGTTTGTACAAATGGAACCATAGGCGTTGGAAAATTTGAAGAGCTGTTAGAGCATTATCATTTAGATGAGACAGAGGTATTTATCCTTGTAGACGAGGATGATTCAGGAATGAAGCTCAGGAAGCAGCTGGCGAGAGAATTACCACACGCAGAGCATATTTATGTAAGCAGTGAATTTCGTGAGGTTGCCGCCACACCAAAGAAAGCTCTGGCAAGTATTCTGGCAGGCAAACGAATCGGAATAGACCTTGATTATCTTGCAAAATGGTAGCTTAAAACGTTAAAATAAAGCAAGAATTTTATTTATCAATTCCAATTCTTTAACGTTTTGGGAGGGGAATTTTCATTTTATGAAAAGAAAGAAGATTGAGGGGAATAAAATTGAAACAATTTAATGAAGCAGAAATGAATCATCATCGGCTTATCCTATATATTTATACTCCATTTTGCGGAACATGTACGGTAGCACGAGCTATGCTTGAAAAGATAGAAAGATTGCATAATGAGAATATTTTTACGGAAATGAACGCTTCCATGCACCCTGATTTTATGCAATATCATCAGATTGAAAGTGTACCATGTCTTGCTGTTATGGAAGAAGGGAAAGTCTTGGAGAAAGTGTATACACTACAATCGACTGCCAATATTTATCAATATTTAATGAAATATAGACCGGAGCTGTTTACTGCAATAAATGGTTAAATGTTTTGTTTTCAGCGCAGGCTTCCAAAACCCAGTGAATTTGTAGGGATTTTGATTGACAATGCATTAGCCGCATGCTACTATGATAGCATTACATGATTAGTAAAATATAAAAACTCTTATCTAGAGCGGTGGAGGGACTGGCCCTTTGAAACCGCGGCAACCTTCAATCATTGAAAAGGTGCCAACTCCTGCAGGTAATTTGAAAGATAAGGGGACAATGGGCGATATAATGTATTTTGGGCGTCTTTCTGTTCTCTTTCAGAAAGGCGTTTTTGAATTGATTATTTCCGGGTATAAAATAGCGGGATACAATAAAGGATAAAGCATGTACACACATAGGAGTGAAATAAATTGATATCCATTGAAGGATTGAAAAAGGTATTCTCTTTAAATAAAAAAGATGTTATCGCTGTGGATAATGTCAGTCTTCATGTAGAGGATGGAGATATTTATGGGGTGATTGGATACAGCGGTGCTGGGAAAAGTACATTTGTCCGTTTAATCAACAGACTGGAGGAGCCATCGGCGGGTATGATAAAAATCGGCGATCAGGTGATTACTTCCTTATCAAAAAAGGCTTTACGTATAGCCAGGCAGGACATTGGCATGGTGTTCCAGCATTTTAATTTACTCTGGTCCCGGACGGTTGCTGAAAATATTGAATTTCCGCTTGAAATTTCGGGCGTAGAGAAAAGCAAACGGAAAAAACGTGTCCTGGAATTGATTGAATTAGTTGGGCTGTCCGGAAAGGAAAAAGCTTATCCGGCACAGTTAAGCGGCGGACAGAAGCAAAGGGTCGGAATTGCAAGGGCACTGGCAAATTCGCCTAAGGTTTTACTTTGTGATGAGGCGACTTCTGCACTTGATCCAGAAACAACCAATCAAATCCTGCGTTTATTGCAGGATATTAATGAGAAATTGGGATTAACGATTATTTTAATTACACATGAGATGCATGTCATTCGCAAAATTTGTAATCGGGTTGCCGTGATGGAGCTGGGAAAGGTGGTAGAAGAAGGAAAGGTAATTGATGTCTTTACCAGACCACAGCAGCAGGTGACGCAAAGGTTTGTCGAACAGCTGACTGGATCAGATGAAGAGGAAGACATCACAGAGTTGAAGGAAAGATACCGTGATGGCGCGTTATTACGTATTCAATTTTTAGGGGAAAGTGCCGACCAGACTGTTATCAGCCAGCTTGTAAAGAGCTTTGATATTCATGTTAATATCCTGCAGGGGAAAATTACCCAAACACAGGCTGGCAGCTATGGAACGTTAATTGTCCAGCTGATAGGAGAGCAGCAGGAGCAGGCGATAAAATATCTGGAAGAACAAGATGTTATTGAATTGGAGGTAATTCAGCATGCTTGAGGAATTATTTCCAAACGTAGTAGTAGACGATTTGATAGAAGCATCACAAGAAACGGTTTATATGACGGCTGTTGCCATGGTGGGGACGACTATTCTTGGATTACTGCTCGGGTTACTGTTGTTTTTAACTGCAAAAGGGAATTTTTGGGAGAATAAACCGGTTAACTTTATTGCAGCTGCATTGGTAAATATATTCCGGGCGATTCCTTTTATTATTTTAATTCTGTTATTATTTCCGTTTACAAATTTAGTAGTAGGAACCATACGTGGACCAACCGCTGCTTTACCAGCTTTAATTTTGGGAAGTGCTCCGTTCTATGCAAGGCTTGTAGAAATTGCGTTGAAGGAAGTGGATAAAGGTGTTGTAGAAGCAGCAAAAGCGATGGGAGCCAAAGCAAGTACGATTATTTTTAAAGTGCTGCTTCCGGAATCGAAACCAGCACTTGTATCGGGATTGACCGTTACAGCTATTGCATTAATTGGTTATACAGCGATGGCAGGAGCGATTGGAGCAGGAGGCTTAGGAAACTATGCTTTTTATTTTGGTTTCCAGCGAAGAAGCTGGGATGTTGTCTTCGTTTGTACAGTGATTATTGTATTGATTGTATTCATCTTCCAATTTATTGGAGATGCTATTACAAGGAAGCTGGATAAACGCTAAATTTCAACAGGGTGCTAGTCAAGGTTTACTTGATTCACATAATAAAAAACAAAAAAGGGGCGTAACAAATGAAGAAACTTTGGTTTTTAATGGCAGCAAGTTTGATTTTCCTATTAGCAGCATGTGGAAGCAATGATGATACGAATAACGGAGGAGATACGGATAATTCCGATAAAGACAGTGCAGAAACAACAGAAATTACAGTAGGCGCTTCCAGTGTTCCACATGCTGAGATTCTGGAAGAAGTACAGCCCATTTTAGAAGAAGAAGGTATTATATTAAATATTGAAACATATCAAGAGTATGTTTTACCGAATGATGATTTAGAAAATGGAACTTTAGATGCGAATTATTTTCAGCATCAGCCTTATCTTGATCAGGCTGTAGAAGATACCGGCTATGAAATTGAATCGATTGGTAACATTCATGTAGAGCCAATTGGTGTTTACTCACAAGATATTGCAAGTATTGATGATATTCCAGATGGAACCGAAGTCGTTTTGAGCAACTCAATTACAGATCAGGGCAGAATTTTATCTTTATTTGAAGAAAATGGATTGATTACATTGGATGAGAGCGTAGAGAAATCATCTGCTACCATCGATGATATTGTAGACAACCCTCAAGATTTGTCATTCCATCCAGATGTGGCTCCGGAATTCTTGCCGGAGAACTATAATAATGAAGCGGATGCATTGGTTGTTATTAATACAAACTATGCCATTGAAGCTGGATTAAGTCCATTAAAGGATGCTTTATTTATTGAGGATGAGCAATCAGAATATTTAAATGTCATTGCAGTACGTTCTGAAGATGCTGATAATGAAGCGTTAAATAGACTGGTCGAGGTATTGCAATCTCAGGATATTCAAGATTTTATGTTAGAAACATATGATGGAGCAGTTATTCCAACGCCAGTACCTTTGGATTAAAGAGCATTTAAGAAGAATATTAAGAATATGAGACTTTATCCACCCATAGCCAAAGATTTTCATAAATTATCCGAAAATATACGTTTAAATCGATTTTGAGCGGGAATCATACCTGTGTTAGCATATTTATTGTGTTAAACAAACCGAAAGGATGATTTATTATTACCACTGAGAATGGTTTAAGCTACACTTCGGAAATGGATAAGGCGATGGGTCAATCAAGAGGCGTTAATTACGAGGAATATGACAGAAGCTTAGATAAAAAATTAAGAGTGGAACAAGAAAGAGAACAGGAATATCAGAACGCAAAAATGATTTCATCCGGGGTAAACCTTGGAGGTTTTAGATAAAAAATAACAGAAGCTGGTGTCGGGGGACATCAGCTTTTTAAATGTCCACAGCTATATTTTAAAGCTTTTAAAGACGGACAATAACAGTTGCGAATTAATTTGAAATGCTTTAAGATTGTAATGAGAATAAATTGAGAATGGATATATTAGTATGTGTTCAAAAATGAGGGATATATCTGCTGTTTCATTCTATCAGATTTTTGAACATCCTCTATAATATTCATTTCATTTAAAATAAAGTTTTGGAGGTATGATTTATGTCAGGCTCAGTATTAGAAATTAAGAATCTTCATGTATCGATTGAAGACAAGGAGATATTAAAAGGGGTAGACCTAACCATTAAAGGTGGAGAATTCCACGCAGTCATGGGGCCGAATGGTACAGGGAAATCTACATTGGCATCTGCTATTATGGGACACCCGAAATATGAAGTAACAGAAGGAACCATTACACTTGACGGGGAAGATGTATTGGAAATGGAAGTAGACGAACGTGCCCGCGCCGGTCTATTTTTAGCAATGCAGTATCCAAGTGAAATCAGCGGAGTGACAACTTCTGATTTCTTACGTTCTGCCATCAATGCACGCCGTGAGGAAGGCGATGAAATTCCGTTAATGAAATTCATCAAAAAACTGGATCAGGATTTAGACTATCTTGACATTGATCAGAATATGGCAACACGTTACCTGAATGAAGGCTTCTCGGGTGGGGAGAAAAAACGTAACGAAATCCTGCAATTATTACAATTACAGCCAAATATCGCTATCCTTGACGAAATTGATTCAGGGCTGGATATCGATGCATTAAAGGTTGTATCAAAAGGAATCAACCAAATGCGTTCGGATGATTTTGGATGCTTAATTATTACACACTACCAACGTCTGTTAAACTACATTACACCTGACTTCGTACACGTTATGATGCAAGGCCGCGTTGTGAAATCCGGCGGTCCGGAGCTTGCAAAACGCCTGGAAGCAGAAGGTTACGAGTGGATTAAAGAAGAACTGGGAATTGAAGACGAAGAAACTGCAGAACAAAAAGCGTAATGTAAGGAGGGACAATCATGACTGTAGAAACAAAGCTTCCATTCAATCAAGAATATATTCAAGCATTTTCCAAAGAACGCAATGAACCCGGCTGGATGGCTACGCTTCGTTCAAAAGCTTTGGAAGTAGCTGATTCATTAGAAATGCCAAAGCCGGATAAAACAAAAATTACAAACTGGAACTTTACTGATTTCCAGCATTCTTATAAAGAAGCAGCTACAATTGCTTCCCTTGATGAACTGCCTGAGGAATTGAAAGCATACTTTGATAAAGATGCGAGTATGGAAAATTTATATATTCAGCGTAATCAAACAGCTGCATATAACAGCTTATCACAGGAGCTTCAGGATAAAGGTGTTATTTTCACAGATATTTTTACAGCAATGCAAGAGCATAGCGATCTTGTTGAAAAGTATTATATGAATGATGCCGTTGCTGTTGATCAGAACCGTTTAACAGCCCTGCATGCAGCACTTATGAACGGCGGGGTATTTGTTTATGTTCCGAAGAATGTCCAAATAGAAGAGCCTCTTCAGGCAATCTTCTGGCAGGAAGATACAGACAGTGCGCTATTAAATCATGTACTTGTTGTAGCAGAAGAAGGAAGCTCTGTAACCTATGTAGAGAACTATATTTCTCATAATGACACAGAAGAAACTGTTGCTAACCTTGTCACGGAAGTATTTGCTCATGATAATGCACAGGTTGCTTATGGTGCAGTAGATAATTTTGCAGCAGGTACAACAACGTATGTGAACCGTCGCGGCGTCGGTCAGCGTGATGCACAGATTAACTGGGCACTTGGTCAAATGAACGACGGAAATACGGTTTCTGAGAACATTACTTACCTATTAGGTGATAACGCAACTTCAGAAGCAAAAGCTGTTTCTGTCGGCCGTGGAAAGCAAACACAAAACTTCACATCAAGTATCCGCCAGTTTGGTAAACAAACAGATGCTTATATCTTGCAGCGTGGAGTGATGAAAGGTGCTGCTACCACGATCTTTAATGCTATCGGTAAAATTGAACACGGTGGTACCAAATCGAACTCTGAGCAAGAGTCCCGTGTATTAATGCTGAGTGAAAAATCACGTGGAGATGCCAATCCAATTCTTCTTATTGATGAGGATGATGTAACAGCAGGCCACGCAGCTTCCGTAGGTCGTGTTGATCCATTGCAAATGTACTATCTGATGAGCAGAGGGCTGGAACAGGAAGAAGCAGAACGTCTAGTTATTCATGGTTTCTTAGCTCCAGTGGTATCTCAGATTCCGATTGAATCTGTACGCAAGCAATTAACACAAGTGATTGAAAGGAAAGTTAATTAATGGATATCAAGGCCATTAAAGAACAATTTCCAATTCTTCACCAGGAAGTTAACGAGCATCCCTTAGTATATTTGGATTCTTCTGCAACCTCGCAAAAGCCGGTTCAGGTGATTGAGGCGGTAAATGAATACTATAGGCTTCATAATTCCAACGTTCACCGCGGGGTGCATACCCTTGGATCCAGAGCAACGGATCAGTATGAAGGCGCACGTGAAAAGGTACGGGAGTTTATCCATGCGAAGAGCACAAAAGAAATTATCTTTAACCGGGGTACAACAACGGGACTTAATCTGGTAGCATCAAGCTATGCAAGAGCCAATGTTGGTCCGGAGGATGAAATAGTAATCACACCAATGGAGCATCATAGTAATTTGATTCCCTGGCAGCAGGCTGCTAAAGCCACTGGAGCTCGTTTAGTATATCTGCCATTACAGGAAGATGGAACGATTTTACTTGATGACGTAAAGAATACGATGAATGAAAAGACAAAAATTGTTGCAATAACACATGTTTCCAATGTTCTTGGAACAATTAATCCAATCAAAGAAATAACTGAAATTGCCCACCAGCATGATGCTGTTATGGTTGTCGATGGTGCACAGGGAGCTCCGCATATTCAGGTGGATGTGCAGGATATTGATTGTGATTTCTACGCTTTCTCCGGTCATAAAATGTGTGCGCCGACAGGCATCGGTGTGCTTTACGGAAAGCAGGAGCTTTTGGAAAACATGGAGCCGATTGAATTTGGCGGAGAGATGATTGATTTTGTGAACCTATATGATTCAACCTGGAAGGAGCTGCCTTGGAAATTCGAAGGCGGTACACCGATCATTGCTGGAGCGGTCGGGCTTGCAGCAGCAATCGACTTTCTCAAGGAAATCGGTCAAGATGAAATACTGGCTCACGAGACAGAGCTGGCAGCCTATGCGTTAGAGCAGATGCAAACAATCGATGGTATCCGGATTTATGGACCTCAGAAACGGGCTGGGCTGGTTACCTTTAATCTGGATGATGTACACCCGCATGATACAGCGACCGTTCTGGATGCGGAAGGTATCGCTGTCCGGGCCGGACATCACTGTGCACAGCCGTTGATGAAATGGCTGGATGTAACAGCAACAGCCAGAGCAAGTTTCTATCTCTATAATACAAAAGAGGATATTGATCTTTTAGTTGCTGGGCTGTTAAAGACAAAGGAGTATTTTGGGAATGGCTTTGAATAACCTCGATACACTTTATAGACAAGTTATTATGGACCATTATAAAAATCCGCGTAACAGAGGAACATTAGAAGAGGGCTCTGTGACAGTGGATATGAATAACCCGACCTGCGGGGATCGTATTCAATTACAATTAGACATCCAGGATGGCATTGTAAAGGATGCGAAATTCCAGGGAGAAGGCTGTTCCATCAGTATGGCATCCGCATCCATGATGACACAGGCGATTAAGGGACTGGAAGTAGAAGCAGCGCTTGAAATGTCAGAAATGTTCTCTGAAATGATGTTAGGAGAAGACATCGATACAGAGGACATGGGGGATATTGAAGCACTTCAGGGAGTTTCCAAATTTCCTGCACGGATTAAATGTGCAACACTTGCTTGGAAGGCGATGGAAAAGGGAGTGCACAACGAATAAGACAGAAGCTTTTATGCTGTCAGAGGGAGGTTATTAACAATGGCAAAAAATATGCCAGAAATAGAAGAGTATAAATATGGATTTCATGATAAAGACGTATCTATTTTCCGTACAGAAAAAGGATTAACGCCAAATATCGTTAAAGAAATTTCGAAAATGAAGGAAGAGCCGCAGTGGATGCTTGATTATCGTTTGAAGGCATTAGAGCATTTTTACAGCCGTCCAATGCCGCAATGGGGAGGCGACCTTTCCGGGCTGGACTTCGATGAGATTGTTTATTATGTAAAACCTTCTGAGAAACAAGGCAGAACATGGGATGAAGTACCTGATGAAATCAAGCAGACATTTGACAAATTAGGTATTCCGGAGGCAGAGCAAAAATATCTTGCCGGTGTATCTGCACAGTATGAATCAGAGGTTGTTTACCACAGCTTAAAAGAAGATCTTCAAGAGCTTGGTATCATTTTTAAGGATACAGATACTGCGTTGAAAGAAAACGAAGACTTATTTAAAGAGTATTTTGGAACAGTTATTCCTTATTCAGATAATAAGTTTGCTGCATTAAACTCAGCAGTATGGTCCGGCGGTTCATTTATCTATGTGCCAAAAGGTGTGGAAGCAACAACACCGTTACAAGCTTACTTCCGTATTAACTCTGAAAATATGGGACAGTTTGAACGGACACTGATTGTTGTCGACGAAGGGGCATCTGTACACTATGTAGAAGGCTGTACAGCACCTGTTTATACAACAAACTCCCTTCACAGCGCCGTGGTAGAAATTATTGTTAAAAAAGATGGCTACTGCCGTTATACAACGATTCAAAACTGGGCAAATAACGTTTATAACCTGGTTACCAAACGTGCAGTCTGTGATGCGAACGCAACAATGGAATGGATTGACGGAAATATTGGCTCTAAATTAACCATGAAATACCCAGCTATCCTTCTAAAAGGAGAAGGCGCACGTGGAAATACCCTTTCTATCGCTTTGGCTGGAAAAGGACAATTACAGGATGCCGGTGCGAAAATGCATCACTTGGCACCTAATACGTCTTCAACGATTGTTTCTAAATCGATCTCTAAACAAGGCGGGAAAGTATCTTACCGCGGTTTAGTACACTTTGGGCGTAAAGCGGATGGAGCCCGTTCCAATATTGAGTGTGATACACTGATTATGGATAACGAATCCACTTCAGATACGATTCCATACAATGAAATTTTGAACGACAATATTTCATTGGAGCACGAAGCAAAAGTTTCGAAGGTATCTGAGGAACAGCTCTTCTATCTGATGAGCCGCGGCTTAACAGAAGAAGAAGCAACGGAAATGATCGTTATGGGCTTTATTGAACCATTTACGAAAGAACTTCCAATGGAATATGCTGTAGAGATGAATAGATTGATCAGTTTCGAGATGGAAGGATCTATTGGGTAAAAATTTGTATAGACTGAAATAAAAAAGTGGCTTCTCATTTTAAATAGTGAGGAGTCATTTTTTATTTAAAAGAAGACGAGGTTCCTTGTTTGACAAATATTGTTTTGGAGTTGGAATTTATCTTTGGAAGTTTTTGGGTTTAAAAACTTTCCTCGAATAAAACAATTATTACCAAACGAATTTCCAGAAGTAACAGCAGATGAAAAACGGTCAGATACAGTTTTCAACTTGAGGATGATTCTATATTAATGTTAGAGTACGAAAGTAACAATAATTATATAGAAAATCACTTGAAATATATCAGATACGCACACAGAATGTCCCAAAGGTATTTTCAAGAAGAAAAAGTGATTAAAAATATACGTATTGTTGTTGTGTATACGAGTGACGTTACAAGCACTAAAGATGAATTAAGTTTAGGTGATTTAAAAATCAAATCAGAACCCGTATTATTATATAAATTTAACGGGGATGAAACATTAGAATTAATAAAGAATAAAATAAGGGATAAGGAACAATTAACACAAGAAGAATTCAAATTAAGCATACTTCCCCTGATGAAAAGTAAAAGAAATCGTGATGATATAATTCATGAATCTATTGAGATTGCCAAAGACATTCAGGATGATAACCAACAAGTACAAGTTATTGCAGGTATTTTAACATCAACGGATAAATTTATAAATGAAGCCTATGCTAAACAAGTAAAGGAGTGGTTAAAAATGACAAAAGTTGGTAGAGCGTTTGAAGAAGAAAAAAAAGAGGCGGTAAAAGAAGCACAACAACAAGCACAAAAGCAAGAACGTATAAAAATTGCAAAGGATTTATTAGGAATTCTTTCACCAGAAATTATTGCAGAAAAACAGGTTTGGATATAGAAGAAATTAAACAATTGCAAAAAGACTAATTAAAGATAATACAGAGAGAGCCTTTCAAAATTGGGAGGCTCTTTATTATTGTCCCGGGTTTTCATTTATTTTGGATTCTGGAGCACGTAGCTGCCATACCTGTCTACAGAAGCCTTATACTCATTCCCTTCCTTCAATTTTAAAAGAGCTTTAATAATAGTTGAGTACGGCGGATGATTTTTACTACTTGTGCGGTCTTTTTTACCACCTTTTGCGGAGCTTTTTACCATATGTACAGAGTTTAGCCATGGGAGTTAATCTAGTAGTTTCATTCTTGAAATAGCAACAATCCCACCACCCATGACCTTGTTTGTATCCGTGGTAGTGAACTTTGTAGCGGATAGAAAAAAAAGAAGACTTTTATGGCTCTATCCGCATCATACCACGGACAATCAATTCTAAGTTTCGCTGCCGGGGCGTCATCAACCCCTTCCAACGATCACTAAGAATTGACACGGTGGTAAAGGCCAAGCTGTTGACACTGAGGTTAAAAGTGTAGTGTTTTCAAATAAGTGGCTCATCTAGTCATACTGATGACAAACGTCAACTAATCGCTGGCTCACTTAAAATACCAAAAGATGGATTCGTCACACAGCATAATCACTATTATTAATGTTGTTATTATAATTTTATATGTTGATGTTATCTTCTTGATAAAAACTCTTTTTTTTGCGGATTAAATACTGATATTGAGAAGACACATGCAGAAATAATCATATAATAATAGCAAGTAACACAAGCGTAGGTCGTATAGATATTAAATCTATAATTAAACCAATCGCTAACAAAATAATGATTTGTAGACAACTTTGTATTAATTGAAAAATGCTAGTTACTCTTCCCATGACTTTAACGGACACGTTATTTTGATAAAAAGTTGTCACTCCGGGAAATGTACATGATTCGGTTCTTCATAATAAATATAGCTTTTATCTTTATTATTTCGATGATATAAAAAAGCTTATAGAGAAAAATGCACCACTTTCTCTACAAGCTGAAGCCATGTAAGGTTTAATTCTACATGGCTTTTTTCTTTTCTTTTGATTCCTCACCTTTACTAGTTGTCAGTAGAAATATGGAAAGCAGAATTACCACTGCTCCTAGTATTTTTGGTATTGTTATTTCAACTGGAAAGAAGGGATACGAGAATAAAGCTAATAGAATCGGGCTAAATGCACGTATAGTATTAGCTATTGCAAATCTTAAATATTTTAATGCTTCATATAAGAACAAGGTCCCTATAAAACCAGTAAGGAGTGAAGAAACGACAATAAAACTAATTCCATTTAATGAGTATTGACCATCGAATAAATCCTGAGAGAATAAACCAAATAGGATTACAAATATTAAAGTCACACAGTTGTTAGTAAACAGTATTGAGTTCGAATCACGTTCAGCTGACATAGTCTTCTTGATGTAAATATTGGCTAGTGCAAAAAACATAGTATAGAGAAACGCATAAACTATACCAATAAGGTTTGCGCCCAGGACTCCATCTGTTTCAACAAACAAGAATATACCTATTACAGCGATTAGTATGAATATAGATTCTCTCTTAGTCAAACGCTCTTTTAGAATAAATATGGAAAAAATTATCGCAAATACAGTATAAAATCTCCCGATAAAACCTATCTCCACAGGAGATAATAAGCTAGTACTTAGATAAAGAAATATTACACCTAACGAATTAAAGACTGCCAATAATAATATCTCTTTGTCTTTATAAAATCTAGTCCTTTTTTTGGAGATCAAGCCATAGCAATATGTAGCTAATATAATCGTAATAGTATTTATGATAGCTGCCTTAGATGGGCTTATTTCTAATACACCAAATTTTGATAGTAAAGGCCCGATTGTCATCATCAAGATTGATATAAGGTTTAATATATGACCCTTTTTTTCTATAGTAATCACCTATTCAGATTAAATTAGAAGCACTCTTCATAGTATTAATAGTTTCTTTGTAATCTGATGTATTGAATATTCCTGTACCTGACACTGCTACTGTAGCACCTGCTGAAATTAACTTATTAAAATTGTGCGTTTTAACACCTCCGTCTACAATTATATCCTTCTTCTGGAAAGACTCAAGTTCACTAAGAGATTTAACCTTTTCTAAACAAGATTCAATCATACCTTTTCCAGTATAACCAGGAGTAACTGTCATTACAGTAACAGAATCAATTATGTTTAAGATTTCACTAATATGCCCTACGGAAATGTGTGGATTTAATGCTACACCTAGTTCTACATCATATGGTTTGATAATATGCGCTATTCTATAAAAATCTGTAACTGTTTCAGGGTGTATAGTTAAACGATCAATATTTGTGCTTAATAGACTTTCTAAGTGGTCATAAGGGTTACTACACATTAAGTGAACATCTAATACTAATGAAGTTTCCTCCCTAAGAGATTTCACAAAATCAGAGCCGAATGTAAAATTCGGAACAAAATGTCCATCCATTATATCAACATGAAGCCAATCAGCCCCGGCTTTTTCTACCAATCTTAATTCCTTTCTTATGTCTAGTAGATCAGCGCACATAATAGAAGGTGCTATTTTTATCATCTTGCCACATCCTTTTTATAGAGATCTATTTGCTGTGATATTAATTCGAATACAGAAATAGTATGTTTTCTAGAAGGTATAGTGTCAGAGAATAGTATATTCACTGGGGAATGAATTTGATTTTTAATATGTTCTTCGTCTCCAAAAAAATGAGTTATTGCATATGTAATACTCTTGGGATGATAGTTGAGAAGAAAATTTGCTAAAGGAATAAATGTAGAACCTGAAGAACACAAATCATCGATTATAAGTACATCTCTTTTTCTTAAACGATTTATTACATCTTCATTCGCTTCTGTATACCAAGTCTTTCCCGTGATGTCCTTATTCTTATCTAAACTCACACTGGGTATTCCGAGTCTGCGAGCATAATTACTAATTCGCTTGCCTCCTCCATTGTCAGGTGATAATAAAACAACTGTCTCTAAGTCTTTGAGAGAGAAGTATTGGCTCCATATATCAATAGGATCAATATTGATTATATTAATGTCTATATTTCGAAAAGCAAACATGTTATGTACATCAACAGTAATAATGGTACTGATTCCATTCATTCGATATAAATCACATATAAGTTTGAGAGTAAATGGTTCCCCTTCATGAGTTCTTCTATCTTGTCTCGAGAATGACAAATACGGTGATACAAGCACAATATCTTTAGCACCTTTTGTTTTCGCTACCTCAGCTATTTGCAAGACCTCAAATAAGCACATATGTTGGTCTGGAACACCGCTTTGAACTATAAAGACAATATTGCCATCTAGATTTGAATCTACTTTTATTACAAATTCTCCATCTGGAAATGTTCTTTTTCCAATAATTTCTACATGACCCCCGTAAGCTTCTTCATATTTATCTAAGGATTCCCTTGCTGAAGGCGCTATAAGAATCTTGAAATCATTCATTTATATAACCATTCCTTTCGCTATGCTCAAGGCACAAAACGCTATGAAATAAACTTGCGCCTTGGGCTTTTTTTATTATTCTAGAACTATAGGGATACACGGTTAACTACAAACCACCTGGGGGTAGGTGGGCCATTTCGATAGCGAAGTGACAGCGTTTATATATGTGTAGATTGCCTTTTAAGCACAAATAAGTTTGACTTCGAGCACGCAGACTTATCTTTGTATAAACATAACTCGTTTATTGCTGGGCAATCAGTCCATGCTGTGTATTTCCTATATTTTCTAGAAAGGAGTCTCGGAATCCAGTATTTCCCGGTAGATTCCATACAGACATCTTTACAGTCATTTTCACAAAGCCATTGTGACAGCCCATTCCCTTTGGTAAAGGTTGAACAGCGACGGCGTTTGTAAGTAGTAACCCCTTTATTGTTTGTGGAAACAACACACGCAACAACAAAGGTTTTGTGGACATCGATTCCACAACAAATGGGATAAACAATTTTTAAACCCATAGAATAGATACCGATTTTGATATTGAACCACTTATTCACGGATCGATGAAAGATAAGATCCCAGATTTAGAACTTGCTATTGATGAGTTTATCACACCGGAACAAGCTGGAAAGTTAGCTGTTATTAAGCAACATTATGAAGATCTCAAAGCACGGAAATCGAATCATGAAAAACTGATACTTTCTCTTGTGGAAGAAATCAACTTGCTTCTAACTGTTCCGTCCATAAATAACATCTTTACTGCGATTGCAATCATCTCAGAAATTGGTATCGATATGGACATGTTCCCGATAGCGAAGCATTCATGTTCCTAGGCAGGGCTAACATCTACCAATAATGAAAGTGCCGGCAAGAAAAAGTCAGTTCGGATTTCGAGAGCGAGCATTTATATCAAACCCTTTTTGGTACAGTGTGCCACCGCTGTCGTCAAAAGTGAAAAACATCCCGAAATCCGAAACCGCTACTTGAGACTCAAAAAGCGTCGAGGTCACAAACGGGCAATTATAGCAATTGCTCGAATGTTGTTAACTGCAATTTATCACATTTTAAAGAAAAAAGAACGTTATAACTCGGAATTATATCAAAAATTGGATGTTCTTCCTGTTAGTCGTGAGATCACAGTAGAGCAGGCTATTTCTTTAGCCAAATCTCAAGGATTCCGTATTCTGACACCAGAGATTCCAATAATATAGTAGCATCAATTAATTTGTATATAATTTTTAAAAAGTCATCTGTGATGGCTTATTTGATATGCCTTTTATTTAGTTCAGTGCATTAACGATTTATTTCAGACTTACACCTCACTTTTTACATTTGTTATTAATGTTATATTATAGCAAATATCGTAAATTATCAATCCTTTTTTGATTTATTTGAATATAGTGATTAAATAACAAATTCTTTTGTCAATTATCATCTTATTTTGTCGAAAAGGTTGCACGAATTTGGATATTAAAGTAATATTTAGAATATTAACTCGAAAGGAGAATTTTAACTATGTTAGGAAATTATTTAAAATATAATCTTCCTCAAATCAGTAGTGAAGCTATTTCGAAGAAAGTGTTAAATTATTATGAATCCGATTCACTTTGGGAGGGGTCTAAGAATAGTGATGAAGTTCTAAATTCACTATCTAGGATTCTAGAAGAGATTAATAATCAATCAATAGATACTGTTTATACCACTACTATTAGAAAAACTGATCCTCTAGCAGAGCAAGGACCGGTAGATGGGATAATACGTTTACCTCAACAGAAATTACTTCTAGAGAAGACTATTAAACTAACTATGAATGAATATATAAGTTCTCAATCCCGTGTGAACATAACTCATGTACAAATTACCTCAAGTAAGAAACTAGAGAAAAGTCACATACTGAATAATCTCAACTCCAACCCTAGAATATTTATTGCTCCCAAGAACTTAAATTTTGAAAATACACCTACCATTGCAGAATACTATAGAGATAAAGATCGCTACTTTAACGGGTTTTATGAAAGCGTAATCTTAGAAGAGTCAATCGCAATTAGTGAAAACAAGATAGAATTCGACTATATTTGCCATCCTTACAATGTCATTCCGGAATATTTGGATAGAGTTTTTAAAGATATCGATAACGAAGATATTAAGAATAAAGTCAACGATTTATTACAAATTAAAAGGGAGGGTATTTTCTTATGAGGAAAGTATCTGTAATTGGTTACGGTACTATCGGTAAAAGGATTGCAGACGCAATTCGATTAGTAGATGATATTGATCTAATTGGAATTGGTGTACGAACTGCAAATGCTTCAATAATGAGGGCTTATCTCAAGAATATTGATATCTATTGTACAGATGATTCTAGAAGACAAGGTTTTGTTCAAACTTCTATTCCTCTTAGAGGGAACTTACATGATTTATTGTCAAAATCAGATATTGTAGTTGATTGCACTCAAGCAGGCTACGGAAAAACACGCTTGTCTCTGTATAAGAAGTATGGGGTAAAAGCAATATTCCAAGGTGGAGAAAAGCATGATACTACTAACTTCACATACAGTACATTTGGGAATTTCCATGAATTTCCTGATCAAGATTTCATAAGAGTAGGTAGTTGTAATACTACAGGTATTGTGAGGCTTGCTAGTGCTCTGAAAGAGTATGGTATTGAGTTTATGGATACTTCAATTGTTAGGTGTACAACAGATCCCGATAAAGCAAACAAAGGTATACTTAATGGTGTTAAGCCAACATTTGGCGTTTCACATCATGGTCCTGATGCTCAACAAGTAATCAGTGATTTATCAATCTATACGCAAGCAGTAGCCGTACCAATGTATAATGGGCATTTACAAATGCACAGTATTACACTTAATGATGCACCAGATAAAAGTGAATTAGCACATAAGTTAAGTAATTTTCCTCGTATAGTAATAAACGATGGAGAATTTGGAAAGGACTCAAATCAAATTGCAAATACAATGGATCACCTTGGTAGATTAAGAGGCGACAGACCCGAGATTATGATTTGGGAAGATTCTATTGATATTAGAGATAACAAGATTCATTTGATATCTTCCATTGACATGCAATCTATCACTATTCCGGAAACAATTGACTGTATTAAAAAGATAATTAATCCCACATTAGATATTGAACAATGTGTATCAGAAACTGATGAAAGTTTAAGTTTATTTGTCAATAAAAATTATAAATTCCTAAAAAAGGAGAGCGTTATATGAAGATTTTCTTAGATACAGCTAACCTTTCAGAAATTAAGAATGCTCTAGATGACGGTTTGATTTCAGGGCTAACCACTAATCCCACTTTGGTAGCCAAAGAAGGGAAAGATTATCAAGAAACCGTCGATAGCATCTTAAATATTACTAATATTCCAACAAGTATAGAGGTTGTATCAGATAATTTCGAACAGATGGTTGAAGAGTCTATTAAATACGCAGCATTATCTCCCCAAGTAGTAATCAAAATTCCATGTTCACGTGATGGACTTAAGCTAGTACGCGTCTTAAGTAAGAAAGAGATTAAGACAAATGTAACTCTAGTTTATACGGCAAATCAAGCGTTCCTAAGTGGTATTGCTGGAGCCACCTATATAAGTCCCTTTATAAACAGATTAAAGCAAATAAGTACTGATGGGATTAACAATATTGAAAAAATAAGCAGTGTATTTGCTAAACATTCAGTAGACACTAAAATTCTTGCAGCAAGTATCAGAGATTCATATCAAGTAACAGAGGCTTTTTTAGCTGGGGCTGATATAGTCACTTTACCTTATTCGATCTATACTGAGCTTTTGAGTCATCCTCTGACTGAAACCGGAATAACCACATTCAGAGAGGATTACGAGAAGGTAGTAGGTGTAGAAGGATGAATAGCCATAAGAAGAGTGCAGCAGGTATAGCAGCAAAGTATGTTAAAGATGGTATGACGATCGGATTAGGAACTGGTAGTACAGTTCAGTTCTTCTTGGAAGAATTAGCAGAATTGATAGATAGAGAAAAGTTTAGTATTACAGGTGTTTGTACATCAAGTGCTACTGAACGTGAAGCACAGAAATTAAAAATACCAATTGTATCTTTACAAAAGGAAACTTCATTAGATTTAACGGTAGATGGAGCAGATGAAATAGATATTCACTTAAATCTTATTAAAGGAGGAGGGGGAGCTCTATATAGAGAAAAATTAATTGCAAAGAATTCGCAAACAGTTGTTATTATTGCTGACGAATCAAAGAAAGTAGATGTTCTAGGAGCTTTCCCACTTCCTATCGAGATAACTAAGTTTGGTAATGAATTAATACAAAGGAAAATAGAAGACCTTTTACCTTTAACAAGTCTTAGAAAAAATGCTGATGGATCTATATTCGAATCAGATAATAATAACTATATTTTGGATTGCAAATTGGAACATGCAAATTCGTTGTTACATCTAGAACAAGAACTGAAGCTCATAACTGGAGTTGTGGAAACAGGATTATTTATAAATGTTGCTGATGTTGCAATTGTTAATAACTATAAAATCGAAAAGGATGATCAATATGCATAAAACAAAACACCTTAGAACTTTATTAGCTAGTAATTCACTAACAAAAGTAATAGGTGCACACGATGGAATTTCTTCTATCATTGCAGAGAAAAACGGATTTGATGCCATCTGGGCCAGTGGTTTGGAGATATCTGCAGCACAAGGCTACCCAGATGCAAGTATTCTTACTATGACGGAATTCTTGAATGCAGCACAAGTCATTAATCGTTCCACTTCCCTTCCAGTCATTGCTGATTGTGACTCTGGATTTGGAGATGTGAATAATGTCAGAAGAATGGTAGAAGAGTATGAAAGATCTGGTATCGCTGGTATCTGTATTGAAGATAAGGTCTTTCCGAAACGAAATAGTTTTTTGGAAACAAAACAAGAACTTGCTGATATTGATGAATTTGCCCTAAAAATAAAAGTTGCGAAAATGACCCAACAAAATGAAGACTTTGTTATTATCGCGCGACTTGAATCCCTTATTGCGAATCAAGGTATAGATGATGCTTACAATAGAGCTGAGCACTATGCAAAAGCAGGAGCAGACGCAATTTTAGTACATTCTAAATCTAAAGATTCATCAGAAGTTCTGGAATTTGCTGAACTATGGTCTAATTCAGAGTTTAATTCTACTCCACTCGTTATTGTTCCAACTACCTATTTCACTATAGATTTAGACGAATTAAACGATACGCCAATTCAAATGGTTATTTATGCTAACCAAGGATTAAGAGCAGCCATTCAAGGAATTCAAAATAGTACCAAATTAATTCTAGAAAACAAGGGAACCAGTATCATTGAGGATCAGATTGCTTCTGTTAAAACTGTCTTCGAATTAATTGGAACAAATAAAGTAAGTGAAACAGAGGCTTGGTATAAAAGTGAGTTGGAAAAATTAAAAGAACAAACTGTATTTTAAGGAGGAAGAAATTGAATATATTACTTTTAGGACACTACTCTGAATCTTTTCTTAATCAATTAAGAGGGTTCAAATTTAATATTGCTCACATATTGAACAAGAATGAAATTGAGGCTGAACAACATATAAGGAATGCAGAGGTTGTAGTCGTTAGAAGTCCCCATAAGATCTCTGATTTGATGATAGAGAGCTCAAATAATCTAAGATATATTATTAGAGCTGGTTCCGGTATTGATAACATTTCCAAAAAATATGTCGATAAGAATATTAAATTAATTCTTTGCTCCCAAAACCATAGAGCAGTAGCAGAGTTAATTATAGGCTGTGTATTTAATCTATATAGAAATATCAGTAAAGCAGACCAATCAGTTAAGACAGGCTTATGGTTAAAAAATGAACTCGTGGGTTATGAAGTGAAAAACAAAAAAATAGGTATTCTAGGATTTGGAAAGATAGGTAGAGAACTCGGTCTTATAAGTAGAGCTCTAGGCATGAATGTTTATTGTTATGATCGAAGTTTCTTTGAAAACGAGGAAAAATTAAGAATAGGAAATGAAATAAATGTGTTGGTGGAGAAAGCGTACGAAAATATATTTAAAGATTGCGATATAGTAGTAAACTGCCTTCCACTTACTCCAACCACTTCTGGATTAATAGATAAATCTATGTTAGAACTTCTGAAACCTAACGCCGTCTTCCTTAACTTTGGAAGAGGAGGCACAGTAGTAACTAAAGACCTGTTTCAAGTACTTAAAAACAAAAAAATTCATGGCGCAGCATTAGATGTATATGAAGTTGAACCACCTACTAACAACCCTATCCTTAATCTAGATAATGTTATTCTGACACCTCACATAGGAGCTCAAACTCTGGAGACTAGAATAAATATTGAGAAAGAGATCTTAAAAAATCTATTTGAGATGAAGTTAAGTGTCTAAAATAAATGAAATAAAAAACACTAGAGTCTTGTGTAGAGTTGATTTTAATGTTCCTATCATAGATGGAGAAATTATTGATGACAATAGGATAAAGGCACATATACCTACTATAACTACGTTGCTAAGTAACAACAATAGAGTTGTTTTACTTACCCACTTAGGTTATCCAAAAGGAAAGATTGTTGAGAACCTTAGGTTAGATATAATAGCGAAAAGGTTAGGAGAACTCTTAAAGTTAAATGTAAGAAAGCTAAATGCTTCTTATGGTCCTATAGTCCAAAAAGAATTAGAAATGGCAGATCCTAGTGATTCAGTCATACTGTTAGAGAACGTGCGATTCAATAATGGAGAAGAGAATAATGATCCCTGGTTATCTGAGGAATACTCAAAGCTAGCTGATGTCTTTGTATTAGATTGTTTCTCAACTTTACACAGAAAGCATGCTTCTGTTCTTGGGATTAGGGATTACATGAAAACATACAAAGGGCTTTTAGTAGAAAAAGAAATTAACAATCTAGAAAAGATCTTTACTCATCGAAATAGCAAAGTGTTGATTCTTGGAGGCTCCAAAGTATCTCAAAAGTACAAGACTTTGACAGAGTTGGTGCCTTATTTTGATTACTTTGTTATCGGTGGTGTTTTGGCTAATACTTTTTACAAGCAAATGGGGTTTTGTATAGGGAAGTCTATCTATTGCGAAGGGATATCTGCTGACGATATCTATAAGACTATTGAAACAATCAAATTAAGTGGAAAACAGCTAATCCTACCTGATACAGTAATAGTAAAACACAAAAACGGTTATTCAAAGAAAAGCTTGCAGAATATTGAATCTAACGATTGTATTGTGGATGTAGATAGATACTTTATTGAAAGAAACGCCAGCATCCTTCATGAAGCTGATTTGATTGTTTTTAATGGCCCATTTGGTTATTACGAAGATGAATTTTCTTCTAGAGGCACTAAACTTATTCTTGAAAAATTAAAAAGACTTAAAGGAATTACTATCATTGGAGGAGGAGATACTGTATCTCTAATTAATAAGAGCAACAGTGATTCCTATTCTTTAATATCAACTGGTGGAGGCTCTTTATTACACTATTTATCTTCACAAGGAGAAGGGTTGAATTATTCTTTTCAGGAGGGAAACGAATGTTAAAAGAGTTAATTACTAACGTACAGGATTATCCTAAAGAGGGTATTGATTTTAAAGATATAACAACATTAATTTCTAACAGTGACGGTTTTAGAGAATCTATAGAGAAATTAACTCGTCTGATTAAAGATATTGATGCTGACTTCATAGTTAGCCCAGAGGCAAGAGGTTTCATATTTGGGTCAGCTGTAGCATTTAACTTAGGTATTGGGTTTATTCCAATAAGAAAAAAAGGCAAGCTTCCTCGTGAAACAGTTGGAGAAAGCTACGTCCTTGAGTATGGTGAAGACAGCGTCTACATACACAAGGATGCAGTACAAAAGGGAGATAAAATTATCATCATTGATGATTTATTGTCAACCGGAGGAACATCTAATGCTCAAATTAACTTAATTGAGAAGTTAGGTGGTACTGTAGAAGCACTAGCATATCTGATTGAATTAGAATTCCTTAACCCAAGAGTTGCGCTACCAAACAGAGAAGTTCTCTCAGTTATAAAATATTAATATTGATACTTAATTTCTTGAGACTCATATTCCTCTGGTTTATATTTGTTCAAGATCTCCCTAACTAACTCGGAGATCTTCTTTTTATTTGAGTTAATATAGTAATCATCAACACAAGTCAAGACATTATCTGCTAATTTACTATCGTAATTCTGTAAAGACTTATACAACCACTTAGCCTCACCAATCCACTGATTGTTCATTCTGAGAATAAATTCACATAATAACTCAACTAATTTATTCATTGAAAAAATCTCAATATCCCTTGAGTTAGCACCTTGAAAATCATCCAATAGTTCTTCTAGCTCAAAAGATTTTATAATTTGTGTTTCTAGAGACCAAGATTTAGGGCCCTTAGCTAAGACATTTTTAGCTTCTAATTTGATTTCGGACAATTTACTATGATCCTTAATGATATATCCTTCCAATATCCTAGATGGCATTGCTGGCATAGCAACGAGAACATCTTTTTCAAATACATTTTTATATGATTGGAAATTATGCACGTAAAAATCAACAGGAGTATTATCTATTAATGTAGCTTGTCTGTAGGATTTTGTTACAGTTTCATCAAAAATAACAATGTCTAAATCTGAAGTTTCATTAGCATTTCCTTTGACTATACTTCCAGAAAGTATTGCAGCACTGCAATTTGGGAAAGCACAATCAATCATATAATCTGCTTTTTTAATAGCCTCCTCAAAATTCATAGACCTTTCTCCTTTTTTAATTTTATCTTAAGATTTGTATATAACTGGTAAGCCCCCCTAGTTTTATTTATATGTTTAGAATGCACGCGGGAACTCTCAGCTTATAGAGAAAAATACACCACTTTCTCTACAAGCTGAGCACAAGAAATTAATCTTGTGCTTCTGAGTCGTTAATATATATTAGTCACTTCAACTTTCTCAAAATAAGGCTTATTTTGATTCGACACATCAGGTTGTTGCATGGTAGCATTCGCATTATGGCCGTACAATACTCCAAATCCAGCAACACCAACAATTACAAAGAGTGCAAAAATTACTTGTAACGGTAAATGTAATCTTTTTAATTCCTGGTGCCGTTGTTCTGCCTGCGCTCGTTTGCGGCGGATTTCCTCGGTCTCCCGAGGCACTCTCGTTGATGTATACCGTCGCGGCTTTTGTGCCGGCATTGATCTTAAACCAAAAGGCGAGTCGGATTGGATATTTGTATGGTAATGCTTCTCCTGCATCATGCGCAACATCCTTTCTATGTGACTTATATAATATACCTTTTTAATGAAGCTAGTTAAGGCAATAATGCTTCATCGAAGCCATCTTCTGTGACATACCCATCTTCTTTAGGGCTGTGAAGGTACAGTTTCTATGCCCCTCCTTTTGGGATGAAGTAAATAAAGATATAGATCCGACTGCTTTTACAATTGGAAATGTCGTGAACCGAATACGAGAAAAAGGATGTCCATTTTCGGATTACCACTATATACGAGAAAATCAAAGCATGGTAAAGATGCTATAGTATATAAGAGCGTAGTAGAAAAGGTAAGAGTATCAAACCAAACCCCCAGCTAATATTAGATGGGCGTTAATTAATTTGATTGTATCATAAAGGTGCTTTATCTTACTAGGGAATGTATATCAAGCCCATTTTAGCAATTTCACCCATATCCTATTGTGATAGTAAAATCCCAAATAAAATCTTATTATATTTTTAAGCAGAGGAAGTTATAGAAAGATTTCATTTTTCTAATTATTTTTTTCTGTCTCTGTTTTAAGAATTTCACCTGTATTGGTGTCGATAGTCACTTCATATTTGGACCCATGAGTAGATAAATTATCTACTTCATAAACTAATATGTCATTTTTAGATTCCCGTCCGATTTTAGTTACTTCGTCAGGAATCTCTCCAAGGGCAGTATTGATTGCATCTTGGATAGTTATCCTTCGGTATGATGTTTGTCCGGGTTTATTATTAGTTTCCTCTAATGGTTGTAGCATTTCTACAGACACTTCTTCTGTTTGAACTCCATTAAAGATAGTATCGGGTTTTGGAGTTAATAAATTATTCACCTGTTCAAATAAATTGGATGTTTCGTTCCAAGTTTTGGACTTAACTTGAGGGGGATCATTTAATTCGGTTGTTTGTACCTCATCTTGACCCCTTCACGTTTTTCTTTAGCCAATTCTTTCTTGCTGCGAAGTTGTATAAACATGCTGAGAAGGTAACAAATAATAAGTTGTGAAGATGATTTTTTACTACTTTTAAAAATAATTTCTTCCTTATTAAACAGTACCAATGATGAAAAAAATATACTTGATATTTTTCTATAAATAAGAGCAAGATAAAATAATGGATGGATTTTACAAAAGAACAAAGTTGGGTTAAAAATTGAGTAATAGAAGGTTTGTGCCATGTTTTGTGCCACGTTATTTTGAGTTATACATATTTCACTCATACAGCATAATGCATCATTCAGCGCCTTTTTTTATCCATTCATCACATATCTGATGAAATTATTTGTAAAAACCCTTATGCTGGAATAAGTAAATGAATGGAGGAGGACACAGGAATGAAAAAACTTTTATTAGCATTGTTCACGCTTTTACTTGCCGGAGTGCTGGCAGCATGCGGCGGAGATGAGGATGGATCAGAAACAGAAGACACAGCGAATGAGCCTGTAGCAGAAGAGGAGGAAGCTGATCAAGAAGAAGAGGGCGGTGAAGGAAAAGGCGGCTTTTTATGGAAAGTGGAATCCGGTGATACAGAAATGTACTTACAAGGTACGATTCATTTGGGAACGGATGACTTCTACCCTTTAGATCCAGCTATTGAAGAAGCTTTTGATCGTGCAGATGTTGTGCTGCCTGAATTTAATTTATTGGAGGAAATGCCTGCTCAACAGGAAATTTTAGAGTATGCAACCTTCGATGACGATACGACACTTGATGAAGTTCTTTCAGAGGAGACCTATGAAGAGCTTGATTCTATATTTGAAGAGAATGGCTTTAATTTGGAAACAATGAATGAATATCAGCCTTGGTTTGTAGAAATGACGCTGCTTCAATTGACGACATTGAGGAGTGAGGTTGATGCACAGGCGGCTGTTGATTTATACTTTCTTGAAAAAGCGACAGAGGATGGCAAAGAGATTGTTTCTTTAGAAAGTGCCGAGCAGCAATTCGAGATGCTGAGCAACTACTCAATGGAAACACAAATACAGACATTGGAATTAGCTGTTGATGGTTATGAAGATGCGCCTGAAGAATTGGAGGAGCTTGTTGCAGCCTGGCTTGAGGGAGACATCGAAGCAATGGAAACAATGTCTGATGATTATGAAGAAGCTGGAATTAATGATGAATATATGGAAGAGCTGAACGATAAGCGGAATATTGATATGGCAAACAGCCTTGACGACATTTTACAAGAAGACAGCGGTCAGGTTTACTTTGTTTTTGTAGGAACAGCTCATTTTACAGTTGAGCCAAGCATTGTGACAGAGCTTGAAGACAAAGGCTATGATGTAGAGCATATTTACTAAAGCTGCACTGTTTGTCTGGATCAAGGCATGATTCGCAGGAAAAATGCCGGCAGTAATAACTTTATACCTGCAAATGAACAAAAAAACAATCTGAGTTTCTAATTGAAATCTCAGATTGTTTTTTTATGCGCAACTTGGCAGCTGCACCTTTTTAGCAGTTTTTCATATGCTGATATAATCCTTTTTATGCAACCATAAGCTGGTACATGAATAAAATAAATGCTAAAAAAGACTTTTTCATCCTCTTTCAGAATTACCAGCATTCGTTTGACAGTATAACGATATATTCAATTTATCATCGGCAGCTTTAAAAATCTATTTCAATATTTATTTTGATTTTTTTCATTTTTTATCCAAAAAAATTCAAATCAGCAATTGACAAAAGCGGAAAATGTGGATAGAATACTAATAAATCTTATCAAATTACAGGGAATTAAACTTCCTCAAGCAACAAATAATAACTGGGAGGAAGATAGTATGTCAAAAGAGCATGAGGTAGATGATTTATATTTGAAATTGAAGGAATTATTAAACGGTTTGAATTTTGGAACCATTACGATTGTCGTTCAAGATGGAAAAGTCATTCAACTGGAGAAAAGTGAAAAGGTAAGATTAAAGTAAACACAAAAGGAAATAACACTGCTGACTAGACAACTAGAGGCGGCGTTCCTTTCAGAAGAAATTCTGGAGGAGCGGCGTCTTTTTTGATGGTCAAGTATTACTTAAGAGAAGGAAGGTTTATGAATGCAATTAACCTATCAGCAAGCTGCAGCGGAGGATTATGAAGCGCTGAATCACAAGCTGGAAAGAAAGGACAGTCTGGAAATATTGAAATGGGCTTATCAGGCATATGGTGATGAATTGGTTTATGCCTGCAGCTTTGGTGCAGAAGGTATCGTCCTGATCGATATGATTCATAAGGTAAAAAAAGATGCTGTCATCGTTTTTCTGGATACGGATTTTCATTTTAAAGAAACCTATGAATTAATTGAGAAGGTGCAGCAGCGCTATCCAACTTTAAGGATTGAGATGACAAAACCGGAGCTGACACCGGCAGAGCAAGCAGAGGCACATGGGCCGGCGCTGTGGAAGGTAAATCCGGATCTATGCTGCAGTATTCGGAAGCTGATCCCTTTAGAGCAGCAATTAAATCAATATACGGCCTGGATATCCGGCTTACGAAGAGAGCAATCACCAACCAGAGCCAATACACAATTTGTTAATCAGGATCGACGCTTTCAATCGATTAAAATCTGTCCGCTGATCCATTGGACAGAAGAAGAAATCTGGATGTATATCCGCCTGCATCAGCTGCCCTATAATGAGCTTCACGATAAGAATTATCCGAGCATTGGCTGCGAATATTGCACAAAGCCGGTATTGGAAGGCGAGGATGCAAGAAGCGGCAGATGGGCAAATTCAAATAAAACAGAGTGCGGGTTACATCAGGATAGATAAGCAGTATATATTTCGAGAAAATGGATGATTATTGGAGGTACATTTTATGACAGCAATTACGCCGCATGGAGGCACATTAATTCAACGATATGAACCAGATTATGATATACAGGGAATCACACAGGAGCTGGAGCTGGATTCCTTTGCGCTTTCCGATTTAGAGCTGATCGGCATTGGAGCATTCAGCCCTTTAACCGGTTTTCTTGGGAAAGCAGATTATGACTCCGTAGTCAGTAAGATGCGCTTAGCAGATGGAACAGTTTGGAGCATCCCTATTACACTGCCTGTATCTGAGGCAACAGCAAATACGTTAGAAGCTGGAAAACGGGCAAAGCTTACTTTTAACCATGAAGTTTATGGGGTGATAGAAATTACAGAGGTATACGAGTCAAACAAACAGGAAGAAGCAAAACAAGTATATCAGACCGGGGATCTCACGCATCCGGGAGTAAAAAAGCTGTTTGACCGTCCTGATTATTATGTAGCTGGACCGATTATTTTAACCAAACGACTGGAGCGCGATCGTTTCGGGGCGTATTATCTTGATCCGGCAGAAACAAGAGCTTATTTTGAAAAACAGGGCTGGAAAAAGGTGGTTGGTTTTCAAACGAGGAATCCGGTTCATCGTGCTCATGAATATATTCAGAAATCAGCACTGGAAATTGTTGACGGGTTGTTTCTAAATCCTTTAGTAGGAGAAACAAAAGCAGATGATATCCCGGCGGATGTCCGAATGGAAAGCTATGAGGTACTATTATCCAAATATTATCCGCGTGAACGGGTATTTCTTGCTGTATTTCCGGCGGCGATGCGTTATGCAGGACCGAGAGAAGCTATTTTTCATGCTATTGTGCGTAAAAATTACGGCTGTACCCATTTTATTGTCGGCCGGGATCATGCGGGTGTAGGGGATTATTATGGAACCTATGATGCACAATTGATTTTTCAAAACTTTTCAGAAGAGGAATTGGATATTACACCATTATTCTTTGAACATAGCTTTTATTGCAAAGCATGCGGAAATATGGCATCAACGAAAACCTGTCCTCATGACAAAGAAAATCATGTGATTTTGTCTGGAACCAAGGTACGGGAGATGCTAACCAATGGGGTTACACCTCCTCCAGAATTCAGCAGGAAGGAAGTAGTTGAGGTGCTTATCAAAGGAATGCAGCAGCAAGTAAGTGTATAGGTAGCGAAGAGAGAGGAGTTTTGAATGATGCTGGTTGCTGTTGCTTTTATTATTGCTTTATTTTTCGCAATGAACATTGGGGCAAGTGGAACAGCTGCCTCGATGGGGCCGGCTTATGGGAGCGGTGCGATTACTAAGAAAAGAATGGCGATGCTTCTTGTCAGTATTTTTGCTTTATTGGGTGCGTTATCTGGTGGTGAGGTTGTCCGAACAATCGGGAAAGGGATTATTCCTGAAGGGGTGCTTGATGTAGAAATTGTAATCATTGTGCTGGCATCAGCCTGCCTGACCTTATTCATCGCCAATTTATTAGGTATTCCATTATCAACCAGTGAGGTGGTCGTAGGTGCCATTGTTGGAGCAGGTATTGCCTATCAGGCACTATTATTCGATCAACTGCTGATCATCGTTGCATTTTGGATGATAACTCCTTTTACCGCCTTTTTGATCGGACTGGTTTTAGGGAAGTGGATACGCTATGCAGAAAATCGCTGGACAGAGCTGACGGCACCCGGAAAGTGGAGAAGACCGCTGGCATTCCTGCTTGTCGCTGCCGGATGTATGGAAGCTTATGCCGCTGGCATGAATAATGTCGCCAATGCGGTTGGTCCTTTAGTTGGGGTAGGGCTGCTTGATGTGACGACAGCGGTATTGCTTGGCGGTATTTTCGTATCACTTGGAGCAGTGCTGCTTGGCGGCAGGGTGCTGGAAACGAACGGGAAAAAAATTACGCAGCTTTCTCTCCTACAGGGAAGTGCCGTCTCTTTAACTGGAGGAAGTCTGGTGATTACAGCATCTATTTTCGGCTTGCCAGTGCCGCTGACACAAATAACAACCTCTGCCATCGTTGGTATTGGTACAGCAGATAAAGGATTTCAAATGTGGCAGCAGCGTATTGTGAAACAGATTATTAAAGTCTGGATTGTTTCACCGGTAACATCATTAATACTGTCGTATGGACTTATTCTTTTATTTAAAACAACAGATTATTATACGCTTTTCGTCATTATCGCTGTGTTTATAGCGACAGCAGGTGTTTATAGCCTTTATCTGTCTACGCGTGCAGAACGGGGATCGACGTATGATGAGGGTGGAGGAATTTAAGGTACTAAAGTCTAGTAAATGCATAAGAATAATTATTAAAAGGGGATATTCGAAAATTCATATTAAAAGGGGAATGAGACTTGAAACAAAATATAAAGCATATCGTTTGGCATGAGACTGCTGTTCAGAAACAGGAACGGCAGCAGAGAAATAGACATGGGAGCTGTATTTTATGGTTTACAGGACTTTCCGGAGCCGGGAAGTCAACATTGGCCAATGCGCTGGAGCATCGTTTGTTTAAGCAGGGGTTAAATAGCTATGTACTGGATGGAGATAATGTCCGGCACGGCTTAAATAAAGGGCTTGGCTTTGATGAGGACGACCGCAAAGAAAATATTCGCCGGATTGGAGAGGTCGCAAAGCTGTTTGTAGATGCAGGAGTAATTGTTTGCACAGCCTTTATTTCTCCGTTTGCAGAAGATCGTCATCGTGTAAGAGATTTGGTTCAGGATAATGAGTTTGTAGAGATTTATGTACGATGCTCTCTGGAGGCCTGTGAAGATCGTGATCCGAAAGGGCTGTATAAAAAAGCACGAACGGGTGAAATCAGTAATTTTACGGGAATTAGCTCTCCTTACGAGGAGCCATTAGATCCTGAATTGATAATTGATTCAGATCAGCTTTCTATTGATGAGTCTGTAGATAAAATCATTGCATTTTTACAGGAAAGAAACTATATACCCGAAAAAATAGAGTCTTAGATTATAAATATAAAAGAGAGAAAATAGAGTAAGCAAAGATAGGAATATAAAATTAATTTTGTGAGGTAGATAGCGTTGCAATTTCAAGTGAACAATAGTCCATTTAGCCCTGAGCAGGTTGATTTGCTCAACCATCTTTTTCCAACATTAACAGAAACACAGCAAATATGGCTGAGCGGCTATCTTGCTGCTTTAAAAAGTGCTACTCTGACTGCTCCTGCTGTAGATGCAGCTCCAGCACCGGCAGACTTAGCAGTTGCTGTTGCAACAGAAGCAGCTCCAGTAGAGGTGACCGTTCTGTTTGGCTCGCAAACAGGCAACTGTCAGAGCTTAGCTACAGATATGGCAGGAAAGCTGGAGCAAAAGGGAATACAGGTTACCCTGACCTCCATGACAGATTTTAAGCCCAATACGCTTAAAAATCTGGAAAATTTATTAGTTGTTGTAAGTACACAAGGAGAGGGAGACCCGCCTGATACTGCTGTACAATTCCAAGAATTTCTTTATGGACGCCGGGCACCGAAGCTGGAAAAACTGAACTATTCCGTACTGGCGCTCGGAGACAGCTCTTATGAACTTTTCTGTGAAACAGGCAGGCAGTTTGATGAGAGATTAGCAGAATTGGGGGGAAATCGCATTATAGATCGTGTCGATTGTGATCTGGATTATGATGAGGATGCAGAAGAATGGCTGGAAAGTGTATTAGATAAACTTTCGGAATCACAAAGCTCCGTTCCAGCTTCGGCGGAGGCTGCTGTTGCAGTAGAAGCAGTCTCATCCACATTTTCAAGAACCAATCCGTTCGAAGCAGAAATCTATGAAAATCTGAATATGAACGGCCGCGGCTCGAATAAGGAAACCTATCATATGGAGCTGTCACTCGAAGGGTCGAATCTGGAGTATGAGCCGGGAGACAGTATCGGCATTTATCCGGAAAATGATCCCCGTATCGTCGGCGAGCTTCTGCAAGAAACAGGCTGGGATGCGGAGGAACGTGTTCCTGTTAATAAGAAGGGGGAAGAAGTCTCTGTCCGGGAAGCCTTACAGAAGCACTTTGAAATTACCGTGCTGACGAAGCCATTACTGAAAAAGATAGCAGACTTTACCCAAAATGTGGAGCTTCTTCATTTATTGGAGCCGGGAAATGAAGAGGTAGTAACAGCCTATATATATGGACGTGATTTATTAGATGTTATTCGAGATTATAAATTGATAGATATCCCGGCAAAAGAATTTATAGCGTTATTACGCAAGCTGCCACCGCGGCTTTACTCGGTAGCAAGCAGTTTAAAAGCCAACCCGGAAGAGGTTCACTTAACCGTTGGAGCAGTACGTTATGAGTCGCATGGCAGAGAGCGGAATGGTGTTTGCTCTGTACAGTGTGCCGCTCAGAAGGAACCGGGAGAAACATTATCAGTCTATGTGCATAAAAATCCAAACTTCAAGCTTCCGGATGATCCTGACAAACCAATTATCATGATCGGACCAGGAACCGGAATTGCACCATTTCGCTCCTTTGTTGAGG
Source organism: Oceanobacillus sp. CFH 90083 (assembly GCF_009389585.1). Lineage (GTDB taxonomy): Bacteria > Bacillota > Bacilli > Bacillales > Amphibacillaceae > Oceanobacillus. The sequence continues at coordinate 112,409 of NZ_VIYG01000002.1, read as the reverse complement.
AGCGTGAAGTAATCGAAGCGAAAGGAAAGTCATGGCTCTTCTTTGGCGATCAGCACTTTGTCACTGATTTTCTGTACCAGACAGACTGGCAGCGCTGGTTAAAAAGCGGCGTTTTAACAAAAATGGATGTCGCCTTTTCAAGGGATAGAGCAGAGAAGGTTTACGTGCAGCATCGTATGCTTGAGCAAAGCAAGGAGTTCTATGCGTGGCTGAAAGAAGGAGCTGTTGTCTACGTTTGCGGTGACGAGAAAAGCATGGCAAGTGATGTGCATGATACGTTGGTAACTATTCTGGAACGGGAAGGCAATTTCAGTACGGAGCAGGCACATAATTATTTAGCCAGTATGCAGCAGGAGAGGCGTTATCAGCGGGATGTTTATTGAGCATCTAATCAGTACGTGTTCAACAAGGTACCGCTTGCCATTTGAGGATTTTTTGAACTTCCTCTACCAGAAAGGAGAAATAAGAAATGACTAAAAATAAATCAATCCATATCCAGGATGGTCCGCCAAGTGATGTGGAAAGAATAAAAAGCGAAAGCAATTATTTACGCGGAACGTTAGCTGAAACCTTAAGTGAGCCGTTAAGTGCCGGTATCCCGGACGATGATAACCGGTTAATGAAATTTCATGGCAGCTATTTGCAGGATGACCGGGATCTGCGTACAGAAAGGCAGCGGCAGAAGCTGGAGCCGGCCTATCAATTTATGGTGCGGGTCCGTGTGCCGGGAGGAGTTGCAACGCCGGAGCAGTGGCTGATAATCGATGAATTAGCGAACACCTACGGGAATCAGACCATTAAACTGACAACGAGACAGGCATTTCAAATGCATGGCATTCTAAAGTGGAATATGAAAGCAAGCATCAAGCAGATCAATGATGCTTTAATGGATACCCTTGCTGCCTGCGGGGATGTGAACAGAAATGTTATGTGTAATCCGAACCCGGATCAATCGGAGGTACATGCAGAAGTACATGAATGGTCAAAGGTATTGAGCGATTATTTGTCTCCACGCACGAATGCTTACCATGAAATTTGGCTTGATGGTGAGAAAGTGGCTGATTCCAAGGAAACAGAAGAAGTGGAGCCAATGTATGGAAAAGTATATTTACCACGGAAGTTTAAGATTGGTGTCGCTGTTCCTCCATCGAATGATGTGGATATCTTTTCACAGGATTTAGGATTTATTGCTGTGTTAGAGGATGGTCAGCTACAAGGCTTTAATGTAACAGCAGGCGGCGGCATGGGGATGACACACGGAGATACCAATACGTATCCACAGCTTGGCAGAGTTATCGGCTTCTGTAAGCCGGAACAAATAACAGACGTTGCCGAAAAAATTATTACGATTCAGCGGGACTACGGAAATCGCTCAGAACGGAAATATGCCCGCTTCAAATATACCATTGATGCCCGCGGGATTGACTGGCTGAAGAAGGAGCTGACAGAGCGTTTGGGCTGGCAGCTGGACGAAGCCCGTGACTTTCATTTTGATCATAATGGCGACCGCTATGGCTGGGTCAAGGGTACAAAGAATCGCTGGCATTTCACGCTGTTTATCCAGAACGGAAGAATTCAGGATAAGGATGGCTATCAGCTGATGACAGGCTTGCGGGAAATTGCCAAAATTCATACGGGAGATTTCCGTTTAACAGCTAATCAAAATCTGATTATTGGAAATGTCACCAGCCAGAAGAAAAAGCAAATAACAGAGCTGATTGAGCAGTATGGACTATCTGATGGAAAAGAGCAATCCGCATTACGGCGAAATTCCATGGCTTGCGTGGCTTTTCCAACCTGTGGATTGGCGATGGCTGAATCAGAGCGCTATTTACCTTCTTTAATAGATAAATTGGAAGGATTACTGGATCAGGAAGGACTTCGTGATGAGGAAATTGTCATTCGGATGTCCGGCTGTCCAAATGGCTGCTCCCGCGCAGCATTGGGGGAGATCGGCTTTATTGGAAAAGCCCCGGGAAAATACAATATGTACTTAGGAGCAGGATTTGCCGGGCAACGCTTAAGCAAGCTGTATCGTGAAAGCATCGGCGAAAAAGAAATTTTAGAAATCCTGCAGCCCATTATTCAGCATTACGCAAAAGAACGTCTGGATGGGGAGCACTTCGGCGATTTCGTTGTCCGGACAGAGTATGTAAAAGCTGTTACTTCAGGAGTGAACTTTCATGATTAATGAAGGGCGATAGGAAGGTATAGATGAAGAAGGCAGGATGGCGATAATCTCCCTGCTCTTCTTTTCCTTTTTAAATATCCTCGTAAATGAGAAAAAGAAGGTGAAGCAAACGATGGCAAAACAAGGATGTGTTTATCTGATTGGAGCCGGTCCCGGAGATATCGGGCTGGTTACATTAAAAGGGTATACGTATTTGCAGCGTGCAGAGGTTGTTTTATATGACAGGCTGGTTAATCCGCTTTTATTGGAATATGCTTCTCCGCAAGCGGAATTTATCTATTGTGGTAAGATGCCGAAAAAACATATCCTGCGTCAGGAAGCGATTAATGATTTATTAGTGAAGCACGGCTTGGCGGGCAAGCAGGTAGTGCGTTTAAAAGGGGGCGACCCAAGCGTATTTGGCCGTGTCGGTGAGGAAGCGGAAGCACTGGAAAATGCAGGTGTGCCCTATGAAATTGTCCCGGGAATAACAGCAGGAATCGGGGCAGCTGCTTATGCAGGTGTGCCTGTGACGCATCGGGAGCATAGTCTTTCCTTTGCTGTAATTACCGGCCATGATAAGTCTCCTTCCGGGGAGCCATTAATTGATTGGCATGCACTGGCGAATGGGATTGATACGATTGCGTTTTATATGGGGCTGGGAAATTTACCTCATATTGCAGAAAAGCTTATTACACATGGCAAAGCTCCGGAAACACCAGTCTTATTAATTCAATGGGGAACGACAGGTAAACAGAGAACACTGCAAGGAACTCTTGCAAATATAGAATATCAGGCAAAAGAAGCACGGTTTACCAATCCTGCTATTATTTTAGTAGGGGAAGTAAGCAGCATAAAAAAGGGAGAAAGCTGGTTTGAAAGCAAGCCATTGTTCAGTCAGCATCTGCTGATTGGCCGGACAGCAGAGGAACCGGGTAAAATAGGGCAGCATTTAAGAGATAAAGGAGCAGAAGTCTTTGAATTTCCACGCATGCAGATGAAGAAGCTGCCGCTGCCGGCAGACGCTATCCCGAAGGAACGCGATCTGCTCTTTTTATCCCCGGCAAGTGTCAACGTGTTCTTTGCATTTTTACAGGCAAATAAAATAGATATTCGGAGTATACGGGGAGAGTTTTATGGAATATCTAAAAAAACCGTTGAGACGCTGAAGGCCTATCATTGTTTTGCAAAAGAAATTACAGAGCGAAATCCGGATGCACCGCTGTCCATGCTGGGAGACTCGGAATGGCTAAATCGGGAAGAACAGCGGCAGCGGTTAGCGCGTGACCATGATTTCATCACGACGCATACCTATACCCGTGTGCCGCAAACCGAGCAAACCTTCCGCCGTCTTCAGGAGGAAGAACGAATAGATACCATCATTTTCCCTAATGCACGCTCTGTGGCAACGGTGACTGCCGGACTGAAGGCCTGTGGGGAAGCTCCGGAAACAATCAGCAGCTCTGCACAGGTTATTTGTTTTGGGGAAACATCAAAGCAAGCCGCTGTAAAGGCAGGATACACTGTTAGTCAGGTGCTGGCTAAGCCGACAGAAGCAGCACTGCTTGACGTGCTTTTGCAAAAAGAGAATACGGCAGTAGCAGCTCCTTTTTTTCCTGAACATGCAGAAGCTGCGTTAAAGCCGGTATAGATATATCCATTAAGATGAGGAGTAACTCCCTAAGGGAAATACATGAAGGAAGGTGAGCATAATATGCAGGCTATTTTATATATCGGGCATGGCAGCCGAGTCCAGCGAGGAAATGAGGAGCTGCTGGCTTTTGTAGGCAAGGCAAAGAAAAAGAATCCGCAAATCCGTATTCAGGAAACCTGTTTTATCGAGCTTGCCTCTCCAGCAATTCAAACAGGTATTGACAGCTGTGTCCGGCAGGGGGCAGCAAAAATTGCTGTGGTGCCGGTCCTGCTGCTTTCGGCAGGGCATGCCAAGCTGGATATTCCCAAAGAAATTGAACAGGCAGAAAAACGCTATCCAGATGTTACTTTTTCTTATGGAAAGGTGATGGGGGTCGATCCGGCAATGGTTGATTTACTGACTGCCCGTCTGGAAATGGGAGGGTTAAAACAGACAAAGAGACCACCTGTTTATGAAGCACGTGAATCTGCTTCTGTGCTGCTGGTTGGCCGGGGCAGCAGTGATCCAGATGCGAATAGTGATCTTACCAAAATTGCGCGTCTGCTCTGGGAAGCGGCTCCCGTAAGTGAGGTAAATACTTGTTATCTGGCTGCAACGCACCCGACACTGGATGAAGGACTGGATCAATTGCTGAAAAGTCCGCATGCACGAGTATTTATTGTCCCGTATTTGTTATTCTCCGGCGTATTAATGAAAGAACTGCGTCAGAAGTTAGGTGAATTATCAGAGCGAACCGATAAACAATTTATCCTCTGTCCGTATTTAGGATTTGATGACCAGCTTGTTGAGGTTTTGGTTGATCGGGTAAATACATTGCTTCAGGAAGAAGTCAGCTGATGCAAATTCCATTGTTTTTAGAGATAACAAATCAAACAGTAATTGCAGTTGGCGGAGGAGCTGTTGCGGTAAAAAAGGTAAGTCATTTTTTAGAGGCGGGAGCGGATATAACCATTATTGCACCGTCCCTCCATCCCTTTTTACAGCAATTATATCAAAAGGGGGAGATTCAATGGCAGGAAAGAGAGGCTCACAAGGGAGAGCAGTTTGATTGCTTGCTGCTTTTATTAATGACAGATAAGGAGGAGCTGAACCGGTCTCTTTATGAAAGTAAACAGCCGCATCAGCTTGTTTATGTAGCGAATGATGCACAAAACAGTGACTTATCCTTCCCTTCTGTCCTTAAACAGGGGCGGTTAACTATTGCATTGTCTACGGGCGGTGCCAGTCCAATTTATGCAAGACAGCTAAAAAATAAGCTGGCAGAGCAGCTCCCTGAGGAGATAGAAGCAGATCTTGCTTTTCTCGATCAGGCTAGAAAAAGTATTCTTTCACTTTCATTAATTCCAGCACAAAAAAAGCAGCTGCTGCAGCATATCACAACGGAGGAATTCCTGAGGCTGGATAATCGGCAGGAGCTTTTGAAAGAGCTGATTACAGCGGCTGAATGATGACTGGAAACAAGATGGTTAGTGCATTATTTTGAAATGCTAGTGGAAGAAATGAAGTGAATAGTTTCCAGATTAAATACGGGAGTGAGCAAAGGCTTAATCCCGTTTTTTTATGGGAGAAGGAATGAATGACAGGTTTGCAGCACAGGAAAGCTTGCTTTTATCAGAAGCGGGGAATATAGGTATTGCTCCACAGATCCACTTTTCTTCTACAAAATTCTCTTTGAACGAATACCCTGTTAAATGAAAAAGTTCAAATATATGAAACAAAATCATCGTATGTTCCGTATAGTTATTTCAAAGTATGGTATGATGTTGTATGTTTAACATAAAATAAGGTTTCATTTAACATAAATGAGGCAATACCTTAAGATAAACTAATTTTGTTTATTTTATGGATTTCATGTTGAAAATAATAGATAACATCGTTCGCTTGAACCAGGATACTAATTCACAAAAACAAACAGCAGGGAGACTTCGAAATGGAAGCATATCAAAAAAAAGCAGAAGATGTTCTGGAAGCAGTGGATTCCACGCAACAGGGCTTATCAAACAGGGAAGCCGCATCAAGGCTTGAGAAATATGGTTTTAATGAAATAGAAGATAAAGAAAAAGTTCCGACATGGAAACTTTTTCTGGGCACCTTCAAAGATCCAATGGTGATTGTTCTGTTAGCAGCGGCCGCGGTTCAAATATTAATTGGAGAATGGGTGGAGTCACTCATTATTTTTCTCGTCCTGCTTATCAATGCTGTGATTAGTGTTGTACAGACAAGAAAAGCGGAAAGCTCACTGGAGGCATTGCGGGATATGTCTGCTCCGGCAGCAAAGGTGATGCGGGATGGCACAGAAAAGACGATTGCTGCCAAAGAACTTGTTCCTGGAGATATTGTCTACCTGGAAGCAGGGGATTATATCCCTGCTGATGGCCGTATGCTGGAAAGCGGTTCGTTACGGGTAAATGAAGGGATGCTTACCGGTGAATCGGATGCTGTAGAAAAAAATACCCGAGTCATTGAAGAAGAAGCGGCTTTAGGAGACCGTCTGAATATGGTTTACAGCAGCTCTTTAGTTGTATATGGACGGGGTGCTTTTGTTGTAACCGGAACAGGGAATCAAACAGAGGTCGGTAAAATTGCCGATATGCTTTCTACTGCCGAGCAAAAGGAAACACCATTACAGCAGAAGCTAAATAAATTCAGTAAGCAGCTTGGTGTCGGCATTCTTATTTTATGTATTGCTATTTTTGCTGTCCAGGCAGCCCGTATCTGGTTTGGAGACAGCGAGGCTGATACAGCAACAGCATTATTAAATGCGTTAATGTTCTCTGTGGCTATTGCTGTTGCCGCAATTCCTGAAGCATTGCAGTCCATCGTTACGATTGTTTTATCTGTCGGCACGAACAAAATGGCGAAGCAGCATGCGATTATTCGGAAGCTGCCGGCAGTGGAGACACTGGGATCGACAAAAATTATTTGTACGGACAAAACAGGAACACTGACGCAAAATAAAATGACAGTAACGGATGAATTTTTACCGTTTCATAATAAGGAACGTTTACCTGAGAATCCCGACGATTGGGATAAATCCGAAAAATTCCTTGTATATATAGCGGCGCTTTGTAATGATTCTTATATTAATCAGGATAAGCAGGAAATTGGCGATCCGACAGAGGTGGCGTTAATTCAATTTGCAAATAAATTTCATCTTGATTATCAGGCATTACGAAAAGACTATCCGCGAGAAGCAGAGCTGCCCTTTGATTCCGATCGTAAACTGATGTCCACTGTCCACCGCATTGATGGAGAGCGCCTGTTATTCGTCAAGGGCGGACCGGATGTCATGTTCCAGCGAGCCGGTTATGTGCTGACAGATGGTGAGGAACAGCCATTGACGGCAGATGTGCTTGCGCAGTTTGAAGGAGCCAACGAGGATTTTTCCAATCAAGCATTACGTGTACTGGCTTACGGCTATAAACGCTTACCGGAAAACCAGACTGAGATTACTTATGAGGATGAGCAGGATTTTGTACTAGTCGGGCTGACAGCAATGATGGACCCGCCAAGGGAAGCTGTGTATGGCTCGATTGAAGAAGCAAAATCTGCCGGTATCCGGACAATAATGATTACAGGAGATCATAAAACGACAGCACAGGCAATTGGCAGAGATATCGGCCTGATGGGAGACAATGATATTGCCATTACCGGCAGTGAGCTCGATAAGATGTCAGATCAGGCATTGACGGATAAGCTGGAGCAAATATCGGTTTATGCCCGTGTATCACCTGAAAATAAAATACGAATTGTCCGTGCCTGGCAGCAAAAGGGTGCTGTAACGGCAATGACCGGTGACGGGGTGAATGATGCTCCTGCTTTAAAACAGGCGGATATCGGCATTGCGATGGGAAGCGGTACAGATGTTTCCAAGGATGCTTCTGCCATGCTTCTGACCGATGATAATTTTGTATCGATTGTAAATGCAGTGCAGGTAGGAAGAACGGTATTTGATAATATTAAAAAAGCAATCGGCTATTTATTTGCCGGAAATCTCGGGGCAATCATTGCGATCCTGTTTGCTGTTATCTTTAATCTTCCAAATCCGTTTACCGCATTACAGCTCTTGTTTATTAACCTGGTCAATGATTCCCTGCCGGCAATTGCACTTGGTGTAGAAAAGTCAGAAGCTGGTGTGATGAAGCGAAAGCCGCGTCCGGTCAATGAAGGTATCTTTGCCGGCGGTACACTGCGGACAGTGCTGACACGCGGTATTTTAATTGCTGCTGCTGTAATCATTTCCTTCTATATCGGCTTATCCCATTCGAATGAAATGGGGGTAGCAACGGCATTTACCACTTTAATTATGTCGCGAACCTTACAGACCTTTGCAGCCCGCTCCAATACACAGACATCGATAAAATTGGGCTTCTTCTCCAATAAATATGTTATTGGTGCTGTTGTAATAGGTTTTGTATTATATGGCATTACGCTGCTGCCATTTGCAAGAGATGTATTTAACATTCCTGCTGCCTTTGGATTGCAGGAATGGGCAATCGCAACAGGCTTAGCAGCTGCAGCAGTGATTTGTATGGAAATAACGAAGAAAATTTTTTATAAAGCATAGAAAAATGAATGAGTGATAAGTTAAGGACGAATGCCGTTTACCGAAGATCCGAGATGAGGTAAACGGCATATTTTTAACAAATGTAAAGCTTTTGTTAACTTTTCTTTGCTTCAACATTGTTTGCGAAGCTTCATGATATACTTAATTACTTAACAAAAAATATGGGGATAGAATATGATGATGGATAGAGATTATTTTCAGTTAAAGCAGGAGCAGGCACAAGCATATTTTCAGGACTTGCATACTCAAATACAACAAGAGGACTTTGCATCTGCATTGACAGAGATGCTTTATCAGTACCAGCACGCTAAAAAGAAAACATGGCTAAACGTTGATCAATGGAAGCAGCAGCCGGGCAAGTCGTTTATTGCTTATCTGGCAAAAACAGGGCAGCTGGATTCCTATTTACACCGGAGCGTTTCTTATATCTATTTCCGTGATCTGGGCAGAGATATTACATCGGAAGCAATGCAGCACAGGATAGCTGAGGTAACAGAAGGCATTAAAAATTATTTGTATAAGAAGGAACAGCAGGTACCGTTTCATGTCACAGAGCTGTACCAAATGGCAGAAAAAGAATCCCTGGAAGAGGTTTTCTTCTGGGTAACAGATAAACTTCAACGTGTTTCCGCGATACTTCCTGAAGGATTGGACAAGCATGAAGCCAAGCGAAAAATAATGAAGATTATCGCCGGGGTCGTGATGCATGAAATCGAGGAATTAAATGAGAGGCCGTCCAAAGAACGAAGAAGACAATTGCTGGATCAGGCTGTTCGTACCGGCTATTACTATGGCTTGACTTATCCATTAATTGATGATGTCCTCGATGCAGATATATTAACCGTATCGGAAAAGCAGACGTTCGCTTATTTTATCAGACAAACTTTATTAACGGGAGAGGTAATCCCGATCAAAGCGGATGACTGGCAGGAGAAGCATTGGCCGTTTATTTCTGCTGTGTATCAAGAGCTGTCCGAAGCTTTCCATTATTTAAAGTCATGTCAGCCGGCTGAAGGCAGACACAATTTCTTAGAAAATGCTTATTTATTTTTTGAAGCTCAGGAATTAGACCGGCAGAAGCAGCTGGACAATGCCCATTATACAAATGAAGAGCTGTATACGTCCGTCATTCTGAAAGCAGCTTCCTCCCGTCTGATTATCCGTTCCTTTAAACCTTTTTCAGAAGATGGGAATATCGAAGCAAATATGTTTCACTATGGCATGTATAACCAGCTGGCCGATGATTTAGCCGATTTTGATGAAGATCTGGCAAATAAGAATGTCACACCCTATACGTATTTTGTGACGTATCATCATCAAAACACGAGCTTCATCAATCCCTTTGCGATGTATTGGTCTGTTATTTATTATTTTATTGATAAGCTTTATCCCAAAAAGCCGGAGATGAGAGATATTATATTGGACCGCGCCATAAATGGCTTGAAGCGTTTAAAGGCAAGGCTGGGAAAAGAACGCTATCACGCTTTTCTGAAGCAGTTTTCCTTTGATAGCCATTTTGACAAGGCTCTGGAGAAAATAGTGAACCGCCAGCAAAATGTGGCTTTCTTTGATAAGTGGATTCGGGATCAATTTTTAGATACATTGAAACAAAATCAGCAAGTAAAGAAGCAGTTCGGGTTCAAAGTGAAGGGTATCAAGGAACAATTGGAAGAGCATCTTCTCTTTGACGCAAAGGAAAATTCATTAGAGGAAGCAGCAGACTACAGCTTATCAGGTCAAGCTAAGCGCCTGCGGCCAATCATGACGTGGATGATGGCAAAGGAAGGTCTTCAGCTTCCTGATAATCTGGTGCTGCCTTTAGCAAAATCAATCGAGTATATGCATACAGCCTCGCTGATTTTTGATGACTTGCCCTCTCAGGATAATGCTCCAGAAAGAAGAGGAAAGCAGACACTGCATGAGAAATATAATCATGCAACAGCTGAATTGACCGGGCTGTGGCTGACACAGCGGGCTGTTGAGGAGCAGGCTGTTATCAAGCATCAGGATCCGGGTCGGCTATTGGAGCTTATTGCTTACTCAACCCGGACAACGCAAAATATGTGTAAGGGTCAATTCCTTGATTTACAGGCAAAAGGAAAAACGTTAACCCTGGATGAGTTAAAGGAGCTCTCGGTTTATAAGACGGCTCTCGGATTTGAGGCTGCACTGATGATGCCCCTTATTATCGCCGGGGAACCGGATGAACGGAAGCAGGCTGCCAAACGTTTTGCCTGCCACGCCGGCATTGCTTTTCAAATTAAGGACGACTTATTGGATGTATCCGGCGATGCAAAGCTGTTAGGAAAGCAGCCGGGACGGGATCAGCAGAATAATAGCTCGACCTTTGTTTCCATTCTTGGTAAGACTGAAGCCCAAAAGGAAATGTGGAAGCATTACATGGCGGCTAGAAAAGATTTAGCGATGCTGCCGGAGATGCCTTTCTTTTATCAGCTGTTGGATTATTTGGTGTTGCGGGATTATTGAGGTTGGTTGATATAAAATTGGAGGAGCTTCACATTCTGTTTTGAGGAGTGTGAAGCTCCTCTTTAAGGTGGAGCAGAATTCATTTGATAGATTGCTTTCTCCAGCAATGGGACTAATAGTATATTAATTATGTCGTTGGTGTATTTTCATAAGTTATTGTCAATTTTTGCTGCTTCATATCTTCTACTTGTTCCGTGAAATTATTGACAATCGTTCCCACCTGTAGATAAGTAATCAGCTTCAACATATACTCCCGCCTCATTAAAACTTTTTCCGATAACAAAGCTTCTACTATCTCACCTTTTTGGTTTTCACCAATAATTATTTCATCAATTTTTTTATAAATATCTTCATCTATATCATTGATTTCCTCCAAGTAGTCTCTGAGTATTTGTTTTTTATTGGAATAATCCTCGTTAGGCAGCAGCTGTTCGGTCACTGTTATGGTTTGCAAATCCTCCATGCTAAATCTCTCCCAACAATTTAAACATTTGAGCAACGTTATATTCTTCATCAAATAACGTTTCAATAGACGTACGGTATGTTTCGATATGATCCAATCCTTTTTCAACAGAGTCCTTGAGCTCATCTATCTGTTCATCCAAATCAGCATTCTCCAACGGATAGATTTCTTCATGCACTTTAATTTCTCGTACAGTTTTATTCAATCTTGGAACGTAGATATGGTTACTTAATATATTTCTATGCTTTCCAGGATTGGACTCCAGCTCCGCAATTCTATTATATACGGCGTCTTTTTCTTCTTCATAGCTATTCTTTAATTCCTCATGCACTGCCTTCTCCAGGTTGTTAATAATGCTTGTCTTTTCTTCCAGCAAAGGAAGACACTCTTGATACATCCTCAATGCAGCTGAGATATTTACTTGCCTCCCTCTGTAGAAGAAAGAACCATATCCGTACTAATGTAACTCTTATTTCCTCGCGGCATTGCAGAAAGCATCTCGGGTAAACTGTGACTATTCATAATAATATGCAGGTTATCCATAATTCCTGTCTTTTTCATTCTTTCAAGGCTGTCCATAAGATCACTGTAATACGATCTTACATTCAGAAATGATCCAGCATCTACTCCAAAGGCACCTCTGGGATCTCCTGCGCCACTCCCGATAGCGTCACGATATGATTGATTGTCGGCAATTGTTTTTTCAGAGTCACCCAAAAGGGTATAAATAACTTCGGTTTCTTCTATTATTACTTCTTTTTGTTCCTCTGTAATATATCCTTCTTCATGCAATTTTCCAAATAGTAATTCTTTATTATCATTGATTACACGTAAATCCTCCAGCACTGGAGGTAATTTCTCATTCATGTTTGCGATGAGAGAATCCCAACCATTCAGAAAATCCATCATTGTCAAATAGTTTCAGATCTACACCAATCACTGCTTCGATTCCTTTTGATGGTCCACCTTCTTTTGCACCAATGGCGTATTGAATCGCAATATCTTGAAAACTCTTGACTACATCATCCGTTATTTCTGAAGCCAGATGATGCAATCCCGGTAAATCCGGATTTGTATCTACCCGGTTAATTTCTCCAACAGGAAAAAAAACCACGAACAGAACTGGCTGCATATAATGGATCATTCGTTGAAACCGTATTGTGTGATATTTTCTGATTTATCACTGTAGAAATCCACTGCAAAGGCATGGAGTTCTTCTGGAGGGATGTCGTATATGGAGTTGTATTTGGTTCCGATACTGAATTCTTCTGTAACTTTTTCTTCAAAGTCAATATCACTGTTAAATAATTGATAGTAATTAGTTTGTGTACCATTAACACTAAATACTTCATCAAATGTATCAAATAATAAATGAGCAGTGGTATTATTATTATGTGCTAAGGAATGGGATAATCCAATTGTGTTTATTTCATCTGCAACATTAAAATGATTTAATGCTTCCCGCTCAAACTCGGCTGTAGCATAGGCTTGGTCTGCTACTTGACCTGCAAATAAACCAGATAAATTATATTCCCAATCTTTATTATCTTTACTTCCTTGTGAAATCACATAAATTTCTTCTTTATTACCCTTCTTAATTTTTAAGGCAGTACCATCATATCCAGAATCTTTAATAGTAGCACTTTTCACTTCAGATGAATGATAGATGTGTATTTCCTCATCTAATAATTCGCCGGCCTCTTCAAGGTATATTTGGTTAAATTCCTTCTTAAATTCTTCTATAGCTTGTTCTAACGATTTATTTTCTAAAATATCAGGAGCAAAATGCTTCTATTCTAAGTCAATTATTCTCATTTTAAATTCTGGTGTTTCAATAATAGACATTCCCAATAAAATCACTCCTCTTCATAAGGTATCAATTCAATGGATTTCAAGTGGTCTATGATATTCTCTTTTTCTTCTTCTGGTAACTGTATACAATTCTTTTTATTCTTATCATCAGTACAAACAACCGTAATATTAATTTGTATTTGCTGATGGCTTTCATTCCAAATAATTGCCAATATAGAGTGCATATCTTCAAATGGTTTGTATTCAGCTATTTCCAGACCTTGCTTATCAAAGTTAGTTTCAATTGGTTTAAAACCATCCAAATCCCGATTAGCACGTGCAGACATTTGTTCCTTACTATTTTCTTCACTACTCATAAAGTGGTTATAATGCATCTTATAATTAACTCGAATGTCTAATAACTTTTCTATTCGTATTAATTCAACAGTTTCACTTCGATTTTCTGGTCCTACAATATGACTTCGTTGTTCAATAATTGTCTCTTCTGGAAAATCCATGGTAAAGCTTTCTGATTTTGATAAAAAAGGATAATAGCCCTCACGTACTGGCTCTACGGACTGTAAAAATTCCCTTGTAAATTCATTTTCAAATGCCGGTACTTCTGGTAATTCATCTGGATTCATTTCTGCAGGTTTTACATTTTCTTCTTGTTCATTTGTGCTGCAAGCTCCAAGCAATAATAAAACACATATCATCATGCTGATAAGTTTTTTCATTCTACATTCCTCCAGCATTTCTCCCTTTCTTTTACAATAACTATAAACAAATTACTATATATCTGCAATAAAATAATAATGATTTTTATATAATCTTTCATTATTAAATTACATCTGTCGCCATTTGTTTTCTGGATGATTGAGCTGTACTTCTTTAATACAAAATGCAGTTCCAACGATTATTTTATTTGGTTAGAGAAATGCATTTCATCCTTCAAATCCCTTGCGCCTGAGCAGTAGTGTTCATTTTATCAAGCAATAAACGTTTACTTTAATGATTCCGCATTCACAGGAGGGAATCGTCACAAAAAACATATAATATCGAATATATTCATAAATAGTAATATTATAGATTTTTTTCGCTGTTCAAATGGAGTATATACGCCATTATTTCGAAGTTTTCGAGAATAAGGAAAAATGATTTCAATATTGATATGTAAGCATTTTAAGCCCCTGTTTTAATGTGGACTTTAAAGTTTTTGTTATTATTTAGGAGTTTTTTACTTGAAATATTATTCCTAAGTTATATATATCTATATAATTTAAGTGTAGATAACGATAATAATAATGATAAATTAAAAATTTCTTAAAATAGGAAAACAAGATAATATAACTAAGTCTTTTATCCCTTTTTCGAAGTTGTTCACTTTAGTGTGTTAAATTAAAAATGAGTCTTTAGAATTATTGTGGAGAAATAAATGGAAATTTATTGACTTAAAATATAGGTTCTTTTAATCTATTAATAAGGATATTATTGAACATAAAGGTTCAATAATATCAATAGCTTTCCACAATAACAATAAATTATAAGGGAGAGAATAGCATGGCAGAAATTCGTATGACCCCAGAGCAACTAATTGATAAGTCTAAGGGATACGGTAGAAGCGCGGATACAATTGATAGTATGTTAGAAGATCTTAGAAGGTTGCAAGGTGAACTCAGAGATCAATGGAGCGGGGAAGCATTTACACAATTTGATAATCAGTTTATTGAATTAGAACCGAAAGTTATGGAGTTTTCGGATCTAATGAAACAAATTGAATTACAGTTAACAAAAACTGCAGAAGCTGTACAAGAACAAGATCAAGCTTTGGCTCGCAACTTCGGTTTACGATAAGTTTAGGCAAGTAGCACGATTATAGTTATGTAAAAGTAAAGCTCATAACAAGCTACATAACATCAACGTTATGTAGCTTGTTTACTATAAAAATAGCAATAATATTTAACAGCATTATTAGAGGTGGAGAGGTATTTCATGAAAAAAATAGATAAACGCTGGTTTCTGTTCCTTGTTTTAATAATTGTTCTTGCTTCCGGGTTATCTTTTTTAACACTAAATCAGCAAGAAGAAACAGAAGATCCAAATAAAGCGCAAACGATGTCGATAGCCCTTGTAAATGAAGATAACGGCTTTTTATTTAATGAAGCAATGATTTCTTTTGGAGATGCATTTGTGAATAGTATAAGCTTCGATAATCAGCATGAGTGGTATGTTGTAAGCCGCGGGGTAGCAGAAAACGGCCTTTCTAATAATACATACGATATGATGATTGTTATCCCCAACGACTTTTCGGAAAAATCTCTGAATATTTATTCCGAAGCTCCAGAACAAGTCGTTTTATCCTATAGAATAAATGCGTCTGAGAATCCGCGCATCCGCGAAGAAGCAGAAAGAACAGCCAGTGATGTGTTAAATCGTTTTAACCGGCAAATTATTGACGTGTACTTTGCAAGTATTGTAGGAAATCTGCAAAATGCACAGGATAACATAGCTGAGATGGTGGATCAGCAGGCTGGTCAAACTGGCAGGTATCAGAATGTTATCCACACCCCTTTATCCGGCTACACTGATCAATTTGATCAATTAAAAAACCAATCCGAACGCTCTGTAGAACAATTTGACATATTTGAACAACGTTTGATTAGCTATGAAAACCAATTTGGAGAGGAAGCTCAACAGGGAGAAGCTTTTTTGACGGAGATGGAAAATGCCTCGGAAGAAGTGACAGAGCTACGGTCAAACTATATTTCTATCTATCAATCCTTTCAAAGCTATATAGAGCAGGTTAACCAGGAAATGAGAGCCAGCTCGAGCTCGGCTGATGACCAGTTGATGAGCATCTTAGCAGAAAACCAGACAATGGCTGATCTGCTTTCTGAGCGGGAAGAAAAAAATTATAATAACACCTTGGTACGAATGGATTATTTCGATTATCTTCTAACGAATGCGGAAGAGCTGGAGAATTATTTTGAACTGTCCGCTGAGCAGATGGAAACATTGCGGGCGGAAATCGATCTCCTGCTTGAGAATAATAATGAAGCATTTCGATTGGAAATGACGGAACAGATTGAGGATGCTTTGGATGAAATGACAGAAGATAATCTCTACCTGAATCAACTTTTATCAGCGCCGAATCAAATTGCTTTAGATAATATCGATCAAGCTGTAAAACAATTGCCATCACGTCAATTGGATGATTTTGTGAACAGCGGATTACCAAATGAAAAAGAAGAAGAAATCAGACAGGTGCTGCGTGTAGCCAATCAGTACCAAAATGAATTTGACAGGGATATCCCGATAGCTGGTGATAATCAGAATCTATTAAAAGATGAATTAGACCGGCTGCAAAAAAATTTAAAAAATGGTTTTGAAATAGAGGATAAGGTTCACATTCCTGAAAATGAAAAGGATGGACAAGTTTTCACACTGCAAATACCGGATTCTCTGCACCTGTCCCACCTTATTATCCAGCTGCCGGGCAGCGGGGAAGGAGATTATACTGCATCCATAAATGAGAATGGAGAAGTATATCTGCCTGCAAATGAAGAAGGGGAATTAACAGTTCGTGTTGGTGTAAGGCCTGGTGCGGAAAATTCCTTTAACTTTTTTGATCCGATAGAGTGGTCCTGGAAATTGGAACAGGAAGATGTCGAAAATGTGGATGAGCCTGAAGAAGTAGCACAGCTGCATGCAGCACCTTCCATCACAGCTGGTATACGAACTGCTCAAACTATTCCGGTGGTGAATACGGAAGATAATACGGAATCAGACGAGGAGATTCCTGGTGAAGAATCTGAGCCGGATGAAAATCGTGAAGAAGAAATACCAGATGAAAATTCGGAATCAGATGGAAATCGTGAAGAAGAAACGGAAAACGAAGAAGCAAATGAAGATGATGAGGAAACAGAAGAGACGGAAGAAAATCACGATAATGAGGAAGAAAATGAAGGTTCAGAGGACGAAAACGGATCAAATGACAGGGAAGAGGAAGAAGATACTGATCAAGAAGGGGAATCACCTGGAGAAGAGGAGGAAGAGCAAGAAGAGGAAATTGAAAGGCTGTATGTTAAAAATAATACGATTCAGCATAAAGTGATGACAAGCATCCATGATCTCAATGCAGAAATGCAAACTTTATTAAATACAACCATCTATACCGTAAATCATTATCAAAAAGTGCAGGGATTGTTAGAGAACTATTTCGGAGCAGATATATACACCTTGTCTGCTGGCTTGGGAAATCAATCTTTAACAAGCTTAGCAACAGATGAGTCACTTTATCATTTATTTAATGAGCAGGATTTTAATAATTTAATGAAGGATTATTTTACTGCTCAAATCCTGGATGATATGGCAAATCAATTAGAAGCACCTGTTCAAGAATTTAATTTTAATATGGATGCATATCAGAATGGTATGGAAGAAATGAAATTACAGGCTGAAGAACTTGTGGAGCAGGCCTTGCAAACAAACAATGAAACAACTGCCTTAAATACCGACTTGAGTGAGACATTAACGGATGTACAAGCCTGGCGGGAAGAATCACTTCAGCTATTTGATGAGCAGCCGGAGCTTGCGGCGAGTGCAGAAGGAGAACAAATCGCTGTAATGAATCTGAGCAGTGAATTTCGTCCGCTGTTATCTTACAGTCAATCCTTGGCAGAACAGGCCGGAACAAACCTGGATCAATCCAATCAAGTATATGAAACATTTGAACAGCTAAACCAGCAGGCCGCAGATATTGAACAAAGCGGTTTGGACTTAGTGGGTAATGCAGAAACACTGGCCGAAGATATGGTAAGCAAATTAACAGATGATGAGAGTTTTGTTGAAAACTTTTCAGAGGTATTAGCTAATAGCCGCATAGGTGATCGACAAAATGAAACGCTCTATGACTTTTTATCGAACCCTGTAGATGCAAGTAATGAAGGGACGATGCTTTCACAAGGAAACACATTCACACCATATTTCCTTGTACTTATCACCTTTGTGGTTGTTCTATTTACAGCCTATGTTATTTCAACCATTCATCAAAAATACGAAAATAAAAGTCTGATTGATGAAGATGGTTCCCTGATCAGAAGCAACCTGCCAATTACTCTTATCATTGGCGGAGTTGGTATTTTAGAAGGAATTGTGATTGGTATTGTCGCCAGCTATTATTTACCAGTCAGTCAGTGGAATATGCTGCAATTAACACTATTAATGATATTTACTGTCCTGGGAATGCTTCTCGTCTCTACGTATCTATTAAGGCAATTAAAAATGCTAGGTATGTTTATTATGCTGGTTATTCTGAGCTTTTACCTGTTCTTTACCAATGCGCTTGGAACAGGAAATATCGGAATGCCGGAGCTGGAAAAATTCTCGCCAATGCAATATTTTGAAGCTTTTCTTATTCAATTAACAGAAGGAAATGCGTCCATTGGTCTGGCATTCTTTGTTTTTATGACATGTATCATTTTAGGTTCAATTGGGAACTTATTTGTCATTCATCGGACACAAAGAGAGGAAGATGACACAGATGAGAGCCAAATGGAGCAAGGTTAACAGACAATGCATCTTCTGTTTGGTTTTGCTGATACTCCTGCCGATTGGAGTATCAGCAGAATCAGATACAGATAATCAAATAGATGGAAGTCTGCAAATGAAGATGGAGCGGATTCAGGAAAATAACAGAAGTGAAACAGAATACCGGGAAACAGAGCTGGAAAAGCAATTCCCTGATCTTTTTAAGAGTGAAACGGAGCAGGTAATTGACGAAAAAGTAATGGAGCAAGGGACAGAGAAAGAACAGGTACTGCAACATATATTTTTAGAGGATGTAGAAGAAAACCAAACGATAGAACACGTGAAAAATCAACTTTTTCAAGCAGATTATGATTCTGCTGCCGCATTTAATACGGGCTCTGAAGAGGAAAATCAACAGGCAGGAAGCAGTGCAAATACGATTATTTTAATCAGCTTAATTACTTTTGCAACCTTACTATCCATCGCACTCTATTTTTCAATGCAAAAATTTTTAACGTAGGAGAAAAATGAAATGGCCAACAACACACATATTGATGTAACACTGGATTTTCAATATAAGCTGGCGGGCGGGCTCAGCTATGACCTGCGCATCCCTATACAAATTACTGTCAAGCAGCTCATCCCCATGATTATGGAGACGCTTTATATAGAGCAAGCTGATACACAGGCAGTGATTAAAATACCAACTAAAAATCTTCTTCTATCCGATGACGATTATCTGGAGGATTTCCCTGTAACCAATGGGGATATCCTTGTTATCTTATAGAGGATGTTCAAAAAGTCCACAAATGATAAGTGGCGAATCTCTGCGTTGATATGATTTTTTCCGATACTCACGTATTTAAAAGCATAGAGGTACTTCTGTTAAGACCGTCCACGTCGTGTGGACAACACAGAAATCATCACACCGTTCGTAAAAACCATATCGCCTTGACCTTCTTGCTTCTAATTGGGAACTTTTTGAACACGTATTTATAGAACAGGATTGTAACTACATAAACACACTTTCGTTCTGAAAAGTAAGGAGACCAAAGAGATGAATGAAGTAAAGATAGAATTGGATCAGATGACCTGGGAATTAAAGAAAAATAAAAACAAGCTGGAAACGGTTATACCAAAATCACAGACAAACCTGCAGCATAGCCGTCTGTTTGATTTAATTCAAAAGGATACTTTTTTCCTGACCCCGATGGAAGTAGAAGAGGAAGAGGATCAATATCGCTTTATTTATACGATCAGGCCAGACAGAAAGACATGGGCGGATGTAAAAAAGCTGAAATATCATGAGAAATTGCGTTTGCTGAGAAATATCGGCAAATTACGTGTTTTTTTATCCAGCAGAGCTACCATTTTTATTCATCCGGAAAATCTTCTCTTTGATGACAATCTCATGCCAGAGGTGATTTGCAGAGGTATTCATGATATTGTCCCGCCCTTTGAAAATAATCAGGATAAATTACTGAAGCAGTATAAGTGTTATGTTATTGCCTGCTTCTCAAAAAAATATACATTCGATCAATTATATCATGGTGCTTTGGAGCAGGCGGGAGAAACAGAATTAGAAAGAAATCTTAAACCCCTGCAAACCATCGAAGAAGTGGAAGCTTTTCTGGAGGAGCAGTACCGGAAAGAACAAAAAGAAGTAGACAAAAGAATGCGTCTGGTGCCGTTCAGACGTTTTCGGCTCTTTAAGCAGTTATCCATTATTATGGCGATTCTTTCCGTTTTGTTAGCAGTACCATTAATCTATTACGCACTTTTAAATAATCCATTTCAGGATAAACAGCTGGAAGCACATGGTGATTTTTTAACAAATAATTATAACCAGGTAATCAGCACGTTAGAAGGAGAAAATCCAGAGAACTTTCCAAGACAGACGAAATATATTCTGGCTTATTCCTACATTCAAGTAGAAAGCTTGGCAGATAATGAAAAAGAAGCGATTATGAACAACGTTTCTGTAAATAGCAATGAAGATTATTTACTATATTGGATTTACAATGGTCAAGGGGAGCTGGAGGAATCTTTAGAAATAGCAAAATTTATTAATGATCCACAGTTAATTATTTATGGATTAATCCAAAACATTGGGCAGGTTCAAAATAATCCCGACCTGACAGGAGAAGAAAGAGATTCGGAGTTAGACCGTTTACAGTCTGAGCTGGATCAGATGATCGAGGACTACGAATTAATCCCGCCTGAAGAGGAAGAAGCATCTGACGAAGAAGGGGCAGCAGAAAACGGGAATACAGATGATGAAAATAATGATGAATAGCGGGAAATGATTTGGAAGATAAGAGAAGGGAAGAAGAAGAAAATGGCGAGCTTTATACTATTTGCAGCATATCAGGACGAACTCCATAAATGCCATTTGACGAAAGGTGTGGAACAGGACATTGTGATAGGCAGCAGCTGGAGGAATGCGATCACCCTTTCCGGTTTACAGCATGACATTCTGTTACATTGGGATGGAGACCAGCTTATATACGGAAAAGACAGCATCACCTCTTCTATTATGATTCAGACAGATGATCAGGAGCTGCGTTTGGATTTATTTGACTTGCATCAGGCATCTACGCTGGATACACAGGGGATAGATGTGATTACACTTGGCAGCGCAGATTACAATCATCTGCAAATCTCAGGATGGGAAAATGATATATTTCTGATTCGCAAGCAGGGTACGAATCATTTTTATCTCGAAGCTCAAAAAGGCAAGGTATACCATAATTATCGCTTGCTTCAAGAAGAAGCTGTGATCGAGGCTGGAGACCATTTGTTTATGGATGGTGCCTTACTTATCGTATATCCCGACAGCTTACAGATAACAACCAATCAGGTTTTTTCTGCCCAATTAACGGAATTAGTGGAGGAAACGGAGCAGTACGATGAAGAATATCCTGACTACCATCGCTCTCCTCGTCTGATTTATCGCGAGCCGGAAGAAAAACAAACGATAGCCAAGCCGGCTGCGAAACCTAATAAGCCCAGCGAACAGTTAGCACGGACAATTGTTCCGCCATTAGTAATGATTGCAGCGCTTATCATCGTTACTTTGATTCGGCCGCGGGGAATTTTTATATTTGTGATGTTTTCTGTCACGGTTGTCACTGTTATCTTCGCCATTACAACGTATTTTAAAAATGTAAAAAAATATAAAGAGGATATGCACCACCGGGAGACAACCTATAAAGAATATATGAAGCGAAAAACAAAGGAATTATTCCTGAAAAGTGAAGAGCAGCGGCATTCTTTGTATTATCATTACCCGGATGTAGAAGAAATAAGCACTATGGCTGTAAATGTATCAGAACGAATTTATGAAAAGCACAGCTATCAGCATGATTTCCTGAGCTTCCGTGCAGGAATAGGTGATGTCGAAGCAAGTTATGCAATTGATTTGAGCGTGGAAGAATTTATGAAGGAAGAAGACGAGCTGGTTGACGAAGCGAAGGCATTAAAAAAGCAATTTGAACATCTGGAGAATGTACCGATTACAACATCATTGATGAAGGGACCGGTCGGCTATATTGGTCACCGTCAGCTTGTATTAGAGCAGCTGCAGCTTCTTGTATTACAGCTGTCAATGTTTCACAGCTATCATGATCTGCAATTTATTACCGTATTTCCCGAAGAAGAAAAGTCACAATGGTATTGGATGCGCTGGCTGCCGCATTCCAGCATCCGCAATTTAAATGTTCGCGGTTTTGTTTATCATGAACGCTCCAGAGATCAGGTAATGCATTCTTTTTATCAAATCTTAAAGCAGCGGAAGCAAGCAATCGCGGATAGAGGAAACAGCAGTGATAAACTGCATTTTTCTCCACACTATGTTGTGATGATTACTGATGAAAAACTGCTTTTGGATCACACGATTATGGAATTATTTAATGAAGACCCGACCGACATCGGTGTCTCCCTCATCTTTGTGCAAGAAGTGATGCGGGCATTACCGGAGCATGTTAAGACAGTTATTGATATCCGGGATGCAAAGGACGGAAAAATCATTATTGAAGAGGAAGAGCTCGTAAACAAAGTATTTACACCAGATCACTTTCCTAACGGATTTGATAAGGAGCATGTTGCACGGGCATTAGCGTCTATCAATCATTTGGAAAATCTGAAAAACTCCATTCCGGAGCAGGTCACTTTTTTAGAATTATACAATGTAGAGCAGGTTGAAAGCCTATCTATTGGAACAAGATGGCAGCAAAATCAAACCTATAAAAGCTTAGCTGTCCCATTAGGATTACGGGGCAAGGATGATATCGTCCAGTTAAATCTGCATGAAAAGGCACATGGACCACATGGATTAGTTGCAGGAACAACAGGGTCAGGAAAATCGGAAATTATTCAATCTTATATTTTATCCTTAGCTGTAAATTTTCACCCTTATGAGGTAGCGTTCCTGCTGATTGACTATAAGGGTGGCGGGATGGCTAATTTATTTGAAAAGCTTCCGCATTTGTTAGGAACAATCACCAACCTGGATCGTTCACAGGCCTTACGGGCATTAGCATCTATAAAAGCAGAGCTGCAGAGAAGGCAGCGTTTATTCGGAGAGCATCAAGTCAACCATATCAATCAGTATCAGAAGCTGTTTAAGGAAGGAAAAGTAGAAGAGGCCATGCCGCATCTATTTCTGATTTCCGATGAATTTGCCGAATTAAAATCGGAGCAGCCTGACTTTATGAAGGAGCTTGTATCAACAGCAAGGATTGGTCGCTCTCTTGGCATCCATCTGATTCTGGCGACACAGAAGCCAAGTGGTGTCGTGGACGATCAGATCTGGTCCAACTCGAAATTTAAGCTTGCCTTAAAAGTACAGAATGCAAGTGATTCAAATGAAATATTAAAAACAGCCGATGCTGCAGAAATCACACTCCCGGGCCGTGCTTATATGCAGGTTGGGAATAATGAAATTTATGAGCTGTTTCAAAGTGCCTGGAGCGGCGCTGATTATATACAGGATAAGAAAGATCCAGACTATGTAGACACGACCATTTATGCCATCAATGAGCTGGGACAGTATGATCTGCTGAATGAAGATTTAAGCGGATTGAACCAGCAGCAGGAAATGAAACAGACAGTCAGTGAATTAGATGCGGTGATTGATTATATTCATGATTATACAGAGCAGCAGCAGATTGAACAACTGCCCCGTCCATGGCTTCCTCCACTGGCGGAGCAGATATATGGACCGGAATTAAGAACGGAAGAGTATAAAGCAGCCTGGCTCGAGGAGAAAAAGCCGCTGGAGGCGCTGATTGGAATCGTAGACCAGCCCGAGCTGCAGCAGCAAACGCCATTAACGATCAACCTGTCCAAAGAAGGGCATATACTGGCGGTCTCCAGTCCAGGCTATGGGAAGTCGACATTTCTGCAAACGGTCGTTATGGATTTAAGCAGTCAGCATTCGCCGGAGCATCTGCATGTTTATTTACTGGATTTTGGTACGAACGGCTTACTTCCATTAAAGCATATGCCGCATGTTGCTGATACGTTTTCCGTTGATGATGAAGAAAAAATCGGTAAATTACTGCGTCTGCTTTCGAAATTGATGAAGGATCGAAAGAAAAAATTAAGTAAATACGGCGTGGCTAATCTGGCAATGTATGAGAAAGCCAGCGGGGAAATAGAACCGAATATCTGTATTGTTCTTGATAATTATGAGGCTGTACGTGATATGAATTCTGCTGATGAATTTGAACGAATGATAACACAAGTCGCCCGGGAAGGAGCCGGTATAGGCATTCATTTAATTATGAGCACTGGCAGACAAGGGGCGCTGCGTATGCCGTTATTATCCAATATTAAAACACAGATTTCCCTTTATCAGATTGACCGCTCAGAAGTAAGAGGGGTTGTCGGCAGAACGGAATTAGAAATTGAAGAGATACCAGGAAGAGGGATTATTTCATTAGAAGATCCAGCGCTGTTCCAGACTGTACTCCCAACCTATGGAGAAGAAGTGTTAGAGCAAATTGATAACATACAGAAGACGGCGGAAGAAATGCTCACCTTCTGGAGCGGTTCGCTTCCTGAGCCGATTCCGATGATGCCAGAGGGAGTCATTGATTTTGCAACGTTTAAAGAGCACAAGAAAACGAAACAGCTGCTGGAGGAGAAGAAGCTCCCGCTCGGCTTCAATTTTGAAGATGTACAGCCATTCGGATTTGACCCAATGCAGGATGAACACTTATTAGTCGTCAGTGACCGGAAAGAAAGGCTGAATCAGATGATTCAATCGACAGCAAAAAATATCATTCTATTAAAAGATACTTACCGTACAATGTTTATTGATACCGTAGATCAACACTTTCAGGATATCGGAAAAAGCATGTATAACTATGTATCCGGAAAAGAAGAGATGACGCAGGCGCTGCAAAATATTCTTTATGAGATTGATATGCGTGAGAAAGAAGGCGGCAAGGAGCCAAGATGGCTGATCCAAATTGCTGATTTAGAAGAATTTATGGAACGGACCAATGCAATGTTGAAAGATATTTATAAGATAGTTGATCAGGGGAGCAGGACAGGGATTCATTTTATTTTCTGTAGTCATCATAATTACATTGGCTCCAGCTACGACAAGTCGGTCAGATATATTCGTGACCAGGTAGCTGTCGGCTTGGTCGGCATGCGGGTGAGTGATCAAGATTTGTTTAAAAAGACGATTATCCGTAAAGAAAAAACACTGGAGAATTATGAGTGTTTTATTCTGCATGATTTTGAACAGACGAAGGTGAAGGTTCCGGAGTAAGGAGACAGGTGAATGGGATATCGATATGACTTTTCAAACGATAGTCTAGTGCAAGAGGTGAAGAACTTATAAAAGGGAGAAGCGCAAGTAATAACGGAAGATATATATCCAGTGCAAACGCAAAGTTTAGGATCTTTATGAACATTGTATGCGAAGCTTCCATATTGATAACCTAAATATTAGAATATATGGTAATAGTCGATTAATAGTTGTTAGATAAAATAATCAAAGGATTGAAAGCGAAGGGCTGAGTATAGATTAGAATATTAAAAAGATACATGGGATAAAATGAATCAAGCAATTTCGAAAGTATCTGGTTTTGAAGAAGGACCATAGGGCAGTTAAAAGAATCCCAGAAAAATTGGAAGAAAAGTATAGATGGAAAGTTGAGGTGTATAGGATGACTGCATCTTTTGTATTAAATCAAAGATTGAGGATAGTGGATATAAGTTTAGAAGTGAATCAACTGCAATTATCTAATAAACAGGAGGAACTGGAGCGATTAAGGGAAGCGCAGAAAAATCTAGGAGAAGTACAAACTAATTTTTACGATGTAGAGGAAGAATGTTCAAAACCAGAATTCACATCAAATAACTTTAATGGAGAGAATGCAAGCTTAGTATCGGAAATAAGAGAAGATGGGGTAAGGGAAAGCTTTGTTTCGCTAGCTGAAGAACAGATTGGCGGGGCAATGACGGATATAGAAGAAAAAATAAGACAGATAATGAGTGATATCAGTGATATAAAGACAAACATTACTTCATTAGAATCACAACAAATAGAACTCGAACAGCAGAAAAAGGAGGCAATGAAAGATGAGTAAAGAGATTAAAGTATACCCTGAAATTGCTAAGCAGGGTGTTTCCGAAATGCGTTCATTATTAAATACAATGGAACTGTCTTTTGATAAGGAAGTAAAAGGAAAAAATGTATTGGATATGACAGACAAAATCAATGAAATAAATAAAGAACTCCATACTGTTTTAGAGTTATTTGAACAAACCTTCCTTCAAAATTTGCAGGCAGCAGAAGAGGCGATTGATAAAATGAAAGAGACAGATGCAGTGATAGCCAGAGATTTGTCGTTAAGAGAAAGGTCCGTACAATATAAAAGTAATATCGATCTAAATAGATAAGGGGGACGTCCTAATGAAGGTTTTAGAGACAGATTCGTTCATGGAGGGATTGGAAGAAGGAAAAGAAGGTATTGATACACTGATAGAAAATATGAGTACATTGCAAGAAGCAATTAATCGTTTTTATGATGCAAAGGATGTTTTAAGCGGAGAAGCGGGTGACTCTATTCGGACCTATTTTAAAGAGGTTCACGGACCCTTTTTAATCTCTCTTCATCAATGGCTGGAAAATTATCAAGAGGCAATGACTGCCATGCAAGAAGATATTCAAGACTTCGAATCCTCACCTAATGGAATAATTTATGAACAATTTTTAGAGGAAGACGTCATCGATGGATTAAAAAACGTGGAAACCCACAGTGAGGAATTTACATCAACTGCGAATAGTATTCTAAATCGTATAGCGGATATTGTAGCGTTAACTAAGGTTGATGATACAGATGTATTGGAGCAGGTTGATAGTGGTAAAAAAAAGGTACGGAGAATTGTAGATCAATTGTATAGTGTAGATGAAGCGCAAGTAGCAGCTTTGGAGTCGGTGCATACAGAATTAGATTCAATCAAGGATTATATTTCCGGGGTAGGTTGGGTTACTAGAGGTGGAGATTTATCTGTCAGGAATATTAATAATATTGGAAGTGCAGGAGTGGCTATCGGAAGTGCTGAATATATTGCAATGATGAATGGTGGAGACGAAGAAGGAGACATAATCCTAGAGCAATTACTTCAAAAAATGGCAGTTGGTGAACCTTTAACCTCTAAGGAAACAGATAAACTTTATGATTATTTTCAAAATGATTTTTTAGATGATGAAAAAAGGAAAGAAGTAGAGGAGATAATTGGTTATATTAATGAGGATGATATTGGCGGATTAACAGATAGGTTGAATGAAAAGGTTGTTATTTCTGACAGGAGACTGGAACAAGAAATGGAAATGGTTCAGGCATATGTATTTATGGGAGATCAAATGCCCAGCGAAACAAATTTGGATGATACGGATCGTACTAAATTAGAAGCCTACTCCATGCTGTTGAAGGATTATCAAAATAAAATGGTGGGTGACAATAAAGTAATTGAAGTATTTGATATTGAATATATACAAGATCATAGGGACATTCCTGGACATTTTTTTGATTCAAGAGTGAAAACAGTCGAATATAACAACTATCAAGATATTGTAAGTAAAGAACAATATCATGAAATTATATTTGATGACCAATATCAAGATATTCATCCTAGTATGTATGAACAGTCTGCTATAACGTATGCAACAGGGGTGTCTGCATCTAGTAATATTCAAGAAAGTGAATTAAACGAGAAAATAGAAGAACAAATACATTATGAAGCTAACTTTATAAAATCAAAGGTAAGAGAGATGTTTTTTGGAGAATTGGCAGATCAATTAAAAATTAGTTTTATTAAAGATGTAGGAGAAGCAGTATTTGAGTATAGTTCTGAGACAAAAGAATATGAAGAAGAGATAACCTTAATTAAGGCATTAATAGCTGCAACGGATTTAAGTATGGAGGTTGCGATTATTGAGCAGGATATTGGAGGGAGTCTAGAGGTGCAGCTCTATCCAACTGAAACCACTTTTGAGCAAATAAAGCGATGGAATGAACTTCATGAGATAAATCCTAATCTCTATTTTCCGGAAAAAGAAATTAACGCGAATGATTGGTATAGTGTTAGGGATAAAATAAAAGATATTGACCTCAATTTTGGAGAGAAAACAGCTGGTTATATTTTGTATGGTACTCAACATGGAGAAACGATAGATACTTTAGCTGAAGGTATAAATTAAAAAAATTTAGAAGAATGTAAAAGGAGCGTTTTCCAATGAATCGAATTAGATACAGTATTTTATTAGCCTTTTTCAGCTTTCTTGTAGGTTGTAGTAATGACGACATAACGGAAGAAGATTTAATAGGAGGAGAATGGGAAGTAATTGCAGGGTACAGTGATGGAGATCCCGAGGGAACCTCTTATTGTTCTTCTGGTGTGGATTCAGGACTAGAATTTAAAGATGAAGAAACAGTGTATTCCCAAGCTTATGAAAGAGATGTTTACTATAAATTAGTGGATTTAAAGGAAGGGCTTTCTCTTTACATTGAAGCTGGCTTGACTCAAATTTATTATATTGAAAAGATAAACGAAGATGAGTTTGGTCTAAGAGGCGTATATGATGATCAGAATTGTTATTTTAAGCGCCAATAAATAAGGAAAGCTAAAAGAAGAGTTGAACATTAAATGAGGTAGTATAAAAAGTGAGATGTATAAAGTATTGTTGGTTATTTTTTATTTTTATCATTCTCGTCGGTTGCAGCAGAGATGAGATAACAGAAGAAGATTTAATCGGAGGGAAATGGGAGTCAACAGCAGAATTTGATGGTAACAAGGCAGTGGGGGAACCTGATTGTCATCTTTTTGATAAGGGTCTGGAATTTAAAAGGGATGGAGCTGTCTATGTAGATTTTCATGAAAGAGACTTTGAATACTGGATAAGAGATAAACAAGAAATAAATTTTAATGATTCAAGTGTAGGTCGCTTCATGTATGAAATAGAAATGATTAATGAAGATGAGCTGGAGCTGACTGGGATAGGTTTAGAGGAAGGAAGAGCTTGTCATTTAGAACGTCAATATTAAAAAGCTATAATTACAAAGGTGATAAATCAATGAATCGATTAAAGTATTGTTTTCTTATAATTATCATGATTATTCCTGTAGGTTGTAGCACTATAATAACAGAAGAAGATTTAATAGGGGGAGAGTGGGTAGCAACAGCAGGGTATAAGGATGGGGAGCCAGAAGGAGAGGCAGATTGTTTTGATATTGTGAGCCAAGGCTTGGAATTTAAAGATGAAAAAACGGTGTATTCGAAAGGATATGAAAGTGATTTTAATTATGGATTAGAAGAAATAGAGGGTGGGCTTACTATTTATCTTGAACGGAATAATGGTAGTATGCATCGAACATATTTTATCGAAAAGATAAGTGAAGATGAATTTGGTCTGAAAGGGAGATTATTTTTTGAGGGACAGAATTGTTATTTTGCACGCCAATAAGAAAAACTAAAAAGTAGAGATGTACATATGATAGAAGTTGTATAATGAAAACTATTAATCGCCAGGGTGAAAAGAAGCTATTTTCATAGAGTTTTCAAAAAGGTCATGTTAAATAAGCCTAAGCAATCAAATTTTAAAATTTAATATCTTAGGCTTAAGTTGAAAAAAATAGAATACTTCAAGGTAGTTACTTCGTGTTTTTGACAACGATACCAACGATTGATGTGTCGGCAGATTAAAATGGTATAAAGATATATGTACGATATGATGGCCCAGTGATGATCATCAATTACTAAAGATTTGTTTCTCTGAACCTTTTAAGAAATAGGAGCTTATCCTCTTTGGTGTTCGCATGATTTGTTCGACCGTATTTAGCAGTCAAACTAGAAGTTTTGTATGTATTTTTTGTACCACATGCTAGGATGCACATTCACTTTTGACGATGTGGTGTGTGATTGTAAATTCAGGTGCAGAAAGTATCGCTTATAGAGAACCAGGGGAATCTATGCGGCTGGAGCAATGGTAGCGGATAATCTGGTATTGAAGCAAGGAACGAGAAATTTGGAAATGCAGAGACAAGCAGGGAGAGATGACCGTTTACCAGATGATGACGGAGGGCATTTGATAGGGACGCAGTTATGGTTTCCATAATCTTCGAGACGGCGTCGATCCGTCAAAAGGGAATAATCGCTATGGTTTGGTTAGAAAATCCTTGGAATTTGGGGCAAATACGCTAGATGTGCCCGTCATTTCTAATCGTTCTTGAATAATTCTTCCGGATTCATTTTATTCTCGAAGTCAAGTTTCTATCATTCATATGACTGATGTTGAAAAGGGTAGTTTGAACCGGGTCATAAGGCTCTAAATTGTTTGGGATTCTTTAAAAATAGTTTCTTTAATCCCTTAGAATTAATAATTTGCATGTTTATACTATAAATAGATGAAAATAAGTTAATATTTACCATGAAATAAGTTATGTGTGCATGGTTAAACAAGGAGTGAAGGCATGACTGAAATAAAATTAAACCGTGGTCCAGTCGAACAAAAGTTTCAAGATTATGAACATGTATTAGCTCAAGTAAAAGCCAAAGGACTTGTGGACATCCGAGGTAAAAATAACTTGGATGCAGTAAAAAAAATGAACCAGTTAAATCAACGAATCGAACAATTAACTGTACTGTTTCAACACGTTTCGGCGAAGCATATTACTTCTGCATTAAGAGCATTGGATACATTGGAGGAAAAAGAAAGAATGGCAGCACAGGGAATTAAAATGATCAAATCATGATTTTAGCGATAGCAAGGGAGGGATAGGGTAAAGGGTTATGAAGACATTAGAAGCATCAACGATTCACGAAGGTATTGAACAGACGACAAAGCTTTTGGCAGAATTAGCGAATCAAGTTATGGAAGTTCAGGGGAAAATAACCGGAATACTGCAAACAGAATCGGATTTTAGTGGGCAAACAGCTTCATCGATCCGTGCATTTTATCAGGATATCCATTCACCACTAACTGTGTATTTAGAAGGAATTGTCCGGGAATATCACCACACATTACAGCAAATCCAACAGTCGTTGTATGAATTTGACAGCTCGGAGCAGGCCTATGTTGATGAAGAATTTCTTCAATCAGAAATGAAATCACAACTCCAAAAAGTAAAAGAACACACCGTGCAGTTAACGGATGAAGCCAATGAGCTTTTGCGATCAGTACAAGATATTATCCATTTATCGAATGTCTCGGATGAGGAAATACTATATAATGTGGATAAAACAGAAGATAAAGTGAACAAAACAATTGAAAACCTGTACCAATTTGATCAGGAAGCAACCAACAAGTTAACAACAACAGAAAAAGATTTTGACCTCCTAGAAAACTACCTTAAAGATATCCAGTCGTTAACGGGAGATCATCAGTTGATTGTAACGAGTTACAAAGCGAATTCAATAAAGCAATTAGATGTCCATCAGGAAATGATTGCAGGGCTATTCCAAAAAGCTATTCCGAAAGAATATGTGATGGACATTCTTACCGCAATAACAAGCTCTAGTTATCTAGCAATGGGATCTACTGCCGCATCCATTGTCCGAAACGAATTTAATGATAAAATGAGTATGACGATGGACTATCGGATGCGGGCTTTGGGTTACTTTTTGTATAATACATCGCCTGTTATGCTAGAAGATCAATATAATAGTCTTAATGTTACCACAGTAAGCACTACGTCTGTACGAGATTATAAAGGTGAATATTACGGTAATTATTTAACCCTGCAAGATGGAAGAATTGTTCGCTCTTTCATGGATCACGATGAAGTTATGAAATATCAATTCGTGGAGAAAATTCCTGAGGAGAGATTAAAGCCACCGGAAGTGGAGGAAGAAGACTTCTTTACGGAACTAGGTAAGAGTTTCAAGAAGACCTTTGACAATACAGTAGAGTTAGGGAAGGATACAGTTACTGGTTTTGGAAATCGTCTAGAAGAATTAAACGATAACAAGATGAATTCATTTTATGACTTTTCGAATTATCTAACGGTAGGTGCCTTAGATACCGGAAAAGATACGTATAGAGCCATGGTTGGCTATGGTGAAAATATGCTTAACTCTCCAGCAGACTTTGCTAATTGGTTAACAATGGGAGGAGTAGACACAGCGAAAGGTGCAATTGCGCCAGAGGATCCAAATTCCAAAGAACATATAGCAGACGTACTCTCCATGGGAATGTTGATGTTTATTCGTAAACCAAATCCAAGTCCAGACGTTCCATCACCAAATAGTAAACCATCGGGCTCACAAGCTGTGCCAAAGACTGATAACAATACAAATTCTTCCACTGCCGCAGCAAACAGTTTTGTACCTGATGGTGGGAGATTACCAACACTTACCAATATACGTGAATGGTTTCGTCAACAAATGCCAGAGATTGGACTTGTGCAGGATGCTACTGGGGCTTATCATTTAGTTAGGACAGATGGTGGTGGAAAGAGTAGTGGTGGTAGTTCAACTAAGGATAGTGGAAGTGGAGATAAGGGTACAGGTAATGGTGTAGGTAATTTTGTAGGAAAAATTAATGCCAATAATATTCCTAACATGACTAAAAATGATATATTAGAGGGGTTACCAAGTAATTGGAAATACACTGAGAATAACGGTTTTGTTCATATTAGAGATGCTAATGGAAATGTCCGGATGAAAATTGACCCTCCTGACAAAGTTACAAAGTATGACCATGTTCATATTTTTGATGAAAGTGGTAATCCGCTTGATGTAAACCTAAACGTTGTGGATAGAAAAAGCCCGGATGCTCATATTCCATATAAAAAGTGAGGTGGAGTAACTTGAATGCACAGAAAATACTAAATGAAATTGAAGAACTGCATTATTGGGATGCTAGAGTACTGCAAATGGAGTCCAGTTTTTTTGGAGATGAACTTAGAATTGTATTTGAAGACACAGATTTTAATGTAATCTTACTTTTTACTGGATGTTCGAAATTCTCATTTGTAACAAGTGTTGATGATAGATTGAAACCCTTAAAAGAGTTAACGAAAACTCAAATTCCTTATTTTATTCAGGATGTTGAGATTACAGATGTACAGATTGATGGAGAAGATATATTAAAATGTAATATCTTTATGCCGCCTTTAAATGTAGAAGTTGTTTGTAATACTATACTAATTGAAAAAGAATAATAAAAGAACCTTGATTTGACTAATTGAGCCTATCAAGGTTTCTTTTTTGGTGGTGGGGATACCCAGTGACAAATAGTTCAATTGTTATGCAGAGAATATGAGTAACTCCTGTAAGCCCCATATTAAGTTTTTACGAATTATATAGTGCGTACAATACCTTTAAAACGTATGTCCTATTTACTCTTTATTTTGTTAAGCAAATAACCATAATATCATCAGTTACCACCATTTCTATTCTCCAAAGCCATACCTTCGCTTTCTCCCTGCCTTTAAATTTTTCGCAACTTGGACGTACATAGAACGATTGCTAGTACAAGAGGACTACTCCACCTCGATTAACTCCTGAATGTCGATGTCTAACACTTTGCATACCGTTTCTAATGTTGATAGATAAACTCTGTCTACGTTGTCTGAACAAAGATGACTAATTGTATTAGGGCGCAGCCCTGTCATTCGTGCTAATTCACGCTGTGAAAGGTCACGTTCTTTAAGGATTTCCTTTAGTTTGATTGAAATTGGCATGGTATTTCCCTTCCTCTGTTTATGTTACTTTTACGATACACAATAAGATTGTATCGGTAAAGGGGTTGAATGTATCGCTAAAGCCGCATACAATGGATTTATACTAAATATAGCGGCTAAGCGTTACGTTAATCCTAATTAGCGTAACGGAGGGGGAGAACATCATGAATGTTATCGGATATATTCGAGCCCTTGTCATAGATGATAGACAAGCCAAAACCGTTCAAAGAGTGTTTGACTTAAAGGAAATGTATCCTTTATGGTCTTTAACTCAACTAGCGGAACAACTGAATGAAGAAGGGCATCGAACAAAACAAGGAAAATTGTTTACGAAAGTCCAGATCAAACGGATTTTAGATAGAAAAGCGTTTTATAGTGGGTTATATCACTATGGAGACATAACAGCAAATGGCAAACATCAAGCCATTTTATAACGGTTACAGATCATATGCCTTCTGCTGCTAAGATGAAACAGGCAGGAATAAAGAGAAGCGATGGTGTTAGTATGAATATGGAACAACCCCATCCTGGAGTAGGTGGTAGGCATAGAGAAACATATACTTATGGTTTAAGTGGTAATAAATTAGAAGAATATTTAAACCTAAGTTACCGTGATGCCCTGACTCATGATATATTAGATGCAAAAAGGATATATATGAAGCAAGGTGTCTACACACCTGAAATAAGAGCAGGACTATTAAATGCGATTAGAAAGAATAGAGAGTTATATCCTGAATTATTTAATAAGTAAGTGGGGTGGAGTGTATGGATGTGAAATCAGAATTAAATAAAATCTACACAAATAGACTTTTACAATCTCAAGAAGAAATAGACGCATTTGAAGAAGCATTAGGTAATCTCATTGGTTTAGAGGATAAATCAGTTATTACCGAATTATGTATGGGATTTGACGATGATACAGAACAATATGAAGTAATGTTCGGATTAGTACATGGCATAGAGCATCTCTATAAAGAAAAAATTGAAGAGGGATTATATTTAATTGCTATAGCTGTCCCAAGTGTTATTGATAGGGCAAGAGAATGGATGGAAGTTTTACATTACAGAATTTTAAATCAGGAACAAGTAAGAAAAATATACGGTAGTGTGCTATCTAAGCTAGATGACAATTCAAATGAGATCATAATGAACTTATTAAGGGATATAAAAAGTGAAGACCCAGATATGTTTAGCAATTCTGTAGATGAAGTATTAAAAGCAATATAATTAAAACCACCTTAAAGACTGAACTGGAACCTGTAAAGTAGACAATGAACAATAAAATATTTCTACTTAAGTCTGACACTAAAAACTAATTGTGTCAGGCTGTTTTACTTCTTTCATATTTATGATGTTTTAGGTTTTCCAATTTTTAAGGGTGATGATGTTAAGTTTACAATGAAGTTGGATGAAAGTTTACACTCCCACATTGAATTAACCTTCAAATTCATACCATAAGATACAAGAAAAAAAGGCTAATGGTATGTCTGATATATGCACCGTCACCACTAGCCTTTTTACTTATTTCAAATCAAATGTGATAACATTCCCCTTAGAAATATCTTCAGCATCTGTGTTTCTCATTGGCCCAATCTCTATTTCCATTTCTTTATCTTTCCAAATTTTTTCATACATTTCTTTATCCAGTAAGAAGGTTTGTAATAATTCTCCCTGCTCTCCGGCTGGAAGCCCTTGTTGAAATTCATAAGGGCTGAGCATCCCTTCATTACGTATGTATTGCGAACCGTCATTAAGAAAGATTCGTGAGGAAATGTTATCTAAACCAATTTCTTCGTCACTCTGGTTGTCAATTTCAAATTTGACAGTAGCGACTACAATATTATCCGGATCATTATAGCGCGGAGCTTCATCAGCATTAGGCGTAAAATCAACAAATTGATATCCATCCAATGTAACAGTAACATCACCTAAATCATCACTAGTACTGAGGGCTTCTTCTTGTTCAATCATTTCTTTCTCGCCCAAGTTTTCTGCGCTAATTTTATCCTGATAAAAATTTTGATCATTAGTCTCAGCTTGTGTTTGAGCACTATCAGAGTCTAATGGGAGGGTGAATTGACCTTCTGTTCCAATACGAGTGGAATATTCGTTATACTCTGTAGTCGGAGCAGGAATCAAAACAGTAACGTTTCCCTCAGATAAAATGGTTTCCAATTGTTCTTCTCCAAATGGATAAGCAAGGTAACCTGTCAATTCTTCACCAGCTTTAATCAGGTTTTCATTACTGGCAGGTAATTTTTCTGAGAATTGCTCTTCTAACGGAATAAGCTCACGATAATTGCTATGATATTTTGTTGAACCAACATAATCCACATTTAAGGTAGGTAAGAAATGTAAATCTTGATCAGAATCGTTTGTAGCAGTGTATTTTGCTAGAATAACTCCACCATCTGTTTGCTCATCAAAAGGAATATCAAAGTTTCTATGGAAATCTTTTAACTCAACTAATTGATAAGCATCGAGTGACAACGTGAGCCCTTCCATTTCATGTGATTGTACTTCATCGCTTTCGAAAAGGAGTGTAGCAGTGCCTTCTGTTACTTCTTCCATAGCCTCGACTAAAGCATCGAAGTCTGAATTAGAACTGGAAACTGACTGTTCTTCATCTCTTTCTGAATCATCTGTTTCTTCCGAGTCAGCAGCACTTTCCTTTGTATCTCCATCCTCGTCGGTATCTGCTTCCACTTCTTCATCTAAAGCAGCATCCTCGGTTTCTGCTTGCTCTTCATTTTCTGTTTCATTTTCTTCTGCATTTGTAGCATCTTCTTCATTCGTAGATCCACAGGCAGCTAATGTGATTAGAAATACAGTAATAAGAAGATAAAGCCTTTTTTTTAACATGTAATACCTCCATATTTTCAAATATATATAATCATAACATAATTTAATATGTTAAAAAGTGAAATTTATAAAAACACTTTATTAATAGCGTGTTTTATTTTGATTTTGTATGAAATTAGTATGAAAATACCAAATTAGTTTGAAAAATATTATAATCAATATAAATAATATTTCGATGCTCTTGTTAAGGATACCGATTTTAAATCATATTAGGAAACAGAAGATGGGGG
Source organism: Oceanobacillus sp. CFH 90083 (assembly GCF_009389585.1). GTDB lineage: Bacteria > Bacillota > Bacilli > Bacillales > Amphibacillaceae > Oceanobacillus. The sequence goes on along the minus strand of NZ_VIYG01000002.1, from coordinate 75,450 downwards.
TAGGTGGTGAAAATGAAAGCAAGTGTACAAATTATGTATAGAAAGATAAGATATAATTTAATAACTTTAAATGGGGAGAATTATATATTAGATAAGGATAACCCGAAATGGATTATACTCGTACCTTTTTTATTTTGGGTTATTCCGCATAAGGCTTATAAAATAGACAATCAGAACACAGTGGATACGCTAGTCCATGAAACTACAAACAAAGGTGGAAATGCTATTAATGTTTTAGCTATAGGTCTCTCATTAGTTATTGCAAATTTAATACGTCCGATAATGAATAGTTTTAATATAGAGATATCTACGTTAATTGCTTCTTTTATAGTAATATTTATAGCTCTATTGATGTTTTTAATAAGAATGTCTATTTTGAAAAAAAACCAGCAAAAACTGTATTCACAAGTCAAATCTAATTTGAACAATACAAAACAATTTTATATTAAAACAAAGTCTGTCAAATTCTTGTTAATTTATATTTTTTGCTATATGTTCATTTTAACTTTTGTAATTAATTGTGCACTTATGTATATCGAGTATGGTAACTCTATCATTCTATTAATTTATACAATGTTAGTATTCCTATTTTTTATGGGGAATTTATTTACTGTCACTCCTGGAAAAGTAGATGTTAAGATAAAACAAACTAATTTATAAGTTTTCTGGAACAATGTTCAAATCAATTAATGTATTAGGACAGATCCTCCACAGACTGGTAAGAACGTTAATTCCTTACCAGTCTACATTTCATTACAATCCAAATTCGCTTGGATAATCCTCACGATTCATCGTATAGATAATTTCTCCTGCCATATCTTCAAAATCATCTGCATAGTTAGTCTGTTTGACAAAGTGAGCATTATTTTCATCGTCTTTATTTTCAAAAATAACATAATGATTGGCACCATCAACTTCCACTCGATAGTATCTGGTAGAGTTCATAATTCCTGCCACATTCTGATTGATTTCAAACGTTTCCTCATTACCGCTTTCATCAGTGATTGTTAAGATTTTTTCTTTTGAAAAATGAAGCATGGCGTGCTCTCCTGTATCAGACAGTGCATACCAATCACCAGCATATCTATCAGATGGTTTACAGCTTGCTAATAGAATAAGTCCGAATAGAAAAATTGCTGTCTTACGTAGTTTGTTTGTCATATGTATGCAATCCCTCCCTTCTTATGAAGTGAAATTTGCTTTCTTTTAAATGAAGATATCATATAAAAGCTTCAATAAATACAATTAATTAACAAGATATTATACAATATGCATTATAAGCAAAATTATATAATGATACAAGAGGAAGATAGGAATAGAGGTTGGAAAATAGATTTGTTATTCATTTTTCTTACGATATAGCTATAATTTAGATTTTAGTTGAATAAGTGAGCTCTTTACGTTGAAGTTACTAGATAATAAAGTTGAAACAATGTCACTCATATTGATAGGTTATTTACATAAAAATGGTTCATTTTACAATGAACCAAATAGATAAAGGTATGGCTTTGGATAAAAGAAAAAGTTAATGATGGATTAAATACAACCGGTGAAACTTTTAGTAGTGGACTTGATGCTATTAATCCATTTAGCTAGTTTTTATGGAAGCGTAAAAAGGTTCCATTAATTTAGGAGTGAGACTATTAAATGTATTGCAAAGCACAAGGAGTATACAAAAACCCAAGGTATAAAATTCTGACCATTAATGAGCAAAAATATATCCTGGATATGGGAGGAAGATCATTCTGGAAAATTTTATTTCCATTTTTTTATTGGATACTCCCAAATACCGCTTATAAAGTGAATGATTTTGAAACTATCGAAAAAATAAAGACACCAGAAGTAGAGCAAACAGATACAGGGTACCTGAGCGTCTTAGGAGGGCTTGTGGCAATATTTCTAGCAAATCTATTAAGGCCATTGGCAAATGTTTTTAATATCTCGAGTTCCCCATTTATTAATTTAATCATTATTATGATTGTTTTGTCACTCGTATTATCTGTTTTTTTCAAAATTAATCAAAGAGGTAAAAGAAGAATGAACCGAGTGGCGGACATCGAACAATATCCAGTAAAACAACTATGGGTCAAGCCGAAGTCATACAAGCAATTTTTCTTTATTATATTTACCTATTTATTTTTTCTTGGTTTTACTGTTTTGGCATATTCAGGATTTATTTACACAGGGGATGTAATGGTTCTTTTTATGGGCACACCTATTTTATTAGCATTACTGTCTATTAATCTAGTAATTATTGTAGGCGATATCAAAGTAAAATTTAAAGATAATAAAGAATAGGAGGGGTGTCCCTCTCATCTACACCAGTAGGTAGGGCAGGAGAACAAGTACATAAAAGTGTAATTTGGAAGCGGATACATTTAATGATGAGTTAAATACGATAGGTGAAGCTTTTAGTAGCGGGTTTGATGCTATTAATCCATTCAACTAGTTTATAAGCATATAAATGCCAAAATAAGATGTCTAATTGTGGGAGTGTGACAAATAAATGAATGGTAAGGTACAAGGAGTATATAAAAACCTAAGATATAGAGTTCTAATAATAAATGAAGAAAGATATATCCTTGACCTAGGTAAGTCGTTTTGGAAATTTTTAATTCCATTTTTTTACTGGATATTTCCGAATACTGCTTATAAGGTGAATGATCATGAAAGTATAGAAAAAATAAAGACGCCAGAGGTAAAACAGGATAAAAAATCATGGAATGGTGTGTTAGCAGGGGGGATCGGTGTAATTATAGCCAATCTATTACAGCCTTTGGTAAATTACTTTGACATTGAAAGCACTCCATTAATTAATTCAATAATTGTAGCAATTACTTTGTTAATTACACTATCCGTATTCTTCTACATAAATATTAGAAGTAAAAAAAGTTTGTTGCAAGTGGTTGATCTGGAACAATGTCCAACGATAAATGTGTGGATTAGGCCACAGTCATGTAAGCATTTTTTCTTTATTTCGTTTTTCTATTTATTTTTCCTGGGATTTACTATTCTAAGCTGGAGTGGATTTATTCAATTGGCAAATGCAGTAATCCTTTTTGTTGGAATGATCTGTTTGTTTTCAGCATTATTGTTTAGTGTATTGGCAGTAGCAATAGGTGATAATAAAGTGATATTACAACAGTAACATTTAAAAATTGATTTAAAGGTAGTTTAGGTGGACGTGACCTCGACTTTCATAATGTAAAGTAACGCTCAGTTTACTAGGGAAATATTAAATACACTAAACAAAGAAGCCGTTTTTTATACCAAGTATGCAAAAAGATTTTGAAAGGCAATTGAGTGGGGAATTTGATTACGGCGAGTTGAGAATGGAGGCAATTAATGAACTTCGAAGTACAACGTTTAGCAAAAAACTTACGATACCGAATTTTAATAATTAATGATGAACAATACATCCTGGATATGGAGCGGTCCTTTTGGAAAATTATCTTTCCATTTCTTTTTTGGATGGTACCTAGCCCTATATTTAAAGTTGAAGATCAGGATATTGTGGAACAGTTAAAGACATCAAAAAAAGAAAAGGCGGAAAGCTCAACGATCATATCTTTAGGTGGATTTGCATACGCAATCGGTATCCTTTTAGCTCCGTTAATGGGTTATTTTGAAATTCCGAGTTCTCCACTTGTAAACATTTTGCTTCTTATGCCAGTTTTAATAATCGTGGGCTTTATCTATTTTTCTATCAGTCATAAACGTAAAAAAAAGATGGAAAATGTTATTAAGCTTGAGGCATTACCAAAGTATAAATTATGGATTCGGCCAAGTTCGATGAAGCATTTTCTTAAATTTATATTTGCTTATATTTTTCTTTTAGGAATTGTTCTACTAAACTTTCTACTGTATATTCAGTCAAGCAATATCATGATATTAATCATTGCATCAGGCTTTTTCTTCGTTCTATTAATTGCCAATCGTGTTACGGTTGATGAAGGCAATACTACTGTAAAATTTAAAGAGAATAAAAACGCAGTTTAAGCTCTGGATAAAAATAGTGAAACAAGAATAGATGAAGGGAGGAAAAACAATTGATGGAAAAGATTTCTTTATACGGCACTGTCATTCCGATAGCTTTAATTTTACTATTGGGTTTTATTATTATAGGAGGATGGAAATTTTTATTGCTGCTTGCAGTAATTGCTGTGGTTGGTAAGCTGTTAAGCAAGTTTTTGTCGGATGCATGGGTTAATCCTATTTTATTTCTCCTGCTTATAGCTGGAAGCCATTATTTCATTCAGGATATTTATGTTACCATGATTGTGACTTTCAGTGCGATTCTAGTGATATTAGCAGGGAATTTTATTAAAAATAAGAAAATAGAAAATGTATTGATCTTTATCGTGATGATTTCAACTGGGATCATCATTGAATTTTCCGAGGACATTTTTCATAAAGAGGTGGAAATTTCCGGAGAGGGGCTCCATCGTGTTGAACAGGAATTTGAAGCAGCAAATGAGGCAGTTGAGAATGCTATTATTACGATAGAAGAGGAAGACAAGCGGATTACTTTGTATTTTTCTACAGATCGGTTTGAATCGATGGACGAAGTAAAGGAGATGGGAGAGACCTTTGCTGAAATGGTAAGTATAAAAGTTAGTGAGACACAAGAAATAGAAGGACCTGATAAGGAGAGTTATGGAGAACTCTTTCAAGATTATGACCTCTGGATCTACGCAGATGATAAGGAAAGTGGAGAGCTTAAAACAGGCGTCAAAGTAACAGATTCAACAGAAATCTTGTGGTAAATATACGAGACAGACTAGATTCAAACAGTAAAAAATGAATTATAATAGTTTTATTTTAACAGTAACAAAGAAAGGAAAAATACATCTGACTTACTCCCTAGCCTTCCATTTTATGATATTATTTTTCCATACATATAAAATAAACGAAAGTCGAGAAAGCTTGCCCCCAATACCTCAACTAAAAAGAGATTCCAGGCAGCTTTTGCTTCATAGAGAGGGGGATAAGCCGGGATGCGGAAAAAGAGTCTGCCGTTAAAGCTGCAGATGATGTTGTTCACTAGTGGCCTAATTTGTTTAACATTGCTGGTTACCGGTCTGTTAATCGGATATAATCAAGCATCAGAAACAAAGGAAGCGCTTGCTGATAAAGCTGCCTTGAGTGCGAGCCATTTTGCTCGTATGCCTATCGTTCCTGATGCCCTTGAAAAAGGAAAGGCTGACGAAAGACTGCGTGCCATTGCAAGAGAGATTCGTGAAAGTAATAATTTACAATATATTGTGTTGATGGACATGGAAGGAATTCGTCTGATGCATCCTGTTGCTGATCGGATTGGCGAACATTTTGTTGGTGGAGATGTAGATGCGGTGTTTGAAGGACAGCGCTATACCTCCGAGGCAGTTGGTACATTGGGTCCGTCGATGCGGGCTTTTGAGCCGGTTTATAATCAAGATGGCATGCAGATTGGGGCGATTTCTGTAGGAATTTCAACAGAGGTTATTAATCAAGCGGTATGGGATAGTGTGAAGATAACCATTCTGGGAACCGTGGTAAGTCTTGTCCTTGGTTTAGTTGGTTCCTACTTTTTAGCAAGAAGGCTGAAGAAAACATTGTTTGACCTGGAGCCTCAAGAGATTGCTTATATGATGGAAGAACGAGAAGTAATGCTCAATAGTGTGAGTGAGGGAGTCATTGCCATACATACAGACTACCAAATTATTCTTGCTAATCCATCGGCAGAAGCGCTGCTGGAGCGTGCCGGTTATCATGGAGATATTATCGGCAGGAAAATAATAGATGTTTGGCCAGAACTCTCAACAGAAGTATTATTAAATGATGAACAGGCTGTCTATGATAAATCCGTTCACTTTGGCAATCTGGAAATGATTACGAATAGTGTTTATTTTAAAGTAGATAAAAATGATGTTGGTGCCATCATCACTTTTCGAGATCGAAATGAGCTGGATGCTGTGATGAAGAAGCTGTCAGGAGTGGAATCCTATGCACACACACTGCGGATGCAGACACATGAATTTATGAATAAGCTCCATATTATTGGAGCAATGGTTTATACAGAATCTTATGAGGAGCTTGCAGAATATGTGGATAGTCTGTCAAGGATCTACCAGCGGGAAACGGGAATTATTTCCGCACATATCGATGATGTAGCTATTGCCGGCTATTTATTGACTAAATTAGAGCGGTTGGAGCAGCTGCAAATTGATGTAGATATTCAGGGAGAGAACAAATGGCCGAGCCTTTCTGACCCAATTGCCGTGGATCGCTGGATTACGATTATTGGAAACAGCCTGGAAAATGCAGTAGAGGCGATGGTCGGGCAGGAAGAAAAAAAGATTACGTTGGTTTTTGATGTTTTGGACGGAGCGTTATTCTATGAAATTTGTGATAATGGAGCTGGTTTTGATGTCGGAGAATTACCTTCTATATTAGAAAAGGGTTATTCGACAAAAGGATTAAACCGTGGATATGGGATGACAATCATGATTAATGCCGTTAAAGCAGGAAAGGGAACTTATCATATTCAATCTGAAATTGGTGCAGGTGTTTGTTTACAAATTAAAATGCCATATTTATGAAATGATGAAGAGAGGGATAATTCACCATGATACGTATAGCCATTATTGAAGATGAGCCGCTTATTTCTAAATTTCATCAGAAGTATATTGAAAAAATAGACGGGTTTTGTTGTGCAGGAAGTGTAGAAACTGTTGAGGAGGGTCTCGAGCTGGCAAAGCAGCCCGATGTTGATTTAATTTTACTGGATGTCTATTTACAGCAAAAAAATGGTTTGGATCTATTAAAGCAAATTCGTTCGGAAGAAATGAATGTAGATGTTATTTTAATTACATCCGCCAATGATCAAGAGTCATTAAAAACAGGCTATCGCTATGGTGTAGTGGACTATCTTTTGAAGCCATTTACCTTCGAGCGTTTCCGGGAGTCGCTTTTACGTTATAAGCAGACGGTAAGAATGACTGAAGGAAAAGTGCATCAAGCGGAGGTAGATCGTTTATTTCATCCGCGTGAACAGACAATCTTGAAACCGGAGGATCTGCCAAAAGGAATTACCAAAGAAACATGCCGAAATATTTTAACAGTAATGATGGAGCATGAGGACTGGCTATCTGCGGCAGATTTAAGTAGTTATGCAAAAATTTCACATGTTTCTTTACGGAAATATTTGCGTTTTTTTGAGGAAAAGCAGCTTCTTGAAAAAAATGTCATTTATCATAGCTTTGGGCGTCCGCTGCAGCAGTATAAGCTCTCTCAGGCAGGAAAAAACAATTTTCGTCAATTCTAGTTTCAATTAGTTAAAAAATATATACAAACCCGATAAAATAGTCGAAAATAGAAATACGCATTTGTAGTAAGCGTTTTCATGAAGAGAGGAGTATGATGTATGAATTATATAACATCAGCATGGAACGAGCTTTGGAGGCAGCATAAGCGTACAAAGAATTTATTAAATATTTTTGCCATTCATAAAAATGTTGCTGAAAAAGAAAAAGATATGGATAATCGTAAGCAAGCTTCAACAAAGAATCGTACAGGTCAAGGGCAGCCTGGCAATTCAGGGGAAGAACCGCCAAAGGTGTCTTATGCCAAGCCGCAATTAGTCGGCTTGATATTAGGACCACTATTATTTATTTTAACAATGCTGTTTTTTCAGCCGGAAGGATTATCAGCTGAAGGAAAGGCTGTTCTTGCCTCTACCTTGTGGATTGCGACATGGTGGATTACAGAGGCATTGCCTATTCCGGCTACTTCCCTTCTGCCGTTGATACTGATACCGGTAACAGGGGCAATGGAAGGCGGAGATGTCGCTTCTGCTTATGGAAATGATATTATTTTTCTATTTTTAGGTGGTTTTTTTATAGCAACAGCAATGGAAAAATGGGATTTGCATAAGCGTATTGCACTCTTTATTATTGCGGTAATTGGAACAAGTATACAACGGATCTTACTAGGGTTTATGGCGGCAACCGGGTTCATTTCTATGTGGGTTTCCAATACGGCTGCTGTTATGATGATGATTCCAATGGGGTTAGCGATTACCGTTCAGGTAGCAAGTGTTCTAAAAGGAACACCAGAGGAAAAAGAGCTTCCTAAGTTTGAAAAATCACTTATTTTTGGGATTGGATATGCGGGGACGATTGGCGGTCTTGGAACATTAATTGGAACACCGCCGAATATTATCCTGGCAGGGCAGCTTAATGAATTATTCGGTGTTACGCTTTCATTTGCAACATGGATGTTATTTGCTTTTCCAGTTGTTGTGTTTATGATTTTCTTTACATGGCTATATTTGGGCAGAATTGCATTCAAAACGGAAATTAAACAGCTTCCTGGTGGAAAAGAGTTAATTCAAAATGAACGAAGGAAGCTGGGTAAGACAAGCTATGAAGAGAAAATCGTTGCAATAGTGTTCCTTTTTGCAGCATTTATGTGGATAACAAGAGATTTCTTATGGACAGGCGGAATCATTAATATTCCAGGAATTTCTGACGGGATGATTGCAGTTGTTGCTGCCGTATTATTGTTTGCTATTCCAGCTAAAAAAGAGCTGCGCATCCTGTCCTGGAAGGATTCCCGTGATATTCCCTGGGGCGTATTATTACTGTTTGGAGGCGGACTGGCGATTGCAGCAGGCTTCACGCAGACAGGTCTATCTGACTGGCTCGGGCAGCAGTTAACGGTTTTAGATGGTTTACATTTACTTGTAATTATTTCTGCAGCTACCTTGCTGATTATGCTTCTAACAGAGATTACCTCTAATACGGCAACAGCGACCATGATTTTGCCGGTGGTTGGCGCGTTGGCTGTGGCTTTAAATATTCATCCATTTGCGCTGATGATTCCGTGTGCGATGGCAGCAAACTGTGCATTTATGCTACCGGTTGGGACACCGCCGAACGCCATTATTTTCGGTACAGGAAAGCTGAAGATTATTGAGATGATTAAAGCTGGATTCTGGGTCAATGTGGTAGCAACAGCTATTATTATTCTGTGTGTCTATTACCTTGTACCAGTAGTTTGGGGAATTGATTTATCTGTTATTCCTAGTGAATTTTTGTAAGAAATGAATTTGGAATAAGGTTGACTCATTGTGTTTCTATAAGTCCGCAGCATTTTTTGGTTTTTGAACATCTATAGATAATATAGATAAAGCCTCTTTGGAATAAATCCCTGAGAGGCTTTATCTATTATCACACAGCCCTGATGGTTTTGATGACCCGATTAATGAGTGAAATATGAAAACCCCACTGATTGAAGATTCATTTATTATAATTATTAAGAACGATTTCTGCGATGTCTTTCTTTGCCGCCCTTCATGGCATTTAATTCTTCTTTATTTTTCTTCTTCTTCTTTTTATTTTTATTGACACTCATTAAAATACCTCCTTTTTGGTTAGTATGGGCTAATTGCATATTTTTCATTCCAAATTACATAATAAGGAGTACTTTGATAAAAAGCTGGACGGGCTCCGATTATTGCCGGAGCGAGATTATCAGAGCGCGTGTCTACAGAGAATGCAGAACACCTGATAGAAATTATTAACAGTTATCGTTTATAATAGAAATGATACTACCCCTGCTCAGTTATTAGATTCGACTTTACTTGATTAAGATATTAGAAAATTAAATATAGTAGCACATGTTTGCTTGAAAAGATGTATACATCACTCATTTAAGGAGCTGTAAATCAATGAATGCCGATTATTGGACTAATATGATTCATATACCAAAGCACGTAGCAATGATTTGTGATGGAAATGGACGATGGGCGAAGAAAAGAAGGTTACCCCGAAGTGCAGGGCATCGTGCTGGTGTGAATACCGTGAAAGAAATGACAATTGAATGTAAGAAAGCAGGAGTGGAGTATTTGTCCTTATATGGATTTTCGACAGAGAATTGGAAACGCCCAATCAAGGAAGTAAACTATTTAATGCACTTATTTGTAAGCTTTTTGCTTGAATGGAGACAGGAAGCGATGGAAAATAATATAAGATTCCATCATATTGGCGATTTAAATGGACTGCCGGAAAGCTTAGTGAAAGAAATAAATGAGACCAACTTTAGTAATACATTTTCAAGCATTATATAAAGTGATGATGAAATGCTGCGATAAGGAGAATCACATGAATCAGCTTGTAGAATTAAAGAGTATTAACAAGAAATATGAAAAGAAAAATGTTCTATACGATATTTCGCTTAGCTTAAAAGAAAAGCAGGTTATTGCCATACTTGGAGGAAATGGCAGTGGCAAAAGTACCTTTTTACGAATTGCTGCAGGAATAGAGCGTCCGGACTCAGGGCAGGTATTATATGCTTCTAAAAGCATTCGAATTGGATATGTACCGGAGAGATTTCCTAAATACCTTCGTTTTACACCGGATGAGTATTTGCATTATATCGGAAGGATAAATGGTATCTCAAAAGCTGTCCTTAACGAGCGAATTTCCTCATTATTGTATCGTTTTGGGTTAAAGGCATGGCGTAATCAGCGTATTAGCGAGTTATCCAAAGGGAATATTCAAAAGGTAGGCGTTTTGCAGGCAATTCTTCAGCAGCCAGAATTGTTCATTTTAGATGAGCCGTTATCTGGACTGGATGCTGCTGCACAGCAGGAATTACTTTCTATTATCAGCGAATTAAAGGAGCAAGGAACGACGATACTATTAACCTATCATGAAGCTTCTATCTTTGAGGGAATGGCGGATCAAACATATTATCTGAAAGATGGATGCTTGACAGAAGAAGTGATGACAGAAAAAGAGGATGTGAAGCTGATTGAGATAACATCCTTCATAGGTATCGATGTGGCGGAGTGGAAGGAAATATTATATAGTGAAATAAGAGAAGATAGATTGCTGTTATATGTCAGCTCAAAAAACAGCAATCAGATTCTAATGAGGATTCTTGAATTGCAGGGAAGTATTGAATCTGTCAGCAGCACCGATTTTAATAGCTAAGGAGAGATTTTTTGAAAGAGGTCATTACATATAGTTTGCATGATTATGTACGCTCACATAAGTATTTTCCGCCGATTTCTACATATTTTGTACTCATTCTTGTCTTCTATACATATAAACCGAATCCTATTGTTGATAGTTATGCAATTACGGCATTATTTTTGTTTGTGATATCCGCCTGGTTGTGTATGAGTGTGCTGTCTTTGGATTCCCCTGTGCAGAGACAGCTGCTGATTTTACATTTAGGCAGCAGCTGTCAGTATTACCTGGCAAAATTAGTAACAGTTTGGCTGATTACATTGCTACTAACCGTATTTACGTTTCTCTATCCTATCATTTTCAATATGTTTTCTGGGACTGTTTCTTTTACCATTGGTTTTGTAACTTTCGCTAATCATGTTTTATTAGCTACTCTGGGAATTGGTATCGCCAGCTTTTTTAGCAAAGTGATGATGGAAAGTGCCATCAATGCATATGGCGGTTTAGCGCTGACAATTATTCTGTCTATTACTGCACTTGGGATTCATGAAGCTTTGCCTGCATCAATCAGATATGTCACGTGGCTTTTACCGCCGGCGACAGTTACTCAACAACCGCTGATTCAATGGGAAGGAGACAGCCTGTCTCACTTATCCTATCTGTCATTTATATGGATTGTTATTTATGCTGGTGTAATCATTCTATTATTTCTAATCTTGGCAAAGAAGAGACGTTAATCTATGCTTTTTTTCTGGTCGTTACGTTCCATTGCAGCAGGTTTTATACTGCTCAGTTTTGTTATGAGACTGCCTAAGAGAGGCTATTATCAAGAAATCGAAGGCTAGTATCTATGTTCAAATAGATTTAAAGGATCAAAGGATTATTAACCAATTAGTCGTCCATCAAGTTTTTGAAAAGGGAGAGCAGATTATTACGCCGGATGGAAATCCGCAATTAGTTGCCATCGCCCGCGGCAATATGAAAGTATATCAGCTTTCAGCAGCCGGAAGCGAACAATTATTAAGAGTGGTCTGACCGAACGGCTATGAAGGTGAAGGTTTGCTGCTAGGAGCCCGAAATGAAAATCTATTTGGGGAAGCAATGCAAAAAACGGAAGTATGCCTGCTAAAACAGGAGGATTTTCAAAAAATATTATTACAGTATCCGCAATTAAGTTTGAAGCTTTTAGAAATCAGTGCCCAAAAAATGATGGAAAAAGTGGAAAATCGCTTAATGACATATCTTCTTGATTTATATAAAACCTCTGAATCAAGGCAAGTAGAAATTCCTATGAAAATGAAAGAACAGGAAGTAAAATAAAAATTCATGATAAAAAGGGTATGGAAAATCGTTTATCATAACTAAAAGACGGGTCTGTCTCAAGCAAGACCTGTCTTTTGCATCAGGATTCGCTATAATGCTCCTGTTCCCATTCCTCACGCAGCATTCCCATACGAATCGAATCATAATATTCGCCATTATAGTACCGGACCTTGCGAATCCGTGCTTCCATTTGCATACCGAGCTTTTCCGCAACACGAATCATCCGCTGATTGCCGGACCAGGTTGTTAAACCAATACGAACCAGCGGTAACTGGTTAAAAAGATGGTTAATCCATAATTTCAGAGCTCGTGTGCCAATACCGTTTCCCCAGGAATCTGCTTCATGTAAGACAATACCAATCTCGATCCAGCAGGAAGGTTCATGCTCCCAATAATAAGAAATGGTTCCATGGACATTTCCATCAATTTCTATAACCCAGTAATTCTCACAAGCTATCCAATCCGCTTGTTCCGATAAAAAAGCTTCATATGATTTTGTCTGATGTGGAAAATAGGGGGCATCCCATTTCTTCCATTCAGGTTTTTCTTCTTTGAAAATTAATTCCCATAGACGTGGCAAATCTTTTTCCTTAATAGGGCGAATAGTCAGGTTTCTATCTGAATACATAAATTTATAAATCTCCTTTTCACTTCATTTTATCCGTCTTTTTCATATAAAAATGATTGAAAAGGGAAAATATCTCTACTTTCCAATCACCTGCATAACCTGTTTCATTTAAATCAGCTCCTTTAGATTGAATGATATCTATTATATTATAACAATAGATAGTTAGAATAGTAGACATAAAAAAACAAGCGTAATTATTCACGCTTGTTTTTTTATAATTATTGGAATGATTTAGCTCCAAGATAATGATTTTGCCAATAGTCAATGCTCATATCAGCTACAACCATTTGACCACTGCCGCTGCTTGCGTGGATCATTTGATTGTTACCAATGTAAATTCCACTATGTGATGCACCAGGTGTATCGTAAGTTCCTTCAAAGAAAACCACATCACCAGGGCTTGGAGAATCTACATGCACACCGTCATTTGCCCACATTTCAGCATGTGTACGGGAAACACTGATGCCTACTTGTTCAAATGTATAGTTAATCAACCCACTGCTGTCTAATGCAGAAGGATTTGGATCTCCTGGTGTATATGCTCCAAATTGATAAGGAATTCCTAATGCACTTTCAGCTGCCGCAACGATATTTGCTCCACTCGCAGATGGCGTTTCTGATTCGCTGGAATTACTAGATTCCCCAGAGTCATCAGAGCTGGAATTATCTACTTCTTCAATAACAATGCCGCTTTCACTGGATTCTGAATTAGTGGAGTCTTCTGTAGGCTGCTCAGAAACTGAATCAGCAGGAGTATCTAATGCAGCAGCAGTATTAGGTCCTACAATACCATCTACTTGTAATCCTTGATCTGATTGGAAATTCCTTACGTCTTGAGCAGTAAGCTCACCAAAAATACCATCTACATTACTGGAAGAGTAGCCCAGATTGTGCAGGGCGCTTTGTATATTTTCTACGTTTGAACCTGAATCACCTTGTTGAATAAGAGAAGAATTAACTGTTGCAGATGGCGTTTCTTCCTCAGAAGGCTGTTCCTCCTGTATTTCAGGGAGAATACTTTCCTCGTAGGTGATATCTCCGGCTGAAGATCCTTCTCCCGCATTTGCAAATACACTGGAGCCTACCACTGGAGTAAGTGCAAGAGTTGTTGCAAAGGCAGTAGAAATAACATATTTTTTTGTATTAAGATTTAATGGTGCCAAAAGAATTCCTCCTTAGAATTTGTAGTATAATGTTGTTGAAAAATAGAAACCTATGTAAAAGATTTCGCTCAAACCATCGTGTGATTGTCCGTAAATCCCTCTATCATGATGTAATAGGGAAGTACAAATCAATGGAAGCAGGTGGGGACAACGGACGTACACACTGTGATTTCATTCAGCAATACTTTCGCTGAACTTTTATTTTCACTATGTACAAGGTAACATAGTGATATCACAAGAAGGTGACCATATTTTTAAGGAACCATAACAAATTATTAAAATATATTACATGAATCGACAAGTTCCAAGGCTTGTTTATTCAATATTATCAGGTTGTTTTACCGGATTTTTCATTTCATTTTCATGTCAAAATGCTCTTTGCGTTACAAATGTGTAAAAGAAATTTCAATTTTTAAAAAGATGATTAGAAATCTGAGAGAAAGCAAGGTATTCTTTAAGGTAATTAATAGTTTAGAAGCTTAGTTACAGATGTAAGAGGAGAGAAGGCATTGAAACCTTTTTCACGTTCATACGTACAACTATTTAAGTTAAGAAAGAAGGGAATGATTCAGAATGGGTTTTTTTAAAGGCTTTCATTCATCTGAACGAGAAGCAAAGAAAAATAGGCAAAACATGCGAAAGAGCAAAAAAGAGATGGATAGAGTGATGCGGGAAATGCATGCTAAAATAGATACCATTCAAATGAACATTACTAGGACAAACGAAAAAATATTTGCACAGGAAGAGCTGGCAGATAAGTTTACCAGATATGAGCAGAGCACAGAGCAGGCACATGAAAAAAAACGTTTTCAAATGCAAAAAGAAGCAGCACAAAAAGAAATTGAAAAATTACAAAAGCAAAAATATGATTTAGAAACGCAGCTGCTTCCTTTCCAGCAAAGCTATGATCGAATGACTCAGACATTTTCAGAGACCTTTGATCATCTTGATGCACTGGAGCGGGAGACAGCAGCAAAAGAAAAGGAAGCAGATATGATAAAATACACAAAAGCAGAAGAAGAGAAGATCCAGTTTGAGCTTGCTGAAGCAGAGGCACTGCTTGAATTACGGTCAGAAAAATGAGGTGAAAACAGATGCTAGTACATTATAAATGTCCCAACTGTGGTGCAGATATGGGGTTTGACAGTGCTTCTGGTCACTTGGCATGTGACAGCTGCGGGCATGAGGAGCATATTGATACTTTTGATGATGTCAATATTACACAGTCCTTTGAAGAGGATGAAGCGAAGGAATATCATTGTGAGAATTGTGGTGCGGTTGTTCTGACAGATGCAGATACAACAGCAACCTCATGCAGTTTCTGTGGTGCCGGAGTGGTACTTGCTGACCGGTTATCGGGTGACTTAGCACCTGCTAAAGTAATTCCTTTTACCATTAGTAAAGAGGAAGCGATGCAGGCATTTAAAAAATGGTGTAAAAATGGAAGGCTGACGCCAAAGGGATTTATGACCGCAGATCGTGTGAAAAATATTACAGGAATGTATGTCCCGTTTTGGATGTATGATTTAGTTAATGATGTAGATGTGAAGGCAACCGGAACCAAAGTGCGCAAATACCGGCGCGGGGATTATAATTATACAGAAACCAAGTATTATCAGGTTTATCGAGATATTGATATCAGCTATTTAAAAGTTCCTGTCGATGCATCGGAAAAAATGAATGATGAGCTGATGGATAAACTGGAGCCTTATGATTATAACAGGCTGGAGGGCTTTAAAACGCCGTATTTAGCAGGCTATTTAGCTGAAAAATATAATTATACGGATGACGAATTGTATGATCGGGTAAAGGCAAAGATTCAAGGCTTTATGGATACTTATATTGCTTCCACCATCCAGGGGTATAATTCTGTCAGCTACCAGCAGAAAAATATTCGCACAAAGAAGAAAAAAAGCTATTATGTTCTTTTGCCTGTCTGGATGGTCTATTATGATTTTGACCAGCAGGAGCATACCTTTGCAATGAATGGGCAGACGGGGAAAATTGTCGGCAAACCGCCGCTGAGCTATTCGAAGGCAGCTGCTTGGTTTTTTGGGATTTCCAGCGGATTGTTTGTTTTATTTAAAACGATAGCTATTATGCTGGGCGGTGATATTCTATGAGAAAGTATTTGATCACAGTCAGTAGCCTTTTACTTATATCTTTATTTATTATACCTGGTGTTTTTGCAGAGAAACAGTATATCTATGATGATGCAAATATATTTACGGATAACGAGCAGACAGATCTGGAGCAGAGAGCGGCTGAATACAGTGAAGAAAATGAAATCGATATCCTTATTCTAACGAAGAATGCTTCGGATGGAAGGGATATTAAACCATATATTCAGGATTTCTATGATGATATGAAGCCCGGTTACAATCAAGAGTATGGAGATACTGTTATTCTTGGTCTTGATTTTACCGGTGGTCCAGGAGATCGAGATTTATATGTGGCAGGTTTTTATGAAGGAGAAAAATATGTAAACAATGATCGTGCACAGCAAATAGTTGATCAGCTAATTCCAGATTTATCAGCAGATAATTATTATGATGCGGGTTTATTATTTTTTGAAAAAGTAGATCAATATATGGGTGTTAGTCCACTTGTAAATCCGGATGGTTTTTTACTTCAGACATGGTTTCATTTATTAGTAGCTGTTATAATTGGAGGAGCTATCGTTGGCTCAATGATTTTTAATATGGGTGGGCGTGTGACTGTTAATGCGAGTACGTATCTTGATACTGATAATACACGTGTAAAAAGTAAATCTGACAGATTTTTACGTAAATCTGTAACGAGAACTAAAATTCAAAAAAGTTCTGGAGGCGGTCGTGGTGGCGGCGGAATGACAAGAGGCGGGCATTCACACTCTGGAGCACGTGGGAAGTTTTAATTTATAGAGTCCCAGATAGAATAGAGAGGATGAACAAATTAATGGGTTTTTTTAGAGGACAATTAGCAAATGTTGTAGAATGGAAAGAATTTCGTGATGATATGATTTTCTGGAAATGGAATAATCGTGAAATTAAAAAAGGAAGTAAATTAATTATTTATCCCGGACAGGATGCTATCTTTTTTAACCAGGGTAAAATTGAAGGGGTTTTTAAAGAGTCAGGAGACTATGAAATTGAATCTGATATTATTCCTTTCTTATCAACATTAAAAGGATTTAAATTTGGTTTTAACAGTGGAATGCGTGTGGAAGTACTGTTTGTAAATACAAAACAGTTTACCGTAAAATGGGGAACGAAAAATGCTATTAATATTCCTTCACCACAGCTTCCAGGCGGTATACCGATTCGTGCCAATGGAACATTTCAATTTACCGTAAAGGATTATGTAAAGCTTATTGATAATATCGCCGGGGTGAAGAACAGCTATCTTGTAGAAGATATTCGTCTCAGAATTACCGCGATTTTAGACCAGTTATTGATGAAGTGGATTACTAAAGAAGGCAAGGATATGTTCAATCTTCAGGCAAACTCCTTTGAAATCAGCGAGGGAATCAAAGAAGATTTAGATAAACAGGTCAATCAGGACGGTTTTGAGATTACTGGCTTTCAAATTATGAGCTTTAATTATCCGAAAGAAATTCAGGATATGATTAACAAAACGGCTTCACATGGCATGATTGGTGATATGGGACGTTATAAAGATGTTGCTGTGACAGATGCGATTGCTTCAGGAAAATCAAATGGTGGCAACTCAGCCACTGATATGGCCGGGATGATGATGGGAATGCAGATGGCGAAAGAAATGATGAGCGGCGCAAATCAGCAAAATTCGGCGAATCAACAGCAGCAAAATCAGCAACAGAATCAAAGTGGGCAACAAAACCAAAATCAGCAGCAAAATCAATCAAATGAGAATCAGCAGACTGCAAATAATAATGGAAACGGATCTATTCCAAACTTCTGTCCGAATTGCGGAAGTAAAACACAGGGCATGAATTTCTGTGGGAATTGTGGACATAAGCTGGTTTAAGTACAAAAATAGATAAGGAAATAAGGATATTATCCTGAGAAGGTGGTATCCTTATTTTTAATATATAATGAAAAAGCTTGTTCACTTTCATCTATCTCCCAATATGATATGATTACATATGGATACTCCTGCCACTTCATTTTTTAATAAAATTTGAAGCGGGGATCTCTAACGAATCGGACGTGGATGTCTTTTTCGACTTATTGAGTTTTCATCTGCACATTCATGGAGATTGGGAGTCCTTACTCCTAATAATGATTGAAGGAAGGTGTGCTTGTTGCTATTAGTAATTCTGATTTGTTTCGTTATCGCTATGCTGGCAGCTTTTGTTGGAAGTCTGGCGGGTTTAGGAGGTGGCGTTGTTTTAATTCCCTTGCTCTTCCTTGCGAATGGAAATATAGAAGGATTTGAATGGGTAACACCGCAAACCGTTGTAGCGATGTCTTTATTGGTAATGTTTTTTACCGGTGTTTCTTCTGCACTGGCTTTTGCAAAAACAAAGCGGATTGATTATAAAGCAGGCGGACTGTTTTTGATTGGAAGTATTCCCGGGAGCATGTGCGGTGCCTGGTTAAATCAATATGTTCAGGCGAATACATTCTATATTTATTTTGGTGTATTAATTATTTTTATTGCAGCGATTCTTTTTTACCGGCAATTAAAAGGAATGCAGCCTCGAAAGGTGGATATATCAGAAAAGGGATCTCGCCAAGCAAAATTAGGAACAACATTATATACATATAAAATTCGGGCAGTACCTGCTATTGTAATTGCTTTTTTTGTCGGGATGCTGTCGGGCTTTTTCGGCATAGGCGGAGGAGCTATCATGGTTCCGGTTATGCTGCTCATATTTGGTTTCCCAGCGCATATCGCAACGGCGACATCGATGTTTATGATTATTTTCGTCAGCTTGTTTGGAAGCATCACGCATGTTGCACTTGGCAATATAGAATGGACTTATGTGCTTTTCTTTATACCTGGTGCCTGGATTGGCGGTAAGCTGGGTGCATTCACGAATCAAAAGATTTCTAGCTCGTTGTTGGAGCTGCTTTTAAGAATCTTATTAATTATTATGGGAATTCGTATGATTTTACAAGGAATCGGTTAGGGGCGGTGAAGAATGTCTAAAGAGAAGGTTTATTTTTACTATACCAATGACTTGCATAGTAATTTTGAGCAATGGTCCAGAGTAACAGCATGTTTAAAAGAGAAGCAAGGCTTAAGGAAAGAAAATAAAGAAGCTTTCTTTACAATGGATATTGGCGATCATGTGGACCGTTCTCATCCGATTACAGAAGCATCCAATGGTCTGGCAAATGTTGCATTATTAAATGAAGCAGGCTATGATATCGTGACGCTTGGGAATAATGAGGGCATCACGCTCTCTCATCAGGAATTATATCGATTATATGATAAGGCAAATTTTCAGGTTGTTTGCAGTAATTTATTTTCTAGAGATGCATTAACGCCGTTTTGGTTAAAACGCATGCATACATTTACGACTGAAAGTGGTATAAGAATAGGGTTCTTAGGCTTAACAGCACCGTTCAATGCCTTTTATGAGCTGCTTGACTGGCATGTAGAAAACGAATTTGACATCATTGAACAATATATAGAGGAATTGAAAAGTGGATCGGATATGATTGTTCTGCTTTCACATTTGGGGATATCTGTAGATCAGGAGATAGCCCGGCGTTATCCGGATATTGATGTGATTATTGGCGGGCATACGCATCATTTATTAGAAGCGGGCGAAGTAGTAAATGACACTTTGATTACAGCAGCAGGGAAGCATTGCTACTATATGGGCGAAGTAGAAATTATCTGGGATCATCAGAGGAAAAAAATTGTTTCGAAAGAGGCAGCAGCCATTAATCTGCGGGATAGTGTGAAGGATTTGGAGACAGAGGAGCATTTGCAGCAGCTGTTAAATCAGGCAAATCATTATTTAGATCAGGTTGTGACAAGCGTTGAGGAGCCTTTGGAGGTAAAATGGTTTGCAGAGACACCGATTATCCATTCCTTGACTAAAGTGCTAAAGAAATGGACCAATGCGGATATTGCCATGCTGAATGCTGGTGTATTGCTGGATTCTCTGCCGGCTGGAGCAATTACCAAAGGGGATATTCATCGGATTTGTCCTCATCCGATTAATCCTGTCCTTGTTGATTTAAAAGGAGATCAAATCATAGAGACCGTTAGAGCTGCACGAGCTCCTGCTTTTACGGAACTGAAATTAAAGGGCTTTGGTTTTCGCGGAGAAATTCTGGGCGAAATGATTTTCTCGGGAATTCAGGTTGAAACAGCTTTTCACCGCAATGGAGAGATTTATGTGAAGCAGGTTTATACAGAAGATGGCTATCCAATTAATCCCGACAAAGTATACTATGTTGCTACGGCAGATACATTTACCTTTGGTCATCTCTTGCCAGAAATTGCACGTTCCGCGAAAAAGCAATATTTTGTTCCGGAATTTTTGCGTGACTTATTAGCTTATGCTGTCAAACAGTACTGAGTTATTCTTCCTTTCAACTGTGACGTTCTTTCCTCCCTCTGCATACACTTATCACGAGAGAAAAACAGAGGGGGCTTTTTTATGATTACGGTAGAACCTCTTGAGGTGGATGGAATTATTTTTACAGCGGTGAGTGTAGAACTGCCACAAACAACCTTATTAACGATTAGTAACGATGTAGGTTATATTATGTGCGCTGCACTCGATGTTGACATTTTTAATGAAATACCTAAGTTAAAAGAAAGAAACGTCATCGCAGGCCGTGCAATGGGGGTAAGAACGATTGATCAATTGCTGCATGCGCCGTTGCAAAAAATAACAGATGCATCTAAGAAGCATGGCTGGGAAGTAGGTATGACCGGTAAAGAAGCATTACTTAAAATATCATAATACACTCAACGTGCACTTCTTTTGTACCTGCTATTAGCAATAAGGAACAAAGGAAGTGTTTTTTTACACTTTAAAGTATAAGTGTAGCCAGCAGGGCAGCCCTGCACTATTTCAAGGTCTGCCTGTCAAGTTTTCTTTATATAAAACCAGAGATGCTTTGTCTCCGGCACAGTGAATCAATCTGATTTCCCTTGTTCTAATTTTCTTCAATACGTGCATAAATTAGGATAAAGGGGGAGTTGGGTTGCGATTTAAAAAACGATATCGGTATCGGCCAGCTCGAAAAAGAAGAATACATCCATCTCGGCGCTCCATTCTGATATTAACATTTATTTTATTTTTTGCAGCCGTTGGTTTCAGCTTTTATTTAATCAATGTTAAAGTTGAACCGATTGTGATTGATATAGCAAAGCGAAAGGCGGATGAATTTGCTACGAGAGCGATTAATTCTGCTGTCAATTATGTAGAGGATTATGGATTTGAAGATATGCTTACCATTACCTATGATAATGAAGGAAACTTAGTAACATATAATAGAAATCCGGCAGTTATCAGTGAAATTAATCGGATAGCTACCGATCGGGTTGAAGAATTTTTTACTTATGTTAATAGGGGAGAGCAGCTTGAATTTGAACATAATCTTCATGAACCGTATGAATATGATGGTGGTGCCGATGGAAGGGTTCAAGTAGATCCTACACTGATTGAGATACCTCTAGGACAAATAACCGGAAATTCTGTACTAGCTAATTTAGGACCAAGAATTCCAATTAACATGGAAGTTGTTGGAGCGGTACGGACAAATGTTGTCAGTGAGGAAGAGGAGTTTGGCATTAACGGGGCGTGGGTGTCTTTGTATATTAATGTAGAAGCAGATGTACAAATTATTGTGCCATTTACATCAGAGGTAAGAACAGTACATACCGAACTATATTTAGATGGAGGGGCAATTATGGGGAAAGTACCTGATTTTTATGGGGGAGATGGGAATGTTCCCAATATTGCCATTCCTAGAGATGATTTGCAGAGGGACTAAATATGTAGTATAGTACATCTTAGTGGGAAATATATTTGAATAAAAACCTTATCAGATCGGTGAGGTAGAGGCGCAAATTATATGAGTATCCAGCAGGAGAATGACAACGGTGATTGCTGGAAAAAGGATGATTTGCCGAAGCATATAAAGAAGTCATGCTTTATATTGCTGGCATATAAGTGAAAAAGTTATATGCTGTCATGTAATGATTTACATGGAGAACTACTGATCGAAATGGAGGATAACGTGAATTGGTGAAACAATGATAGGTTATTTTCTATCATTGTTTTTTTGCGTTTACAGGGTAATTTTTATAAAATTTTTTGCAGAAATAACCTTGTCTGATTTCTTTATTTCGAATCGGTTGTATATGCGTGACGAATGATCATTAAATTGCTTTTTTATGAATCATTCATCACGTGTCATCAATCTAGTGCAGGGATATTTATCCTGACGGGAGATAAATAGATGGAGGTTTTAATATGGAAGGGACATTTTGGTCGCTGATACCTGCAATTGTCATGCTGGTATTAGTGATCGTAACAAGAAAGGTTCTTATCTCAATAGGAACAGGAATTGTGATTGGGGCGTTATTATTAAATGATTTTCATATATGGGGAACATTAAAAGAGATATGGACGGTATTTTATACGATTTTTTATGCGGATGGTGCACTGGAACTGGGGAACATATTATTGATAGGTTTCCTTCTTTTTCTGGGAGTTCTTACTGCATTTTTACAGGCATCTGGCGGCGCGAAAGCTTTTGGAGATTGGATGCTTCAGCGTGTCAAAACACGCCGGGGGGCTGAACTGATGACGGCTGTAACAGGACTCATTATTTTTATAGACGACTATTTTAATAGCCTGGCAGTTGGCCAGATTGCTAGACCTGTAACAGACAGGCAGCGTATTTCCCGTGCGAAATTGGCATACTATATTGATTCCAGTTCAGCACCAGTTACTGTCATTGCGCCAATATCGAGCTGGGGTGCATATATTATTGGGATATTGGGCGGGCTGTTTGCTGCAAATGGTATTACAACGATTCAGCCGATTGAAGCTTTTATACAATTGATACCATTAAACTTTTATGCGATTGCTTCGATTGTTCTCGTGTTTATTGTGGCGTATTTTCAGTTTGATATCGGTCCGATGCGTACACATGAAGAAAGAGCTAAAGAAAAGGGAGAATTGCTTGATCCGAAAAGAAATCAAGTATCTGGAGATTTAGGTGACATATTTGATCCGCATAAGGATGGGAAAGTATTTCATTTGATTATCCCTATTGCTGTCCTCTTTGTTGTTACGGTCATTGCAATGATTGGAACAGGAATAATGGAAACAGAAGGAAAAGCCTCTCTCTTAGATGCCTTTGCGAATACGAACGTGAACCTTTCCTTAATCATTGGTGGTATTGCAGCAGTATTTACTTCTGTTATTTTCCACTTGATGCAAAGAAAACCACGTTCTGATATGGGACGCATTTTTATCGAAGGCTTTAAAACAATGGTTCCTGCAATTAATATTCTTATTCTTGCCTGGATGATCGGGTCAATTATCGGTGCTTTAGAAACAGGTGATTATTTAGCCAGCCTGGTAAATAGTTCATCCGTTTCCGTGAATTTACTGCCAGCAATCTTATTTGTTATTGCCGGATTAATGGCTTTGGCAACCGGATCATCATGGGGAACATTCGGTATTATGCTTCCAATCGCAGCAGTTATTATGGTAAATACGGATATGACTTTATTATTACCTGCCTTAGCAGCAGTGCTTGCTGGAGCAGTATTTGGCGATCATTGCTCCCCCATTTCAGATACAACAGTTTTATCGGCAACCGGAGCAGGAGCGCATCATATTGACCATGTGATTACGCAGCTGCCATATGCTTTGATTGCAGCTTTTACTGCTTTCATTGGTTTCTTTGTTATTGGCATCACGCATTCAACATGGGTTGCTTTAGCAGTAACGCTTATCCTCCTGGCCGGGATTGTCTGGGTTGCTCATTTGCTATTAATGAAGAGAAAAAATATGGTATCGTAACAGATGGCTTGGAATACAATTTAGTATTCCAAGCTTTTTTATTGCAGGAAACGATAACAGGGTACAGATTAAAGTCTATATATTCCACTGCTGGATATTTGACAAAAAAATGAGAAAAGTTATAATACAATTATAATAGTCTGAAAGTGGTGATTTTTAACACTTTTCTTATTTAAAGCGCTTTCATTTGGGTGTTATTTAATTTAAAAGGAGGTCATGCTAAATGGAAAATCGTTCGCAATGGGGAACACGGGCGGGGTTTATTTTAGCAGCTGTGGGATCAGCAATTGGTCTGGGAAATATATGGCGTTTTCCGGCAGTTGCCTATGAAAATGGTGGTGGAGCATTCTTAATTCCTTATTTGTTTGCACTAATGACAGCTGGTATTCCGATTTTAATTATGGAATTTACGCTTGGGCAGAAATATCGCGGCTCAGCTCCATTAACGTTCCGCAGGCTGAATAAGAAGGCAGAGTTTATTGGCTGGTGGGGAGCACTGGTCGCGTTTGTTATTTCCACATATTACTCGGTCATTATTGCCTGGGCAATATCTTACGCTTTCTTTTCCATTAATTTATCCTGGGGTTCAGAAACAGAAGGATTTTTATTTGGAGAATATTTGAATATTGCTGAAACTCCGGGTCAGCTTGGCGGGTTAGTTCCTGGAGTAGTTATTCCTTTAATTGCTGTTTGGACACTTGTATTTATTATTTTATTTGGTGGTATTCGAAAAGGAATTGAAATTGCCAACCGGATTTGTATTCCATTACTTGTTATTGTCTTTCTTATCATCGTTGTCCGTGCGGTTACTTTGCCTGGAGCGATGCAAGGGTTAGATGCATTTTTCTCTCCTGATTTTGAAGCGATGAAATCTCCAGATGTGTGGATTGCGGCTTATGGACAAATTTTCTTCAGTTTATCGATTGCTTTTGCTATCATGATTGCTTATTCCAGTTATTTGCCGAAAAAATCTGATATTACAAATAATGCTTTTATTGTAGGATTTGGAAATTCCGGTT
Source organism: Oceanobacillus sp. CFH 90083 (assembly GCF_009389585.1). Taxonomy (GTDB): domain Bacteria; phylum Bacillota; class Bacilli; order Bacillales; family Amphibacillaceae; genus Oceanobacillus. The sequence continues at coordinate 50,386 of NZ_VIYG01000002.1, read as the reverse complement.
TTGAGCTGCTTGCTGGTATTGGGGTATTTGGAATTTTAGGGTTTATGGCCTTTTCTTCAGGACTTGATCTGAATGAGGTTGTTGCTGGTGGTGTAGGGCTTGCATTTGTTGTGTTTCCGGCTATCATTAATGAGTTGCCGGCACTTAATGGATTTTTCGGTGCTTTATTCTTTGTCTCACTGACATTAGCCGGGATTACCTCTTTAATCTCTATTTCAGAAGCGTATGTCTCTTCTATTGTTGATAAGTTCAACATTAGCCGTACCCGAGCTGTCATCATAGGTGTCGGACTTTCTGCAATTGTTTCTTTACTATATGCTACCCGCGGCGGGCTGTTCTTCTTAGATAATGTTGACTACTTTATTAATCAATTTGGTGTGGCCATGCTTGGATTAGTTGAAGTTATTTTGGTTGTGTGGATTCTGCGTAAATCTAATATGCTTAAAAATCATGCAAACAGTGTTTCGGATATTCGTTTAGGAGCATGGTGGACGATCAGCCTTGCTATTGTAACGCCAATTGTTATGGGGTATATGATGTATGGCTTATTCAAAATGAATTTATTGCGGGAATTTGCTACAGACACAGGAAACTATGAAAGCTATTCCAATGCTTTTATTAATTACAGCGGCTGGGGAGTTGCTATTGCTGTACTTGTATTAGGCATTGTCTTAGCATCATTAAAATGGAAATCTCCGGACTCGCTGACCGATTATAATGATGAATAGGAAGGGAGAGCATTTAATATGAGTGTTTCAGCTATTATTGTCATGATATTAGGAATGCTTTTGTTATGGGGCGGCCTGATTGTAAGTATTTGGAATGCTATTCGGGCAGGTAAAGGAAGATCAGGATAAAGACAGCATATTGTTTAAAATGAAAAAGGAACAAAGCTGTGTAATAAGAGGCTTGTTCCTTTTTCACTTTAAGAAGCAGAGAATTAACGTAGCCTGGAAAAACTGCGTCTTTTCAAGGGTTGATTAACCATGTTGTCTATACCTTACATTCGTTTACTTATTTTTCTCCATCCGTTCCCATTTTGTGATATAAGGATAGGGATCAAATGAAAATTCACTATATCCATTGTCTTTGTACATTCCGTAATGGAGATGTGGCGGAAATTTTCCGGACGTGCCAGGAGGACCGTATCCAGAGGAGCCGACGCTTCCTAAGACATCTCCAGGCTTTACTACCTGACCCACTTTTATTTCTTCTTCATAGCCGCTCATATGTCCATAATAATGATAAATATTGTAGATATCCCGGATACCGATCCGCCATCCGCCATATAAGTTCCAGCCCATCATTTCAACAACTCCATAGGTTGTCGAGCGGACAGGGACACCATAGGATGCGAAAATATCTGTCCCTTCATGAATTCGTAACCCGCCAAAGCCGCGGCGATCTCCCCATGTACTGCGATAGCTGTAATTATAATTTGTATCTAATGGAAATGCCCTGTCTGTCAGCTGAATATCTCCAAATGTTTGAAACACTTTGGCGGTATTCATTATCGTCTGCACAGTCAAGTCCCGTTTATAATGCTCCCAAAGTGCAATTTTAACATCATCCTCATGTAAGCCATAAGTTAAAATATGATTTGCCATTGTATAGAGGATATCTTCTGGATCATCGGGATCTGCTTGGTTATCATCATTTCCATCCTGACCAATTCCGCCAAATTGCTTGATAATTTCCTGCTCGGTTGATTGAGCTGCGTTTCCCAGACCAAACCACGCTGTCTCGTCAAATTGTATCGAAATAACTTTTTCTTCCTCTGACGATGAAAGTGTATTTCGTTCATAATTATCCATTGCTGCAAAATAAAACCATGGAACCTGAGTCAGGCTTTCTATTTTTTTGAATAAAGCCATTCTTTCCGTATATATATCATCATTTGATTCTGCATGTACAAATGAGCTTATTTGAATAAAGAAAAGGAAACAAAGTATCACCAGTAAGGTACTGCGAATACTAGCCAGATGAATCATCTCCTTACGAAATAAAATCATATTTTAATCATCCTTCTTCATAGAATCCACGATCGTCTGTACTAATGGTTCCATATCTAAATTTTCATCCTCCATTACTGAATAATGCAGTGTTTCAATGTTTTGAATTAAGCTGTTGTCATCAGAGGCATGAATCGTATAGTAGCCGGGAAGTATAGACAACGCTGTTTTTTCAGCATTTTCAATAGCTGTTTGTTTCGATATATTATTTGAGGCTTCGAAGGCGATTAAAGCCTCCTCGTCTGTCACTAGTGTTGCCACTTCTTTAAAATCAGGATTCTGTAATAAGATGCGGGTAATCATATCCGCTATTTCATTTCGATCCATATGGATAGCTTTAGGATCAGGCTCATTATTTTGATCAAATTCATCCTGGGTGTAGCGGACAAAACCAAGCTGATCACGAGATGGTGAGTTGGTGTTTGATTCCATCTCCGGCTTTCTATTTTGTGGATCCAGTGGATCAGGATCACTATTATTTTGATCTGATGCACAAGCTGCAAGCATCATAATAAGGCTTAATAAGATGATTCCTAATATGTTTTTCAAATGTATTACTCCTTTCTGATGTCTAATTCATATCTCTTCTATAAAGCTTAGTTTTGGAAAACAAGCGTAAATCATGCAGGTAATTTTTTCTGGTTTTTCTAACTGTTTCTGTGATAAACTAAGAATAATGAATAAGGAGTGTGGGTGTCCTCTCATGATTGAATTAAATGGGAAAACATATGAGTTAATAGAAGAAAATAAAAATGGCTTCGAAGCAGAGGCTGTTAAGGAGCGCTATTCAGAGGTTTTATCAAAATATGATTTTATCGTAGGCGATTGGGCGTATGAACAGCTTCGTTTAAAGGGGTTTTATCATGATAATCATGCCAAGGCTCCCATAGATGCTAAAATCAGCTGCTTTCAGGATTATATTTATGAATACTGTAACTTTGGCTGTGCTTATTTTGTTTTGAAAAAAGTAGTAAAATAAAAGAAGTTCAATATATCTTCTTATGGTGAAGTAAGAAGGCATTTTGAACTTCTTTTTTTATACAAAAACGTTAATCATCTTTTTCTTTCAAAGGGTGTGCTCCAGGAACCCTTCTTTGCAGCTTTTTATGCTGTTTTTTGTCCGGATACGTAAATGCGCTTGTGCGATGCTGACCTTCTTCCCAATCTGTTGACTTCCCGGATACCAATTCATTTTCACGAATACCAGATCCGTAAGCCCCTTCTGGAAATTCTTCTGGAATCAGTGTATCGTGCTGTTTTTGGACGGTTGAAAGCTCTTGATAATCTTTTTTCGGCATCTTCATTTTCCTCCTTATAGTTTCATTTTGTGCAAAGGGAGGGAAATATACGCCTTCTAATAATTACCTTTTGTACACTTCAGCTAATTTATATCCACGAAAACGTTTTGTAAGTAATTTGCCTAAACGGAAAATAGCATCTTCATTACCAATTCCGCTAATAATTTGTATCCCGATTGGCAATTTTTTTTCATCCTCTCCCACCGGTATTGTCAGAGATGGAAGTCCCCATACGTTGGCATAGGCTGTATAAGGCATGTATTGCAGATAGGTTTTACGAATAGAGAATATTTCTTTAAAAACCTGTCCATGGTCTAATGCGGTTTGATAATAAACAGGCAGAATCAATAATCGTTGATCGAAATATGTTTTTAGCAGTTCATCCCCCTGTTGCAGGATATCGGCTATTTCCTTCACTCTTTTTTGAGAAGGCTTAAACATTTTTGCTCCCATAATTGCCCAGGATAAATAGGGGTGAACTTTTGTACGTTGTCTCAGCTTTTCCTTTAAGAAGGAACGTACGAGTCCGGAACGGTCATTATTAAAAGCTTCATCCTCAACTAATTTGCTGCCGTTGATAGACATGATTTCCTGCCAGATTAATGCACTATCTTTAAAATAAGGCGGCATAATTTGCTGAACGCTGTAAATTCTTTCAAGGAAATTTTCCAGCTGACGTAATAATTTTCCTGTCTGATTGGAAAGCGGATAGCCGGGCTTTGCTGGTAATATCTCTATTTTAAATTCATGTAATGTTTTAGGCTTGGGTACTGAATGAGATAAAATTTCATAGATAAGCTGCATGTCCTCCACTGTTTTCCCCATAGGGCCGGCAGTAAGCATCCGTCCTTGCAGTTCATGCTGGACAGATGGAAAATGACCCTTCGTGGATACAGTATCTTTTCCTGGTTTGAAGCCGATGATGCCATTGAAATGGGCTGGAAAACGAATCGAGCCGCCAATATCCGAACCGATCCCAACAGCTGCACCGCCTGCAGCGAGCAATGCCCCCTCACCACCGCTGGAGCCTCCGGCGGTTTTGGTTATATCCCAAGGATTATTTGTTCTGCCATATAGCTTATTATCCGTTTCCTGACAGAAGCAAAGTGCTGGAGTATTTGTTTTTCCCAGAATAATGGCTCCCTCCTGCTTTAATTGCTGGACAACTTCTGCATCCTCTTGATAAATAAGGTCCTGCCGGTGCTCTAACCCGCCCGTTGTTTTCATTCCCTTTACATGGAAGCTCTCCTTGATGCTGATTGGTACGCCATGTAATTTACCTAAAGATATATTATTTTGAAGCAAATTATCCGCTTCCTGTGCTTCATGCAGCGCTTCAGAAAATCGTTCTTCTACAACAGCATTGATGGAAGGATTAACAGCTTTAATTTGTTCGATAAAAACTGTTACAGCTTCCACAGAGGTTAATTGCTTCTTTTTTATGGCAGATGCTATGCTTGTTGCATCCATTTTTAAAATATACAGATTTTTCATCCTGCTTTTGTTCCCTTCGTACTTATTAGACTTACTATACCACGTTTTTTGAAAAAAAAGATATTATCTACTTTCCATCTTTATTCTTTATAGAGAAAGTCCAATGAAATAACACTAAAATTTATGATATGATAATAGTAGTAATTAGTACAGCCTTTTGTATCGACATTGGGGGAATCAATATGTATTTTGTAGATCAGCAAAAAATTAGTCAGACACTGGCATTTATGAATGATATTTTAAGCACATTGAAAAAACAATCCTATAGCTATCAAGTGGAATATCTTGCCCTGGAACGTATGGCACATATTTTTATAGAAGGTGTATTAGACGTAGGAAATATGATGATAGATGGTTTTATTATGAGAGATCCCGGAAGCTATGAGGATATTATAGATATTTTGGTGGATGAAAAAGTTATTCCTGCTGAGGAAGAAGCAGCTTATAAAGCATTGATTCTTTGGCGTAAATCTTTGGTACACGATTATCAAAACATTAGTCACCAAAGTTTAGAGCAGTTTCTTAAGGAAAATCTAACTATATTTACACATTTTTCTGAGCGGATTAACACGTATCTGCAAAATGAGCTGGGAGTTGCGAATGCTTTTTCCAATAAGTAATACGTGCAATTAAATATAGAAGTTCAAAAAAGGGGCTGAGCGAATGGGAGAACGTATCTCGACAAAGGATAAGATTATCCAGGTGTTAAAAGAGCAGGGGACATCAACGATGGATGCGCTGATGGAGCACTTTACTATTTCAGAGACAGCGGTTCGGAAGCAGCTTCATGTGCTTGTGCAAAAAGGATTTATTGAGGTACAGCAGCATAAAAAAGAAATTGGGCGCCCGCATCACACCTATCGATTAACAGAAAAAAGTCAAGAAAGCTTCCCTAATCGCTATAAAGAACTCTCCTTAGATTTGCTTCATGATTTAGAAGAATTGCAGGGAAACCAGCTTATCAGCGAACTTCTTAAAAAGCAGTCAACGAAAGAGAGAGAACAGCTGAAGAAGCATTTAAACGTATATTCAACCATGGAAGAGAAAATAGTGGCTTTAAAGGATTTGCAAAATCGAAGCGGCTATATGTTTCAAGTGGAGGACGAGGGCGCTGATGGAGTTCGATTAAATAATTTTCATTGTCCTTTTTTAGAGGTGGCAAAGGATTACCCGGTAGTGTGTCAGCATGAAAAAGAAATGTATGAAGCTCTGTTTCCAGATCAGGAAATAAAGACAAAATCGCTGCTGATCGATGGTGACCAATGCTGTCAGTGGCGAATTGCTACTGTTTCAGAGTGATTCACCCGTCAGCCGAATGTATCAAAACGGAAATGTTGTAATCAGGATAGAGAGGTAATCATGTGAAAAAATATCAAGGGTATCTTATCGATTTAGATGGAACGGTGTACAGAGGGAATGAAGTTATTTCAGAAGCCGTTCCTTTTGTTAAACAATTAGCAGAAAGAAATATCCCGTATGTATTTGTTACAAATAATTCTACTAAAAGTGCGCGGGAAGTAGCTGAAAAGTTAAACCGATTAGGAATTCAAGCAAATCACAAGCAGGTCGTAACAAGCAGTATGGCAACTGCAAAATATTTAAAAGAGCAATCTGTAAAAACATGTTATTGTATCGGTCAAGATGGTCTGAAGGAGCCGATCAAAGAACAGGGGATCGAGTTGCTGGATGATACAGATGTAGATGCTGTTGTCGTGGGTCTGGATAGGGATATAACCTATGACAAGCTTGCTAAGGCTTGTATTGCTATCCGCAGCGGTGCAAAGTTTATTTCTACCAATCGGGATCACGCCATTCCGACTGAAGCCGGGATGGGACCTGGTAATGGTGCTTTTACAGCATTGATTCAGACCAGCACACAGCAGGAGCCTGTCTTTATTGGGAAGCCGGATACAATTATTATGAAAGAGGCATTAGATGTGATTGGTTTACCGAAAGAGGATGTAGTGATGATAGGAGATAACTACCAGACAGATATCCGGTCAGGCTTCCAGGCAGGGGTGGATACATTATTGGTCCATACCGGAGTAACCTCAAAAGAAGAGCTGGCGACTTTTAAGGAGCAGCCGACATATATTATGGAGAACTTATCAGAGTGGCATTTTGCATAATGGAAAAGCATTCATTCCCTGGAAAAAGGATGAATGCTTTTCTGGGAGCCGCTTTTGGTTCCTTTACCCGTCTAATTCTTCATGCTCATTCTCTGCATCTCCATGAGCCAGTCGGCTGGAGGCTGCTGCTGCGATAGCTCCAACGATATCGTCTAAAAATGTGTGAATTTCTCCACTGCTTTTATCATTCAATTTTTCTAAAATACCAGGCTTTTGTTTATCAATGTAGCCAAAATTGGTAAAGCCGATGGAGCCATACACATTGACAATGGATAAAGCAATGACTTCATCAATACCGTATAGTCCTTCATCAATTTGGATGGTTTCCTGAAGCGGCTCACTTAATAGCTTTTTCTCCGCCAGCATGTCTAATTCAATACCTGTGATGACGGCATTTTGTACTTCTCTTTTGGTTAAAACACGATTTACATTATATCGGCATGTGTCCATCGTTAAATCTTTATGATATTTAGACTGCAGATAATATACCAATTCTGCAATATCATCTATCTGTACGCCACGTTCTTTTAAAAGCTGTCTTGCTCTTACTTCAAGTTCGGTTTTGCTTGTATATTTCACCATTCTAAAACACACCTTTTTCGATTTAATATGATTGTATAGTCATTTCCCTCATATATTTAATATATACGATAAGGGGGAGTTTGTTGATGCCTATGACAGAAATGCTCCGCAGTCAATATGCAATCCAGGCTGAAGGGAAGCAACTCATTGAAGAGCGTGAAGGTTACCAAAAAGAGCACTATCATTATTTTACCATTCCGGCAGGAAACAAGGAAATGATATTAATGGAACAGGCGACATTAGCTTATTTTTTAAGAGAAAACGGACTATACAATGTTGCTTATCCGATTCGGAATATAAATGGAGAGTGGTTTACCAATTACGCTAACGAGCTTTGGATGGTTTTAGTTCTAGAAGATGGTTTACAGATATTAAATCAGGAAAGTATGGGGAAAATGCTTGGAGATATTCATCGAATTGGAAGTATGTTCCAATATGAACCGAAGACGATTTCGAGCTATGGCTTATGGAGAAAGCTTTGGGAAGAAAAACTGACATTTTTTGAAGAGGAATTAACAAGGCAGGCTAAAGAAGATGGTGCAAGCAGTTATTTGTCAGAGGTGATGGATATTTTACCTTATATCGTTGGGATCAGCGAAAACGCGATTCAATATTTGTGGGAAAGCGAGAAAGAACAGCGGATTCTGCAAACGGACCAGAGCACCGTTGCTTTCGCCAGATGGAATACTGCTGCCAAAAAGATCATTTGGACAGATGAGCTTGTCTATGATCATCCGACACGTGATATCGCTGAATATATTCGTCATGCTTTTTTGCAAAATAAATCAGATATAGAAATTAATCAGTTCTTAAATGATTATCAAAATTATCAGCCATTGTCAGTATTTGCCTGGAGACTCATCTTTGCCAGATTGTTTTTTCCTATTCATCTTTATGATTTTTTAGAGAGTGGTTTTCAATATCCAAATTCTCAAGCGCTGGAGCAATTACTTAAATCGCAAGAAGTGTATGAAAGAAGGCTAGCTCATTTTTTTGATGTAACGGGTGTCGATGTTTCGAGTTGGCGTATACCTATGGTAAGCTGGTTATAGGACTATAATTAGTATATAAAATAAAAATTTTTTCTAATCGCAGGAAGGAGAATACTAGTATGTCTAAGCCAAAGGTTTATATTACCCGTATGGTGGATGAAAAATATCTGGAAGCTTACCGGGATCAGTTAGATATCCGCATGTGGGAGAAAGCAGATGAGCCTGTATCAAGGGAGACGCTTTATAAAGAGCTCGCTGATGCCGATGCTTTATTTACAGTGTTAAGTGATGCTGTTGATGAGGATCTGCTATCTAAAGCTCCCCGTTTAAAGATTGTAGCGAATATGGCTGTCGGTTACGATAATATCGATCTCGAAGCATGCAGGAAATATAATGTGGCTGCAGCAAATACGCCGGATGTCTTATCAGAAACAACAGCGGATTTAGGCTTTTCACTCATGATGGCTACGGCCAGACGGATTGTAGAAGCGGATGCATGGGTGAAGCAGGATAAGTGGCAGTCATGGGCGCCATTTTTCTTCGCTGGAACAGATATTTATGGGAAAACACTAGGGATTGTAGGTATGGGAAGAATTGGAGAAGCGATAGCCAAACGGGCCACTGGCTTTGACATGAATATCCAATATCATAATCGTTCCCGGAAAAAAGAGGCGGAAGAACAGTTACATGCAAAGTATGTCAGCTTTGAGGAACTTCTCAAGACTTCCGACTTTGTTATGACTGTTGTCCCGCATACAAAGGAGACGGATAAATTATTTAATCAAGCTGCTTTTGAAAAAATGAAATCCAGTGCTATTTTTATTAATATTTCCCGTGGAAAAGTAGTAGATGAGGATGCATTGGCAAATGCACTTAAAACGGGCGAAATTCAGGCAGCCGGTTTAGATGTCTTTGAAGAAGAACCAATTAGGGCAGATCATCCGCTTGTCAGCTTAGATAATACGGTATGTATCCCGCATATTGGCTCTGCCAGTGTAGAAACAAGAGCGAAAATGGTTCAGCTCTGTATGGATAATATTCTGGCAGTTGTCAGCGGAAAAGAAGCAATTACGCCTGTTTCGTAAATAAATAAAAAAACGGAGGGTCCCTATATTCATTGCCAGAGATCGCTCCGTTTTATATTAAATTCATTAAAAAACCTGTTCAATTTCTGTTACGCCAGGAACCTCTGCCATCAGTGCACGTTCAATTCCTGCTTTTAAAGTAATGGTTGAACTAGGGCAATTGCCGCATGCTCCCATGAGGCGCAGTAAAACGACACCATCATCATCGACGTCAACTAGCTCTACGTCCCCGCCATCACGTAATAAGAATGGACGAAGCTTGCTTAATACTTCTTGTACTTGCTCTTCCACATTAACCTACTCCTTTCCCACATATCTATTATAACTCGGTGAAGCACAAAAATCTATTTGAAAATGATTTTCAATTAGCTGATTAGTTTTATTTTATCTTTTTATAGTTATTTTGTAAAATGATTGATATGGAGATATGTTGTAAAGAAAGCATTGCTTTGGAAGGGAAGTGCGTAAAGTGCCGAATATAACGATAACCATTTATGGAAGCGAGCAAATCTGTGCCAGCTGTGTTGGCGCACCAAGCTCCAAAGATACGTATGAATGGCTCCAGGCAGCGATCGGAAGAAAGTATGCTTCTGAAGGTGTTCAATATAACTATATTGATATAAATAAACCGCAGACAGATGCCATTCATCAGGCATATGTTGAGCAAATAATCAAGGAAGATCTTTTTTACCCAATCATATGGGTAAATGATAAAATAGTAGCTGAAGGTATCCCAAGTTTAAAGCCGATTTATCAAGCATTAGATCAGCTTGGATTAGAGATAAAAGAAGCATAAACAGAATAGGAGAAGAGCAGATGAAGATACCCTTTACAAAAATGCATGGACTGGGAAACAATTATATCTATATTGACTTATTTCATACAGATTTACCAGAAGAACGGCTTTCCGAATTAGCTATAAAAATGTCTAATCAAAATACAGGAATTGGATCAGATGGAATGATTCTGATTCATCCCTCTGAAAAAGCAGAGGTAGGCATGCGTATTTTTAATAAGGATGGTTCAGAAGGCATGAATTGTGGTAATGGGCTGCGCTGTACGGCTAAATATGCTTATGAAACAGGAATTGTGGATAAGAAAGAATTTACCATCCAGACAAAAGCCAATATTGTGCGAGCGATTGTGCAGGTGACTAGTGAGAAAGAAGTAGAAGAAATAACGATCGATATGGGAGCACCAATTTTGCAAAGGGAACAGATTCCAATGCTTGGAGAACCGGGAACAACGGTTATTAATGAACCGTTTCAAGTTGCTGATCAGACTCTGAATGTGACGGCTGTTTCCATGGGAAATCCGCATGTGATAACAATCGTTGATGCGATTGAAGATGCACCATTAACAACACTTGGTCCAATTATTGAAAAAGATGAACGTTTCCCTGAAGGTGTCAATACAGAGTTTATTGAAGTAGTATCTGATCAGGAATTACACTTCCGTGTCTGGGAGCGCGGTTCAGGGATCACAGAAGCATGTGGAACAGGAGCGTGTGCAGCTGTTGTAGCAGCAACGTTAAATAATAAAGTAACCAAAGGTAAAAAAATAGCTGTTCATTTAGCAGGTGGAGATTTAATCATTGAGTGGACGCAGGATGATCATATCTGGATGACCGGCGGGGCAGAAATCATTGCATCAGGAATTTTCTATGCTTAAAATCAATCACTTGATTCTGACAAGTGTAGGTGTATACTAAAGTTATGAGGCTATACAAGGATAAAAGGAGGTTCAGAAGATGATTATTGAACTGACTGATCGTGCAAGTGCACAGATTAAAGAAATGATGAAAGAAGAGCCTGATCAGGCGATGCTGCGTTTTGGTGTGAAAGGCGGCGGCTGCAGCGGCTTATCTTATTCTCTGGGTTTTGCTGATGAGGTTAATGAGGAACTGGATATTATCGAAACGATTAATGGTATTCCCATTGTCTTTTTCAATCAGGACATTCCAATTATTGAAGGTACCAAGATCGATTATAAAGAAAATATGATGGGCGGCGGATTCAGCATTGATAACCCGAACGCCATTATATCCTGCGGGTGCGGGTCTTCCTTCCGTACCGCGGAAAATGCCGGTGCACCGGGTGACTGTTAATAAAGAAAGATTGGCAGAATGTTCTTTCTGCCAATCTTTCTTTTAAGCTCTCCATTTATAAAATAGATTCCACTCTATCGTCTGCGAAAGCATGCTGTTCCGGTAAACCAGGATAACAGCCTTCAAATTCTTCTCAGTTTATTATCCGTAAAAAAAGAAAACCGCTTGAATGGGATAGGAGATGCATTCAAACGATTTCCATCGGACCGACTAGACAAGCGTATCTAATTTATTGGTTAAAACATGGCAGTAGAGTGCTTTGGCTGTATTCTTGCTTTTGGATCAATATAATTTTTAGCATTATTAATCGCTGTCGGCCCTTCGCCAAATCCGGTTGCAATCAGCTTGACCTTTCCATCATACGTGCAAATATCTCCAGCAGCATATATGCCCGGAATATTTGTCTCCATTTTAGAATTAACGACAATACTATTTTTTTCAATTTCTAATCCCCAGTCTTTAATTGGTCCAAGACTGGATATAAAGCCATAGTTGCAAATAACATCGTCAACTTCCAGTTCTATTAATTCATCTTCTTTTATCTTCTGTAAGATAAGTTTTTCAATTCTTTCATTGGCAACAATTGCTGTAGGAGCATATGGGGTAAGCTTTTCTATCGTAGATCCTTCTAATTGCTCTACACTATGTTCATGTGCCCGGAATTGGTCGCGGCGATGAATTAATGTCACTTTAGAAGCAACTTCCTCGAGCATCAATGCCCAGTCTACAGCGGAATCGCCACCACCCAGAATAGCAACATGTTTATCCTTGTACTTGTTCATATCTTTCACATAATAGTGCAGGTTTTTACCTTCGTATGCTTCACTGTCACCCACATTCAGTCTTCTGGGCTGAAATGCACCATTGCCAGCAGTGATAATGATTGTTTTGGTCAAATGAATCTCTCCAGTATTTGACACTAGACGAAAGCTATCATCTTCTAAACGTTCCACAGCCTCAATAGCCTGTCCAAGCACAATTTCAGGATCAAATAAATTTGCCTGCTCTTCCAATTGATCGACAAGATCCTGTGCGCGGACTTTTGGAAATCCTGCAACATCGTATATATATTTCTCTGGATACAGGGCTGTTAATTGTCCTCCAATATGAGGCAGGCTTTCAATTATTTTAACACTAGCTTGACGCATGCCGCCGTAAAAAGCGGTAAACAAGCCGGTGGGTCCAGCTCCAATGATCGTTACATCAAAAACTTTCTCCATACAATACCTCTTTTCTTTCTAGACGTTTACCAATCCTATGGTATCATAAACTCGTTTTGGTTGGTATTATATCGTTTTGAAACATTTAGATGTTCAGAATTTCTCCACGCATTTCTCAGCTTGTTCTTCATAGGTATAGATACAAAAGAGATTTTTAAGCTTGCTATTTTTCAATAAAGCATTTAAGATAAGTTAGTGATTATTACAGTTTGATTACAAAAAGAAGTTATTTGTATGACAGAATACGTTATATTCCTGTTTTTTAGCAAATAGACAGGTTTGAAATTTTGTATTTGTATACGTACAACGGAAAAATACAGCCAAAGATTTTCGAATATCAAACTTTTTAATAATAATGATTAATAGGAGTAGTGAAAAATCATGAATAAACCGCATATTGTCATATTAGGAGCGGGTTATGGAGGGATAATGACAGCAGTCAAGCTTCAAAAGCAGCTGGGTAAGAGCGAAGCAGAAATTACTTTAGTCCATAAATATGATTATCATTTTCAAGCAAGTTGTCTGCATAAGAATGCTGCTGGTACGCTGCATCAGGATCACTCCAAAATAAAAATCAAGGATATTATTAATCGTTCAAAAATAAATTTCATAATAGATGACGTTGTTTCAATTAAAAGAAAAACGAAAAAGGTTAAGCTTCACAATAAAGAATTACATTATGATTTGCTTGTTATCGGTCTGGGCTTTGAGCCCAGAGCAGAGGGGATCCCGGGACTGGATGAACATGCTTATTCTATTACGGATATTAACAGCGCCCGCTTTGTCCGTGAGCATATAGAATACAATTTTGCCAGCTATGCGAATGCAGTTAAAAAGGAGAAGGGCAATTTAAATATCGTTATCGGCGGCGGAGGTATTCTAGGTGTCGAATTTGCCGGAGAGCTGATTGATCAAATCCCTGCGATATGCAGGGAGTATGATATTGAAAAACCGCAAGTTCATCTTTATATGCTGGAAGAAAACAAGTCCTTACTGCCAGATTTTGATGAAAAATTGGTGCACTATGCAGCCACTTCTTTACAATCCAGAGGAGTAGAAATTATTCATCAGGCAACGCTGAAAGAATGTCGGGATAATAAAATTATTTATGAAGCGGAAGGAAAAGAACAGATTATTGACACGCATACGTTTATCTGGACGGGCGGCGTGCAGGCTAATCCTGTATTTGAAAAAGCAGGACTAGCGTTGAAAAATAAAAAAATAGAAGTACATGCCAATATGCTGTCTACCAAAGATGATTCTATATTTGTTGTTGGCGAATGTGCTTATGCTGCGGATGAAAAAGGAAATGAAATTCTTCCGACAGCGAAAAAAGCGATAGAAGAGGCTACTGTAGTTGCAAAGAACATCTCCTCAAGACTGAGAAATAAAGAGCTTACTGCCTGTCAGCCGGTCAAACAAGATATGCTTGCGACCTTGGGAAGAGACGATGGGGTGGCAACGATACAGAATCGAATGGTATTTGGCTGGAAGGCTGCGTTAATAAAACGAATTTTTGACAATCATTATTTATACCAATTAGGCGGGTGGCATTTGCTGCTGAAAAAGGGGAACTTTCATTTATTGTAAGTAAAATTGACAAAAAAGCAAAGGTTGGCAGATGCTGCTTTGCTTTTTTGTTATTTTAGGATAAAATGGCTTTTGTATGCATCCTTAGAAAGGACGGAGGGGAGAGAATGATTCAACTAGTTGTTTCTGTTGTACTGTATTTTGTTATCTTTTTTGGGATAGCCTTTATATTAAATATGTTATTAAGAAAAACATGGCTGATGGCATGCTTATATCCAATTGTAATGATTTTTATTATAGATAATGTTTCTTTTTTCAGCTATTTTACCAGTCCGGGCGAATCTTTTTCAGCGCTTGGAGATCGGATTGTTGCCTTAACTGCTGCCGATATTGTGATTCTGTTATCCGGTTTTATCGGAACCATTGTATCTGGCTTTGTGATTCGATTTTTAAGAAAAAGCGGCTATCAAATGTTTTAAGATAAGAAATTAAATTACATAAAAACGAAGGACCAATACTCTAAAAAAGCATTGGTCCTTCGTTTTTAGTGCTAAATAGTGGTCTTTTCGAGCCTTCTCTAATAAGAGAATAACGGTGCAAGAGAAAAGGCGATAATAATCCCTGTAATGGCACCAAAAAATACTTCTATCGGCTGGTGACCGAGCAATTCTTTCAATTCTTGTATTTTTTCTGTTTCTTTCTTTTTGCTCCAGCCTTTTGCACTGGAGGTAATTAATTGAAAATCGCGGACGAGCTGATTAATGACAATAGCTTGTTCGCCTGCCTGTCTGCGAACCCCGGAAGCATCAAACATGGTAATTACACTAAATATACAAGCTAGTGCAAATACACTTGATGTTACACCTTCTGCAATACCGATGGCAGTAGCTAAAGAGGCCACTGCGGCAGAATGACTGCTGGGCATTCCACCAGTACTAAAAGCAAGGCCGGGCTGAAATTCCTTGGTGAAAAGCAACTTAATAGGTATTTTTATAACCTGGGCAAATACAATTGCAATGAGTGCAGCCCATAATGGGAAATTTGTTAATATTGTCATGGATAAGGGTACTTCCTTCCTAAATAACACATCAATTTTCTGTTATTTTATCATAGTCTATATTAGATGAAAAGAAAGGGTTCAGCCCGCTGTTAATTTCCTGTGCTGCAGCTGTAGAATCATAAAAAATTATTTAATAATCGTATCTAATGCAATCTCCATCATTTCATGGAATGTTGTCTGGCGTTCCTCAGCCGTTGTTTCTTCACCAGTAATGATATGATCAGAGACGGTAAGGATAGACAATGCCTGACGGCCATACTTCGCAGCTAACGTATAAAGTGCAGTAGACTCCATTTCGATCGCAAGCACCTGGTATTTTGCAAGTAATTCATTCACTTCTTTTGCATTATCACGGTAGAAGGTATCACTTGTAAATACATTTCCGACACGCAGCTGTAATCCTTTATCGGTACCAGCTTCATAAGCATTTTTTAATAATTCAAAATCAGAAATAGGAGCATAATCAATGCCTTTAAAAATAAGCTGATTTATTTGTGAATCTGTTGTAGCTCCCTGTGCTAAGATAACATCACGGATCTTAACATCCTTTTGAATAGCACCGCATGTGCCGACACGAATGAGTTTTTGGACATCATAGCTTTGGATTAGCTCATTCACATAGATTGAGATAGAAGGCACTCCCATGCCAGTTCCCTGTACAGAGACGCGTTCTCCTTTGTAAGTTCCTGTATAACCATACATGCCCCGGACTTCATTATAAAGCTTCGGGTTCTCTAAATAGTTTTCAGCAATATATTTTGCCCGCAATGGATCTCCCGGCAATAGAATTTTATCCGCTACTTCTCCCTGTTTTGCTCCAATATGCACACTCATTTCGTATACCTCCATTATTCGTTTTATCCTTAAGATAAAGGTATCATAAAGGAATTTGAAAAACAAATGAATACATTTTCACAAAAAAAGTAGATATATATTTCATATTTCGTGATTTTTGTATATAATAAGACGTAGGTTTATGTGAGATAATGAATAGGTACATAACCAACATAAGTTTTAAAAAAAAGAAAGGATGTTTGTATATAATGAAATCGCAAACTTTTACAATCACTGCAGAAACTGGAGTACATGCACGTCCGGCTACTTTGTTAGTAAACAAAGCTGGTCAATTCGATTCTGAAATCGAAGTTAGCTACAAAGGAAAAAATGTTAACCTGAAATCTATTATGGGTGTTATGTCTTTAGGAATTCCTAAAGGTGCTGAAATTGAAGTAAGCGCAGACGGAAAAGACGAAGAGGATGCTTTAAAAGGTATCGCTGACGTAATCAAAGAACATTTAGGTGAATAATAAACTTTGTATAAAAGCGTCCTGTGATCAGGGCGCTTTTATCTATAACCGGATTGATTTACATACTATACATCTTTGATATAATTATCTTTAGAAAGGTGTGAATATCTTTTATGATGCCATTTCTCTATTTTCCGGAAGATAAAATGGAATATATTCCCGCAGTGATATCATTGGTCATTTTTATCGCAATGGCAGTAATCGTTATGCGGTGGATCATGAAAAAATCAAAGAAAGATCAAGAGCGTTTTGAACAGGAATATCATAAAGCTTTAGAGCAGACACAGAAAAATCATCGTGTAACAAAAACCTCCTCTCATCAATAAGATTTGAGGAGGTTTTTGATGTTTACAAGGATTAAAAATAACTTCTTTGCCTAAACTATAAAAAAAGGTAAAGGAGCTTATCGATGCGACAATGGAACAAAAAAAGATTCTTAATACTCTCTCTGATTATGCTGTTCCTTTTATCAGGATGTCTGCTGCCCCATAAAAATGCAGAGATGGTAGAGATGTATAATGCAGATGGGGATCGTGTGGGAACAGCCAGATTAAATGAAACGGATGGCGGTGTAGCTGTAAACATTGAGGTGGAAGGCTTGAGTCCGGGTTTGCATGCCATACATGTCCATGAATATGGAAAATGTGATGGTCCTGATTTTTCTTCGAGCGGAAATCACTTTAACCCAGATGGGAAAGACCATGGACTTTTGCTGACGGATGGATCACACATCGGAGACCTTCCCAATATAGAAGCAGATGCAAGCGGGGCTGTTCAGGAGGAATTGGTTATTAACGAGGCGACGTTAAAACAAGGAAAAAACAGCTTGATTGCGAATGATGGTACTTCTCTGATTATTCATGATGGGGTGGATGATGGAATGAGTCAGCCGGCCGGTAATTCAGGAGATCGCATCATTTGTGGCATTATCAGTGAAGATTCACAGAGTGGGGAAGAGCAAAATGCACCGACAGATCCGACAGAAAATAATGATAAGCAGGAGAATAAAGAAAATGGATAGAAGGAGATGCTTTAGCTTTCAGCAGAAAATAATATTCATTACTTGATTTCGTTAAACAAAAAACTGCATCTCCAAAATAATAGGAGGTGCAGTTTTTTTGTTTATTAGTTTTTCGTTTCTCTCCATGCTTCAACTGCGTGGATAATCCGCTTAACGCCTTCTTCAATCGTTGCTCGTGGACATGCCAGATTAATCCGCATAAAAGCATCTCCTTCATCCCCATAATCTTGTCCAGCGTTCAAGCCGACACGCGCTTTATCAATCATAAACCGATTTAATTCTTTTTTATCCATATTTAATGCGGAGCAATCTACCCAGATAAGGTATGTTCCTTCTGCTTTGATTACTTTTAGCTCTGGAGCATACGCAGCAAACATTTCTTTAATATAAGCAGTATGACCTTGAATAACCTCCAGCAGCTCCTCTAACCAGTCTTCCCCATGAAGGTAAGCAGCTTCCATTGCTGTAACAGCCATTCCGTTTAAGGAATTATTAAACCCTTGACGAAGAAATGCTTTTTCTAATTTTAATTTGTTCTGCTTATTTGAAGTCACCGCAAAGGATGCTTGCAAGCCGGCTAAATTAAATGTTTTAGAAGGCGCCATGCAAGTAATGGTTTTATCAGCTATTTCAGTGGATAAGCTGGCGATTGGCAAATGTTTATGCTCCTTGAAAACTAAATCAGCATGAATTTCATCAGAAAAAATCATTACATCATACCGCAAGCACAATTCTGCCATTTTACGAAGCTCTTCTTCTGTCCAGACCCGTCCTACTGGATTATGAGGAGAGCATAAAATAAATGCTTTTACACCACTTGCTAATTTTTTTTCCATATCATCAAAATCAATCACGTAATAATCATCCTGTTGAATCAATGGATTCTTTACAAGTTCACGATCTAATACGTTTATAATATTGTAAAAGGGTGTGTATACAGGTGTTTGAATCATAATCTTATCACCTGGCTCTGTGAATGCCTGCAGTGCCATATGCAGCGTATTAATTACGCCAGGACTGTAGCTGAGCCAGTCTGCTTGAATAGCCCATCCATGACGGTTTTTCACCCAGTTGGTAATAGCCCCTGTCACATCTTCATCAATGACTGTGTATCCATAAATTCCATGCTCTGCACGTTTGATAAGTGCCTGATTGACTGCTTCTGGAGCTTTAAAATCCATATCAGCGACCCACATCGGCAGCACATCCTCCGACTGGAATTTCATTTGCAGCATATCCCATTTCATTGATTTGGTTTGTTTGCGATCATGTAGTTCTTCAAAAATACTCATTTTTTTCCTTTGCCTCCCAACATTCATTTCACTATTTTACTATTATAACAAAGATATTTTAGAAAGGTAGAAAGCTTGGCTGAAATTTATGTAGAGATATCGTTTTTGGACAAAAAAAGCAAAGCGTTACTACGCTCTGCCTACAGGGGGAATACGAGAAAGCCTTACAATTATAGTAATACCCGTTGTCTGAGAGAATAAACCCAAAAAATAATTTTATTTTTAAATTTTTTGGCGGTTTTGCAGTAGCGGTTATTGAAAGGAAACTTTAGTTAGATTTGTGATATAAAACATGTTTTTTCAATGGACTATTCTTTTCCACGCCAGGATAGTCAAAATATCGATCGAATGTCATGCCGATTTTTGCCATTACTTTTTGGAACGGATATTGATATCAGATGTAAAACTATAAATATTATCGAAATGTAAGGTATTAAAGCCATAGTCCAGACAAGCTTTGCTCCTTCTGTCGCATACCCGTACCCCCATGCTTCTCTTTTTTTCAGCCTATTTCAATGCAGGGTGTGCAAAAAAGAAAACTTCCTTTCATGGAGCAGATTCTCCTTGAAAGGAAGTTTTCTATTGTTCGAGGGAATGCCTATTATAATCTTTTCTCCAGCTCTTCTTTTTCATTTTCAAATCCAGGCTTGCCCAGTAATGCAAACATATTTTTCTTATATGCTTCTACACCAGGCTGGTCAAACGGGTTAACGCCAAGCAAGTAGCCGCTGACAGCACATGCTTTTTCAAAGAAGTATACTAAATAACCGAAAGTATAAGCATCCAGTTTAGGGACTTCAATAATTAAGTTTGGAACATCACCATCGGTATGCGCTAATAATGTTCCCTGGAATGCTTTATCATTAATTTCATGAATGCTTTTCCCAGCTAAGTAATTTAAGCCGTCCAAATCATTCGCTTCTTCTTCAACTGTTAAATTTTCCTTCGCTTCATTTACATGAAGGATTGTTTCGAAAATATTTCTTCTTCCTTCCTGGATATATTGACCAAGAGAATGCAAATCTGTTGAGAAATTTGCGGACGATGGATAAATCCCTTTTTGATTTTTACCTTCACTTTCACCGAATAACTGTTTCCACCATTCAGAAAAGTATTGAAGTGCAGGCTCGTAGTTAATGAGTAATTCGGTTACTTTCCCTTTTTGATAGAAAATATTGCGTACGGCTGCATATTGGTAAGCAGGGTTACTATATACATCAGGTACAGACAAGTCCTCCATTGCTGCTTGTGCACCTTTCATAATCGCATCCACATCAATATTACTAGCGGCGATTGGAAGTAAGCCTACTGCTGTTAAGACAGAATAGCGCCCACCGACATCATCCGGAATAACGAATGTTTCATAGCCGTTTTCGTCTGCAGTTGTTTTTAAAGCGCCACGTTTACGATCAGTTGTAGCATAGATACGTTTTTTCGCTTCTTCCTCGCCATATTTTTCTTCGAGCAGCTTTTTAAAGATACGGAAAGCAATAGCCGGCTCTGTTGTTGTGCCGCTTTTTGAAATAACATTTATTGAGAAATCTTTATCTTTTAATACATCTGTTAATTCGCTCATATAGGTAGAACTTAGATGGTGACCTACAAAAATAATTTGTGGTGCTTTTCTCTCTTCCGCAGAAAGAAGATTTTGGAAGGAGTGGTTTAGCATTTCTAATGCTGCTTTTGCTCCAAGGTAAGATCCGCCGATACCGATGACAAGAAGAATATCAGAGTCATTTTTAATTTTTTCTGCACTTTTCTTGATCCGCGCATATTCTTTCTGATCGTAGTTTTTAGGAAGATCCACCCAGCCTAAAAAGTCATTACCTGCACCAATTTTTTCATGAATCATCTCATGAGCGCGTAATACAAATGGAGATAAATTTTTAATTTCTTCTTTATCAAAGAATGAAAGTGCTTTATCATATTTAAAAGTTACATGTGTCATTGCTTCGTCCCCCTTGAAAATAGATTGCATATATGATTCTACTTTAATCTATTAATGTGATGAAATCAAGGCTAACGACCTGAAAAAAGGGGGGGGAAGCTGAAAACAACTGCTGGAAAATGATATAGAAAATAGCAGAAGGCGTTCGAAATAAAGTGAAATTTCATTCAGTGGAGAAGTTCTTTTCATATCCATTGAACGGGAGCTTGATTCCTCTTCCTGCTGAAAATCACTGCGATAACAGAAAGGAATAATAAAATGTTTCATTTGTCTCTGGAGAAAAGATACGCTAACAACGTCTGCTTCATTAAAATCACCCAAGCACTAAAATGTATCGCGCTTGGGTGAGGGCTGTAGCGTTATTTATTTTGTGTCTGGTCAATCCAGCCTTGCAGTTTGTCTTTAAGAATATTAAATCCGCTTGATTCGCTGTTCGAATCATTGTTTTTAGTATTGTTCTCCTGTTTAGCAGACTCTTTTGGTGCATCCTCTGTAGCGCGGATAGATAACGAAATTTTTCCTTTTTCTTCATCGATTTGAATGACTTTTACATTTACTGTATCGCCAACACTTAAGTGATCGTTAATATCTTTTACATAGCCATGCATAATTTCAGAAATATGGACTAATCCCTGCATGTCGCCATCAATTGCGACAAATGCTCCATAAGGCTGAATACCAGTTACTTTTCCTTCAATTACTTGACCAATTTCTACATTTGCAGTCATCATTAAACATCTCCTATATCTTTTAAACTCAAAAATCTTTTCTAAATCGTTTGATCACGTACTTTTTTCACAATATATAACTATACCATAAACGATAGGAGTTGGCTAATCTAGCAATTGAAAATTTGCTATTTACCGTCTGCTGAGACAAATAAGAATATCCTTTGCTTTGAGGGTAAATGCTGTTTTCGGGTGAAAGATATATTCTTTTTCACGAATGACGCCAATTATAAGTAACCCTTTTGTTAAGAAGGGTATGACAGCATCCGAATATGTTTTTTCTATCAGAGAATCAGGTACAGGCTGGTGCATAAATTTTTGCTGACTAAGGAGATGGTAAATATCTTCAAATGGTGTTGATTTTATTTCCGGATCTAACTCATGAAAAAATAAGCTGCTCATAAAATCATTTGAGCGAATAATTGTTGTTGCTCCGGCACGGGCAGCATTGTCGATTTGTTTCTTAGACAAAATTTCTGTAACAATAGGTATACCGGGATTATTCCCGCGAATAGCAATAGTAGTCAGGATAGCATGTGTATCGGATTCATTATCTGATTTATGATTATCTGCAGCAACAAATACACAGGATGCTGCCTCGATATTTGCCATATGCAAAACAGCATCTTCTGTTGCATTACCTTTAATATAATGTACTGGCAATTTGGTATAGGTCAGGTTGTTTAAAGTGCGGTCAATGATAACTATTTTTTTATCTGCATAATGCTGAATGATTAGGTCAACAAGCTGCCGGGTTCGTTCATTAAACCCGACGAATATGTAATGGTTCTCTCCATGAAAGGCAAGCTTTCCTTCTTGAAGTTTTTTTTCATGTTTGATAGCTGTAGTGGATATAGATGCAATATAAAATGCAATTAATCCGCCGCCCGTTAAAATGATAAGTGCAGCAACCAGTCTGCCGAGTAGTGTTTCAGGTACATAATCACCGTAACCAACAGTTGCCCCGGTAGTAAGCGCCCACCAAATACCATCCAATAATGTAGGATAGCGTTCCGGTTCGATGAAATAAATAAGAGAGCCAAAGAAAGGGATGGTTATAAAGATAAATAGCAGCAGTTTCAAAATATTGGGAATACGGTAATAAAGAAGTTTAAGAAAACGTTGATTCATCGGAAAATCCTCCAATCTATATGACTTAGTATTGCAGATAGGAGGGCAGCTTATTCGTTATTGGCAGATGTTTTCAAGGGATTGATGGAGGAGATGTTAATTGAATGATTCCATCTGCCGCATTATATCAATTAAAAAAGAGACTGGAACAGCAGTATTCCAGCCTGGTAAATTCCGAGTATAGATTTGTGTGGATATGCTTCGGTTTTCGATTTACACACTTTCCTTTTGTTCCAATCTCTTTAAATTATATTGCTTTTAAAGTTTGTTTAATGCTTTCGTAAACGGCAGACCAGTTATCCTGGTTATCGCGAAAAGATTTGGAGATAAAGCGGTGCATCTGTTTTTGTTTTTCTTCAAAGTCACTGGCATCCTTTGGCGGCAGCTGAGCACGTGCTTCATCTATATAAGCTTGAATGCTTGCAGCTCTTGGGCCCCATTTGCCAACTTCATTTCCTTTTATATCAATGAAAATGATGATAGGTATAGATCGGGCAGTTCCGTTTGTTAAATATTGGTCCATTAATTCGAGATTATCATCACGCAGCAGAGCCTTGACAGGCATATTGGTAACCTCAGAAATTTTGAGAAAAATCGGCATGTTTAACATCGCATCGCCGCACCAATCTTCGGTAAGAATAATGGCTCTTAGGTTTTTACTTCTAATCTCTTCAAAAAAGGCTTCATCTCCAGGTAAAGAAAAGTTATCGTAGATGTGTAATAAATCCTCTTTATTTACTTGCATTGTTTCAATGTATTCATCCGGATCAAGCCCTTTGTCATACCATTCGTTTAATGACATCTATATCCCTCATTTCAATTATTTGATATAGTAAGTGTACCCTCTTCTGGAGGTTTGGTAAATAGATGTCACTTTGTATGAAAGAATATTTTATTGGAGGCTATAAATATGACGTATACACAATATGATTTCTTACTGGAATTACTACATACACCATCTCCATCAGGTATGGAAATGGCCATTCAAAAGAAATGGATAAATTATGTGAAGGCGTATGCTGATGAAATAAGAACAGATCATGTCGGCAATGCGATTGCAGTGCTAAATCCGGATGCTCCATTTAAAGTGCTTTTAGCAGGGCATTGTGATGAAATTGGCTTTATTATTCAACGGGTTGATGAGCGTGGCTTTTTGTTTTTTGAAAAAGTAGGCGGTATCAATCATAAAGCGGCTGTTGGTATGCGTGTAACCATACTAGGATTTCAAGAAACAGTTACAGGTGTTATTGGGGTTAATGCACAGCATCATGGCGGGATGAAAGGTGACTTCAATGTGCAGGATTTATATATTGATTGCGGCTTTCAATCGAAGGAAGAAGCATTGAGCAAAGTGCAGGTTGGTGATCTTTGTGTGTTTAAAACAGATCCGGAAATTTTGCAGGACCGATATATTTCCGCCAGAGGGCTCGATAATCGTACAGGTGCTTTTATGGTTGCAGAGGTAATTCGCAAGCTGTCTGATAAAAACTTGCCTATCGGTGTTTATGGTGCAAGTACAGTCAATGAAGAAACCAATATGGGTGGAGCGTACTTTGCGGCAGCGGGAGTAGAACCGGACTTTGCAATTGCTATGGATGTGACCTTTGCCACAGATTATCCGAATGTAAACATAAAAAAACAAGCCGAGGTTCATTTGGAAGGCGGCCCTGTTTTAGCAAAAGGAGCACCGATTCATCGTAAAATTAATGAATGGCTGGAAAAAGCGGCAAAAGAAAAATCCATTCCTTTGCAGTATGAATTAACGCCGCAGGCAACATCAACAGATGCTGATAAAATGCGCTATACAGGCAAAGGTGTACCAGTAGCTCTTGTGTCCTTGCCGCTCAGATATATGCATTCTCCCGTAGAAACAGTGAGTAAGAAGGATATAGATATGGAAATTGAGTTATTGGTTACGATGCTTGAAAGTATGACAGGAAAAGAAAATTTAAACCTTTTATAGAGGAATCATCACACCGTCTGAAGATCCGTTCGTAAAAACTGCGCCACCTGATCTTCAAGAGCTGCTTCGGTACCTTTTAACCTGTATGTATACAAGGATGAGGATGCCTGAGGGAAATATATATTGAATTAAAAATTTTTCTCTTGTCAAATGAATTGAATATGGTATACTAAGGTTAATTAAATATTCGATTCCAATCTTCGGGGCAGGGTGTAATTCCCGACCGGCGGAAATAGTCCGCGAACTGTACATTGTTGCAGTTGATCTGGTGAAATTCCAGAACCGACAGTGATAGTCTGGATGGGAGAAGATGTCGAGCTGATTTTTATTTAACTATGCGTATGTTTTCTGCATATTTATTTAGCGATGACTTATAACCCTAAAGCCCTTTGTTGCTTTAGGGTTTTTTAGTGGATAAAAATCATATCGAGCCTTCATCACGAGTTGGAATCGGAAGAATGATGAAGGAGGCAGGCTGATGCAAAAAAAGAAGAAAAATCAGCTGTTAAAGTTAATTATTATTGCGTTACTAAGTACGATTTCACTGGTGTTATTTTTTATTAATTTCCCACTGCCATTTTTACCAACACCGTATTTAAAAGTGGATTTCAGTGA
This sequence comes from Oceanobacillus sp. CFH 90083, assembly GCF_009389585.1. Classification (GTDB taxonomy): domain Bacteria; phylum Bacillota; class Bacilli; order Bacillales; family Amphibacillaceae; genus Oceanobacillus. The sequence goes on along the minus strand of NZ_VIYG01000002.1, from coordinate 24,872 downwards.
TGTTCCGGCATTAATCGCATCATTGATATTCTCTCCAATCGCCGGGGTACTTGTGGTCGGGCTTAAAAACTTATTATATTTGGCAATCTCCGGATCCGGGGAGCCAATCGGCGTCCTATCTAACTTTGTGGCTGGGCTCATGATGGTTTTACCGGTTTCTATAATCTATCACCGTATGAAAGGTTTAAAAGGTCTTATTACAGGACTTGCAATGGGAACTGTTATTATGGCAGTCGGAATGAGTGTACTCAATTATTACCTGATATTACCGGCGTATGGCTGGTTTATGGGCTGGGAAATGTCCGAACAAATGCGGCGGATTGCAGTTATCGGCGGGGTGCTTCCGTTCAATATTATTAAAGGAATTTTTATCGCCATTTTATTTATTCCATTGTTTAATAGAATGCAAAGCTGGATTCAACAGCAGCGGACCAGATTTATATAAAATAAAAAAGCAGCGACCTGTTAATAAGTCGTTGCTTTTTTTGTGCAGTTCTTTTTTTAGGGATATGCTCCTTTGATTTTTCCACGGTTCCATTCTGCTTTTTTATCTGTGATACGAATGCTTTACAGTAATCCGGCAATCAGTAAAGAGAGGCCTAAAAGCATCCCGTATATGGTGTTTGTTTTCCCGGTTTTTTTCATGGCAGGCATCATTTCAATCGCCTGTGTCTTTCCTTTAAAATCTTTTATCACACTAATAGCCGGCAGAGCGCTCAGTAAAGTAAGAAGAGACCATATTGGAAGAATACCAGTGCATATTAAAATAATTGTTATAGCGAATGAAACGATAAATAACATTGCAAGTAGTTTAATAGAACTTGGTCTGCCAATCAGTACGGCAATCGTTTTTCTTCCTCCTTTTTCATCTCCGTCACGATCACGGATATTGTTTGCAAAGTTAATGCATCCGATGAAAATGGTGATGGGAAGGGAAATCAAAATCATTTCCATGGTAACAGAGGCCGTTTGAATATAATAAGTGATCCCAATAATAACTGTTCCCATCAGGACGCCAGAGAATAATTCACCAAATGGTGTATAGGAAATGGGAACAGGGCCTCCCGTATATAAATAACCAACTGCCATACAAAACAAACCAATCACTGCAATCCACCAGCTGGACGATATACATATATAAACCCCGATGCCGATGGATATCGCATAAAAAATAAAGGCGATATTACGAATTTGTTTCGGGTTCATCCCGTCACGGACAATAGAACCGCCGATGCCGACAGACTGATCGTTGTCTAACCCGCGCACAAAATCGTAATATTCATTAAACATGTTGGTAGCTGCCTGTATAAGTAGAGAGGCAATCATCATTGCGAAAAATAACAGCCAGTCAATGGTTCCTTCATTAAAGGCAATCATTGTCCCGACAAAGACCGGGACAAAGGATGCTGTCAGTGTATGCGGCCGCATTAATCGCCACCATTTATGGAATCCTTCCCGTTCATTCAGCAATTCTTTTATATCAGCCGGATTATTTGTTGTCATTATGGGCTTCCTCCTAAAAAACAATATCGTATTTATTTTAGATAAGTGGTATAAGCGTGTCAAACCTATTTTATAATATCCATAAGCAAAAGGTGTAAAGAGGTTTATTTTATTCCGGCAAATATATATTTTCTTGTCTATATTTTTTGCTGCAGTTCCTGTGAAAAAGCAGCATTTATCGACAGAAAATTAGAAAAGAATAATGGATTTTAATGAATTAGAAGGCTTCTCTTGAGAAAGTAGAGAAAAGGGCATAAAATAGTAGAGGATAATGAAATACCTGTCCAACTATTATGGAGGTTTATCGTCATGATTGAAGTAAAAGAAAAACAGTTTACAGCTGATTTGAAGGCTGCCGTACAGTCTGTTCAAACAGATCAAAAGGATAAATTGTTTAGTTACACTGAAAAAATAAATCAGGTTAGCTTATATAGATTTTTAGAAAAAGCTGGAGTATTAGAGCTTCCACGGACATTTTGGTCCAGCGCAAATGAAGCTTTTCAGCTGGCAGGAGCAGGGCATGCTTTTGAACTATCAACGGAGGATTGCAGACATCGCTATGAGCAGATAGAGCAGGAATGGAATGCCTTATTAGCTGATGCGATCATCTATAATCCTTATCAAACATCAGGAACTGGGGTTGTTGCACTTGGAGGGTTTTCCTTTGATCCATTAAAACCGCAAACAAAACTGTGGGAAAACTTTCCTGAAAGTCATTTTTCTATTCCGGGTTATATTTTAACGCATGCAGATGGTGATTATTATCTTACTATAAATCGTTTCATCACCACAGGGGAAGCTTATCCCGCTATATTGGAAGAGTTACAAAATAACCGCCAGGAACTGCTGGATAATACGGAGAACTTGCATCATACATCCAAGTTGTGTGTGCAGCGTAAAAAAGAAATAGCTCCGGATCTGTGGAAAGAAACGATTAAAAAGGCTACGGATGTGATGAAAAAGACGGCGGTTGATAAAATTGTCCTTGCCAGAGAGGTTAGGGTGCATTTTAATCAATCCGCAAACATTCCCGATCTTTTAAAGCGTCTGGTAGATACGCAGCCAAATTCGTTTGTATTTGGCTATGAGATGGGAGAGGACTGCTTTCTTGGAGCAACACCGGAGCGTCTGGTAAAGGTGAAGGGGAATGACGTACTGTCCACCTGCCTGGCAGGAACAGCCCCGCGTGGAAAGACGGTGGAGGAAGATGAACAAATCGCAAGTAATCTTTTTGAAGACCCGAAAAACCGTGAGGAGCATGGTTACGTTGTGCAAATGATTCGCAGTACGATGGAGGCATATTGTACAGAGGTTGTTGTTCCTGATGAACCAGTAGTCCATCAATATAAAACCTTACAGCATTTATACACACCCGTGCGTGCAAAGCTGAAAAAGGAGCATCGTATTTTTTCTATTGTAAGTGGCCTGCATCCCACACCGGCTCTTGGCGGAACACCGAGACAGGATGCATTAGCGTTTATTCGTGATAATGAACTATTAGATCGAGGCTGGTACGGAGCTCCTATCGGCTGGATGGACAGTAATCATCATGGTGAGTTTGCTGTAGCTTTACGTTCGGCACTGATTCAAAAGGATGCTGCTTCTTTATTTGCCGGCTGTGGAATTGTAGAAGATTCTGATCCGGAAAGTGAATATGAAGAAACAAAAGTAAAATTAATGCCAATGTTATCTGTTTTAGGAGTGGATTAGAGAGATGAGTTACACGGAGAGCTTAACACGTTATACTGCTAACTTTGTAGATGAGCTGGTGAAGAATGGAATGACCGATGTTGTTATTTCACCGGGCTCCAGATCTACTCCTTTAGCTTTGGTATTTTTAGAGCACCCATCCATCAAGGAATGGGTTGTGATTGATGAGCGTTCAGCAGCGTTCTTTGCATTAGGTCTGGCGAAAAAATCAAAACGTCCGGTAGCGCTATTATGTACATCTGGAACAGCAGCTGCAAATTATTACCCGGCTGTTGTGGAAGCTTTTTATAGTCGTGTGCCGTTACTTGTTTTGACGGCAGATCGTCCGCATGAATTACGTCAGATTGGTGCACCGCAAGCGATTGAACAGATCAAAATGTATGGCGACTATGTGAAGTGGTTTCATGAAATGGCAATACCCGAAGGAACGCCGGAGATGCTTCAGTATGCACGTCAAAAAGCAGCGCAGGCGTTTGCTTATACAGAGCAGGGGAATAAAGGTCCTGTTCAAGTAAATTTTCCATTTAGGGAGCCGTTGACGCCAGATTTTACACTTTCTGATATTTGGGGTACAGCAGAAGATAGACCGTTTAGTAGTATGAATCGAATCGAAGGTGTGAAGCATTTAGCGGAGGAGCAGGTACAAAAGCTTGCAGCCCTTTTTGATTCTTCGCCAAAAGGGCTGATTGTATGTGGACCGGAGATGGATGGCAATTTTGCAGATGCAGTATCTTGCTTAGCTCAAGCCTGGAATGTTCCTGTCCTGGCAGATCCTTTATCACAGGTGCGGACAGGGAGACACGATAAAAGCCATGTGATAGAAGGATATGATGCTTTCCTGCGTGATTCAGAGATACGTGAACGCTTGCAGCCGGATTATATTATTCGCTTCGGAGCAATGCCTGTATCCAAGGCATATTTATTTTTTGTAAAGGAAAATAAGGCCGTCCCACAGTTCGTTGTTGAGGAGAATGAAGGATTCCGTGATCCGTCTGGTAATGATACGGTTTATATCTACGCTGATCCAGAGCAATTATGCCGGCAGCTTATAAAAAAAGCACCGGACGAGCAAAAAAGTGCAGCCTGGCTGCGTGAATGGCAAAGGTATAATCAAATTGCCAAGGATTACTTATTATCTGGTGAAGAAGCGCAAGTAACAGAAGGGGAAGCTGTGCGGGGCATGGCAGAGGTGATCCCTGATCAGACAACTTTATACGTCGGAAACAGTATGGCTGTCCGTGATGTGGATAGCTTTTTTATGGTGTCCCCGAAAAATATTTCAATCCTTTGCAATCGCGGAGCGAATGGCATAGATGGTGTTATCTCCAGTGCTGTTGGTGCAGCAGCTGCTGGAGAGCGGGTTACCCTGCTGATTGGTGATCTATCCTTTTTCCATGATATGAATGGATTACTGGCAGCAAAACAGTATCAGCTTCCAATCACGATTGTGCTTGTCAATAATAATGGCGGTGGAATTTTTTCCTTTCTTCCACAGGCAAATGATAAACAGCATTTTGAAGCAATTTTTGGCACACCGGTTGATTTACCTTTTGAAAAGGCCGGGGCATTATATGGTGCTGATTATACAGTCGCTGCCACGGAAACGGCATTAAAAACAAAGCTGAAGCAAAGTTATCAGCTATCAGGCTTATCAATTATTGAGGTAAGAACAAATCGTGATGAAAATGCTGCCTGGCATCGGGAGAAGTGGAATCGGATTATGGCAGAGATAAAAGAGGGATGGCAATGAGTAGGGACGGCTTACAATACGAAATCATTGGTAAGGGAGAGCCAATCCTGTTTTTACATGGTTTTACAGGAACGTGTGAGACGTGGAGAGAGGTTTGTTCCGATTTAAAAGATTATCAATGTATTTTAGTGGATCTGCCGGGTCACGGGAAAACGAACAGCACGATTTCTTCCATGAAGGATTGTTGTTATCTGATTGCGGATTTATTAGAGGCAGCGGGAATTAAAAAAGTGCATGTTATCGGTTATTCCATGGGAGGAAGAACGGCGTTAAGCTTTGCGATGTATTATCCGGATTATGTTGCTTCCCTAATTTTAGAAAGCTCTTCTCCAGGGCTAAGGGAAGCAGCAGCACGTCTTGATCGAAAGGAAAAGGACGAAAAGCTTGCACAGCGAATTTTGAATCGTGGGGTAGAAGACTTTGTGAATACATGGCAGGAGCTCCCATTATTCGCCACACAAAAACGGCTGCCGGATGCTGTACAGCGACAAATCAGAGACGAACGTCTTTCTCAGAGTAAAGAAGGTTTGGCAATGTCTCTTTATGCTATGGGAACTGGAGCTCAGCCCTCCTGGTGGGGGCGGTTGTCAGAGCTTGTGAAACCTACTTTATTAATTGCCGGAGAAGAAGATGAAAAATTTGTTGCGATAAATAAAATGATGCAAAAGAAAATACCAAAGGCAGAATTTATCATTTGTCCAAAAGCTGGTCATGCTGTTCATGTGGAAAAATCGCAAAACTTTGGTAAAATAGTAAATGTGTTCTTAGGTGAAAATTATATTACTACATAAGCCCCTGAGCTTGAAAGGAGTCATTAACATGACAGTTGAATGGCAAAAAGTAAAAAACTTTGAAGAAATTATTTATGAAAAATATAACGGTATTGCTAAGGTAACGATTAATCGTCCGGAAAAACGTAATGCTTTTACGCCAAATACCGTAAAAGAAATGATTGAAGCTTTTACGGATGCAAGAGATGATTCTTCCGTCGGTGTGATTATATTAGCTGGAGAAGGAGATAAAGCATTCTGTTCCGGTGGAGATCAATCTGTTCGCGGTCATGGCGGCTATGTAGGAGGCGATGAAGTTCCACGTCTCAATGTACTTGATTTGCAGCGTTTAATCCGTACGATTCCCAAGCCGGTGATTGCAATGGTATCCGGTTATGCAATTGGCGGCGGCCATGTGCTTCATGTAGTTTGTGACTTGACGATTGCTGCAGATAATGCCATCTTTGGACAAACTGGACCAAAAGTGGGCAGCTTTGACGCTGGCTATGGTGCCGGCTACTTAGCGCGCTTAGTAGGTCATAAGCGTGCGCGTGAAATTTGGTACTTATGCCGTCAATATAATGCAGAAGAAGCATACGAGATGGGCTTAGTCAATACGGTTGTGCCTTTAGAAAAATTAGAAGAAGAAACGTTACAATGGTGTGAAGAAATCCTGGAAAAATCGCCAATGGCATTACGCTTCCTGAAAGCATCCTTTAATGCAGATACAGACGGTTTGGCAGGCTTGCAGCAGCTTGGCGGAGATGCAACGCTTCTTTATTACACCACGGATGAAGCGAAAGAAGGAAGAGACGCCTTTAAAGAAAAAAGGAAACCGAACTTCAAGCAGTTCCCAAGATTCCCTTAATCGTTTATTAAAGAAACCTTTGCGCTATTTGCAAAGGTTTCTTTTCACAAGGAAAGGAATTTACATAAGACAATAATAACGTTGGAGGAAGAAAAAATGAGTACAGTTATTCCCCACTGGCTTGATAAACAAGCTGATTTATCCCCAAATGAAATAGCGGTTGAATTAAAGGATGGAACAACAGTGACTTTTAGCCAGCTGGCTGAAAACAGCAGGATAAAAGCAAGAAAGCTTGCATCTGCTGATATTAAAAAAGGAGATCATATTGCCATCCTTTCCGGGAATAGCATTGAAATGATGGAAATGATTTATGCGTGCAGTTACTTAGGTGCTGTTGTCGTTTTATTGAATAAGCGGCTGACTGCGTATGAGCGAAAACAGCAAATGAAGGATGCCAAAGTTACCCTTTTAATTACAGAAACTGAAGAAGCGGGTCTGACGGAAATCGGGCAGCTGACATTTGATCAGCTGAATCGGCTGGAAGCTTCTTGGAAGGTACAGCTTTTAGAAGAAATAGAGCTGTCCACTGTATTTACGATGATGTATACATCTGGTACATCAGGATTTCCAAAGGCTGTACAGCATACTTATGAAAATCACTGGTGGAGTGCAACCAGCTCCGGTTTAAATTTTGGAAAGCATAATGATGATAAATGGCTGATACCGCTGCCGCTTTTTCATGTGAGCGGCCTGTCGACAATGTTAAAAGGAATTATTTATGGGATGCCTATTTATTTGCTGGAAAAATTTGAGGTGGAGGATGTTCACGATGCGATTATGCATAAGCAAGTGACGATGACCTCCGTTGTAACTGTTATGCTCCAGCGTTTAGTGAGCTATCTTGGAGAAGCAAGCTATCCAGAGGCTTTTCGCTGTATGCTGCTTGGCGGTGGACCAGCTCCAGAAACATTACTGCAACAGACAAAGGCAAAAAAGATTCCTGTGTTTCAATCTTATGGAATGACAGAAACCGCTTCGCAAATTGTTACGTTGAACCCAAGGGATGCACTTCGCAAGGTTGGTTCAGCAGGAAAGCCATTGTTTCCAGCACAGTTAAAAATTGCTGGGAAGCAAGCAAATGAGGTTGGAGAAATTCTTGTCAAAGGTCCAATGATAACTCCAGGCTATTACAACAGGCAAGCAGCAAATGAAACATCTTTTTTGAATGGCTGGCTGGCAACGGGAGATGTAGGCTATCTCGATGACGAAGGATTTTTATATGTTGTGGACCGCCGCAGTGATTTGATTATTTCCGGTGGTGAAAATATCTATCCCTCGGAAATCGAGAATGTATTGCTGCAGATAGACGGGGTTCAGGAAACAGGAGTAATTGGAAAAAAAGATACGGAATGGGGAGAAATCCCGGTTGCTTTTATTGTGGCTGACAGAGAAATGACAATCGCAGAGATAACGGCCTTTTTAAAAGATAAGTTAGCGCGTTATAAGCAGCCGAAGGAATTTTATTTCATTGATCAGCTGCCGAGAAATGCAGCAAATAAACTGGTTCGTCAGGAGTTAAAGAAATATCTCTGAGTGGATAGAGGGCTGGATCGTGTTCTTTGCTGTTTCATTACAATTTTATAACATAGGTTTAATTCTTTTTAGTGGGGGGTAGCGCTAACTAAACCGTTAAGAAGGGAGCATAAATCTATGGAAAATTTTATGAACGATTATTTTACAGCGAGCTTTTGGACAGGAGTTCAAAATGTAGCTATAGCGATTATTGTTTTTCTAATCGTATGGTTAATTGCCAAATTGGTGAGCAGTACGGTGGAAAAAGCATTAAAGAAAACAAACTGGGATGATAAGCTGTTTAACAGGTTCCGGTTAAAAGGAGAACCGGTAAAATCAGAAAGGGTTATCGCAAAAGCAGTTTACTACATACTGCTGGTTGTTGCTTTAATCTTATTCTTCAATATTCTTAACCTGTCTATGATTGCAAATCCATTATCGGATTTGATTTCAACGTTCTTAAACTTTATCCCGGCAGTGATCAAGGCAGCCTTAATTTTGCTGCTGGCCTGGATTATTGCGACAGTCGTACAATGGCTTATTGTAAAGGGAAGCAGGAAATTACGTATTCAGCGTTTATTTACAAAATTGGGAATTGCAGATTCTGAGGAAGGTATCCGAAAAACCACGGAAACAGTCGGTAAATTTGCATTCTATCTTATTTTACTCTTATTTATTCCCGGGGTATTACAGGCCTTAAATATTCAGGGTGTAGCTGAACCATTCAGCGGTCTGCTGGCTTCTGTTTTAGACTTTATTCCTAAGCTTGCAGCAGCAGTGCTTATTTTTGCAGTCGGCTGGTTCGTCGGCAAAGTTGTCCGCAGCATTGTAACGAATCTGTTAGAAGCTGCTGGGACAGAGAAATGGATTCAGAAATTAAAATTATCCAATTTATTTGAAGGGACATCCTTTGCGAAATTTGTAGGAAACATTGTTTTTATTCTTATTTTGATTCCAATCACCATCTCTGCTTTAGAGCAATTAGAGCTGGCAGGAATCACAGAACCGGCAATTGGTATGCTGCACAGCGTCGTACAGATGCTTCCAAACATCCTGATTGCCATTGGTTTAATATTAGTTGGAATCTGGTTAGGCAAGCTGGTTGGAGAATTTGTAGGGGATTATCTTGCTAAACTGGGATTTAACCGCTTTGTTTCTACTATCAGCAATAATGAAACAGTGAATCAGGCTAAATGGACACCATCCTATATTGCCGGATATGTTGTACAGATCTTAATTATTTTCTTCTTAACTGTACAGGCTCTGTATCTGATTCAGCTGGACTTCTTAGTAGGAATAGCAACGGCAATTACTGCTTATCTGCCAAATGTATTAGCAGCAGTGCTTATTTTAGGTGTTGCCTTACTGCTTGCTTCCTTGGTGCAGAAAGTATTGCTGCATCTGTTAAATGGCCCGGCATCAGCTGCACTTGCCGGTTTTGCTAAGTATAGTATTTTAATTCTTGCAGCTTTTATGGCAGTATCGCAATTAGGTATTGCATCAACCATCGTTAACAGTGCATTTATCTTATTACTCGCTGCATTGGCATTAGCCTTTGGTCTTGCTTTTGGTTTGGGTGGAAAAGATTTCGCTGCAAAATACTTACAGAAATTTGACAGGACCATTGACAGCACCTCCATTAATCAGGAGCAGCGAAAACAAGAAAATGATGACAACCAGGACAATCAATAACGAAAAAAGCGAAAAAGCGTGTGTACCAGAATGGGTATATACGCTTTTTTTATTGTCTCGGAAATTATAAAAATGTTTGTGGGTGGATAACTAAGGATAACAGCCGCGTCCAGCTACAAGCGCCAAACTTTAGAAATTTCGCATCGTTTTTAAACGGGTGCTTTCCGCTTTTGGTTCTGAGCATATTTACTGAAATCATCTACTGCTGTCATGTTTATTTTCATTTTTTGCGGAGAAGCTAAGCAAGAGGTGATTCCATTGGATAAACAAAAATATTTTATCAGTGTCGGACAAGGAGAGATTTCCCGTATTCCATATCAGGGAAATGATGATTTTGTCATTTATGCTACTGCCGAGGAGGTACTGATGCTGCGCAGGAAATTTGACGGGCTGCATGATGCGAGTTTTGACAGTTATATACGTTCACATATCCCGTTTATACCGTATCATCTGGATACAGCCAATGATGCATATGATGAAACAATAACAGGAATATATCAAGCATTATATGATTTAGGTGACGAGAATACGAGGAATCATATCCGGTCAATGGGGATATTAGATGAAGAATAGGGGAAATAGTACCTTCGTATGAAAAGGTTTAGATGATATAATAAAAAGGTATAAGGTAGTATAGAAAAAATAATGTATTTTTCATCAGTAAAAAAAGGGTTTTTATGTATATTGAAGCATAGATAACAAAAGGGAGTGCTGCAGATGAGAAAGCTCGCTTTAATTCTTTGTTTTACTATGATGATAGTATTGATTTTCTCTATCACTGTACCAAGAGAAGCTGCTGTAAAAAGCGACCAGCAGGTGGGTGCATCTGCTTTGGATTTGGGAAAAGAAGAAATTCAGCCAGATAAAGAAGAAGTCATTCGCGTAATGAACGGATTAGGGGATACGTTGAAGCAGGATGTGGACGATTCGTATAAACTGAAGCACTATGCAACAGAGCAGGAGCTGATATCAGCTTTTGAAGCATATACCACACCGGAATTAGCCAGAGACTTTGTTGATTACTATTTCCGGGCAGAAGCAGATGGCGTTTATGTTATTCCAACGCATACAGAACCATGGTTTCAAGAAGAAAATGAATATGATATGATAAATACATCGAATCATTCCGTACAAATCGTACAGGAAAATGAAAATGATATGGTAGGAAGTTACACGCTGGTGGTGGAGTTAATACTTCAAAACGGCTGGAAAATTCAAGATATAAGCTATAGGGATTGACACCCGGATGGGAAAGTAGTGGAAGTAGTGAATGTTTTTAAGGATTATTACAATAATACGGTGCAGCTATCTTTTTTAGATCATCCATTTTCGAAAAACCCGAAGCATGTATGGGTCATCTGCAGATATAAAGATAAATGGCTGTTGACGGATCATAAGGAAAGAGGAATGGAGTTTCCGGGAGGAAAGGTAGAATCTGGAGAAGCTGCTGAGCAAGCAGCAGTCCGGGAAGTAATGGAGGAGACAGGAGCGACTGTAAATAAGCTTCACTATATTGGCCAGTATAAGGTGGACGGACGTCATGAAACCGTGATAAAGAACGTTTATTATGCTGAAGTGCAGGAGCTTACGCTGCAGTCTACTTATTATGAAACAAAAGGTCCGGTACTACTCAAAAAAATACCGGAAAATGTAAAAAATAAATCCAATTTCAGTTTTATTATGAAGGATGCTGTATTGGAATCCTGCATGCTCCGAATTAAAAAGTTATATGTATAAAAATAGCAGACAGCCGGGTGCTGCCTGCTATTTTCGTATCAGCAGCTGTTCTATTTTCTCTACTGTTTTGTACATTATCGCAGCAAGGATAGCGATGATGACGAGGCTGGACATCACAAGTGTAAAATCAAATACCTGGAAGCCGTAAATAATCAAATAGCCTAATCCCTGTTTAGAAACTAAATATTCTCCGACGATAACGCCTACCCAAGAAAGCCCTACGTTTACCTTTAATGTGGAGATAATGGCTGGCAAAGAGGCAGGAAAGACAGCTTCTTTAAAGCATTGCCATTTTGTTGCGTCAAAGCTTTTTAACACTTTTAAATAATTTTGATCGACCTCATGGAAGGCTGCAAATACGACAAGTGTTGTGACAATGACTGAAATAATAAACCCCATTGCAATAATCGATAAATAGCCGGGACCAAGAGCTACAATAAGTATTGGACCAAGGGCAACCTTTGGCATGGCATTAAAGACAACGAGGTAAGGGTCCATGACCTTTGCAAAACGATGAAAGCTCCAGAGCATGGAAGCAATGATGATTCCGGCAATCGTCCCGATTAAAAAGCCGAGTATCGTTTCTAATAGTGTAATTTGAATGTGACCTAATAAAGAACCTTGCAGCAGTCTGCTCCAGATCGAGCTGAATACACGGCTTGGAGAGCTGAATAAAAGCGGGTCTATCCAATACAGTCTGCTGGCAAGCTCCCAAAGAGTGAAAAATAAAATCAGAATGGACAGCTGCCAGGTCAGTACAACTCTAGCTTCTTTTTTTAACTTTTGCTGATAGATTGTAAATAATTTAGGACCGTTCATAAGCATTCTCCTCATGAAGCTGTACAGTTTGCTTTGCCTGGTCTAAGTCCGCCCAAATCTTATCAAAAAGCCGGCTGTATTTTGGATGCTTTCTTGCAAGAAAAGGAGATTCATCCCGTAATTCAACAGGAACATCGTATATTTTTGCAATTGCACCGGGGTGTGAGGACATCAGAATAATCCGGTCGCTCATTGAAATAGCTTCCCCGATATCATGTGTGACCAGGATAGCTGTTTTTTGATAAGTTTTAAGTAAATCAGATACCAATACCTCCAGCTTTAATTTTGTCTGAAAGTCCAAAGCGGAAAAAGGTTCATCCAGCAAGAGAATTTCCGGTTCTGTAATCAGTGTTCTGATTAATGCTGCCCGCTGCCGCATACCGCCGGATAATTCACTTGGATATTTATCAGCAACATTTTTAAGACCGACTTCTTCCAAAAGCGTAAGTGCGTTTTGTTTTACGTTATCTGCCTGTCTCTTTCTAATCTTTGGTCCAATCAGTACATTATCAATAATGCTTTTCCAGGGGAATAGATAATCCTGCTGCAGCATATAGCCGATTTCTAACGTACTTATGTCTAATTTTTCTCCATTTACTAAAATATTGCCTTCAGCAGGCTGAAGCATCCCGGAAATAAGTGAGAGCAGTGTTGATTTACCGCAGCCGCTCGGTCCAAGTAAAGACACAAATTCATTCTTTTTTACAGAGAAAGAGATACTGTGCAATGCTTCTGTATATTGCTTTTTGGAGAAGTAATAATGAGATACACCGTCTAATGTAAGGTAAGACATTGTTATCCTCCTTTATTCTCCGATAATCCGCTCAGCAAATTCTGTGTTGACTAGATCCTCGTAAGGAGCATCTCCAGGGAGTTCTCCAGCTTCGTTCATAATATCCTTCAAGTTCTCCCATGCAGCTTCTTCCAGCATTGGAGATGTTGCAAAAGAGCCCTGCTGTTTATAGCGGTCGATGGCGTTGGCGAGCATTTCTACATCTGTATCCTCAAAATAAGGCTCTACCACCTCAGCAATTTCTAATGAATCTGTCTCCTGTACCCATTGCTGTGCCTTATAAATGGCTCTGGTAAAGGCTTCCACAGTTTCTTCTTCTTCATTTAAGAAGCTTTGCTTTGCCATAAAGACGGTGTAGGGCACTTGCCCGGATTCTTCCCCGAAAGAGGCAACAATCTGTCCCTGGCCATTTGCTTCAAAAATACTTGCTGTCGGTTCGAATAGCTGGACATATTCATAATCACCGCTGGCAAAAGCGCCTGGAATATTTGCAAAATCGATATTTTGAACTAAATTTAAATCTTCCTGCGGATTAATATCATGCTGTTTTAAAACATATTCTCCAACCATCTGCGGCATGCCGCCGACACGCTGGCCGAGAAAATGACTCTCATGTAAATCTTCCCACTGAAAGTCTTCATCCTTTTCTTTAGCTACTAAAAATGTTCCATCGGTTTGTGTTAATTGAGCAAAGTTTACAGCGTAGTCCCTGGAGTCCTGGGCATAAACATAGATGGATGTTTCCGAACCGACAAGGGCAATATCTGCGCTGTCAGACAAAAGTGCTGTCATCGTTGTATCCCCGCCCCAAGTGGTTTGCAAATCAACCTCAAGCCCTTCTTCTTCAAAAAAGCCTTTTTCTAAAGCGACATATTGCGGTGCATAGAAAATAGAACGTGTTACTTCGGCAAGGTCTATTTGTGTCATTTTATTTTGATTGCATGCACTAACGATAAGCAGAGAGCCCATCAATAAAATGAAATAAGAAAGCTTTCTCATTTCTATCTTCCTTTCTCAAATACTGTTCTTGAACATCTTCTATAAATATATGATGCTGGAGACGATTGTGTGAATGCCTATAAACCAGAAGGAATAGGCCAATAATCATTGCAGGAAGAAAAGAGAAAGGAAAAAAAGGGTAAACTCAGAAAATAATGAGTTTACCCTTTAAGAGGATGTCAGGAAAGTTTCCAAATGATAAGCGGCAAGCTAATGATCTTCTATTAAAACCCATCACGCCGCGCAGGCAGCGTAGAAGTTCTTCACGACATGTGCAAGCCCGTTCATAAAAAACGTTGTCTGGATCTTCTTGCTTCTAATTTGGTTTCCTTTTTGCACACATACTTTTAAGATAAAGAAGTTAATTATACTGATTTATAGACAGGTCCAGCTTGCCGAATGGCTTCGCTGACTTCAGTGAATTTCTCGAAATTCATATGGAATTTTCCAGCCAGCTTCTTTGCCTCTGCTTCGTAGCTTTCCTTATCGTCCCAAGCATTTTTAGGAACAAGAACCTCATCTGGAACACCTGGAATTGATTTTGGAATAGCTAATCCGAAAATTTCATCTGCCGTCATTTCTGCGTTATTCAGTTCACCGATTAAAGCTGAGTGAACCATGGCACGGGTATAGGATAGCTTCATTCTGTTGCCGACTCCATAAGCACCACCAGTCCAGCCGGTATTAATAAGAAATACATTTGCATTGAATTTATCAATTTTCTCCCCGAGCATTTCTGCATATATGGACGGATTTAAAGGTAAAAACGGTGAACCGAAGCATGCGGAGAATGTTGCGACTGGCTGTGTTACACCACGTTCTGTTCCGGCCAGTTTACTCGTATATCCGCTTAAGAAATGATACATTGCCTGCTCTTTTGTCAATTTACTGATTGGCGGCAACGTGCCTGAAGCATCTGCTGTTAAGAATATAATCGTATTTGGATGTCCGGCTACACTCGGTTCTAAGCTGTTATCGATATTTTCTAATGGATAAGCAGCACGCGTGTTTTCTGTTAAAGAAGTGTCATCATAATCCGGGACGCGTGTATCTTCGTCTAATGCTACATTTTCGAGGACAGACCCGTAGCGGATGGCATCAAAAATTTGCGGTTCTTTCTCAGCAGATAAATTGATGCATTTTGCATAGCAGCCGCCTTCAATGTTAAATACGCCATCGTCACTCCAGCCATGCTCATCATCACCGATTAATCGTCTGTCAACATCTGCGGAGAGTGTTGTCTTTCCTGTTCCGGATAAACCGAAAAATAAAGCAACATCGCCTTCATCTCCTACATTGGAAGAGCAATGCATGGACAGGACATTCTGTTCAGGGAGCAGGAAATTAGCTACAGAGAAGATAGATTTTTTAATCTCTCCTGCATATTCTGTTCCACCAATCAGCACAATACGCTGTTCAAAAGAAATTAAAACAAATGCTTCAGAATTTGTACCGTCTACTTCAGGATCTGCTTTAAAGCCGGGAGCAGAGATAACTGTAAAATCTGCTTCATGTAATTGCTGCATTTCTTTTTCAATTGGAATAAATAATTGTCTTGCGAATAAATTATGCCAAGCGTATTCATTTATAACCTGGATAGGCAGTTTATACTTTTCATCCGCACCGGCATAAGCTTGAAGATGAAAAATCTCCTCTTTGCTGTCTAAATATGCAATTACTTTGTCAAGCAGCTGATTGAAAATGTTTTCTTCAATAGGCTGATTAACGTTTCCCCAGTCTACCTTTTCCGCTGATAAAGCATCTTTTACAATAAATTTATCCTTTGGTGAACGACCCGTATATTTACCGGTGGTAGCACGGACAGCACCAGTTGATGTCAATTTTGCTTCGTCACGATGAATAATCTTTTCGATAAGTTGGCCTACAGAATAGTTGCTATAAATATTTGTTGAAGTGAACTCCTCCAGAATACTTCTCCGCAATATTTTCATAAGACAATTATGCACTCCTTTTAATAATTTAGAAATCATTTTATCCTTAAAATATGTTTATTAGTATAACACATTAAATATAATAGTCCATACTAATTTACGAAAAAATTTTTTGTTTTAGAAAGCACTAAACGCATTTATGTATGAGTGCTCCCTTTTAACTTTTGAAGCCGGGTTCAGCTATTTCTGAATCAGAAAAAATTCATTGAGAAAAGAGCGGAAACAGTACTTATGAACGCCTCGTTTTGTATTCTGGGATAATAGGGTTGACAGGAGAGTCTTGTTTCGTTAATCTAATTATTGAACGGATACTCTTATTCAGAGATGGTGGAGGGACAGACCCGATGAAGCCCAGCAACCTCACATCATGTGAAAGGTGCTAACCTGATGCAAGGATCATTCCTTGAACAATAAGAGCGAAAGGCCAATAGTTTCCCTTTCCTCATGTATATTGAAGGAGAGGTTTTTTGTTTTTTTAAGGGACTTTTTCAAGCAGCCCTTAAAAAGCTGTTATAAAAAATGAAACCACATTGGGTAGAATGATAAGTTTACAAGGAAGTGCGTGTTCAGATGGTTCGATTTTCGTGGACTTTTTGGACAGCCTCTTAGAGTAGAGTTCCGTAACATACAAGGAAAAGGGGAGTTAGCCTTATGGCTGCAAATCGTCGTTTATTTACTTCTGAATCAGTTACTGAAGGACATCCGGATAAGATGTCAGATCAAATTTCCGATGCTATTTTGGATGAGATTCTTTCAAAGGATCCAAATGCAAGAGTAGCGTGTGAAACAACGGTAACAACTGGAATTGTTCTGGTTGCTGGAGAGATTTCAACAAGTACATATGTGGATATTCCTGCAATTGTACGTGAAACAGTGGAAGGAATTGGGTATACAAGAGCCAAATATGGTTTCGATTCAGAAACTTGTGCTGTCTTAACAGCCATTGATGAGCAATCTCCTGAAATTGCCAGTGGTGTAGACGTTGCGCTGGAGGCGAGGGAAGGACAGGGAAATGAGGAAGAAATTGAGGCAATTGGAGCTGGTGATCAGGGATTAATGTTTGGTTTTGCCTGTAATGAAACAGAAGAGCTCATGCCTTTACCGATTTCTTTAGCACATCGATTGTCAAGAAGGCTGGCAGATGTCCGGAAAGAGAATATTATTGATTATCTGCGCCCTGATGGGAAAACACAGGTAACAGTGGAATATGATGAAAATGATCAGCCGGTACGAGTTGATACGATTGTTATTTCCGCGCAGCATCATCCGGATGCCACAAATGAACAAATCGAAGCGGATGTTATTAAACATGTTGTGGAAGCAGTTGTACCGGATGAATTATTGGACGAAAAAACAAAATACTTTATTAATCCGACTGGACGCTTTGTATTGGGCGGACCAAAAGGCGATGTAGGACTTACAGGAAGAAAAATTATTGTAGACACATATGGAGGTTATGCAAGACACGGCGGTGGTGCTTTTAGCGGAAAAGATGCAACGAAAGTAGACCGCTCTGCTGCGTATGCTGCCCGCTATGTAGCCAAAAATATTGTCGCTGCCGGTCTCGCTGATTCATGTGAAGTGCAATTAGCTTATGCGATTGGTGTTGCCCAGCCTGTCTCTATCTCCATTAATACATTTGGCACAGGAGAGGTCAGTGAAGAAAAATTAGTGGAAGCAGTGCGGGAGCTATTTGACCTTCGACCTGCCGGCATCATCCGTATGCTTGATTTAAGAAGACCAATATTTAAAAATACGGCTGCTTATGGTCATTTTGGACGTACAGATTTCACATTCCCGTGGGAAAAAACAGATAAAGTAGAAGAACTGAAAGCATTAACTGCAAAATAAAAAAACGTCAGGTGTCTGAGGATACCTGACGTTTTTTCTGTGTGTGTAATCAATAAGATGAACTATTTATCCATGCCCATTGCGGTTTCTTTTAAATAATACTGCCCTTTTTCTACGTAGGATTGACGAATGCGCTCCATTTCCTGATAATCCTTATCTGTTAATTCACGGACGACTTTAGCTGGTCTGCCCATAGCCAAAGTTCCGGGCGGTATCTTTTTCCCGGGAGGAACCAGACTTCCAGCGCCGACAAAGGCATGCTCGCCGATTTCTGCACCGTCTAAAATAATGGAGCCCATACCGATAAGTGCATGATGCCGTATCGTCGCAGAATGCAAGGTTACTTGATGTCCGACAGTTACATCCTCTTCAAGGATTAGCGGCATGTTTGGACTTTGATGCAGCATGGAGAGATCCTGAATGTTTGTACGTTTACCAATTTTGGTAGGAGCAACATCTCCGCGAATAACTGTATGAAACCAAATGCTTACTTCTTCTTCAATCGTTACGTCCCCGGTGATGACAGCATTTTTAGCAATGAATGCTGTTGAATCAATCGATGGGGTGATACCCTTATAAGATTCAATCATCTCTATTCCTCCAACTAAGTTATAGTGACTAAAGTATAGCAGAGGACATATTATCTGGAAAGGTGGTTTAGGAACAGATGATTTTCTGAAAATTAGCGGTAGTAATCATCTGTTAAAATGGTACTCTTCCAGTTATAGGCATATATTCTAATTCGTTTATCCGATATGAATAATAAGTTTGAATGTGTATTTATTTCTTTCTATCCTCTACAGGTAAGCATCTTTTTATGATAGAATAAATAAGCTAGTTACTTAATGATAGCCAAAAACAAAGAGATGAAAGCTATCTTAAAGTAATCCTGTATAATGGGATAAGTAGTGATTGTTCCAATTATTATTGGAATAAGCAGGTGTATAAATCTGTTTTACTTGATGGGCGGATTGACCAGGCATGTAAGTGGACTTTTGAAACTTCCTTTAATTAAAGTTTATTTACTGAAGGTGAAGTTTTGCTTACAGAAGGAAGAAAACTGATTTATCGTTAAAAATGGGGTTGTACTTTCATGTTAATTCAAATTGTAATAGGGATTTTATTTTTTATTGGTGTTTATATACTGATAAGTGATGAGCAAAAATGGCTGCGTCTGACAACGTTTGGTTATTTTATTTTGTTAACAATTATCTTTGCATCTGGATATATGAATCAATTGAACAGCCTGCAAAGTCAAAGTCTTGAAATGAGGGATGTTACTGCATTGCGCAACTGGGTTTATCTATTTGCATATCTATACTCGGTTCCGCTTATGATTGTATCCGCATATGTTTGGGTTCCTTATCCCAAAAAGTATAAGACATTGCGATCTCGTGTGCTCATGATTTCTTTTATTTTATTTATTATCCTGACTGCCGGGCATTTCTTAAATTTATTTTTCCGATTATTATTTTTAGGAATTGCGTAAGAAGTATCGGAAACGCTCCATGATTATCCGGAGCGTTTCTTTTTTTCGATAGCGATTAAAAATGGAGCCTGGTTTTGCTGATTGATAAATTGGTATTGAAGCACCTGGTACTCTTTTTGATTCAATTGCGAAGTGTAAGAAAGAACGGCCTCTTTTTCTTCCTCCCCACCTGGATGTCCGTAATAAATAACTAAGATAAGCAGCCCGCTTCCTTTTAATTTGCTCAATACAGCTTCGATGGCTGCTATCGTAGAGTGAGGTCTGGTAATGATCGACTTATCACTTTTCGGCAAATAACCAAGGTTAAAAATGGCTCCACCGATAAGATTTTCTTCCGTATAGCTATGTAATCTTTCGTGGCTATCCTGAATAAGTGTTACATTACAGCAGTCATTTTCCTGAAGCTTTGCTTTTGTTTTTTGAATAGCCTGCTCCTGAATATCAAATCCATATACCTTGCCTGAAGGTCCGACCGTTTGACTTAAAAACAATGTATCGTGCCCATTTCCGCAGGTTCCGTCAATGGCGACATCTCCTTCTTGCAGACTTTCCTTTAATAATGTGTGTGCGCAGGTTAAAACATTTTGTAGCATGTGACTGTCTCCTTATACATTTTTCCAATTCAAGTATGCTAAACTTCATTACTAAAATCAATAGGTACTGGAAGTGAAATATATTTTTTCTTCGATATAGTTGTTTCCAATTGCCGAATTAAGTGTATACTAAAGGTAAGCTGCATGTTGTCAACTTGACATGGAATGTTTATTTCATTATAATTCCAGTATCTATTATAAAATGAAAGACAATGAAAAAGGATTAGTAATAGGTTATATCAGTTCCAGAGAAGCAGTGGGTGGTGAAAACTGCTACTGATCGGCGTATGAACTCACCTTTTAGGTTACAGTAATGAATAAAAGTAGTTACTGTCGTTTCATCAACGTTACCGATGTCAAGCGAACGCTTTTAGGCGTTAATTTGGGTGGTACCGCGGGAATAATCACAGCTTCTCGTCCCTTCATTGGGATGAGTGGCTTTTTTTATACCTTATTTTAGAGGTGTTAGATAAGGAATACCAGTATCGTATTAATCAAATTATAGGCAGTTTATGAAAGGAAGGATAGCGATGAGCTTTCAACATCAGGAAATTGAGAAGAAGTGGCAAAAATATTGGGATGAGCATAAAACATTCAAAACAAATACATTTTCGAATAAAGAAAAATTCTATGCACTGGATATGTTTCCGTATCCATCTGGTCAAGGTTTGCATGTTGGGCACCCGGAAGGATATACAGCAACAGATATTTTAGCCAGGATGAAAAGAATGCAAGGGTACGAGGTTATGCATCCGATGGGCTGGGATGCGTTTGGGCTTCCGGCGGAGCAATATGCGATTGACACAGGGAACAGCCCGAAAGAATTTACAGAAGCAAATATTCAAACCTTTAAGAGACAGATTAAAGAGCTCGGCTTTTCCTATGATTGGGACAGAGAAATTAATACAACAGATCCCAACTACTATAAATGGACACAATGGATTTTCAAAAAGCTTTATGAAAATGACCTTGCTTATATGGATGAAGTAGCTGTGAACTGGTGCCCAGCTCTTGGAACTGTTCTTGCAAATGAAGAAGTAATTGATGGCAAGAGTGAACGCGGCGGACATCCGGTAGTTCGTAAACCGATGAAACAGTGGATGCTTAAAATAACAGCGTACGCAGATCGTCTGCTTTCTGATTTGGAAGAATTGGATTGGCCGGAAAGCTTGAAAGAAATGCAGCGTAATTGGATTGGGCGTTCAGAAGGTGCTGAAGTGACATTTTCTATTGAAGGACATGAGGAAACCTTTACGGTATTTACGACACGTCCGGATACATTATTTGGAGCAACTTATGCAGTAATGGCGCCGGAACATCCATTTATCAAGACGATTACAACAGCTGCTCAGAAAGAAGCTGTGGAAAATTATTTGCATGAGGTACAAACAAAATCAGACTTAGAGCGTACCGATCTTGCCAAAGAAAAAACAGGTGTATTTACTGGAGCCTATGCGATTAATCCTGTTAATGGAGAGAAGATGCCGATTTGGGTAGCGGATTATGTATTGATGAGCTATGGCAGTGGTGCAATCATGGCTGTACCTGCACACGATGAGCGTGACTATGAATTTGCGAAAGTGTTTGAACTTCCAATTAATGAAGTTGTTGCAGGCGGAAATATAGAGGAGGAAGCTTATACCGGGGATGGCCCGCATGTCAATTCCGGGTTCTTAGATGGTCTGAATAAGGAGGAAGCTATCTCCAAAATGATTGCGTGGTTGGAAGAAAACCAAAAAGGAACTAAGAAAATCACGTATCGTTTGCGCGACTGGCTTTTTGCAAGACAACGCTATTGGGGTGAGCCGATTCCAATCATTCATTGGGAAGATGGCAGTATGACAACTGTACCAGATGAGGAGCTTCCTTTGGAACTTCCGGAAATGACAGAGATAAAACCGTCTGGAACAGGAGAGTCTCCGCTTGCCAACAATGAAGCTTGGGTAAGTGTCGTTGATCCGGAAACAGGGATGAAAGGCAGAAGAGAAACAAATACAATGCCGCAATGGGCTGGCAGCTGCTGGTACTTCCTGCGTTATGTTGATCCAGATAATACAGAACAGCTTGCTGATCCAAAAGCATTGGAAGAGTGGTTCCCGATTGACATTTATATCGGAGGGGCAGAACATGCTGTACTTCACCTGCTGTATGCACGCTTCTGGCATAAATTCCTATATGATATCGGCGTTGTCTCAACGAAAGAGCCATTCCAAAAATTGTTTAACCAAGGGATGATTCTTGGAGAAGGTAATGAGAAGATGAGTAAATCAAAAGGAAATGTTGTGAATCCAGATGATATTATTTCTTCTCATGGTGCGGATACGTTGCGACTTTATGAAATGTTCATGGGACCACTGGATGCTTCCGTTGCCTGGTCAACAAATGGTCTGGACGGTTCCCGTCGCTTCCTGGATCGTGTCTGGAGACTTTATATGAATGATGATAACTCATTAACAGATAAAATCACCGATGATGCCGCAACAGAATTAGATAAGGTTTATCACGAAACAGTGAAGAAAGTGACAGAGGACTTTGAGAGCCTTCACTTTAATACAGGAATCTCACAAATGATGGTATTTGTGAATGAATGTTACAAAGCTGATTCCATTCCGAAAAATTACGCAGAAGGCTTTGTAAAACTTCTTTCTCCGGTCGCACCGCATCTGTGTGAAGAGATTTGGCAAAAGCTCGGGCATACTGATTCGATTACTTTGGCTGGCTGGCCTGCTTATGATGAATCAAAGCTTGTAGAAGATGAAGTGGAAGTCGTATTGCAGGTAATGGGGAAAGTACGGGCGAAACTAAGCGTTCCTGTGGGTACTGAAAAAGGTGAGCTGGAAAAACTGGCTTTAAGTGAAGACAGTATGAAAAAATGGCTGGATGGAAAAACGATTCGAAAAGTGATTGTTGTTCCAGATAAACTTGTTAATGTTGTAGCTAATTAATACTTCATCTTTAATTAAAGAAGTTTATTATGATAAAAAAACGGACGCTAGTCATAGTTCTCTTGATAGAACTTGATTTCGTCCGTTTTTTTGTGGGAATAGTATAAAGCGCTTTAACTGACAGATCCTTCTAAACGGGGAAGCTCGGTTTGCAAAGTTGTTTCTAAAAGGATCCATTCATCCTTATCGTAAATCCAAGTGGATTCAACAGTTCCAATTTGATCTGCATGATAGGCACCGCTAATTTGCTGAAAACTTTTAAGACCTGGCTGATTTTCCTCTTCTAATTCAATCACTTCAAAAAAAGCAACCGGATCAATCATCAGCGTTGTCGGCTCCAAAAGTTTACCCTGATCGTTGTATAAATTTAAACGAATATATTCTTCTTTTTGTCCAGAGACATCTAATAGGATTGGTTCTTCTTTTGGCAGTAACTGAACGGATACTTTAAAATCATCCATAAATTCTCCTTTTACCGGCTGCTCTACTGGCAAAGGCAGCTCAATAAAATCCCCCTTTTCCCATTGATTTAGCTGGGAAGTATATAATCCGCCACTTCCTCCAGTTGGACTCTGGTAAAGAATATCCATCACACCATTATGTGTTAAATCGGCAAATTGTAATTCCGGATCATACCCTCCACCATAGTTAATCCGCCATGTTTTATCAGATGAGGGACTTGAAATATCGACCCAAATGTCTTGATAATAAACACCATCTGCAGCAAATAATTTGCCTTTTAATTCTAAAAGTTCTGCTTCTCCATCTCCTGTAACATCCTCTTCGTACGTATGGATAAGGATCGCATCATTATGATCCGCTTCTGCCGGAGCAAAGAAAAGAGTTAATAACAATAAACTGATATAAGCCATCGTATCACCTTCTTTCTCTAAAGAGATTAAGTTTTGCTTAGTTTAATCAAACGAGTTGAATCCTATTCATTCTCCATTTAATATAATATGGAAGAATAAATATAGAAGGAGATGAGAGTGGATGGAAGAAATTAAAGAGCTTTCCCCGACAGAAGTGGATGCTATCAAAGAAAATGATTATATTCAATTGATTGATGTTAGAGAAGATGAAGAAGTAGCTCAAGGAATGATTGAAAATGCGTTACACATTCCTTTAGGTGATATACCGGATGTTTATACGGACTTAGATAAGCAAAAAGAATATATTATGGTCTGCCGCTCAGGGAAAAGAAGCTATAATGCAACAGCATTTTTACAGGAGCAAGGATTTAAAGTGTCAAACATGAGCGGTGGTATGCTGGAGTGGCAGGGCGAAATTATTATTAAATAATTTTGCATTGTATCTGCAAGCCGACTGATTGAATAAGGAAGATATTCTGCGGGAGAATGAAAATCCTGCAGATTTTTTTCTGTGATTTTATATTCCAGTGCGTGCTCAAAAAGGACTTATCCCATAGAAAAGGGTGCTGCAGTACTTATATTTGTACATCCTGAGACCGTATTGTATTTACTCGTCTGCCGGAAATATGTATGTATTGATGATCAAGGATCTGGTTTTACAAATGAACTTTCACCGGATGTGGTGATTTTGTGTTGTAACATGATATAAGCGGCGGCTGTAGGAGTGTATTAATCTTCTGCTATTTAAAGCTCTTTGGATATTTGAGGGATATATGGCAAGAGTGCGATTGTTTATTAAACTAGCATTTAAATGAATATGAAATGCAGCTTTATTAACCCTTTTTTATATGTTGAAAAGAAATTTGCCGAATTGGTGTTGACTTAATTTGTCGATAATGGTACAATTAACATCCAATGTTGAGTTAGTATTTTTGTAAAGATCATTTAACAAAAAAGTTATTGACGAAACATTGGCAGTATGATATATTAATTTGGTCGCTGTTTTTAAAGCGACAA
>NZ_VIYG01000019.1 GCF_009389585.1 Oceanobacillus sp. CFH 90083 | reverse complement strand
CCACCAGTTCACACTGGTGGTTTTGATTATAGATTACTTTATTTTGAAATAATAGGAAGATTTTTAATTTCAACCATAAATTAGCTTCAAATGAATTCATTACCTTGCTTTTCTCAGCTTTTTCAAATAAGATATTAAATGGTATAAACATTGATGCAATGCATTTCAGTGTATTCCATAAAAGGAATTGTATGGTATAAAATGCTGATTGTAATCCATCTGCAAGTGAAAAAGATTGTCGATAAATAGAAAATGAGCATGTTTAGACTAGACGGAAAAATAGATTATGCTCTATAGTTGTACAAACAAGCTTTAAATATTTATAAGTGGCAGAAAGAAGAAAGCACCTTATAGTGTAGCGATCTTAAGCTCTCAGCATTCAGTTACTTGCAAATTTTTATTAAAGGATTTGTAATCCGGTTTGTTTGTCACTGAATTATTGCTTTGTGCTTTTTTTCTTTTACAAATAGGAACGAATGTTCTGTGATGTGTATATGAGGAATTTTTGAAAGGAGAAGATGATTCGTGGAGAATGAATATCAATACTCTGACAGCTCCATTCAGGTGCTGGAAGGACTGGATGCCGTACGAAAACGGCCAGGAATGTATATTGGAAGTACAGACATTCGCGGGTTACATCATCTTGTTTATGAAATTGTTGATAATGCTGTTGATGAAGCTCTGGCCGGTCACGGCAATCAAATCAAGGTAACCATACATAAAGATGACAGTATTTCAGTAGAGGATAGCGGCCGCGGTATGCCGATCGGGATGCATGCGACAGGAAAGCCTACGACTGAGGTTATATTTACGGTGCTGCATGCAGGAGGAAAATTCGGTCAAGGAAGCTATAAAACAAGTGGAGGATTACACGGCGTCGGAGCTTCGGTCGTGAATGCTTTATCCGAATGGCTGACCGTAACTACCTATCGTGATGGGCATAAGTATGAACAGCGCTTTGAAAATGGCGGGCATCCGGTAACGACCTTAGAGAATAAAGGGCCTTCCAGAAAGAAAGGTTCCTGTATTCACTTTAAGCCGGACCCGGCTATCTTCTCGACAACAGTATTTAATTTTGAAACCATCTCCGAGCGTTTAAGAGAATCTGCCTTTTTATTGAAAGGGTTAAAAATTGAATTGAAGGATGAACATAATGGTGAACAGCAGGTTTATGAATATCCTGAAGGCCTGGAGTCCTTTGTAGCGTGGCTGAATGAAGAAAAGGACGTGCTTCATCCAGTTGTTTCATTTGAAGGCGAACAATCGGAAATTGAAGTGGAATTTGCTTTTCAATTTAATGACGGATTTGCTGAAAATATGCTCTCCTTTGTCAACCATGTCCGGACCAGAGATGGCGGTACCCATGAATTCGGAGCGAGAACAGCAATCACCAGGACAATAAATGATTATGCAAGAAGAGCAGGACTTTTAAAAGAAAAAGAGAAGAATTTAGAAGGTACAGATATTCGCGAAGGCCTGACTGCTATTGTGTCTGTTCGTGTACCAGAGAGCAAGCTGCAATTTGAAGGACAGACAAAAGGCAAATTGGGGACGACAGAAGCCCGTTCGGCAGTAGATGCGGTTGTATCTGAAAATCTGACCTACTTTTTAGAAGAGAATGCAGAGACTTCTACATTGCTGATTAAAAAATCGATTCGTGCAAAAGAAGCACGGGAAGCAGCGAGAAAAGCCAGAGAAGAAGCCCGCAGCGGAAAAAAACGTAAAAGAAAAGATACCTTGCTGAGCGGCAAATTAACTCCGGCACAATCAAAGAACCCGAAAAAGAATGAACTATATCTTGTAGAGGGGGACTCAGCAGGCGGCTCCGCAAAGCAAGGTCGTGACCGTAAATTTCAGGCTGTGCTGCCACTTAGAGGAAAGGTTATTAATACGGAAAAAGCAAAGCTTGAGGATGTCTTTAAAAATGAAGAAATCTCAACGATCATTCACACGATCGGTGCGGGTGTCGGCGGAGGTTTTAACATGGAGGATGTCCAGTACGACAAAATTATTATTATGACAGATGCAGATACAGACGGGGCGCATATCCAGGTACTGCTGTTAACCTTTTTCTATCGATATATGCGGCCTTTAGTAGAGGCTGGGAAAGTATTTATTGCACTTCCGCCGCTGTTTAAAATTTCCAAGGGGAAGGGAAAACAGGAGAAAACACGCTATGCATGGGACGAAAATGAACTGCAAAAAGCAATTAAAGAATTAAAGAATGGATATATTATTCAGCGTTATAAAGGTCTTGGCGAGATGAATGCGGATCAATTATGGGAAACAACCATGAATCCGGAATCCCGTACCCTGATTCGCGTATCCATTGATGATATTGCCCGTGCAGAACGAAGAGTAACAACGTTAATGGGGGATAAAGTAGAGCCCCGCCGAAAATGGATTGAAGGTCACGTGAAATTTGGCTTGGAAGAAGACGGAACCATTTTAGAAAATGAAAATATTCATAAAGAAGATTAGTTCGGATTGTAAGGAGTGATTCCATTTGGATCAAACAGAGAAATTTTTAGATCTTCCTTTAGAAGAAGTAATAGGAGACCGTTTTGGAAGATATAGTAAATATATTATTCAAGATCGTGCGCTTCCGGATGCAAGAGATGGTTTGAAGCCTGTACAACGGCGGATTCTTTATGCTATGCATGTAGAGAGAAATACACATGAAAAGAATTTCAGAAAAGCTGCAAAAACAGTTGGAACCGTAATAGGTAATTATCATCCTCATGGAGATTCGTCCGTGTACGAGGCAATGGTCCGCTTAAGTCAGGATTGGAAAGTGCGTAATGGGCTGATTGAAATGCACGGGAACAATGGCAGTATCGACGGGGACCCTCCTGCAGCGATGCGTTATACAGAGGCAAGATTATCTCCAATTGCTTCCGAGCTTCTTCGGGATATTGATAAAGAGACAGTTGAATACATTCCTAACTTCGATGAAACAACAGATGAGCCTGTTGTTTTACCGGCGAAATTTCCGAATCTCTTAGTAAATGGTTCAACCGGGATCTCCGCAGGGTATGCCACAGATATTCCTCCTCATAATTTAGGAGAAGTGATTGACGCGGTGATTATGCGGATTGATAAACCAGAATGCCGTGTAGACGATTTAATGCATGTGCTGAAAGGCCCTGATTTCCCGACTGGCGGTATCATTCAAGGGGTTGAAGGAATAAAAAAAGCATACGAAACCGGCAAAGGAAAGGTTATTGTTCGCGGGAAAGCAGCTATTGAAACATTAAAAGGAAACCGTGAACAAATTGTTGTTACCGAAGTTCCCTATGAAGTAAATAAAGCAACAATGGTTAAGAAAATGGACGAGCTCCGCATTGACAGGAAGGTTGAGGGGATTGCGGAAGTACGCGATGAGACGGACCGGACTGGACTCCGTATTGTTATTGAATTAAAGAAGGATGCAAATAGTGAAGGTATCTTAAATTTCTTATATAAAAATACAGACTTACAGGTTACGTATCACTTCAACATGGTTGCGATTAAAGATAAAACACCGACGCTTCTATCGTTGCCGCAGCTTCTTGATGCATATATCAGTCATCAGCGTGAGGTTGTGACAAATCAGACGCGGTTTGATTTAAACAAAGCAAAAAAGAGAGCCCATATTGTGGAAGGCTTAATTAAAGCTATTTCCATTTTAGATGAATTGATTGCAACGATCCGTGCATCAAAGGATAAGGCGGATGCCAAAAAGCAGATCATGGATAAATATGGTTTTACAGAGCCACAGGCTGAAGCGATTGTTACCTTGCAGCTTTATCGATTAACCAATACAGATATTGTTCAATTAGAAGAAGAAGCAAGTGAATTAAGAAAGCAGATGGAGCAGCTTGCAGCCATTTTAGAAAGTGAAAAGAAATTACTGCAAACGATTAAAAGCGATTTGAGACAGCTTAAGAAAAAATTTGCTGACGCCCGCCGCACACATATTGAAGAAAAAGTAGAGGAATTAAAAATTAATATAGAGGTAACCGTGGCCAGCGAGGATGTCTTAGTTTCTGTTACCAGAGATGGCTATGTAAAACGGACCAGCCTCCGTTCGTATGCAGCTTCCAATACCGGTGATTTACCGCTTAAAGACGATGATCATCCAATCAGTCTGCTGGAAGTCAATACGACGGATAACATCATGCTGTTTACGAACAAAGGAAGGTATATCCTGTGTGCTGTTCATGAGCTTCCTGATATTCGCTGGAAGGATATGGGGCAGCATGTATCGCATATCGTTCCGCTGGAAAAGGATGAACACCTGATTAAAGTTATTCCTGTCCGTGATTTTAAGGCAGAGGATGGCTTCTTAATGTTCTTTACCCGAAACGGTATGGTCAAACGAAGCGAGTTCAAGCTTTATGAAGCGCAGCGTCGTGGCAAGGCGTTAATTGCTTTAAACCTGAAAAATGACGATGAGCTTGTCCATGTAAGTCGTACAGATGGCAAGAAGGATATATTTATTACCACAAATAAAGGCTATGGCTTATGGTATGATGAAGCAGAGGTATCTATTGTAGGGCAAAGAGCGGCCGGGGTGAAATCTATTGCTTTAAAAGAGGATGACTTCGTTGTGAATGGACAAGTATTTGATCAGGAAGCATCCAAAGACTTGTTTGTCATGACTCAGCGCGGTGCATGTAAACGTATGAAGTTAAAAGTCTTTGAAAAAGCGAGCCGTGCAAAACGTGGATTAATTATGTTAAAAGAACTAAAGAACAAAGCTCATCGAATTAAGGGCTTCTTTATGGTAGATAATCAGGAAATTATCTGCTATAAAACAGAAAATGGAGAGACGCATAAAGTATATCCGTTAGAGCTGTCTGCAGCTGACCGCTATAGCAACGGTTCATTTATGGTCGATACTGATCAGGCTGGCGAAGTCATTGAGGTTTATCAAGAAACAACCTATGAAAAACCATTTGGAAATGGCGATGAGGAATCGCCAAAATAATTTTATCTCCTTAGCATGTGAAAGCATTGCTGGGGAGATTTTTACATTTAAGAAATGTTTTCAAAAAAGATGTAGATGTTTTTCTTTGCACTTTAAGAAATCATAAAGATTTTAAGGAAAAAAGTACGATGGACACGCTGTCCTAGTATCATTGGTCACACGACGTGACGTACTTAGTCGATGAAAACTTGGCAATCCTGCGCCTTTCAGGCTTGGCTTGCCAAGTTTTCTTTACCTAACTCCCGGCTTTTGATAAAATGAAAATGTAAGCGTGTTCAAATTGTCAAAAGGGGGTACGAGAATGGATTTTGATTTAACAAAAGAACAGCAGATGATTCAGCGGATGGTTTCTGATTTTGCAGAAAAAACAATCCGGCCAAGGGCAATCGATATCGATGTTCATGCAGCTTTTCCAGAGGATATCTTTCAAGATATGGGGAAGCTTGGTTTATTGGGGATTCCATTTCCTGAAAGCTACGGTGGCTCTGCCGGTGATACGATTTCGTATGCAATCGCTGTTGAGGAGATTGGACGCCGCTGCGGAAGCACTGGATTAAGCTATGCGGCAGCAGTTTCCTTAGGAGCCAGTCCCATTTATTATTTTGGAACTGAAGAGCAAAAACAAACATTTTTAAAGCCGGTTGCAGAAGGAAAATCGCTGGGGGCTTTCGGCTTGACAGAACCAAATGCAGGGTCGGATTCCGGCGGTACGAAAACAACTGCAAGACTGGACGGAGATGAATATATTATTCAAGGAGAAAAATGTTTTATCACTAATGCCAGCTTTGCAGATTTTATAATTGTTACAGCAGTCACTAAAAAAGATGCGGACAATAAGAATAAAATTTCTGCTATTATTGTGCCGACTGATGCTGAAGGACTGACTGTCCGGAGTGATTATGACAAAATGGGTGTGCGTGGATCAGACACCGCTGAAGTCATTTTAGATCATGTTCGTGTCCCTAAAGAAAATTTGCTTGGTACAGCGCATCAAGGGCATCGGCAATTTTTAAAAACATTAGATGGCGGCAGAATTTCTATCGCAGCATTGGCTGTCGGGATTGCCCAGGCGGCTTTAGACCGTTCCTTGCAATATGCGAAAGACCGTAAACAGTTTGGCCGATCGATCTCCAGCTTTCAGGCGATTCAATTTAAATTAGCAGATATGGCAATGGAAATAGAACTGGCACGAAATATGGTTTATAAAGCAGCCTGGTTAAAGGATCAAGACAGGAATTTTTCCAAGGAAGCTGCCTACGCTAAATTATATGCCTCGGAAACAGCCTTCCGCGCCGCAAATCAGGCCATTCAAATTCATGGCGGCTATGGCTATATGCGCGAATATGAGGTAGAAAGGCTGCTCAGGGATGCGAAATTATTAGAAATTGGAGAAGGGACATCTGAAATTCAACGCCTGGTAATTGCCAGACAGCTGGGATGCTAGAGAAGGAGAGGAGCCTATGATACAAAAAATATTAATTGCTAATCGCGGCGAGATAGCGCGAAGAATAATCCGCAGCTGCAAACAATCAGGTATTAAGACCGTAGCTGTTTATTCTGATGCGGACGAAAATGCTTTATTTAAACAGGAAGCAGACGAAGCATACCATATCGGTCCTTCACAAGTACAGCAAAGCTATCTGCAATTAGATAAAATCATGGAGGTGGCTAAAAAGACCAATGCTGATGCGATTCATCCAGGCTATGGTTTCCTGAGTGAAAGTCCGGCATTTGCTGAACGGTGCAGGGAAGAACAGATTATTTTTATTGGTCCTGAAGCAGATATTTTAAGACTGATGGGGAGTAAAATTGAAGCTCGAAAAGCGATGATAGCAGCTGGTGTGCCAGTTATTCCCGGTACAGATCATGCTCTGGAATCGATGGATGATGCTATCCGTTTTGCGGAACAGATCGGTTATCCCGTCATGTTAAAAGCATCTGCAGGCGGTGGAGGAATCGGAATGGAGGTCGTACACTCTTCGGAGGAGCTGCAAAAAGCCTTCGAAAATAATTCTAAGCGGGCTGCTTCTTTCTTTGGGGATGGGGCAATGTTTTTAGAAAAGCACATCACAAACAGCAGGCATATTGAAGTGCAGGTGTTAGCAGATCATCATCAGCACACTGTTCATTTATTTGAGCGGGAATGCTCGATTCAGCGCCGGAACCAAAAGGTATTGGAGGAAGCACCTTCACCATCTATTTCTGAACAGCTTCGCAGAAAATTAGGAGAAACAGCTGTTATTGCCGCACAATCGATTGATTATACCAATGCCGGAACCATTGAATTTCTGGTTGATGAGTCTGAGCAATTTTATTTTCTGGAAATGAATACACGTATTCAGGTAGAGCATCCAGTTACGGAGGAAATAACGGGGATAGATATCGTAAAAGAACAAATTAACATCGCTAATCATCAAGCTCTCTCTTTGACACAAGAAGAGATAACACGAAATGGGCATGCGATTGAGGTACGGGTTTATGCGGAAGATCCGATTCGTTTTTTTCCATCACCGGGTAAAATTACAGCATTGGAGCTGCCTGAAGGGGAAGGTATCCGTAATGAATGTGCCGTTACTTCCGGAGATACGGTTACACCATTTTACGATCCGATGATTGCGAAACTGATTGTTTATGGTAAAAATAGGCCGGAAGCAATCAATAAGCTGGAAAAAGCGTTGCGTCGTTTGAAAATAGAAGGCATTAAAACCAATATACCGATGCTTCAGGAAATTATAACGTATGAGGCATTTCAAAAAGGAGATACACAAACATCCTTTTTAAGCAAATACTATCAACCGAACACAGGAGGTAATGAGAATGGAAATTAAAGCATCAATGGCAGGGAATGTGTGGAAAATTACAGTACAGCAAGGAGAATCTGTAGAAGCGGGTCAGGATGTTGTTATTTTAGAGTCGATGAAAATGGAAATCCCGATTGCTTCTGAAGAAAAAGGAATGTTAAAGGAATGGAAGGTGCAGGAAGGAGATTTTGTCAATGAAGGAGACACGATAGCTATTGTTGAATAAATCTAGTTTGGAGTGAATGCTTATGCAACTTGTAAACTATGAAACAGTTGATCAATATATAGCTGTTATCACATTAAATCGGCCGGGAGCTGCAAACGCTTTATCTTCAGCTATGTTAACAGATTTAGAGAATTGCATTCAAAAAATCAGGGATGATGAAGAAATTCGCTGTGTGGTTATCACTGCCAGTGGCGAGAAGGCTTTCTGTGCCGGGGCTGATTTAAAAGAAAGAAGGACGATGAATGATGAAGATGTCGTCGCGGCAGTTCAGCGAATTAGCAGGGTCTGCGATTCCATAGAAAAAATAGATGTCCCTGTTATTGCTGCTATCAATGGCGTCGCCTTTGGAGGCGGGCTGGAAATAGCCCTGGCATGTGATCTGCGCGTTGCTGCCAATCATGTCAAGCTGGGATTAACAGAGACATCCCTGGCGATTATACCGGGAGCCGGAGGTACGCAGAGATTGCCAAGGTTAATCGGGGTTGGGCAGGCAAAACTGCTTATTTATACAGCTAAAACAGTTTCAGCAGAGGATGCTTTGGCTATTGGACTGATTGAGCGATCAGTCGCCGCCTCTTTTTTACAGGATGAGGCAATTAGTATTGCCCGAAAAATAACAAAAAATGGACCAATTGCAATGAAGCAGGCTAAAAAAGCGATCAATCAGGGCATAGACCTTCCCATCGATAAAGCTCTTCAACTGGAGCATGCATCTTACGTAAAACTTATACCGACAAAAGATAGAAAAGAAGGTTTACTTGCATTTCAAGAGAAAAGAAAGCCTGATTATCAAGGAAACTGAAGGTTAGAAAACCTGGTTGTCACCAAACTGTTAGGTAACAACCCTGGTTGGGGACTGGGGCCGCCCCACCGAAAAGCTTTTGCGATTACCCGTCCCATCAAGATCGTTACACTTAGGCAGTAAGAAAGTTTATGCTTTCTTACTGCCAAGAAAGGAGCATGCTGATATGCGGATAGAAGAAGAACTAAAACAGCGCATGGAAAAAATAAAAGAAGGAGGAAAGCAAAAATATCACGATAGCAACGCGGAAAAAGGGAAGCTGTTTGCAAGAGAAAGAATCAATCTCCTGTTTGATTCGCATGAGATAATTGAGGATGGCCTATTTGCGAATGCGATGAATGAAGATTTGCCGGCAGATGGTGTTGTTACGGTGACAGGAAAAATAAATGGCCAGACAGTCTGTGCGATGGCCAATGATTCTACCGTCAAAGCAGGCAGCTGGGGGCAGCGGACCGTGGAGAAAATTTTACGTATTCAGGAGACAGCAGAACGACTGGAAGTGCCGATGATTTATCTCGTAGATTCAGCAGGTGCACGAATTACCGATCAAATAGATATGTTTCCGGGAAGAAGAGGTGCGGGGCGTATTTTTTACAATCAAATTAAGCTGTCCGGAAGAGTTCCGCAAGTCTGCTTATTATTTGGTCCATCGGCAGCAGGCGGGGCATATATTCCTGCGTTTTGCGATATTGTTATCATGGTAGATGGAAATGCATCCATGTATTTGGGCTCCCCGCGAATGGCTGAGAAGGTCATTGGTGAGAAGGTTTCCTTAGAAGAGATGGGCGGAGCAAAGATGCATTGCACAACTTCAGGGGTAGGCGATGTGTTAGTAGATACTGAAGAGGAAGCTATTCAATTTACACAAAATTATTTAACGTATTTTCCTGCTAATTTTCGAGAAAAGCCAAAAAAAGTGGAAGCTGTAGCACCAAAAGTATTTGATAAGTCAATCAGTGAAATTATTCCGGAAAATCAAAATGCTGCTTTTGATATGTATGAACTGATTGATCGTACTATTGATGAAGGCAGTTTTTGTGAGATAAAAAAACGATTTGCTCCGGAATTAATCACAGGGCTGGCTCGTATTGAAGGACGGAGTGTAGGGATTATCGCCAATCAGCCCCGTGTCAAAGGAGGCGTCCTTTTTACAGATTCAGCAGATAAAGCAGCAAAGTTTATCCAATTATGCGATGCGTTTGAAATACCGTTACTGTTTTTAACAGATGTACCAGGATTTATGATCGGAACAAGAGTGGAGAAGCAAGGGATTATTCGCCATGGAGCGAAAATGCTGTTTGCAATGAGTGAAGTGACGGTTCCTAAAATTTCCGTTATTGTAAGAAAAGCCTATGGAGCCGGTCTTTATGCGATGTCAGGTCCTGCTTTCGAGCCGGATTGCTGCCTGGCCTTTCCAAACGCACAGATTGCTGTCATGGGGCCGGAAGCGGCGGTTAATGCAGTGGAGGCGAATAAAATTGCTAAACTCCCAGAAGAGGAGAGAGCAGCGTATATTCAGGAAAAGCAGGCGGTCTATAAAGAGAACATTGATATTTACCGTCTCGCTTCAGAAATGATTATTGATGATATCATTCAGCCGGATCAGCTAAGGGACGTACTGGCAAGCCGTTTTTCTATGTATCAGAATAAGAGAAAACAATTTACAGAGAGAAAGCACGGGGTGTATCCTGTATAATTGTTATGATTAAAACGTTTAGGCATTCATCAGCCTAAGCGTTTTAAGATTGTTTTCTATTTCAGTATAATAATTTTATTTACCATAAATATATTATGTAAACTATAATAATAATTCCTAGAAATCAATGCAATTATTCCGTATAATAAAGATGTTATGCAATGTCAGGAAAAACAGTAAAAGCTATGTACAGATATGAATAAGTTGAAAAAGGGGTAAAGGCTTGTGATCACGTATATGGAAAAAGGGGTAACAGAACAACAAATTGCTGCTCTCTATCAAGAAATGAAAAACAAAGGGGATCAGGTGAATGCTGATAAGATGCTTGATATCTTAGAAAAATATGATAATCAAGAATTTATCATCACGTTAACAGGTCATTTTTCTGCCGGCAAGTCTTCATTAATTAATCAGTTATTAGGGACGGAGATGTTAGCCAACAGTCCAATTCCTACCAGTGCGAATATTGTTAAAATCTCATCTGGAGAAGGTACTGTCAACGTGTTTTTTCATAATGGAAATGTGGTGGAATACCAGGAACCATATAATCTGGAGCAAATTAAGCAGTTTTCCAAAAATAAAAATGACATCCAAAAAATGCATATCAGCACGGCTGAGGCGATTTTACCACCACATACTGCTATTTTGGATACACCGGGAATTGATGCTGCAGATGATGTGGACAGAATGCTGACGGAAGCATCGCTTCACTTATCGGATTATCTTATTTATGTGACAGATTATAATCATGTGCAATCGGAGGTAAATTTATTATTTTTACAGGCAATGCAGGAAAAAGCGCTGCCATTTATGATTGTCATCAATCAAATAGATAAGCATAATGAAGCAGAGCTGCCGTTTGTCGAATTTGATAAAAAAATTAAACAAACGTTTGATCAATGGAATTTACACCCTTCTTCTATTTTCTACACATCCCTCAAAAATCCCGACGCACCGCATAATGCGTGGGCAGAGCTGAGAGATACGGTATTTCATATGCTTAGGTCGAAGGATCAGTACACAACGATGGATGCGAGCATTCGACAAATTGTGCGTGATCATAAAGAAAAAGTTCACCGGGAAATGTCGAATCAAAAAGCATCCATAGAAGAAGTTGATGAAGCATCGCTTACTGGCGAAATAGAAGCATTAACAAAAGAAATTGACCATCTTAAGCAACAGCCTGAGAATATGACAGCTGGTTTTTTAACAGAGGTAGATCAGACTGCAAAGAATGCTTACCTCATGCCGGCTGATTTAAGAGAGCTGGCAAGGGCTTATTTGGAATCTGTACAGCCGGAATTTAAAGTCGGCGGTTTATTTACAAGTGCTAAGAAAACAAAGGAAGCTAAAACAGAACGGAAACAGGCATTTATGAATGCTTTAGAAAAGAGTGTTGAGACGACATTAAAATGGAAGCTTCGGGATAAGTGGTATGAGCAAATTGAAATAAACCAATTGGATTCCTCTTACCAGGAAAAGGGAGTCTCTTTCCTGGAATGGTCTTTAAGTGAAGAGCTTCTGGAAAGCAATTTACGTAAAGGTGCAATGGTTAACGGGGATTATGTTTTAAATTATACAAATGAAATTGCGGCCAGTTTAAAAACACATTTCAAGAAAAAGATGAGGCAGCTGGCAAATGAAGTGAAAAAAGAACTTGAAAATAAACAGAGGAAGTCGTTGGAAGAATTAAAACAGCAATTGGAGAACCTGCAGGGGAAAGAGGTGGAGCAGCAGGCAAATGCCGCTCTGGATCGGGAAGAAGCTGCTTATTTTAACTATTTGGATGAGCAGCAGACAAATCCGGAAGTATCCCCGGAAGTGATAGCGGAGATGAAGCTGAAGCTGAAGGCCCGTAAAGTCATTCCGAAACAAGGAACAGAGGTTTTAGAAATGGCTGGAAAAGAGCAGAAGGAAATAGCTGAAGAAACTCCAGAAGAAGCAGAGAAGACAATACATGATAATACAGAGCAGTATATCGTCCGCGATATTGATCAGGCGTTACAAGCGATTCAATTACCGGGGTTTGAGAGCTATCAGCAGGATTTAAAGAAACGAAGGATATCTTTAACAGAACGTTCTTATACGATCGCTTTATTTGGTGCATTCAGTGCCGGAAAGTCATCCTTTGCCAACGCCATTCTTGGTGAGCGTGTATTACCGGTATCTCCTAATCCGACGACAGCAGCAGTCAATCGGATTCGTCCCGTTACAACCGAAAACAGGCACAGGGATGTTATTGTCACTTTTAAATCCGAAGAAATGCTGATTGATGATATACAAACACTGGCAAAAGAATGTGAACCGCCAAACGGCACCCTGAGTGAATTAATTACATGGCTGGAAACAGAACAGGTTTTGACAGATATACGTTTGCCGAAAATGTATCAGGCTTATTTAAGTGCCATGCTTACAGGCTATGAAGCAGTTGAACCGGTCATTGGTTCGAATAAAAAAATAACCTTTGATGACTTTGAATCGTATGTGACCGATGAAGAAAAAGCATGTTATATTGCATCGATGGATCTTTTTTATGATTGTGAAGTAACAAGGCAGGGAATTACACTGGTTGATACCCCGGGTGCTGATTCGATCAATGCGAGACATACGAATGTATCTTTTGAATATATCAAGCATGCTGATGCCATTTTATACGTTACCTACTATAACCATGCTCTATCTCGTGCAGATAAGGATTTCCTGATGCAGCTGGGACGTGTCAAGGATGTATTTGAATTAGATAAAATGTTTTTCATTGTTAATGCAGCAGACCTTGCCAGCGATCGGGAAGAATTGGATCTGGTGACTACGTACGTCAAAGACCAATTAACGCAA
This sequence comes from Oceanobacillus sp. CFH 90083, assembly GCF_009389585.1. Classification (GTDB taxonomy): domain Bacteria; phylum Bacillota; class Bacilli; order Bacillales; family Amphibacillaceae; genus Oceanobacillus. The sequence continues at coordinate 39,500 of NZ_VIYG01000019.1, read as the reverse complement.
TTGGGTATTCGTTTTCCGCGTCTTTATCCTGTTTCGAGTAAGCTTTCTTTGACAGAAAAAATAGAGCAGAAGCCAATGAATGGACAGATGCAGGCTTTTGAAACACGTTTCTATGATTTTATTCACCATGACTTAACAGCGCTTGCGAAACGGGCAGCAATCAGCGACATAGAGCGGTCAGGAGAAGCGCTGGAACAATTTATTCAATCATTAAAACTGGATCAATCTGCAAAAGAAAAACGGAAAGAAGCATTGCAGCATGCTTATCAGCAAATCATTCAAAATATAGAAAATATGGATGCTGCTTCGACAGAAAATCGCTGGCATCAGAAATTAGAAAAACAAACTTATTTTCTAAACGGACGTTTTGCCATCCGTTTCCATGACCTGTTTAAAGAAATTTATAATCCGACAACGATTACCGAATCAGGTAAAGCGGGAAGAGAGCTGCTTTCAAAACAATTTGAACAGCTTGTGCTCTATATGGAGACGGAATTGCGCCAGGAATTATTAGCTATTTCTTTACGGATTGAACAGCTGTTAAAGAGCTTGTTACTAGCCAATCAGCAGGAAATGATTGAAAGAGCAAAAAAGCAAGACCCTGTGTTTTCGATATCTGAGTGGGATATTATTGGCTTTTCTACTCCGGACATCTCTATGAAACTATCGATAAATAAGCGTCAAGAGCTGCAAAAATTATTTAGTAAATTTAAAGATACGAAAACATTCTTCGTACAAAATCAAAAAGAAGAAATCAAAGAGCAGCTGTATGCTATCATTGAATCAGACATTCAAGCTTTTATAGAACAAGGCGGGAGATTAATCCAGTCGTCTTATCAAGTTCAGTGGGATAAGGGAATAGCACAGGAAAAAACAACACTTGTACATGAAGCGGATGTACTTTATCAGCAATTTATTGACCGTTTATTTGTTGAGGTAGATACAGATGATCTTATGGAGCGAAAAGAAAAAATGAATGCTATTCTGGATGGATACAGAGAGGGCGGAGATGGAATATGACAGTAAATAAAGTTTTATTGGTAGATGGTATGGCACTTCTGTTTCGGGGGTTCTTTGCTACATCCTTCCGGGGGAATTTTATGTATAATTCTAAAGGAGTTCCAACGAACGGTGTGTATCAATTTTTACGTTATTTAACAGATGCTATTCATACTTTTGGACCATCCCATGTTGTTTGCTGCTGGGATATGGGAAGCAAAACCTTCCGGACAGAGATGTATGACGGCTATAAAGCAAATCGTGATGAACCACCAGTGGAGCTGATTCCGCAGTTTGATCTGGTAAAAGAGATTGTACAGTCATTTGATATTCCTAACATAGGACTAGAAAATTTTGAAGCGGATGATTGCATGGGAACACTTGCGAATATATATAATCCGGAAAATGAAGTGTATATTCTTTCCGGTGATCAGGACTTATTGCAATTAGTAAAAGAAAATATCCGCGTTATTATTATGCGGAAGGGGCAAGGGAATTACGAGGTTTTTGATAAGGATAACTTTTTCGAGAAAAAAGCTCTTTCCCCGGCACAAATCATAGATTTAAAAGGATTGATGGGCGATTCTTCGGATAATTATCCTGGTGTAAAAGGGATTGGCGAAAAAACAGCCCTGAAATTATTACAGGAATTTGGAACCATTGATGATTTAGTAGAGAATATCGAAAAGCTTCCAAAAGGCGTGCAGAATAAACTGCAGGCAGATATGGAAATGCTTTATTTATCCAGGAAGCTGGCAGAGATCAAATGTGATGTTCCAATCAGCTGTGATTTAGAAGGTTCTAAATGGGATTTTCAGGAGGACAAAGTGGTAACAGAATTAGATAAATTAGAATGGAAGCATCTGGATCGTTTATTGGCGCCATTAAAAGATAAGCCATCGATGTCATTTTAATTGATTTTCAGAATAATGCAAGGGGGTATCTCTTATACCTGTTAGGGGTATGGGGGATACCCCTTTGTTTTGTGGTTTGAAATAAGAATACAGCACACAAGCTCCAGGGGGGTAATGAGAACTCGAAAACAAAAAATTCTTTATAAAGAACGATTTGGCGAAGTGGTATAAGTTTTTCTTATTGTTTGAAATTCAAAGCAGCAGCCATGTTGAAATTTGGTATGAAGACATGCAACCGTTATAATGGAAGAAGAGATATTATTTGCATGAATGGGGGGATAGAATGTATTTTGAATCCAAAAAGGACAGATGGATGGCAATTATTCTCTGGACTATTGTGCTTAGTGGTATACTTATCCCGTTAATCCGGGGACAGATTATTAATTTATTCATTATGGGGCTATTATGTGGTGTGCTGCTATGGTTTTGGTTCCGTACCGGATACAAGATTGATAAAGATCGTTTCATTGTTTATTACGGACCAATCCGTCAAACCATTTATATAAAAAATATGGAATTAATTCTCCTTGCCAAGATGCCGATTATTGCACCGGCATTATCCTTAGACCGGATACAGATTCGAAGCGGTAAATATGACTTAATTGCTATTTCACCCAAGGATAAGTTTACCTTGGTAGAAGAATTGATGAAAATCAATCCAGGTATTTCGGTAGATAAACGTTTATTGAAGAAATAGAAAGGAGAGCAAAATATGAGGATAGTAGATAATATTACTGAATTAGTAGGGGACACCCCTATGGTGGCATTAAACGAGCTGCAGCCTGAAAATGCAGCAAAAATTTTTGTGAAGCTGGAAATGTTTAACCCGAGCGGAAGTGTGAAGGACCGTGCTGCAACGCATATGGTTCATATTGCTGAGCAAGAAGGACAGATAAAGCCTGGAGATACGATTATTGAGCCGACAAGTGGAAATACAGGAATAGGGCTTGCGATGGCAGCTTCTGCAAAAGGCTATCAGGCTATTCTGGTCATGCCGGATAACAGTACCGAAGAGAGAAGAAACCTTTTGAAAGCATATGGTGCCAAAGTAGTTCTAACTCCCAGCAGTGAAAAAATGCCGGGTGCGATTAAAAAAGCACTGGAGTTACAAGCGGAAATACCAAACAGTTTTATCCCTCAGCAGTTCAAAAATATATCGAATCCGGATGCGCACCGTAAAACGACAGCGCTGGAAATTTTAGCGGATATGAACGATCATTTAGATGCTTTTATTTGTACGGCAGGTACAGGTGGGACTGTGACAGGAACAGGAGAAGCTTTAAGAGAATTTATTCCAGATTTACATATTGCCGTCGTTGAACCTGAAGGCTCTCCAGTATTGTCAGGTGGAGAACCAGGTCCGCATAAATTAGTCGGAACAAGCCCGGGCTTTGTACCTGACATTTTAAATACATCTATTTATGATGAAATTATTCAAATTAATGATGAGCAGGCATTGGGACTATTAAAAGAGCTTGCCCAAAAAGAAGGCTTATTTATCGGACCATCTGGAGCCGCAGCTATCTACGCAGCAAGAGAAGTTGCCAAACGATTGGAACCAGTGCAGAAAGTTGTTTGCATTGCCCCTGACACAGGAGAAAGATATTTATCGATGGAATTTCTGCAAGAGGATTAATACAGGAGCAGGGGAATCACCTATTTTGTTATTTTGCATAGTTTAGCAATAAAGAAATGTATGATGGCTTTGGCATGGGCTTTCTTTCGCCATTATTAAAAATCTCTATTTTTCATTTGTTTTTCTCTATTATTCCTGCTATAATACAGACAAATTCATTATTCATAGGTGAACGATAGAGGTGCAAAGACCATCAGTAAATATGCAGAGACAGAACAGGCTGACGATGAAGCATATAGAAAGGGGAATTTGCCGAAGTATAATAAGCCTCATTCTTATTATACTGGTACTGGGATTAAATAAATTCAGTGCTGTCATATAGGGAACTATGTGGAGGGCTATCAGCTGAGAGGACATTAAGTATGTTTATGCAGCAGCGGTCTCCGTTGGTGCTTTTTATTATGTGGAAATCATGGAAGGAATGAATAATGATAAGAGAAAATGAACCCGGAAACAGCAGGGATAAAAAATACTGTTTCTGCTTATCTTTATTATTTTCCACCCTCTATGGTTTGAGGAACTTTACTTTAGGTGCTATCGTCTATTCTTCATCAAGGAATGTTGATATTATACAAAGGGTGTGTTGTTATGAATTTTGGAAAAGTGGTTACGGCGATGGTAACGCCATTTAACGAGCAGCAGGAAATTGATTATGAGGCATTAGATCATTTGATTGAACACTTAATTGAAAATGGTTCAGATGGACTGGTGGTAGCAGGAACAACAGGAGAATCACCAACTATATCCAATGAAGAAAAGCTGGCACTATTTTCTCATACAGTACAGAAAGTCAATGGAAGAGCTTCTGTTATAGCGGGCACAGGCTCTAATCAGACGAAAGGATCGGTTGAGCTGTCGCAAGCTGCTGAAAAAACAGGTGTTGATGCTGTGATGCTTGTAACACCTTATTATAATAAACCTTCTCAGGACGGTTTGTATGAGCATTTTAAAACAATCGCAAACGCAGTTCAGCTGCCGGTGATGCTCTATAACGTACCTGGCAGAACTTCCGTTGATTTAGCGGCTGAAACAGTGATCCGCTTGTCAGCTGTTGATAATATTGTCGCAATTAAAGATGCAAGTGGAGATATGGACAAGGTAACAGAGATGGTTGCACAAACAGATGACAGCTTCTCTGTATACAGCGGGGAAGATGCCTTGACCCTGCCATCTCTTGCTGTTGGAGCAGCGGGCATCGTATCTGTTTCTGCTCATGTTATTGGCAATGAGATGCAGGAGATGATTGCTGCATTTGAACAGGGAGCTGTGAAAAAAGCGGCTGCTATCCATCAGCGTATTTTACCGGTTATGCAGGAAATGTTCGCAGCACCGAGTCCCGCTCCTGTAAAAGCGGCTTTAAACCGAAATGGCGTAAATGTCGGCGGTGTCCGCTTGCCGTTACTTCCATTAAATGATGAGCAATTGCAATCTCTAAACCAGAAATTAAATGTATTAGAACAAGTAAAATAATTTAGGCTGAAAACCTCTCTAAAAGTATTTAGGGAGGTTTTTTTGATGAGGATTTTTCGGATGCCGTACTACTGTATCTCAAAAACACATCACAATACCTATCAATTTATCAAAATTAAATGATAAAATAGGATATTAGAAAACTTGCCATACGCCATACTAAAAAAAGAGAAAGGAATGGGTGCTGATGAAAGAAACACTAATTCAAGCAGATGATACGATTACACTGTGGGGGATTATTATCATTTGGGCGTCTGTCAGTATTTTTTTAGAACAACGCTATAGCTGGGCTTCCAAGGTTACTGGAGCAATTATCGCATTAGTCGGTGCGATGATTTTATCCAATACAGGAGTTATTCCACTGGAATCGCCGGTATATGATGCTGTCTGGTCTATTATTGTTCCACTGGCAATACCGCTTCTGCTATTTCATGTTAATATTAAAAAAATCTGGAAGGAGAGCAGCAGATTATTACTTATTTTCCTGCTGAGCTCCGTTGGTACAGTTGCCGGAACAATTGTCGCATTCTTTACGTTACGGAATCACATACCTCTATTAGATCAATTGAGCGGTATTTTCAGTGCTACATATATTGGGGGAGGCGTGAATTTTGCGGCGATGGCAGCTAAATTCGAAACACCTGGAGAGATTGTTTCTGCAGCAGTTGTAGCCGATAATTTAATGATGGCACTATTGTTTATTATTTTGATGATGATACCTGCCGTTAATTTTATCCGTAAACGCTATCCGACGCCGCATATAGAGGGTGTAGAACAAAATCAGGCAGCTGATGATGACAAAACATTGGCGGAAAGCTTTTGGAAGCGAAAAGAAGTTTCCTTAAGGGATATGGCACTTTCTATTGGGACAGCCTTTCTTTTAGTTATTGTTTCCCTGAAAATTGCGCAGTTTTTTGCAGAGATTATTCCAAGCGGAGAGAATGCGTCCTTTTTTAATAACTTATTAAGCGGAATAATTGGTGATCATTATCTTGTATTAACAACGCTTACTTTTGCTGTTTTGAGTATTTTTCCAAATTACTTTTCTGAATTAAACGGCAGTCAGGAGATAGGTACTTATCTGATTCACATATTTTTTGTCGTTATCGGGATACCTGCTTCCATTCCACTAATCATTCATACTGCACCATTATTGCTTGTTTTTGCATTTATTATTGTTGCAATTAATTTAATTCTATCGCTTTTATTTGGAAAGCTGTTCCGGATGAGCTTAGAAGAAATTCTCCTGGCAAGTAATGCGAATATCGGCGGGCCGACGACAGCTGCGGCATTTGCAATTGCAAAAGGATGGAGACAATTGGTTGGTCCAATACTAATCGTCGGGACGCTGGGCTATATTATTGGAAACTATATTGGAACCTTTCTTGCTGTCTGGTTTGGATCGATGATGTAAGCATAGTAAAAATCTGCTTCTGCATTTATGAGAGAAGCAGATTTTTTTGTTTTAACTGTCAGACCTGAAGAAAAAATGCTTAGATTTGTTGAAACCAATTTGGAGATAGTATAATTTATATAAATAGCGGATTTTTAGCATTTAAAAAGGATTAACAAGAGTGGTTTTCGTAAATAATAGAATATCATCTGTAATTCTGATGCCGCATGACAGAGCTTAAAAAGGTTGGGATAGCTATTTTCAAGCGATTATTATTTTTGCTGTTAATTATACTGTTAGCCATTTGGACAAAACCATTATGGGAAGAGCCAGTCCGTGATATAATTCCTGATGCTGTAAGTGATACATTTTCCTCAGCAGGCGATTTTATTAATGATGTGATAGATAATGATTTTTACTTCCGGCAAGTATCAGACCAGACAACTTCTTTTTTTAATTCTATGACAGGTTCAGAAACAGAAAGAGAATATGAACAAGTGGAAACACCTGAACTCACCACTCCCGAGGAGCAATCTTTTTCCATCGGCAATGTAGAAATTGGAGACACAAGAAATCAGGTTGAAGAGGTGTATGGGGAAGCTGAACGGCAAAGTGAAAATGAGTATGGGGTTGAATGGTTCACCTATCATGAAAATTATCAAAACTTTATGATGGTTGCCTATGATGAACAGGAGATGGTCCGCGGACTCTTTACTAATCAGGATTTACTATCCTCTCAGCATGATATTGCTCTGGGTGATCCCAAAACGTTTGTAAATGAGACATTAGGGGAGCCGGAAGAAATGATTCGTAACGGCTGGTTTAATTATAAAATTGAAAGTGAAGGAGAATATGATGTTTATCATATGGACGGCACTTATGTAACGATGTTTTATGATCTGCATGAAGCAGATGAAGTAACGGCTGTTCAGTTAATAGATGAAGACCTGGAATCGGCAAAAAGTACGCTTTATACTCCCGGCAGCGAGGCATTGAAGGAAGGTTTGGAATATCAGTTATTTGACCTAACCAATGCGACCCGTGTCAAGCAGGAGCTATCTATTTTAGAATGGGATGAAGCGGTAAGGGAAACAGCGAGAAAGCATAGTACGGATATGGCCGTTAATCAGTTCTTCAGTCATACGAATCTGCAAAATCAGTCTCCTTTTGAACGAATGGAAGCAGATGATATTGCTTTTACCAGTGCAGGAGAGAATCTCGCATATGGGCAGTTCAGCAGTATTTTTGCGCATCAGGGTTTATTGAATTCGCTCGGGCACCGGGAGAACATCCTGCATGAAGACTTTACCCATCTGGGGGTAGGGGTTGATTTCAATGAAAGTGACCAGCCGTTTTATACAGAGAATTTTTTCAGTAATCGATTGTATTAAATGCAGCATCGAATGATGCAATGAAAGAAGTTGCTCGAACAAATTTGAATACTGGTATGTATTCAAAAATCTGTCGAATTAGAGGAGTGTTTTGTATGAAAAATCAAGCAACACCCTATCTTACATTTAACGGGAATGCACAAGAAGCATTAAATTATTATAAGCAGGTTTTTGATGGAGAAATTGTATCCATGCAAACCTTTGGGGAAGCAGATTATCCGACTCCTCCTGCAGCAGAAAACAGAATTATCCATGCGCAATTTAAAAAAGATGCATTATTCTTTATGGTTTCAGACACTTTTCCAAGTCAGCCTGTTGAAGCAGGGAATCATATTTCATTGGTGCTTGAATTGGAAAGTGAAGAAAGTATTCAGAAGATATATCATGCCTTAGAGCAGGAAAGTGATATCTTAATGAAACTTCAGGATACCTTTTGGGGAGCCAAATATGCGAAAGTAAAGGATAAGTTTGGCGTTATTTGGGATTTGAATTATACAAAGTCCTGAGCAATTGAATACCGTTTTTGAGGGTGAACCGATGTATCTGCATGGGATTCACCCTCTTTTTCGTGCGCCCTTAAAATGTATTGCTTTTTCATTTTGGATAATAATAAAGTTATTACGAAATAGATGCTTGATGAGCAGATTCCAGAAACAGTGCTTTTCGGAAAGGAGATAAGGACATTGATTTTTATTTATAACGATTATGGCGGCACACACACGACTTCACTTGCAGCAGCGTATCATTTAAAGAAGTTACCTGTGAATCGAATGCTGACAAAGGAAGAAATAATGCATGTCAGATATTTTAATAAATTGACTAAGCATGACCTCGGTAAGCTGATTTTTCATGGAGTTGATGAGGATGGTCACGCTGTTTATACTATAGGACGCAGAAATAATAAATATGTTGTACCCGCTATGCAGGAGTTGGCAGCTATATTACAGGACAGGGGTCAGACAGATGAGAAGATTATTATTTCCAACACTTCTCCTACTGTTCCTTTTGTAATGTCTATAGGAGGCTTTTTATCAAGAGGGCTGAATATCAATGCTTTGGGCGAGCCTCTACTGATTATGGGTGCAAAACAATGCTGTGAAAAAATCATCCGGCTGGTCGAAAGCACAAAAAAAGCGGGTCATGCTATGTCCTCACGGGTTATTGTATTGGAAAATACAAAGTTCAAGTAGTATTGTTTTTCTTTTTTAGAAGTAGAATTGTATGTATGCTTTTTACATGATTAGCGGAAAAAAATCTGCCCCAGCTAGTCAGAGTCTGAATCGAATAGCTGGGGTAGTGTTATATAGCTGCTTTCTTAATTAATAAAATCTGTTACAGCAGTGACAGAATTTCTTTTTACATCGATCGGAATGTCTCCGTCGTTCCTCACAATGATGATGTTTTTCCCGGTGACATTCGTGGTGATGTCTTTTGTGATGACATCTTTTGTGATGGTCGTGCTCCCTGTGTCGATGACAATCACAAAAATCACAGTGATGGTGGTGTTCTCTACGTCGGTGGCATTCACAGCGACAGTGATCTTCGTGCTTTTTTCTATCTGAATGAAAGACACACATAGCTTTTCCCTCCTTTCTCAATCAATATACGCAAGTATAAAAAAAGAGAATAGACAAACTTAATAGTAGGAAACACATTTTTGAAAGACTGCTTGTACATATATTTACTATGTACAATTATTTGTTTTTCCCTGTAAGTTCATTATTGGGGGAATATCTAAATAATCTAGATGAGTTTGAAACCTTTAGGCTCATGTTTCGTATAACTATTTAAAGAAGTAAAAACCTGGTTGAGGAGGACTATAATGACTGAGATTGCAATGGAATTAAAAAATGTCAGCAAACGCATCAGGAATAAAGAAATCATTAAAGATGTCAGCTTTCAAATAAAGCAGGGGGAAGTATTTGGTTTTGTCGGACCAAATGGTGCTGGTAAAACGACAACAATCCGGATGATGGTCGGTTTGATGAAAATTACAGAAGGGGATATCCGCATTGTCGGCAAAAGCATTCAAACAGATTATAGTGAAGCCATCAGAGAGGTCGGGGCGATTGTTGAGAATCCGGAAATGTACCCTTTTTTAACGGGAAGAAAAAATTTAGAACACTTTGCCCGGATGGTTCCAGGCACATCAAAAGACCGGATAGATGAAGTGGTCCGATTAGTTGGGTTGGAAAAAGTAATCAATGATCGAGCCGGCGGATATTCTCTCGGAATGCGGCAGCGGCTGGGGATTGCACAGGCTCTGTTACATAAACCGTCGATTCTTATTTTAGATGAACCTACGAATGGACTGGACCCATCCGGAATGAAGGAGATTCGTCAATATATCCGCGCATTGGCAGAGCAGGAAAAGGTCAGTGTGATTGTTTCCAGTCACTTATTATCTGAGATTGAATTAATGTGTGATCGCATCGGAGTTATTAAAAATGGGGCTTTAATTGCCGTAGAGGACGTAGAAAAGAACAGGAAGCTTGAGGACAGCGATATTTCAGAGTATCTTATCTCTGTAAGCAATGCGCAAGCTGCAAAAGAACGTTTAGATAGTGTGGATGGTTCTTTATTTGTAGAAATAGCTGACGAAACAACCTTAAAAATTGCTGTTAAGCGTGAACAAATACCAGTAATTCTCAAAGAATTATTAAACCATAATATCAATGTCTATGAGGTCCAGGCTGCCAAAGGCACATTAGAAGACAAATTTTTCGATTTGATTGGAGAGAATGTCATTGAGTAATCTAAGCCAGCTTATCAAAAACGAATTTATCAAACTGCATCATTATAAATCTACTTGGGCAATGTATATTATCCTGGCGATTCTCCTTATTGGCGGGGCGATGATTACAAACTTTGTAGCTAATCAAAATATGCTCTTTGATGAGGTCTTCCAAGGGGAACTCGCACAAGCTTATCAATCGTTGGGATTGGAGATTCCCACTTATGATATGTGGGCTTTTCTATCAGATAATATCTCCAATATCAGTTTTATTACTATTTTGATTATTGTTGTGGCAGCTAAAATTATTTCAAACGAATATAAGTGGGGGACGATTAAATTATTGCTGATTCGCCCGGCAGGAAGAGGAACTGTGTTGACATCCAAATATATTGCAGTTTTCCTTTTTGCAGCGGTGCTGATTCTTTATACTATTATTCTATCCATGATTATTGGACTTATCTTTTTCGGCGTCGATACGTGGAACCCAACCATTGTTGATAATATGGGATCAGGTTATACAGAAGTTTCTATCCTTGCCTCTATCGGTAAAGACATCCTCTTTTACCTGGTCCCATTAATTCTATTAGCAACGTTATCCTTTATGATTGCAATTTTATTCAAAGGAAGTGCTATGGCAATTGCTGCGAGTATTGTGGTGTTCCTTGCTGCACCAGTTATTACAATGCTGGTAAGCCAATATGAAGTAGGAAAATATCTGTTAACCGCACATCTTGATCTGCAAAGTATTTTTGAAGGGTCTCCTTTAATTGAAGGAACGTCCTTTGGCTTTTCTATTGCTGTTCTTATCGTTTATTACGTTGTATTTATGGCAGTAGGATGGCTGACCTTTAAAAAAAGAGATGTTGCTGGAAATTAACCTGAAAGGGCAGGGTATTGTGAAGAAATCGTATTGTGCCTTTTTGCTCGTCTGTTTTCTTCTCCTGTTGGGAGCTTGTTCCGATGAGCATGAGGAAGAGCAGGAAGAGGCAGCAGTAGAAGAAAATAAAGAAAATCTGGATCCGGCAACGGGGCTTTTCATGGAATTTATAAAAGAAAACCGGGACTCAGACCGGGTTGCTTTTTTAGCCACCTGGAATGACGAGCCAATAGCAGAAATCAATACCGATTTAACGATGCCGCTTGCCAGTGTTGTTAAAATAATTATTGCAATTGAATTCGCCGGTCAAGCGGAAGAAGGGGACATCGACCCCTCTGAAATGGTAGCTATGGAGGAAGTGGATAAGTATTATTTTCCGAATACAGATGGTGGAGCACATGAAGCCTGGAAGAGTACATTGAAAGACGGGGAGCAGGTCTCTCTGGAACAAATTGCACAAGGTATGATGCAATTCAGTTCCAATGCAAATACGGATTATTTAATAGAAAGACTGGGCTTGGAAGAAATAAATAATCGGATAGAAGAACTGGATTTGAACAATCATGAGCCGGTTTATCCGTTAACAGCAAGCATTGTTATTCCTCAAAAAGTGATGGAAGATAAGGATATAGAAGCCGATGAATTAGAGGATGCGTTACGGGATTTGGATGATGATGCTTACCGGCAAATAGCTGTCGATCTTTTTGAGGAATGGCAGACAGAAGCCTTAAGTGAAGCAGAAAAAGAAGCAGCCACTGCCTTGCTTGATATGTCGATTCAAAAGGTCTGGTCAGACCGGCTGACGCACGCTGCTGCTGAAGATTATCATAAAATAATGCGTATACTGAATAAAAAAGAACGTTATTCAGAAGCATTTTATCAGGAGTTGGATGCTATTTTCAGCGTAGAGCTTGAAGATGAATCGATTGTACGTGCAGGGCAAAAAGGCGGAAGCACTGCTTTTGTTTTAAATCAGGCTGTATATGCAGAGGATGAGAATGGAAATCGTTTTGAGATGATTTTGTTTACGAATGATCTTAATCTTTCAGAGTTGGAGGTTGCAGCCATGCAGATGCAGGCTTTGAGGGATAAATTAGTAAATGAGGAAGTATTTCGTGAGGAAGTTAGAGAAATGTTAGCTGAATAACTATAATTATATGCTCCTTCCTAGTGTTGCGATTTGCATCGTATCAAGGGGGAGCTTTGATTTGTAAATGGGTATGTAGACGTTTTATCAGAAAAGTGCAGAGGTGATTCATTGATAAGGGGAAAGATAATGGAAGATGATAAAAATAAGGAAGACAAAACCTCTTTGAAAATACTAACTGCTTGGTTCTCTATCCTGAAAATTTTACGTGTCGGGCTGTTTTTACGAATAATGCTTATCTTTTCTATCATTGGCTGGGAGAAAAGCATTCAACCTTATTTGTAGGTTTCTAATTTAATTATCTTTAAAAAACACATTGATCCTATAATATAAAAAGAATAATTTAAGAGAAAGCGGTGAAAATCAGTGTCTATTTATATAGAAGAAGTGAACAAGGAAAATTGGAGGGAAATTGCTGCATTAGAAGTAGCTGAAAATCAAAAAGACTTTATGGAAAGTGTTTCTTTTTGCTTGGCAGAGAGTTTTATTGAGCGCCTGACAACATCTCTGGGATTGTATGACAACCAGCAGCCAGTTGGCTATGCCATGGTTGGATTTTATTTTGATAAAAAAAGAAGCATCTGGTTTGATCGGTTTATGATTGATCGTCATTTCCAGGGACAAGGCTATGCAAATCAGTTTATTCCATTGATTGAAAAATACATAAAAGAACATTATGATGTTCAAATTATACGTTTAAGCTTTGTCCCGGGAAACAGTCAAGCAGAACGGTTATATAAAAAGCATGGTTTTATCCGGACTGAGGAGCTTGATCCAGAAGGAGAAATTATTATGGAGAAACGTCTTTAGATAACCATAATATTATTATGTAAACTTACTAGTCAAGATTTTATGAATTAAGCAATAAAAAATGGAAGCAGCTTACATTTAAAAAGAACTATACAGAATAGACATGGAAGACTATCTCAAGATGGAGGCAGCCTTCCATTTTTGTTTTAGTAGCTGCTTCTTGATGGACTGTAAAAGCACTACTGCAGAGGTATAGATCTACATAGACCCTAAGGCTTAGACAAAGATATTTCTCAGGCTCATTACGAGAAAACGAGATACCCGGTAAGATAAAGATACAATAACGAAAGGAGGAAAACGGAATGAAAAAATTCATGTTATTTATCGGAGGACTTGCGGCATTGCTGATACTGCTGGCAAACCTTGGTCCGATGGTATTGTTGGCTTTAAGTGTATGGTTACTCTATATATGCTTTAAAAAATTTATCAGTACAGATTCAACCGCTGCAAAAATAGGATGGGTGATTGTCGGTTTAATTGTATTGAGCATTTCATTCTCTAACATCTATGCCGTTTTAGGTGTTGCAGCAGCATATGCGCTTTACCTAATCTATAAAAACTGGAACACATCGGAAAGCTCAGTTGTTCATGAAATAAGGGACGATGATGATCCCTTTACGAACTTTGAAAAACAGTGGGCAGAGTTAAACAAATAAAATTTAAAGGAGAGATTAGTTATGACAACAAATATTTTCACTCGAATAAAGGATTCGATTTCAGCAGATTTACACACGATGATGGATAAAAAAGAACAAAAAAACCCGATTGCAGCATTAAATCATTATTTACGCCAAAGTGAACAGGAAAAGGAAAAAGTGAGAAAGCTGATTGACCGTCAGTATAAATTAAAGGAAGAATTTACGCGGGAGTATATGAAAGCACAAGACCTGGCAGATAAACGCCTGAAACAAGCGAAAATCGCAGAGCGTGCGCAGGAAGAGGAAATGCATGCATTTGCTTTAAAAGAGCATGAAGAGTATCAAAATCGTGCCAATCGCATGAAAGCATCCAGAGAAGAAGCGATTAGCCAGCTTGAAAATCTGGAGCAGAAATGCGAAGAAATGAAGCATCGCCTGAAGGATATGCACTTGCGCCGGATGGAATTAATGGGGCGTGAAAATATTGCCAAAGCAAATCACCAAATTAACCGTGTGGTGGATGAATCGCCGGAAAAGCCTTTCTCCAAGTTTGAAGAGATGGAGCAGTATATTGAAAACCTGGAGTACAGAGTAAACAGCTCTTACTATCAAAGTACATTTGACAGTAAAATTGCTGCAATCGAAAAGCAATTAGATGAAAAAGGGAAAGAAGCAAATTAGAATCTCTAGATAGAAAATGAAAAATCATGGTATACTTATACAGGCGCAGGGTGTCCTCGCCTGTATATTTTACATAAGACATAAATGAAAGGAGAGTGGAAGGATGTTTAAACAGCTCAGTACTAAAAACTTAAATTGGATATGGATTACTGTTGCAGTGCTTCTTGTGGTTGAAATCGCCTTTTTTCATGGCGGATCACTGATATCAGCCTTTATTTCCGGTTTCTTTGTTTACTTCAGCTGGAAAAGACTGAATGCATTGGGCTGGAAGATTGTATTTGCTATTGCTGCAATATCCTTCCTTCTTTCCATGTTTAATTTGCTGGCAGTACGATTTTTAATTGTCGTGATTATTGTCATTTTAATTTTAAATTATAGTAAATCAACGAAAAACCCGAGTAAAGAAAAGCCGGAACTCCCAAATAAATCGGGCTTGCATAGTGAAGATCCGCTTATCAAAATAGATAATTTATTTGATGAGCGCATGTTTGATGATGCGCGGACAGAAGAAACGGCTTATCAATGGAAGGACGTCAATATGCACGGCATTTATGGCGACCGTGTTATTGATTTAAGCAATACCGTACTGCCATATGATACAGCAGTCATTTCTATCCGGCATCTGATCGGTAATATTGAGATTTATGTACCTTATGAAGTAGAGGTCAGTATTCATCATAGCTCCATGTTTGGCAGAGCATCTATTTTGGGAGAGAATCACAATCGGCTGATGAACAAATCCCTTCATTATGAAACAAAAGACTATAGTACAGCGCATCAAAGAGTAAAGATTGTTACTTCTTTATTTTCCGGAGACATTGAGGTGAAACGCGTATGAATTCAATTATTCGTTTTGTCCTCTTGTCGATTGCGTGCAGCTTTGTATTAGCGATTATCATGATCGTTATGACTTTTATTACCTTCTCTATCGATATCGCATTTGGATGGAGTGCGCTGTGGGAAGGAAAATTAGGGGATGTTTCCTTTCTTTTAACTGCACTGGCCGTCATTATAACATTCGGTTCCATTATCGGTGCAATTATAGGCTGGTACTGGAAGGAGAATTTAAAAAAGATTGAAAAAATGCTTATCGGAATTATTAAAGGAGAAAGACCTTCTGAAGCGGAAGAAGTCCCGAAAGAGCTGGAATCTATTTCAGAGCGGATGACCCAGGTGCAGGAAAAGCTGCGGGCGCAAACCGAGCATGCACAAAAGATTGCAACGGAGAGAGCGAATGAACGCGAACAAAGCTTGCAGGAAGTAGTTGCGCAGGAAAGAAATCGCCTGGCCCGGGAACTACATGATTCTGTGAGCCAGCAGCTTTTTGCGGCGTCGATGTTAATGTCGGCGATTAATGAGGCAGGACCTCCGGAAGACGCGGCATTAAATAAGCAGTTAAATATGGTAGAAAAAATGATTCATCAATCGCAATTGGAGATGCGTGCGCTGCTTTTACATTTACGCCCCGTTGACTTAAAGGGTAAATCATTGCAGGAAGGTGTGGAAGGACTATTAAAGGAATTAACACAAAAAGTACCGATAGAAATCGATGCGAAAATTGAGGATTTTCAAGTAGATAAAGGTGTAGAAGACCAGCTGTTCCGAATCTTTCAGGAATCTATCTCTAATACGTTGCGCCATGCAAAGGCTGACAATCTGCACGTTTTATTATTGGAACGGGATGAAAATATAATTATGCGTGTAGTCGATGACGGAATTGGTTTTCAGACGGAAGCTGTGAAAACAAGCTCCTATGGCATGCAGAATATGCGTGAGCGTGCTTATGAGGTCGGCGGGACATTGAAAATTATCAGCTTGCCAAATGAAGGAACACGTTTAGAAGTGAAAGTACCTATTTTAAGAAGGGAGGATACATCCAATGATTAAGGTTTTATTTGTTGATGATCATGAAATGGTACGAATCGGCGTATCCGCATATCTTTCCTCACAGCCGGATATTGAAGTAGTTGCAGAGGCGGATGATGGTTCCCGTGCGATTGACCTGGCATTAGAGCTGCGCCCGGATATTATTTTAATGGATCTGGTGATGAAGGAAATGGATGGCATTGAAGCAACAAAGAAGATTATTGAAGCGTGGCCGGAAGCGAAAATTATTATTGTTACCAGCTTTTTAGACGATGAGAAGGTTTACCCTGCTTTAGAAGCGGGAGCTACTAGCTATATGCTGAAAACATCGAAAGCCGGCGAAATTGCCAAAGCGATTCGTGCGACCTACGAAGGGCAGTCCATTCTGGAGCCGGAAGTCACCGGGAAAATTATGAACCGTATGCGGACAAAACAGGAGGTTGCTTTGCATGAGCAGTTAACAGAACGGGAGACGGAAGTTTTGTTATTAATGGCGAAAGGGAAAGCAAATCAGGAAATTGCCGATGAATTGTTTATTGCATTAAAAACAGTGAAGGTTCATGTCAGTAATATTTTAGGAAAGTTAGAAGTGCAGGACAGGACACAGGCTGTCATTTATGCTTTTCAGAACAAGCTGGTGGAGTAATCATGGGATATAAACGAGGATGAGTCATACATATCATCTGACTCTAATTAAGCATCAGATCAGTGTATAGATGGAAAGTGAAGTATAGTGTAAGAAAAAGGTGATGTTATGACAAATAAAGAAACGATTCATTCTTCTATTAAAAAGAAGGAGGCAGCTAAACTTCTAAAATGTGATGAAAACTCTATCAAAGAAAAAACTCTTGAAGAGATACTGGCTGACCGGTCGCAGTATCCTATTGAATCAGATGGATGGGAATATCTAAATATGATTAAATCAGAAGTTTTACAAAAGCAAAAACCAAGTACAGCAGAAAAAATATTATATTTTAAAGAAGCTGATTTAGAGAGTATTCCATGGGGATTCAGCAAAGTAAATAAATTACCCTTCATAGATTATGGCATAGAAGAACGCAGTTTACTAGAGTATCATCCAAGCCAAAGGCATCCAATACCATATGTTATTGTAAGGTATGAAGAGGAATATTTCTTTATTTTACGTGGAGCAGGTGTCGGGGAAAGCAGGCTCGCAGGAAGAAAAGGGCTGCTGGGAGGACATGTCGGGGAAATAGATGCAGTACCCGGAGATATCGAACGTTCTATTGAAAACGGTCTTTGGCGTGAACTGGAGGAAGAAGCAGGAATAAAAGCAGAAATGGTTAAAAAGCTGGAAATGAAAGGTATAATTAAATCAAATGATGATGTTGATAGTGATCATCTTGGGGTTGTTTATGAAATTGAGTTAAATCATAAAAATATTCAATCAAAAGAAGATGAGCTCACTGGCATATGGATGACTAAAGGTGAATTGAAACACCATTTTGACGCGTTGGAGTCATGGTCAAAAATAGTTGTTTCTAATCTTGTACTTTCCAATTAAAACTGCTATTTTGTTATATCTAAAGAGTTAAATAAGAGGATATATGCTTATTGTGTGAGTCATATGTCCTTTTTAGTTTCCACATATTTTTTGTCTGAATATTGGAACACAAAACATTGAAGGAAATGACATTTCAAAATAGAAATTTGAACTATAAAATAATCTAAAAAGAAGGAGGCAATTATGAAAGTAATTATTTATTTATATCAGGGTGTAACAATGCTTGATGCTGTTGGACCTTATGAGGTTTTAAGGAATATGAGTGATACAAAAGTATACTTTGTCGCAGAGAAAAAGGGAGAAATAAAAGCTGATTCTGGTTTTATAGATATGAATGTGAAATATAGTATCGATGAAATAAAGAGTGCTGATATTTTAGTAATACCTGGCTCAACAATTGGATTTATGAAAGAAATGAAAAATGTTCGTGTATTGAATTGGATAAAGGAAATTGATAAAACCACACGCTGGACGACATCTGTATGTACAGGGTCTATGTTGCTGGCTTCAGCAGGTTTACTAACTGGATTAAAAGCAACTTCACATTGGAAGCCAATAAATCTATTAAGTAATTTTGGAGCAATTCCCGTCAGAGAGAGAATTGTTGAGCAAGAAAAATATATCACTGCAGCGGGTGTATCGGCTGGTATAGACATGGCTTTATATTTGTCAGATAAAATAGTTGGGGAAGACGAAACGAAGGCGATTCAACTCGCAATAGAATACGATCCGCAGCCGATATTTGATACTGGTAATTATTTGAATGCAGAAGAAAAGATTAAAAAAATAGCAGGAGCGAAATTAACAAAAGATGCAAAAAAAGGAATTGGATTACTTGGGGTAATCAAGCATTCGAAAAGCATCCTTAAAATGATGAAATAAATGTTTAAATATACTAAGTCATCAATCCGGAATGATAGACCCTGAAGGCAGCTTCTCTGAAGTGGATCCGCAAACAGAAATTCCTGCTATAGTGGCTAAAAGGGAAACGCCTTATTGTAGTGATCCTATTAAAATAAAGTATGAACCTGAAAGTGAATTCTACTATTCAGATACAGGCTTCTGTATCATTCAGCAGCTGATAGATGATGTTACTGCCAAACGATTTCATTAGGTTATGAATGAGAAAATAATTGAACCGTTTGGAATGAAAAACAGCTATTTAGATACAGCAAGGTTAGAGCTGGATAGAGGGAATTTCTCCTGCTCGCATAACAAAAAAGGTAAATTAACAGATGGTAAATATTCTGTATACCCTTAAGGGGGAATAAATGTGTTATTCAGTAGAGGATAATGGAAGGGATGCAACCGAGGAGCAAATTCAGCATTTAAACAATACGCCGCACTATATGCTTGAGAGCAATTGTTCTGGTGAGCTAAGGCATGGCCTGGGAATCTTGATTGTAAAATAGATAAAATTCTTCGCATGACGGGGAAGTCAGAGAAGTCCTAATTGAACGGGGAAAATATGGCGGTTTGCCTGTGCGGATAATATTGCTGGCAGCCGAATGACGGAGATAGACTGTTTTCAGCTGCAATCATTTGTTATAATCAATCTGTCATATTATATTTGGAGGTAATTGTCATGGGAATCACATCTATTGCAGTAGTAGATAACCGTCTCTTCTAAAAAATTAAAAAGGAGGATAGACATGGGGATTTGCAGCATTGCTGTTGTTAAAGCGTTCATTATAAACCAGGAAAAACACTAAATGGTTATAATGAACGAAAAATGAAGTTCGTTATAGCCAATGGAATAGAGGGTTATAATGAACAAAGTAAATCCAAAAAATAGTCAAAATTTTATTACGTCGAAAAAGTATATTAATGAAATATTATCTAAAACGAATATTGGTAAAAACGACATTGTTATTGAGATTGGCTCAGGGAAGGGACATTTTACGAGAGAGCTCGTAAAGGCTTGTCATTTTCTTACAGCTATTGAAATAGATACTAAGCTTGTATCTATGACGGAAAGATCTATCAGCAGTTATGAAAACGTAAAAGTTGTTCAATCAGATATATTAAATTATACGTTTCCAAAAGGAAATCAACCGTATAAAATTTATGGAAACATACCTTATAATATAAGTACGAAAATAATAAAGAAGGTTGTTTTCGAAAGTGCTGCCATGGATAGTTTTCTGATTGTTGAAGCAGGGTTTGCTAAACGACTTACAGATGATAGCAGGGCTTTCGGGTTATTAATATTTCCAGAGGTTGATATCAACGTATTAAAATCCATTCCTCGAGATTATTTTCATCCCAAGCCGAAAGTTCATTCTGTTTTAATCAGGCTTAGAAGAAAAGAATCTGGAATGCATCCTAGGGATAGAGATTTGTATCAATCCTTTGTTTATAAATTGGTAAATAAGGAATACAAAAAGCTGTTTACAAAAAATCAGTTTAAAAAGGCATTGAACTATGCGCAAGTAAAAAATATAGATCATTTAACCGGAGAGCAGGTGCTATCCATGTTTTATAGCTATAAATTGTTCCGGAATTAAAGAAAAAGTATAAAGAGATAAAAGCATTCAGAAGCAGAGAGTCTTTTGAATGCTTTTTCTCTGTTGGTGGTTATTGGAATCGGGATTTTCAGGTCTTTCCCCATTGGTTATTTGTCCAAAAGATCATTATGATGCACTTATTTTTATACGGGAAGTAACCTCTCCAAATTATTTAAAACGGTCTGGGACGAATAAACGGGAAGAATTTATCAGAGAAGTAGACTCTAACAGTAAATAGAGGATACTTTAATTAATGTGATTAAAATATGAACTGTCCCGCAACCCATATACAATAATTACAGATTAGTGAGTATAGAAAAAAGTATGGGTATCTGTATGTTTAAGTATAATGAAAGGATGTGGTGAGGGTAATGGATAGAATTATTGGTACATATATCACAGATGGTCAAACGATCGAATATTCAATCACTTGGAAAAAAGGTGCACCAATTCTCGTAATGCATGGTGGACATTCCAACTGTTATGAGGATTTGGGGTATGATTCCCTGATTAAGAATGGCTTTATGATAATTACTCCTTCAAGGGCAGGGTATGGAAAAACATCAAAAGAAATTGGAGAGAATTTGTCCAAAGCCTGTGATTACTATATGAAGCTGTTAAATTATTTGAAAATTGACAAAGTACATCTGCTTGCCATTTCAGCTGGCGGGCCAAGCGGGCTTTATTTTGCAGCTCGTTATCCGGAGAGAGTCAAAACATTAACATTACAGAGTGCTGTAACAAAAGAGTGACTGACAGCGGAAGATAAAATATATAAGCCAGCACAGATTTTATTCCGTCCTGCTGTAGAAAAAATCACATGGAAACTGGCTTCAGGCATGAGCAATATTTTTCGGGAATTTATGTTTAAGCAGATGGTACCTGCCTTTAGCAATCTTTCGTATAAAGAAATCATAGATAAAATATTAGACACAGATATAGATGAAATACAAAGAATGAACAAACGTCAACGATCGGGTTATGGATTTTTAATAGATTTATCCCAAACAAAAAAGGTTACCTCTAAAAACTTGCAAGCTATTTCCTGTCCAACGCTGATTATGCACAGTAAATATGATAGTTCCGTCCCATTGGAGCATGCTTATTATGCTAACCAACAAATTCGTGATTCAGAATTATGTTTACTGGAGACATGGGGGCACTTAATATGGCTTGGACGTGGGTCTGATAGTGTAAATGAAAGACTTGTAGAATTTCTATCAAGCTTTTCAGATAGATAGGTAACGAATGTTATTCAAAAGTTAAAAATGTTACAACGAAGAACCACTTGCAACAACATCACATATCATGTATACTAATTACCAAAACCATAAAACTAAATTAGTTTAATTAGTTTTCAGGGGGGTGCTAACAATGAAATATCGAATAATCCAAGGATTTGCAGCAGAATTAAAGGAAAATGGGATTAAATTCACAATGGATGATCTTGCACGCAGGCTGGGGATCAGTAAACGTACACTGTATGAACATTTTTCATCGAAAGCTGATATTTTAGATGCGTTAATCGAAGACTCTTTTTCTGAAGTTGATGAAAAACATAAGCGTATTTTACACGACGATGATATGTCATTGATCGAGAAGATTAAAGAGAGCATTATAACTTTGCCAACCTATATTGAACTTTATAATCGGCCAACGTTAGAACAAATCAAACGCTCTTACCCGGAACAATGGGAAAAATTATATGAAATCTATACAAAAGACTGGGATGAAATGGATGCTTTAATTGCGCAAGGTATTCGTGAAGGTATTATTGTCAATAAAAATGCAGCCTTAATTGTAAAGATGATAAGAGGAGCGGTTGAAACAGCTCAAGATCAGCATTTCTATATCGTAAATGATATTTCTCTTCCGGAAGCTTTATCTCAAATTGCAGATATCATTTTATATGGATTGGTTTCTAAAGAAGAATAAAAAGAGGTTTATCGTATTTCCACTTTTTTTAAGAAAACTAATAAAACCAATATAGTTTAATTTTGAAAAATATAAACTTGAAGTTATATCAAGAGAAGGAGAGGGCCAAAATGCAAAAAACTGTAATGGAAGTAAAGCAAATGAAGGATTTTGATAGCGATGTAAGAAGAGAGGCCGCTGAAGTATTTGTTGATGGTTATAAGAAAGAATTAGGCTTTTTCTCCAAAGATCGTAAAAATTTAGTGGCTGCTTTTCAAAAAATGTTAAATCCGAAAGTTCTTTACCTTGCAATGCTAAATGGAGAAATTGTAGGGATACTTGCTTGTTCTAACAATAAAGCACGAGGGCTTAACATTGATCGGCATACGTTAAAAAAACATTTTGGATTTGTAAAGGGAAACCTGGGGTATCACTTCATGAAAAATGACTTTAATAAGAAACTTCCGTATGAAGATGGTACGGGATATATTGAATGTGTTGCTACATCTGTAAAAGCTCGGGGAAAAGGAGTTTCTACAGCTTTATTTCAGCATGTTTTACAGCATGCCTCTTATCGCCGTTTTATTTTAGAAGTGGTCGATACGAATAAAATAGCCTATCATATGTATGCCAAACTGGGATTTAGCGACATGGAAAGGAAGAAGGAGAGATTTTCTTCTTTTAAAGGGTTTAAGGAACGTATTTATATGAAGCTGGAGATATAAATTATTTCATTGCAGATATTCCATTATTATAGATGATTTCGATCTGAAAAGAGATAAAAAAATTTTGATAAAACTATAAAAACAAATATAGTTTTATGATAAAAAGTTAAATTCAGTTTATATGGTGTGTGACCATGATAAATTTTAAGGAGGGTGATTGTGAATAATAATAAAAAGAAAATGAAAGCCGAGAAGAAGCAGAAAGAATCGGTGAAAATACCTTCTAAAGCTGGTATGAAACAGTGGATTGGGTTGGCTGTGCTGGCGCTTCCTACGTTGATTATGACCATGGATATTAGTGTGTTGTTCCTTGCTCTCCCGCATTTGGCTGCTGATTTAGCTCCCAGCAGTACGCAAATGTTGTGGATTGTGGATATATATGGGTTTGTACTTGCTGGATTTCTGGTCATCATGGGGAAGCTGGCGGATCGTATCGGGCGTAGAAAGCTGCTGATGATTGGGGCGACTTTATTCGGAATAGCTTCTATACTGGTTGCATACTCGAACAGCGCTGAAATGTTAATTGTGAGCCGTGCACTGCTGGGCATTGCCGGGGCGACATTGATGCCCTCTACATTATCGTTGATCAGACACATGTTCCAAGATGCAAAGCAGCGCAGCAGTGCTATTAGTGTATGGATGATGTGCTTCGTAGTAGGGAGCGTTATCGGTCCTATCGTTGGCGGTTTAATGCTGGAGTGGTTCTGGTGGGGTTCTGTATTCTTGCTGGGTGTGCCCTTTATGTTGCTGCTGCTTGTTACAGGACCAGTATTGTTACCGGAGTATAAAGATTTAAAATCAGAAAAATTAGATTTAATCAGTGCTGTGATGTCTCTTCTAGCCATTCTTGCAATTGTTTATGGTATTAAGAATATTGCTGAACAAGGGTTTCAAGTATCGCTCGTTTTGATTATTGCTGCAGGCCTGCTGATTGGCTGGGCGTTTGTACACAGACAAAATCGTATGGATGATCCATTAATAGATATGAGACTGTTCCGCACTCCTGCTTTCAGTGGCGCATTATGTATTTTGCTGCTGGGATTACTAACAATTAGCGGTCTCAATCTATATATTGCTCAATATTTACAGCTCGTGCAAGCACTATCTCCATTGATTGCCGGGCTTTGGCTGGTTCCTTTTGCAGCAGGGGTTATTATTGGTTCTATTGCAGCACCGTTAATTGCACGTCGGATTTCACCTGCTTATGTCATTGGGATCAGTTTAGTTATCGCCAGTGCGGGTTTACTCTTTCTAACGCAGGTTGAACCCACTTCCGGATTGACGATCCTCATAGTGGGCAGTGTCATTTTTGCTATTGGTATAAGTCCGTTGACGGTGTTGGGAACGGATTTAATTGTTGGGTCTGCACCTCCGGAAAAAGCCGGTTCCGCATCAGCTATATCTGAAACAAGCGCTGAATTAGGTGCGGCGTTGGGTATTGCAATTATGGGAAGCATCGCTACAGCGGTATACCAGCGCCAAGTAAGCGGCTCTCTCCCGGCGGATGTTTCTTCCTCCGCAGCTGAAGCAACTGAGGAATCTCTTGTAGGTGCTTTGGAAGTAACGGACTCTGTACCTGCAGACACGGCAAATAAACTGCTCACCTTAGCTCAGGAAGCGTTCACTAATGGGATCAACACCATCGCAGCTGTCAGTGCCGTTCTTGTTATCCTTCTGGCCATTTTTTCAGTTATTATGCTGCGACATGTTCGGCCCAGTGGTGAGGAATAAATAAAAATAAGAAAAGCTCAAATAGTCATTGAGCTTTTCTTATGATAATTTGATTTGATACAATATGTTTTTTAGCCGGGAGTCAGAGAAGTTTCGCTTAGCGGGCTCCGCCGCCTCCACCTCCACCAGCGCCGCCACCGCCGCCGACACCTGTAGCGCCACCGCTGCCGCCTGCCGCAGCAGCAGATGAAGTGCTGGAGTGAAAGCCGCCGCTGGCTAGTCCTGTGGACAAATTTGTGCGGGTATAGTAGGTTCCATACCAGAAGTTATGGTATATCCATTCCTCTTCATGCATGTCATCAGGGACGAAGCCATCAAATTTTTTAGATACTTTCTCACTTTTACCAAGCAGAACATTCCATAGCATCATATCTTTTAATGAAAGCGGCTTGGAAGCATTTGAAAATTGATTTATATCTGATTCACTTAAATAATTATCAAACTGAATCAAACGATCCGCCAGTTTTTCTCCTTCATTACTTGCTATCGTAATAGATTGTAAAAATCCAAATATCTTGATTTCTTCAAAAGTAAATAAACCCTGCTGCTCCAGGTAAGCTTCTGAATAGTCTTTGAGATAATCGGCAAAAGTACTGACTTCATCTGCATGCTTTTTACCCCATTTTTGAATGTCTTTATCTGTAACGACCCCATTCCTGTCCGCAGCATCTAAGAGCATCGTCCAAAGACCTGTTTCATACGTTTCCTCATACGCTTCAGCTTCTATTTGATCTGTCAGCTCACCAAAGGTTGTTGGATGTTTATCCAGTTCATTTTTAATATCTTTTATGGTAAGTGTCGTGCGATATTTTTTTCCGAAAAACGCGCTTTCTTCTTCAGCTTCAATAGAGATTTTCTCATTAACTGACCATTTGAGCAGATAGGCTTGGAAGATATCCTCAAAATAACCAAGCTTCATCTGTGTTAAAAGGGCACTTAAACCTGCATAGTCTTCTCCGGCGTAAGGAACTGCAGCATAAGTTCTGCCTTTATTTTCTGCTATCCGTTTATGGAGAGGCTTCATTGCGCCAGCTTCTCTTTTCACTCGATTGGCTTTACGGACGATGAGGAAGGTTCCGATAAGAATCAATAGAGAAAAACCGACAACTGCACCAACGATAATTAAAGCCATGGTCGTATTGTCACTTGTATTATAGGTAGATCCATCCATTGCTTCTTCTTGTTGCTCGGATAACGTCATATCTACTGTTTGTTGTGCTTGAAAGTAATCAGTCGGAAATTGCGTCAAAACAATCACATCACCATCAGCTTCCCCATTTGATCCCCAAATAATACGATCATCGACAAGCTGCATATCTCCTTCAAAACCGAAGCCCCAGAAATTTACTGTGTCCTGTGTGAATGGCTCGAAACCAGAAATTTCAACCGTCAAATGTTGAGCAGGAATATCTGAAAAGGTGTCGAAGTTCCAAAGCATTGCTTGTCCATCTTCTAAATTACGAACAAGATCAGATAATGTGTAGGTTATCGTATACGTATTTTCCCCGTATTCTCCAATTCCCCAAACTAATTCAACACCATCGCTTGTAGATAATGTTCCATATTTTCCAGCCTTTTCTTCTCGTGAATCATCGGAGTCCCAGTTAGGATCTTCTGTAAACCCATCGACTGAAAAATCTAATAGCTCCGATCCATCAAGGTTGGCCATATTAATGAAAAGTTCTGTACCTTCATCCATATTCATTTGCCGGTGCTCTGTCACAATGCCTGAGCCATCTTCCTGTAATTCTACTTTAATATGTAGATCACTCATTTCATTTTCAGCAAATGCCGTTAATGTAAGTCCCAGGTTTATTGTGACTGCCATAGTTAAGCAAACAAGTATCCTCATCCACTTATTCATTTGTATCCATCACTCGCTTTCGTCATGATAATGCTGCCTTAATAAATGTATCTCAATATTATTTACCCTTTTTAAAGCGCTGCTAATCAGCAAGCTATCTTTCATTTTTGTATAGCAGATAAGTACTTCAGGCAGGAATGATACCAATCTTGATTGTTTTGGGATATTTATCATAGGGTACCACTTACGAGACTTTCCTTACTAATGGAATAACTCTGTGTATTTGGCATTTATCCTTTACAAAATATAAAAAGAAACATAGAATATAACTATGTTATAAAATAAAACAGTGTTATTTATAGATGGATAAATTTTTGAATAAAGGAGAATCGATTGATGGTAACCAGGTTTGAACGTGAGCAAGTTCGTTTGAAAGAAGAAGCTCTGAAAGCCGCTTTACGTATTGCAGAATCTAACGGATGGGCAAATGTGAGCATCAGAAGAATTGCCAGTGAAATTGAGTACAGTACGACAAAAGTTTATGAGTTATTTGAAAATAAGGAACATCTTATCCTAGAACTTCTGCGTAATGGTTTTAAATTGTTAGCCGACCAGTTGGAAACGGCAGTCGGCAAATATTCAGACCCGGAGAAACAAGCAATCGCTTTGGGAAAGGCTTATTGCGCTTTTGCCTGGGAAAATGGAGCATATTATCGGATTATGTATGGGATGGACGGTGTCCCATTTGGAGTTGAAGAGACTTGGCGGGAAGGAATGCAGATAGGGGAGATTAGCAAAAAAGTGCTTGCTGCATACATGCCTCATTGCAACGATGAAGAGCTGAATCATTATGTCTACGCGGCATGGGGAACATTACACGGAATATCATCCTTATTTATGTCTGGCAGATTATATGGTACAAGAGAGCAAGCGGAAGAGCTTGCAGTAAATGCTGTCTTAGACATGATAAGAAAAAAGGAGACTTA
Organism: Oceanobacillus sp. CFH 90083; assembly: GCF_009389585.1. Classification (GTDB taxonomy): domain Bacteria; phylum Bacillota; class Bacilli; order Bacillales; family Amphibacillaceae; genus Oceanobacillus. The sequence goes on along the minus strand of NZ_VIYG01000019.1, from coordinate 11,749 downwards.
AGAAGTGCGGGAGCAATCTAAAAAAATAAAACGCTGGGGTCCGAAATCATTATCTTTTTGGCTAATTATTTTATGCGCAGGCGGTTTGATTGGCTTAGGTATTAATGGTTTTATTCAACCTGTTGCTGCCTCAAGAGCCTTTGGATTAGAAATCTTGAATCCGTTAGATAGTGGATATGTCCGGGTGAAGGCAGTAAGGGATTTAGCACTTGGAATCAGTATAATTGTGTTTGTTTTTATAAGAATAAAAAAAGTGTTAATCGCTTTTTCACTTGTGTCCGCAATTGTCCCTTTGATGGATGGGATTTTGGTGCTGACACAGCATGGCGGTGAATTAAAGGATAGCTGGCAACATTTTATTACCATGGTTGGTGTGCTTTTCATCACATTCTTACTGTGGCGAGAGCAAGGGATAGAAATGCCAAAGGGAATATCCTAAAGGACTTTGCAAATAGAAATAGTTTATTTATCGGAACTATATAAATTGAAATTAATATTAACAGCTACCGCTACAGAAAAACACTACGCTTTCCGTGGGCCCCGAGCGCATCTCCTCGAAAAAAAGAAGTTCGCTTTTTTTCGAGGAGGCATACAAGACGTATGTCAGTTCGGTGTTGCGACAGGACGTCGCGAACTTCACCGAACTTCCTTTTCGATTTTGCGCTTTCCCACAGGAGTCTCTGTGTTTTTCTTTCGCTAGTTACTGTTTTTTCAATCATCATTTACTCATTTTCATGAGCAAAACAAAAGTGTGACTTCTTACTTCAATTTATATAGTTAATAATGATGTGGAAGACCAGTATTTAATCACCTTTTTTATTCTTGGCTTCTTTCATTATGAAATTTTTGAAAAAGCATACAAGTGGGGGAGAAGGTTTTCTTAAATCAGGATTTAAAAAATGGTAAAAAATAATTATAATCATTCTTCCCCTTGTTCGGAAGGGGAAGATATGAGTTAATAAAGGTGTCGGACCGATAGTATTTCGGAAAGGAGGCTGATTGAAATTGATCACAAAATATGAGGTGATTTCCGCATAGCCGGAAATCATAAAATAGGGGGCCGCATTTAGATTGCGGTCTCCTTTTCTTTCCTGATTTAATGTATACTAAAAAGTGAAAAGGTTTACAAAAAATAAAATCAACTGAAAGGAGTTTTAATGATGAATGAGAAAATAATGCATGATCGACCCATACATCTTGATAGAAAGGATGTTCTTGCTTGTCATACAAAAATGGAAAAGAGGTGCTTCCGCCTCATTTGTTGAAGGAGCTCCAAAAATATATTCAAGGAGAGCTTATTTATATTCCAAAGCAAACCAATCAGCGGGCGGGATGGGGAGAAGCCAACGGATCACGTCTTGCCTTAGCTAAAAGAAATGAAGAAATCTACCGATTATATAGAGAAGGCTGGTCATTTGAGGATTTGGAACAAACTTATAATCTCTCAATGGATAGCATTCGTAAAATTGTCTATAAAACGCGTGAGAGCAATAGTGAAATAAAACAATGATAAGACGCGTTTAACTCTGAGGGAAGCTGAGACGAGATATCAGTAATTAGAAAGAGGGGTACTCATTAGTAATTGTGTGAGTATCTCTCTTTTAATCATGAATCAAGGTTTTCATTTAGATTTAGAAATTGTTATTTCGGTGCCTGCTTATGAAGTGACCGAGCTTCCGCCATGGATTGCTTTCTTTACGCTTTTTAGTATGGGCGTTAATATGTACAGCGGCTTATTGGTTGTCTTTTCTGCGGAGGGACAGCTGAGAAGTGGAAAAAGGTGGGACAACAAACACATAACTTTTGCAACAATTTCAATAAATATAATCCATTCGCATCTTATTGTTCTAAAACAGGATGCGAATTATTTATGTTATGGCATCTTTCGTATGGAATTATCAATCTTCGCCTGTTTATAAAACCACATTAAATACCAAAAAAACGATTCCGATTTTAAATTTACTATAACAGAAAGAGTAGTTGTTCAAATGATTACTCTTTCTAACTAATACTAAATTAAAATTCAAAGTCAGATAACTTATTTTAGTATCATAATATTTGATATAACAGTGTTAAAAGCTGTTTTTAATTATAAATTTATGTTATTTATAATTACTTTGACAGATAGAGCAATTGATGATAATATTACTCTATCAGATAGAATTATATAATAAGGAAGGGACGTTATGATTAGAAGTGATATTATACGGGGGCACCTGGAATCGATTATTCTGCGGCTGATTTATGAAAATGATCAGTATGGTTATGAAATATCCAAACAAATCAGCGTGCGGACAGATAATCGTTTTCAGATTAAAGAGGCGACATTATATGCCGTTTTCCAGCGTCTTGAAAAGAAAGCGTTAATTGAATCATATTATGGCAAAGTGTCTCATGGAGGAAAGCGAAAATATTACAGAATTACCATGTTAGGAAAGGCATATTTAAAAGAGACAGCCAGAGAATGGAAAGAAACAAAAGAAATTATTGATTTGTTTATGGAGGGATTAGATTGAATAAGATAAAAAATCATGTAGATGATTTATTTGAAGATATTCCAAAGAGTGAGGAAAGGGAAACCATCAAGCAAGAGATTTATCAGAATCTGGAAGAAAAAGTTTACGACCTGATGGTTCAAGGGAAGGAAGAAGAGGATGCTATCAATAAAGCCATCGTGGAATTTGGCAATATTGATGAAATAAAAAGTGAATTAGGAGTTTTTAGCACAAATAAAGATGTAAAAAGAATAGAGCGGGCAAAAATTGACCTGAATTTTTCCATATGGGGAAGTATTTTAATTATTGTTTTGATGGTTTTTATTAATATGTACTACTCTCCTTCGACTATTTGGTTTGTTTACCCGACCTTCGCTGTTTTATGGTGGCCGCTCAGTATGTTTTATCGATGGAGAAAATTAAAATAAGGAGGTGCTGATATGAAGCAGGAGATTGTTTTTGCAACACTTGGAAGTATCATGACAATTGTATTTTTAATGATAGTTAATTTTCTTACAAGTCCTGAACACCTTTGGTTTTTGTATCCTTCCCATATACTCATTCTTTGGCCGATCAGCCTTTATTTTTTAAGTAAAAAGCAGTATAAATATGGTGTTCTTTTTGTAGGATTGGTAATCATCCTTTTCTTATCGTTAAATAATTATTTCAATTCACCGGGACATCCGTGGGTTTTATATGCTATTTATCCTATTATCTTATTGATCACCCTGACATTCTTAGGTAAAGCAGGTGCAAAGCTATCTGTCGCACTTATAGGAAGTCTGGCTTCCATCATATATTATTCTGTCTTGAATTTTTATCTTTCACCAGGATATCCATGGGCGATTTATCCTGCTTATGCCATTCTATGGTGGCCGATACTTTTATACTTTCTAAGTTCAAGAAGATATTTTGGCTTATCTATTTCCGGGACTTTCTTAACCGTTGTTTTTTTAATTGTTGTCAGCGCAGTTTCCACACCAAGTGTTATTTGGGAAGTGTATCCGATTTTTCTTATCTTATGGTGGCCGTTGAGCATGTATTTTTATGGTTCTGATAGAAGGAAAAATGGTGGTAATAAAAGAGCAGAGCAAATATAAAAGATAGATGTTCTTTAAGATGATGTTCCAAAAGATTCGTCACAGTACATAGTAACGCACTGTGAATTCGTTATTTTGGTTTTCTTTTGTGAAAGTAAAAGCTTTGAAAATAATTAAGCTTATCCTTGATTTTTACAGGGAGGACTTAGTAAATGTGAAAAAGTATAATCAAAACACGCTAGATTCCATATTTTTCACATCATCAGATGACACCGCTGCATCTGGTAAAAGAGTATTGCCATGGAGTTCACTTTTGGCATTGTTTTGATTGGTTATGAAGTACTTGCTAAGTTCTGTAAAAAGAAATTAAGTGAATAGTAAATTATCTGAAAGTAAACAGAAGACTAGCGTGATTCATGCTAGTCTTCTTATTCTCTCTGTTAGCTTTAAATAACTACTCGTGAAAAGTAATTTTTAGCCCAAGTAAAACCGTTTTATACGGAAATGGAAAAAAGCCGTCTATTGTATGCTCAAGAATCAAATTCTTTTTTACCAGTGTTTACTCCTCCACTTGTACACGTTTTATAAACAGGGCTAAGACGAATCCAATAATTGCTGCGAACATCGCAAAAATAAAAGCATTTTGCACTCCTGCCGTAAGTGAGGCTGTTATATTTTCAAGTTTTGCCGGATTGTCAACCGCTGATAGATAATTTTGCTGTCCTAATGTCATCATGGTTGCAGCACCAGCAGTTCCGAGTGCGCCTGATACTTGCTGTATGGTATTAACAATCGCTGAACCATGCGGATAAAGCTCCGCCTCCAGTTGATTTAATCCATTCGTTTGTGCCGGCATCATAACCATGGAGGTGCCAACCATCAGACACATATACACTCCGATAATGATTTCAACAGATGTACCCGATTGTATTTTGGAGAAAGCCCAAAGTGCTATCAAAGAGATGATAAATCCAAGCAGCACGAGCCATTTTGGTCCAAATCGATCAAACAAACGGCCGTTAATCGGTGACATGATTCCGTTCAGGATTCCACCTGGGAGTAAAATTAGACCAGCCAACAAAGCAGTGAAAGCCATACCATCCTGAAGGTAAATAGGGAGCAGGAGATTAGCAGTTAGGATAATGATCATATTAATACCTACCATCACCGTTCCTAACGCAAACATCGGTTGTTTGAAAGCCCGCAAATTAACCATAGGAGATGGGATAGAAAATTGTCTAAACGCAAATAGGAGTAGAGATAATATCCCTATACTTAGTGTTACAATGACAATTACTGTGTTCTCATCCTTCCCTATGCCGCTAAAGCCATAAACGACTCCCCCAAAACCTGCTGTTGAGAATAAAATCGATAAGATATCGATTTTAGGCTTACTAATGGCGGATACATTTTGCATGTAGAACACGCCACACAGCAGTGCAATCATATAAAAGGGAATAGCTAACCAAAATAACCATTGATAACTTAGTTTTTCAATGACTAACCCGGAAATCGTCGGGCCGAGTGCAAGGGATGTCATCATCACCAGACCTATTAATCCCATAGCTGTTCCTCTTTTTTTAGCAGGAATGATTACCAGAACAACATGATACATTAATGGAAGGAGCAGTCCCGTGCCGATAGCTTGAAGCACTCTTGCCACCAATAACATATTAAAACTGGGGGCTATTGCAGCACTTGCTGTACCTAAAATCGAAAAGAACACGGAGGCTATAAAGAGTGTCCTTGTAGGAAACCATTGCATGAGAAGTGCTGAAACAGGCACTAAAATGCCAATTGTTAACAAGTAACCAGTTGTTAACCACTGTACAGTAGCAGGTGTTATATCAAATACCTGCATTAAATCACTAAACGCCATATTTAATGCTGTTTCAAAAAATAAGCCAATAAAACCCGCTATTAATAAAGAAGTCATGATTGGAATGACATTAAATTGCTTTTTTTCTCTTTGCATTTCCTGCATGTGTTTACTCCTCTCGTGTATTTGGCAAAAACTATACATTGGTGTCGGTTATGATGTTTATTATAACGACACCAATGTATAGTTTCAACTATTTTTATTTAATTTTAGTTATTTGATCGGCTGAATGAATCTCATAATTTAAAACTCTTATGTGTCAAGCTTTTTGGACAAAACTATATTTTTCCGTTTTGTTTGTTCTCTGCTAGCTTCAATTGAGCAAACAACATATGACTTGACTCCATTTCGTACAGCCCTTACGCTTATATAGACTGAACAATTCAGTCAAAGAAAAAGGGAGAATAATATATATGACATCTTTAAACCAGAAGCAACTAGATCAGAAAAAAGCGGATCGAAAAGAACAAATGATGCGTGCAGCTTTGAAAGTGTTTGCAGATAATGGTGTGAAACTCACGAAAATAAGTATGATTGCAAAAGAAGCAAAAGTGAGCCATGGATTGATCTATCATTATTTTGATTCTAAAGAAGAAATACTTTATGAGAGTATGGAATGGGCGATGGATGAAAATACGGTCGAGCAATTTTTTTATGATTTGAAAGAAAGTGGGAGAAGACCTCTGGAAAAAATCAGGGAATTTACTCAATTTGCATTTACAGAAAGTGATTTAGGGACAAGCAGTATGGTTTTTAGAATTGCTCAACATTTACATAGGGCCAATGATTTACCTGATCATATACATGAACTCGTAGACAAATCAGGACGATTTTATATCAAAGCATTAACCCCTTTATTTCTTGAAGGACAGAAATCCGGAGAGATTATTCAAGGGGATACGGAAGATCTGGTGGATGTTTATTTAACTGTCCTGTCCAGTATTATGGCAGATGATCCATCATTCTGGAAAGAAAACAGGGAGAAGAAGGTACGTATTCTTTTACGGATGATAGAATTGCGATAATCATTTTTGTGAAAAAAAATGGATTGACATATCAACAAAAGACCTTTATTCTTAACATTGACTGAATTAATCAATCATTAATGGATTTTTTTGTTCTTTTATTGACTGATTTAGTCAATCTATAATTTGGAAGGAGATAATTTTATGCCTGAATCTGTTATTTCGGTAAAGAATATTAAAAAGAATTATGGAAAGAAAACGGTTTTGAACGGTATCCAATTTGAGGTACCAAAAGGCTCTATTTTTGCATTGCTTGGAGAAAATGGAGCGGGGAAAACCACCATGGTACGTATTTTATCAACATTGATTCAAGCAGATGGCGGTGTGGCAACGATTGGCGGATACGATACAAGCCGCGAATCCGCTTCTGTAAAAAAGTTAATCAGTTTAACCGGGCAGTACGCAGCAGTAGACGGATTATTAACCGGAGAGGAAAATTTGCTGATGATGGGGCGATTAAATCACCTGGATCGCCAGACGGTAAAAAAGCGCACGGCAGAACTTTTGGAACAATTTGATTTAAAGGATGCAGCTAAAAAACGGGCGCAATCCTATTCTGGCGGGATGCGCCGTAGGCTTGACATCGCTATCAGTCTGATTGCAGATCCGAAAGTGATTTTTCTGGATGAACCGACAACTGGACTAGATCCGCGCAGTCGCAAAAATATGTGGCGCATGATTCAGAGGCTTGCGGAGAACGGTGTAACCATCTTTTTAACAACACAGTATTTGGAAGAAGCTGACCAGCTTGCAGATAAGATTGCTGTTATCAGCGGGGGAAAAATTGTCGAAGAGGGTACTGCCGAGGAGCTGAAACGTATGGTTGGAGAAGAAAAAATAGAATTCACATTTGCTGATTTACCCTCCTGTCAAAAAGCCCGGGATCTTTTCGGAGGTCAAATGGATGTAAATGAAAGGAGTGTTATCATGACAACGGAAGGCACGCCCGAGAATATGCGCAGGCTGTTGAACGCATTGCATGAACATGGCATTGAACCAGTATCTTTCATCTTCCGTAAGCCGACACTGGACGATGTTTTCATGGAAATAACAAGTGATGATAAGAAAGGAGCTGTTGTCAGTGGGTGAAACAAAATGGTATTGGGCAATTTTAGATGGATGGACCATGTCTGTACGCAGTTTAAAGCATATTTTCCGGGAAGCGGAGTCCCTGGTGATGGCGATTGGACTGCCAGTAGCCATTATGATTATGTTTGTCTATGTTTTCGGAGGAGCGATTCAGACAGGAACGGACTATGTGAATTACGTTGTTCCTGGTGTCATCATTACCTGTGTTGGTTTTGGCAGTTCGATCATCGCGCTTAGTGTTACACAGGACATGGTCAGCGGTTTATTTGAGCGCTTCCGGACGATGCCGCTGCTCCCGTCTTCTTTAATGGTAGGTCATGTGATAGGAGGGTTCGTCCGCAATGTGATTGCGACAACAGTGGCAATCCTTGTTGCCTTTCTTATTGGTTTTCAACCAGACGCAGGATGGCTGGAATGGCTTGGGGCGGCAGGGGTTTTAACGCTTTTTATGTTATCAATCAGCTGGGTATTTGTTGTTTTTGGTTTACTGGTAAAAAGTGTGGAGGCAGCAAATGCTATCACATTTCCAATGTTGTTCCTACCTTATTTAAGCAGTGCCTTTGTACCAACCGAGACGATGCCCTCATGGCTTCATGCATTTGCTGAAAACCAGCCGATGACTCCGCTGATTGAGACATTGCGCGGACTTTTGCTCGGGACTCCAATTGGTCATAATCATTGGTTGATGATTGCCTGGTTTGGAGGATTGCTAATTGTGTCAATGATTACTGCAACGCTTCTGTTCAAACGTCGTAAAAGCGAATGAGACTTTATAATAGAACGAATATAAATAAAACACGGTAAGCCGGTAAATTTAGAATATATGAATGAAATAAATGTGCGGTGTCTTTGATGATACAACTTGCGACAATATTTTATCGGAGGTGCTTTAAAATGGGGCAGCAAAAAAGAATGGAAATTGCAGAATTAGCAAAAGATTATGGAATTCATGTGAATGTTGATTCACTAAAGTTTAATGATGATGGATTAGATTTTAACGTTGTGTTCGCAGAAGATATAGATGGTATCAACTGGATATTAAGAATACCAAGAAGAGAGGATGTTCTTCCGCGAACTGTCACAGAACAAAACGCATTATCTTTAGTCCGTGAGTTTGTGTCCTTTGAGATACCCAATTGGGAAATATATGAAAAGGATTTGATTGCTTACCAAGCTCTTAATGGTGTGCCTGCAGGGACATTTACGGCAGAAAGCCAAAACTATGTATGGGGAGACAGTCAGAAAGAAGTTCCTGAACAATTTCATAAATCTCTTGCAAAAGTATTAGCTGAATTGCATCAGTTTCCAAAGCAGCGAGTAAAAAGGTCTGGATTACCCGTAGAGGAAGCAAGTGATTTAAAACATGTAATGAATAAACGGATGCATCGTATAAAAGAGATGTTTGGTGTTGAGCAATCATTATGGAACAGGTGGCAAGCATGGATTGCTGATGAAGAAATGTGGCCAAATGAAACAGGCCTGATTCATGGTGACTTACATCCAGGGCACTTGCTGGTCAACAAGGAGACAATGGTAACAGGAGTGATTGACTGGACGGAAGCAAAAGTAGCGGATGTGGCAAATGATTTTGTTTATTACTACACGGCTTTCGGCGAAAAAGGATTAGATTCTCTTATTGGTTATTATCATAAAGCAGGCGGAAAGACATGGCCATTAATGAAAGAACATGTGCTGGAACTTGCCGCAGCATATTTCCCGATAGAACTGGCCGAGTTTGCCATTGCATCTGGAACAGAAGAGCATGAACAAATGGCAAAAGAATTATTGAGTGCACCTTCTCTGTCTGTAGGTATTGATAGCTAATGATCTTGGAAGTCAACGTATTGTATGACATTTTTGGTGAAGTGATAATTTTAATGCAGGAAGCAGGGTAAGAAAAAAATAGAAGTGTCTGGCGAACTATATACCGGCATGCCTGAAGTAGGGTATTGTAGAGATGGGGTAAATCAGGTCGTATAACAACTGATTTACCTCTTTGCCGATTGCTAATTGGGTTTATTCATAGCTGTTTTATTCAGTGCGGGGATAGATTGCCTGTTTATGTTGTGTTCGTTTTTTATATGATTAATGAAATGGATCTTTTGGAGAAAGGATGCGTCAATTCTCTGGTAATTCTGGGGCAGAATAAAAAAATTTATACAATTAGATTGTATAAATGCATTGATTATGATGAAAAACTATGATAGATTTATATAGATACACTTTAAAACAGTTGTATTTGTGTATATTTATCCTATTTTAATTATATAACATCTAATCCTGTTTAGTCAACACTTTTTTTAAAATTTTTTTGGAGGGTTTAGTACGTTAGAACAAAGGAAAGGATATTGCAGAAGTGCGAATAATCAGGTGAATGAGTTAGTGTAGTTTTGGATGGATAAATGGGAGGTGAATAAATATTAATCACTTTTTTTACAGATCCCGGCTGGACACCATTGTTTGTATGCATCAAAGGAGGATTACCGGGATTGGCAGACGGATAACTCATGGAGCAGTAATTACGTGTGAATTCGGTTTTTAATATTATTTCCACATTGAGAAGGTATTGATATCTGTAAAAAATATTNGGTTTAAGAGAGATGTTCCAGGATATCTCTCCAATTGAAGACTTTACAGGAAATCTATCACTTGAGTTTGTGGATTATAGTTTGGGTGATCCGAAATATCCTGTAGACGAAGCAAAGGAAAGAGACGTGACATACAATGCTCCCCTTCGCGTGAAGGTTCGTTTAATTAATAATGAAACCGGAGAAGTAAAGGAACAGGAAGTATTTATGGGTGACTTCCCATTAATGACAGACACGGGAACATTTATTATCAATGGGGCAGAGCGTGTTATTGTATCACAGCTTGTCCGTTCGCCAAGTGTTTATTATAATGAAAAAACGGATAAAAACGGAAAAAGAGGCGTTACCGCAACTGTCATTCCAAACCGTGGTGCATGGCTGGAATTTGAAACAGATGCAAAAGATGTTGTTCATGTCCGGATTGACCGGACCCGCAAGCTTCCAATCACTGTGCTTTTGCGTGCACTTGGTTTTGGAACAGACCAGGAAATTATCGATTTGATCGGTGATAATGAATACCTTCAGAACACGCTTGCAAAAGATAATACGGAAACAACGGAAAAAGCGCTGCTTGAAATCTATGAACGGCTGCGTCCTGGAGAACCTCCAACAGTTGAAAATGCTAAAAGCTTATTGGTATCCCGCTTTTTCGATCCAAAGCGCTATGATCTGGCACGTGTCGGCCGCTATAAAATAAATAAAAAGCTGCACATCAAAAACCGTCTGTTCAACCAGGTTCTCGCTGAAACAATTGCCGATCCTGACACTGGTGAAGTTTTAGCAGAAAAGGGCGATAAGCTTGAACGTAAATTGCTGAATAAATTGATCCCTTATTTAGAGAGAGAAGAAGAAAAACTTGGCGAAAAGCTGCTTGAACCTCATGGAGGAGTTCTTGATAATAAAATTTCTCTACAATCTATTAAAATTACAGACCCGACGGATGCAAGCGGTGAGAGAGAGCTTCATGTTATCGGCAATGGAAATGTCGAAACAAGCATCAAGAATATAGCACCTGCTGATGTTTTATCAGCAATCAGCTACTTTTTTAACCTGTTGCATCAGGTTGGGGATACGGATGATATCGATCATCTTGGCAACCGCAGAATCCGTTCTGTCGGTGAATTATTACAAAATCAATTTCGGATTGGATTATCCCGGATGGAACGTGTTGTTCGTGAAAGAATGTCGATCCAGGACACTTCCAGCGTGACTCCACAGCAATTGATCAATATTCGTCCTGTGGTTGCTTCCATCAAGGAGTTCTTTGGAAGCTCACAGCTGTCTACGTTTATGGATCAGACGAACCCGCTGGCAGAATTGACAAATAAACGCCGTCTGTCTGCACTAGGGCCTGGCGGTTTGACCCGTGAACGTGCGGGAATGGAAGTACGTGACGTTCACTATTCCCACTATGGCCGTATGTGTCCAATCGAGACTCCGGAGGGCCCAAACATCGGTTTGATCAACTCCCTGTCCAGTTATGCACGAGTGAATGAATTTGGATTTATTGAATCACCATATCGCCGTGTTGATCCTGAAACCGGAAAAGTAACAGGCAGCATTGATTATCTTACTGCCGATGAACAGGATAATTATATTGTCGCGCAGGCAAACTCCCTGTTAGATGATGATA
>NZ_VIYG01000018.1 GCF_009389585.1 Oceanobacillus sp. CFH 90083 | reverse complement strand
GTCCGGTATTTGACGGAGCAACCGAGGAAGATGTTTGGGAAACCCTTGAAGAAGCCGGCATGCCAAGAGATGCAAAAACGATCCTTTATGATGGTCGCACAGGAGAAGCTTTTGACAACCGTATATCTGTAGGTGTCATGTATATGATTAAGCTTGCGCATATGGTTGACGATAAGCTGCATGCTCGTTCAACCGGACCATATTCTCTCGTTACGCAGCAGCCGCTTGGTGGTAAGGCACAATTCGGCGGACAGCGTTTTGGTGAGATGGAGGTTTGGGCATTGGAAGCTTACGGTGCTGCATATACCCTTCAGGAAATCTTAACGGTTAAATCAGATGATACCGTTGGACGTGTGAAAACATATGAAGCCATCGTAAAAGGGGATAATGCACCGGAACCGGGGGTTCCAGAGTCGTTTAAAGTACTCATTAAAGAGCTTCAAAGTCTTGGTATGGATGTTAAGATGCTCTCCAGCAATGAAGAAGAAATCGATATGCGTGAGCTGGAAGAGGAAGAAATCAAACAGACAAATAAGCTTCATTTAGAAGTGGAAGAAAATTAAAGACTGCTTTGATACGACAGGTATTATGCAGGAAGTAATATAGTACATTGTCATGAATAAGAGCGAATTTTTATTCTGGCATTTCAAAACGTCATTTGAACGGTATTGTCCGACAAATGGCGTTTTTTTAATATATCAAACCTTAACAATGCCATTTCCCCTAATTCGTGGTGTCTGGTCACCACACTACCAGCCAGTTTTACTGACTCAAAAGAGTGTTTAATTGAACTAGAAAGCAGATTAATGGAATTAACGTTTCTGGACGGAGATAATATTTATATCAATAATTATGAAAGGAGAAGATCGTATCGAAACAAAGATTAATCTTGTAGCTTTGTCAGGAAGTATTCGAAAGCAATCATCAACTCAAAAAGTGCTTCGTTGCCTGGAAAACTTTATGCCTGAAAATGTTGATTATGAAATTTACAATGTTATTGAAAACCTGCCGCATTTTAATCCTGAATTAGATGGTGACCAGCCGCCAGAAGAGGTGCAAGTATACAGAGAATTGCTTTCAGGGGCAGACGGGGTTATTATCTGTACACCTGAATATATAAAGGGCGTTCCCAGTGTTTTGAAAAATGCGCTGGAGTGGCTGGTATCGTCTGCTGAGCTCTATACAAAACCAGTAGCAGTCATTACAGCTTCAGGTAATGGGGAAAATGCTCATCAATCATTACAGATCAATTTAAGTATGTTATATGCGAATGTATTCGAAGGTGGAGCTTTGTTAATTTCAGGAGCAGACAGTAAATTGAACGAAGATGGGGAATTTGTAAAAAATGAGGTCAATACCTCACTAAAGTTATTAATTTCTAAATTGATTGAAGAAATTAATAAAAAAGAGTCTTATTGATAACGAGTTTATTATTTTTAAATTCAGATAAAGCGCTTTTTATTAAAATAAAACAACATTATTTTAACCTCATCCAAAAATCAGGATGAGGTTATATGTGTTTGAGTTATTTTAATGAAATAACTTTATTGTTATTTTATAAATAACGTATTGACTCTTACGCTGACGTAAGGATGTATAGTAATTACGACAAATAGTGTGGAGGTTCACGATGTACAGTATTGGAGAAGTAGCAAAAGAAATGAACATAACCGTTCGGACACTCAGATATTACGATGAGATCAATCTGTTGAAATCCTCTTATACCGCAGAATCGGGTTACCGTTTCTACTCAAATGAAAATATCATTACATTGCAGCGGATTATTGCCCTGAAGGAACTTGGCTTTTCATTAAACGAAATTAAAACCATTCTGGATCAAAAAAATTGGGAAAACGTTTTTGAAGAACAGTTGGCGCTCATCGCCAAGGAAAAAGAAAGGCTCCGTGATTTAGAAAAGACGATGCGAATGTCTTATCATTTATCCCAGATTGAGCAGGAGCTAAGCTGGAGGAATATTTTTCAATTTGTCAGACAGACGGAAGAAGAACGCTACAACAATCATTTATTTTTGGAGCAGTATTTTGATGAACGCGAGCTAAACATCTTGAAAAACCCTGATCTGGATTTGGGTGAAAGAGAGTCCAAAGAATTGGTTGCGTTGCTGAAGACTGCCAAGGAGCAAAAGAACGAAGAGCCTGAATCACCCAAGTCACAGGATTTGGCTAATAGACTCGTATTTTTTCTTGAAAATACTTTTTATGGTGATTCCGCACTTATTGAAAAATATTGGTTGCTTCAAAAGCAACCGCCAAAGGAAGGAAATTTGTTCCTGTTGGATGATGATGTTATTCAATACATTGAAAGTATCATGGATTGTTATGAAACAAAATGGGGGGAGATCGGAAAAAGTCAATCGTATCATCGGGAATGAATTGAACTAAATGAAACGATGGATTTGAAGAGGTATTAGGGATCTGCTTTAAACCTGGCAGCCAATGTTTCATTTAATCGGTTAATAATTGAAAGAGCCTCTAGTAATGATGAAGTTGAAAACAATGTCCACGAAAATTTTAGCAAAAGAGCTATCACTAAGTTGCTACGCTAATATTACCAAGCTGTAGTTTGCATAAAATGACCGTAGATTTTCCATAATGGTCCAAAGCTTTGGGTGCCTCTAAAAAAAACGCACTAAAATATGTTAAAAGCTCCCCTCTTCCCTTCTTTGGATAGTATTTTCAAATGGAGCTTTTGTAATGAAAATAGCATCATGATATCCCACAAGTAAGGCAGATTAACATCAACGAATCCAGTTATGATGGAATATGATTCATGACAAATGTAACTACTTTTTATGGTATACCTCAGGCATAATACTTGATAAGAAAGGTGGTATAACATGAAGAGGCCTTCACATGGAGTTAATGAAACAGATTCATTGAAATATGAATGGATGAAGAAAACTATTTGGGCAATGTTACTGACCGTAGTTGTTTTTTTCTTTGCCTTGTATGTTGAAACGACACCTGCAGTCATTCTTTTGGGGGATGACAGTTCATTTGGTACTGTGGAACAATTAGCTGCCGGAATCGGAGTAACCATCACTGCGTTAGCTGTTGTTTATTTTTTAAGGAGCCGCGGACAGCAGTCTTGGGCAGGTGTGCGGCTACACTTAAGGTGGACAGCAATACTAGAAATCATTGCTGGTATTGTACTAGCATAAGTCATTGTATTCGTTTCAAACATCGTTTCAGTAACTCTAGGGTAGCTATATGAAAAATTAATGAGAGGTTGTTTGTGACATGAAGAATTTAAAAAAACAAACGGGCAATGGTTCTTCTTACTCGAGAGGATTAGCTCGTGGGTCTGTATTAGCGAAAGAGCGTTTGCTTGCACCAGATTTAGCCCGAGGGTTTATGCTTTTGATCATTGCCCTTGCTCATGCGCCATTATTGCTCGATCGACAAGATGGTGGGGGAGTTATAGATAAAGCTGTTAATTTTGTCAGTATCTTGTTCGTGGATAATCGAGGACTTCCATTGTTTGCTATATTGTTAGGTTATGGGTTAGCCATGATGGTTAATCGTCAGCTTAGTGCCGGGACATTAGAAGTAGAATCTAAACGATTATTGCGGCGTCGTGGGTCCTTTCTTTTATTATTTGGATTTGTCCATACCGTTATTATCGGCGGGATTGATATTCTAGCTTTCTACGGTTTCTCCACGCTTCTTATTGGATGGATTTTATTTCGTCAGAATCGTGTACTTAATCGTGCTATTCTGCTTGTTTCCTTATTTTTTCTTTTTCTGCTTCCTGTTGTGTGGATGGGGATGGCGCATGTAATGAATGCTTCTGGGGTGAGCATGGAAACACTGGGACAATCAAACTCGGAATCATATATAGAAACTACGCTCTTTAATTTAATCAGTTTCCCTTTCATGATTTTGATTCAACTTTTCATGTATCCCATGCTCTTGCCGATACTGATCGGGGTATGGGCTGCACGTCATAACTTGCTGCTTGTTGGCAATCGAAAGCATTTAGTTCGAATAGCTGTCATAGGCACTTCCATCTCAATTCTTGGGGGACTTCCGCTTGCCCTTGACGGGACACCGCTATGGAGTTCCTCCCCAACGATAGAAGGATTGTTTATAGCTCTTCAAATGATTACGGGGCTCGCCGGTGGTATTGGGTATGCAGCCATATTCGGACTGGTTGGTTCCATTGTCAGTCGTACAGGTCTAATGGTCCGCTCGTTGACTGCGTTAGGACAACGATCACTCACTTTTTATGTCTTTATCGAAGCTCTGCTGGTCATCACCCTATCACCAGTCGGATTTGGACTGGGTCAGGTATTGAATAGTACAGGAGCAGTTATTATCGCTGTGTTTGTCTGGCTCACCAGTCTTCTTTTGGCCATGATGATGGAGTATAAAGGAATGCGCGGCCCTCTAGATGCCTTGTTGCGTAGACTTATTTATCGAAGTTAGTACTATTTGTTGTTTTACCGCAAACGGTCGATTTAATGAAAAACATACAGCAGTTATAATTAGCCGCTGCTTTCTTCTTGACAGAAATTCCATGTCCATACCTATTTTTTATCTAGAACGAGTATAGCTGCCAGATTGGCTGATTGTTAAGAGTAAACTAAAATACATGATACGAGTGATGTGAATGATAAATTACCTATTTATAGATCTAGGCGAATTAGAAACCATGGAGAACAAACCGTAGTTCGAGAAAGTTGATATGAAAATATTTATTTTACTATTTGGAGAAGTAACGCTCTAGATTGAAAATAAAATCTTTGACTAATCAGCATAAAGTTGATAACATTGTTACTTAACATAACATCGTTATCAATTTGAGGGGTATTTATGAGTTATAATTCAAAATTAACCAGGGAAAGAATTTTATCGGAAGCACACCATGCTTTTTTGAATCAGGGGTTCCAATCTGCCAGCCTCCGTGACATTGCTAAAAAAGCTCACGTGACGACGGGGGCAATGTATAATCATTTCAAAAATAAAGAAGACTTATTTGAAGCGTTGGTTGAATCGTCAGCATCTGAACTATTAAACTACATTCGGCAAATATACCAGCAGGTAGATGGGGAAGATAATGAAACGATAGAAAAAACATCCCTTGATAGCACTGATAAGATAATTGACTATATTTATAACCATTTTGGCGATTTTAAATTAATTTTCTGCTGTTCAACAGGTTCGAAGTATGAGAATTATCTTAACGAATTAGCCCAAATAGAGGAGGAGTTTCAAAAAAAAGTTTTAGATAGATGGGGGATTAAAGTAAATGAGCACTTTTTACATGTTATTTGTGTAGCAGGCTTTCACGATTTATATGAAATTGTTGACCACGATTTATCAAAAGAAGAAGCCATAGAGTATATGGATACAGTGAAACGTTTTCGAATGGCTGGGTGGAAAGCAATATTAAATGGGAAATAAAGATGATTTAAAAAATGAAGGTGAATAAAACATTTGGAAACGTACAAACGTTTATTTAGATATGCTCCAGACAAATAATATCTCATATGGATGTTTTTGTTATTTTCTTGTATTGTCGGAGCTTTTTGATGAAATTATAAAACGCTTTCAATAAAGAGAGGTGAGGAAAATGAAGGCTGTAAATTCACTTTATAGTCAGGTTCATACGACACCAATCAAAAGGAAGGAACGAATGATAGAAATTGATATTCTGCGCGGGTTTGCGTTGTTTGGAATTTGGCTCGCGAATATAACATTATTTTCTTCCCCATCCTTATATACCGGCATGCTTGAAGGAGGAGGTGCAGAGGGAGGAGTGAATCAGGTCGTACAACAACTGATTTACCTCCTTGTCGATTATAAATTTATCTCCTTGTTTTCGTTTTTGTTTGGAGTCGGTTTTATGATTTTTCTTGAACGTGTCAGACAAAAGGGCAAAAATGGTGTGATACTTTATATAAGAAGGCTTTCTGTATTGCTGGTAATTGGTCTTATCCATAACTATTTCATTTGGTTCGGTGATATATTATTTGTTTATGCTATATTAGGATTTTTTCTCTTGCTGTTTAGAAACAGTAAGCCAAAAACATTGCTGATTTGGGCAGTCAGCCTGCTGGTGATTCCGGCTGTCTGGATTGCAATGAACACATTTGCCCCGCAGGTTGTCACGTTCGGACCGCCGCTGGCTCCCCCTGCTGAGGAGATCCATCAATTGATTGATGATTCTTACCGTGCTTACGGCACTGGAGGTTATCTGAATATGCTTCAGCAGCGTATCGTGGATATGTCGATGGTACAGGAGAGTAGTATAGCATTAATTCCAATGACATTTGCCATGTTCCTGTTGGGTGCTTATGTGTGGCGAAAGAACTGGTTTTATCGTTGGAAGTCCGACAATCGACTTTTACGTAGGGTTTGGTGCTATAGTGGTTTAATAGGGAGTATTTTCTTAATCGGTCAAGTTATTTTACATACCCAAGTGGATGCGGCGGAGAGCGGTTACAACTATGCGCATTTTGCCGGAGCACTTATTTCGGGACCGGCTATGAGTATCTTTTATATAACCACTTTATTTCTGCTTCTTCAAAAAGACGTATGGCGCAAACGATTGGCTCCGTTGCAGGATACAGGGCGTATGGCACTGACACATTATTTATTGCAATCAGTAGTCTGTACCTTTTTATTCTATCATTATGGCTTGGGATTGTACGGTGAAGTGGGTGCCTTTGCTGGCTTCTTATTGTCATGTGTTATTTTTGCAATTCAAATCATTATCAGCAAATATTGGCTGCGCCACTTTCGCTTTGGTCCATGCGAATGGTTGTGGCGTTCGCTGACCTATGGAAAATGGCAAACGAACAGACTGAAATGATTGAGGAGACAGACTAACATTAGGTTGCGATACATTTAAATATTACAGACTGGAAAAGTTAAATTCTTTAGTGAGTAATTGAGATATAGGCAGAATGAAAACAGGTTAAAAGAAGCAGAAGAATCTAAGACCTATTATGTGTGAAGTATCAGATCACCTTACGAGGGCATATAACACTAGAAGCTGTACAATAAAGTTATATCAAGGATACAAAATAAAAAGCAGATAATATGGTTATCAAAACGGGACACAATTGTATTATGAAAGTGATTTATTCTGATTTTTCTTTATCATAAAATAATATGTATTCCAGTTCCATTTGTGGCAGTTTCTTTATGACAAGCGTAAATCAAACTATTTTAGTATTTGGTGCATCGGGCTCTGAGGAAGGTACTGCTGCAGAGGATAGTGTATCTCTCATTATTAGTGAGTTCATTGCTTGTTGATATTATTCGCTATTCAATAGCAATGGCAATTATGATTACTCTGGGATTAATTTTAGGATTTCAACCAGAGGGTGGTTTAGTTGACGTTTTATTAGCTGTAATAATCATCCTGATATTCTCTTTTTGTTTTTCATGGATTTGGACGACGTTAGGGATTATCATGCGGTCAGAGAAGTCACTCATGATGGTTAGTATGATAGTATTATTCCCACTTATTTTTATCAGAAATAGGCGAGAAAACTCCCTCTTCAAGCGCATGAAGAGCATCACTCAGGAGGTAAGGGGGAGACGAATCTCCTAAGGGCAAGGGCAGATTTTTGATAGTTCTATTTTTTGAAAACAAAGAACAAACGTTCCTTTTTGTGGTTTCATTTGGTATAATGGATAGGAGGAGGTGAGAGCCATGAAAGCAAAAAAAGCATTTCGTTTCCGGATCTATCCGAACACAAGCCAAATAACGCTTATCCATAAGACAATAGGCTGTGCCCGCTTTGTCTATAACTATTTTACAGGAAAACAAAAAGAGAAAGACAATTACTGGTATACGGTGAACGAAATGGTGCAAAACGAGCAGCCCCTTCAAAATAATTGGAAGGGCGGGTTTTTCCAGAAAAATGCGTCTATCAAAGCGATTCCGGAATTAAAGAAGCATTACCCCTTCCTAAAAGAAGCAGATAGTATTGCCCTTCAAAAAGCAGTTGAAACTGTGCATGATTCCTATACGCGCTATTACAGGAAATAGAATGGGAAACCTCATTTTAAATCAAAGAAGAACCCAGTTCAATCGTATACCACCAAATATGTCAATGGAAATATTGCTGTCCTGGATAAACATATCAAATTACCTAAGCTCGGACTTGTTCGTTTAGCCAAAAGTCGTAAAGTGGAAGGCAGACTTATAAATGTAACTGTCAGGCGTAACCCTTCCGGTAAATACTTTGTTTCGATCGTAGTCGAAACTGAAGTCGGACACCATGAAAAGACAGGTTCATCTGTAGGTATCGACGTCGGATTAATCCATTTTGCAACCCTTTCAGATGGAACTGTGTATGCGAACCCAAGATTTTTCCAGACATTAGAAAATAAGCTGGCAAAAGCGTAGGTGATTCTGTCCAGACGACAAATTGGTTCCGCTAATTGGTATAAACAAAAAAGAAAAGTGGCCCGGCTTCACGAAAAAATAGCTAATGCAAGAAAAGATATGCTGCATAAAATTTCTACTGATATTATCAAAAACCACGATATTATTGGTATAGAAGATTTGTCTGTAAAAAACATGTTGAAAAATCACAATCTTGCAAAGGCAATTAGCGACGTATCATGGTCAGCATTCAGAAAGATGCTGGAATATAAAGCTGACTGGTACGGTAAGCGAGTTGTGGCGGTTGCGAAAAACTATCCATCCAGTCAGCTGTGCTCCCATTGTGGACACCAAAACAAAGACGTGAAACATCTCGCTTTACGTGAATGGACGTGTGACATATGTAAATGCCATCACCAGAGAGATCTTAACGCAAGTGTCAATCTTCGTAAGGAAGCATTACGATTAACCGCAGGGACTGCGGGGATAGCCTAATCCATAACTGACCGATGGGTTGGTGTTCTTAGGAATCTCTCACTTCAAACAAGCATTAAGGTTGATAGGTGGGGGTAGTTCAAAAGTAATATTTTTGTAGATCCCGGAACGTTACCTGAATGGCTGCAAGTCTTAGTAACTATAAACCCTATTTCTATACAAACTACTGCTGTTCGAGAGTTGATGTATGGAACAGCTGCATTCGCAGACCTTGCCATAGTGATGGTCGTCGCCGCAGCTATTTTGGTTATCTTTGCCCCGCTTACGATGTTTTTATTTAATAATAGTAAAAATAAGTAGCAAAAACAGGTCGCAGCCTTCAATGATTGGACGCTTTAATAGCGTATTGATAAAAATCTTAATTCTTAATCCTTGCGTCCCAATGAGTTCAGGATACGAAAAAAGAAGTACCTCCCCAAATCCTGTATAATGGTAGTTGACCAGAAAACCATAAAAAGACTGGAGGAGTATTTTTAATGAATGAAAATAAAGGTACAGAAATAAAACGCTCATCAAAAGCAGAAAGCATTCTATCTCAGATCAATAGTAAAACGAAGCTGGGCGACTTACGAAAAATCGCGAAGGACATTAAAAAAGATCACGAACTGGCTATGGAACTTTGGTCAACGGAAACGTTTTTGCCCAGGCTATTAGCAATCTTAATTATGGACAAAAAACTTCTTTCACAGGATGTGCTAAATAAGCTTGATAAGGATATGCAGACTCACACATTTAATGAGCGAAATAACTTAATGGATTGGTTAATGGCTAATCAGCTCACCAAAGACAAGAAGAAAATTGCATTGATGGAGTCATGGGAAAATAGTCCTTCTGCTCTTCAAAGGCGGGCCTTCTGGTATTATCAAGGGCGATTGAGATGGACTGGACAAACACCGCCTGATAACACCGCATACTTGCTATCTGCATTAGAAGCTAATATTACGCAGGAAGAACCGGAAGTTCAATGGGCTATGAATTTCACCGCAGGCTGGATAGGCGTTTATGATGAAAAGAATCGAGCGCGTTGTATGAAACTTGGTGTGAAAACGGGTCTTTACAAAGATGAAACAGTAGCAAAAGGATGTACTCCCAGCTATTTGCCGGAGTTCATTACAATCGAAGTTAACAAACGATCTAATAATTAGTTACCTCTGAAAAATTTATTAGGGTTTCATGCAAAAAATAAAGGAATTCAAAGGCTCAATATGAAAATGGTAAAAGTAATAAATTAAATGGAGAAAAGAGGAAACATTGATAAAATAAAAGCAGTATAAAGCCGAGAGTTTATCTCGCAATCATGTCACAAATCAAGCTCCTGCATCGTTATATGTGTAAAAGGTAAAAGGAGCTGAGAAGCGATGAACGACTTGACATGTATCATTATTGGAGGAGGCCATGCAGGACTTCCTGCACTCAAAGCAATAAAGAAAGAGACCAGAGGTTTGGCGAACGAAAGGGGGATTCGGATTGTTTTGATCGATAAGCAGCCCAGTCATGTACGTAAAGTCATGTTGTTTCGGCCGGCCGCCGGCGGAGAAGAGATTATGATTCCCTGGACACACTATCTTTCAGAAGGAGTTGAATTTGTACAAGGTACAGTTATATCCGTGGATAGCGGGGAAAAACAAATTCGGTATACAGATGGGCAAGGCAAGGATATCTGCATTCGTTATGACCTTTTAGTCGTTGCGTTAGGCAGTATCGTCAGGCAGCCGAATCTCGATCAGGGTGGGATTACTTTGACTGATCCACAAACTGCGATAGATATCCGGAAACGTTGGCGTGATAATCTGCGGAAGGCTGTTAGCGAGACGAACCTGAAGGAAAGAAAACAACTGATGACCATTGCCGTTGCGGGAGCAGGTATCAGCGGGATCGAGACATCAGCCGAGCTGGCACTTGCCATGAAAAAGAAAGCAGCGTCGTTAGGGCTGGATTCGTTCGATGTCTCTGTCTATTTACTGAATTCACAGGAACGGCTCTTTCCGGAAGGCCCGGAGAAAATTGGACAGAAGTTGAATCAGATGCTCCATGAATGTGGTGTGATCGTGCTGCACAATCGGAAAGCGCTGCAGGAAGAAGCTGGAGTGGTGACGCTCGACAATGGCGAGCATTTGACGGCAGGACTGTGCATATGGACGATTGGTCTGATTCCTAATCCCGTTCTTCACGGTATAGGTTTGCCGCTCACTTCCGATGGTCAAGTGATGGTGGATGAATGTTATCGCGTCCAAGGAATGTCGGATGTTTATAGCATTGGCGATTGTACAAAAATCGTCGATCCAAGAACTGGAAAAGCAGATCAGATGACGTGTAAAGAAGGTTCGATGCAGGCGCTTCGATTAGGGAAAATTGTGATGGCCGATCTGGAGGGCCGCTCTGCCCCGGTTCACAAATCGATGATGGAAGCTTTTGGCATTGGTCTAGGGGAAAATCGCGGTTTGGTGTGGGTGCGTAAATGGAACCTTGATATAGTTATAACTGGAAAACTTGCCTGGAAACTCAAGAAACTGGCATGGGATGGTGCAAGTACGCTTCGATAACAACAAATAAACCAAGATTATATTATTACCATCAAGAAAGGGAGAGGCAGCGAATGGAGGAACTATACGAACAATACAAAGTACTGTTGTTCAGACTTGCTTATCAGCTGACAGGATCAGTAGAAGATGCGGAGGATGCGGTGCAGGATGTATTTTTAAAGGCAAACGATATACATCTCGAATGTTTGGAGAATCCGAAAGCATATTTGTGCAAAATGGTAACCAATCGCTGCCTTGATCTGCAGAAATCGGTATGGAAGCAAAAGGAAGTGTATGTTGGTTCGTGGCTTCCCGAACCTATTTGGACAAAGGAGGATACGCTTGAGACAACTGTCGTCCGCCACGATTTGCTGTCGTATGCCATACTTGTACTGTTGGAGAGGTTGACACAGACAGAGCGTGTAGTTTTTGTCCTGCGTGAGGCACTTGGCTTCCATTATCCTGAAATTGCTGAACTGCTCGGCAAGCAAGAGGCGAATTGCCGCAAGCTGATGAGCCGGGCAAGAAATAAGATGGGAATATCCGAGGAAGAGAAAGTCGCAGCCGAAGCAGTCGAATTGGAATGGATCAGCCAGTTTCTCGCATCGCTTGAGCAAGGTAACGTTGATTATATGCTGTCTCTGCTGACCGAAGATGTCATGCTCATCGCCGACGGAGGCGGAAAAGCAATCGCGATCAAGCGTCCTGTACAAACGCGTGATCAGGTCGCTCGATTACTAGCCGGCGTGTTTGGAAAGATCAATTCTTTTTATCAGGGTAATTTATACTTCGAGGCTGCGCCATTGAACGGTGAGACTGGTATAGTGCTCCGTTCAGGGAACGAAACAGTAGCGGCTGTATTTATACAACTTCGACGCGGAAAGATTGCCAGAATCCACATCGTACGAAACCCGGATAAGCTTACCCAGGTAGGAAGTGGACGAAAGATTGTTCTATAAGGGAATAATTTACCCTTTAAAGTTGCCCTCATCTGTTGGCTCGCTTCCGAATACACCATACATAAATAAATGATTTAATTCTTTTCGAAGTTCAACGTCCAAATTTTCTCTTTCCCGGGATTTACTCATGATTGTAGCAAGGGAATTCATATAGACTGAAATAGCTTTGGCCGAAATCCCTTGTGTAATATACCCCTCGTCTTTTCCTTGATTAATTAACTTTTCAAACATCGGAAATGCTTTTTTTTCAGATAACTCCTCCATATACTTTTTAAAGTCAGGGTCTTCAAACATGAAATTTTTCAATCCCTCACTATTTAGCATTTCCTGATTTTTATCCGACATTAATACTACTTTGTTAAGTTTATCTTTAAAAGGCATTTTTTCATTATCAATGAGACGCTGAAACTCATCGAATACTTCTTCTGACATTTGATAAAAAACTTGTTTCGCTAACTCTTCTTTGCTCCCAAAAAAATTATATATTGATGCCGGGAATACCCCGGCTCTTTCTGATATTTCCCGTACACTAATGAGCGGATGGGCGCCATTAGGCACAGTTATCTTGGAATTAATTTTATTAAATGGTATCGGTTTATTTATAATGTATAGAAAACGAAAAAATAAATTAGTAGAATAAGGATACAGGATATTTGAAAACGAGGTAAAAACCATTCAAGAAAAAAAGGAGAGAGGACGAACGGTGATTTCTATTAAATCATTAGAAGAATGTACATTAGCGGAAGCAGCCGAGGCCGGGAACAAAGGATTTGAAGATTACTATGTAAGTATAAAAATGACACCGGAGCGCCTTATTCATATGCTCTCTTCTGGTAACATGTCACCGGAATTTTCTTTTGTGGCATTTGTTGAAGGTAAGCCGGCGGGAATGATGCTGAATGGAATTCAGACGATAAACGAGGTGAAAACTGCCTGGAATGGCGCAACTGCGGTTAACCCTGCATTTCGTGGTATCTCTGTAGGAAATGAATTAATGAAAGCTGCTATGCAGCTGCTTGAAAAGGAAAAGGTACATGTTGCAACGCTTGAATGTTTCCGTGTGAATAAGAAGGCCATAAAAATGTATGAAAAGTTTGGTTATGAAGTTCAAGAAGAACTTATGTTTCTCCAGCATACTGAATCATTGGCGGCCTTGCTTCCGCTGCATTCGGATATCTATAAAAAATATGAAATCAGCCACTGCACACCACAGGATGTAAGCCGATTGACATTTTATCAGCATTCGGTACCCTGGAAAACACAATGGGCAAACATTCGGAATGGAGAAGCTCTGATTGTGCAAGATGATACAGGCTTACCTGCCGGATATGCTCTATATGAACGTGTTTTTGATCATAACGGCAATTTGCGTACAATCATGTTATACCAATGTGTATGTGTTGGAGAACATCAGGAAGAAGTTATTAAATTGATGCTCAATCGCCTATACAGCCCCCTGGATCAAGACTGTAAGCGAATGACATTCAATATGCCATCATCCAACAAAACGGTCAAAAAGCTATTGATGGAAGCTAACTTTCATCATGCTGAAACTTCTGAGGGTGTACCTCTGTCTCAGTATTACATGACGAAGGAGCTGTATTAAGAGTGGCTATCCCTAAGGGTAGCCTCTTTTTCGTCGATATCCTCTTTGTTATCTGGGGTTAAATGCTGATGTTTCCATTTTAATTGTGATTTTAATAGGTGTTTGGTCAGCCAATAAGGTATGGATTCCACACTCTGAAAAGCACCGGCCATAGTTTGGCAGATTCAAGGTCTGCAGAACAATTTATCTTATCCAGTTCAATAGATTGGACGATTGTTCGTCCAACAGCGTTAAATGACAACTCTGAAACAAATAAGGTACACATTGCGAGAAATAAGGATTATTTTCAGTCTGGTCCAGATGAAATTTCCAGTGAGATTGTGGTCATCTTAGAAAATCTAAGACCAATTATGTAGTGAAATATCAGACCGTCTTACGAAGGTATTAGACATCATTATCTGTACAATAAAGCACTAATACAGAACAGGTAGTGTAAGGTTGTCAAAACAGAACATAATCGTATCATGAAGGTGATTTATGAAGATTTTTCTCAATCACTAAACAACCTATATTACAGTTCAATCGAGGGAGGTTTCTTTATGACAAATCGTACTATTTTAGTATTTGGCGCAACAGGGTCTCAGGGAGGTGCTGTTGCAGAGAGGTTACTAACTGATGGTTGGTCCATACGCGCTATTACGAGAGATCCGGATAAATCAGCTGCCCAGGATTTGAAAAGAAAAGGTGCCACAGTCGTTCAAGCAGATATGGAAAATCGCTCATCTATCCTGAAGGCGATGAAAGGAGTGTACGGTGTATTTAGTGTGCAGCCTTTATATTTAGATGACCCTCAAAAAGAGGTGCAGCACGGGAAAATAGTGGCTGATGCTGCAAAACAATTCGGTGTTTCACACTTTGTTTACAGCTCTGTAGGTGGTGCCGAGAGAGATAGTGGCATCCCTCATTTTGAAACAAAATGGCAAATTGAGAACTATGTGCGTTCTATAGACTTACCTTTTACAGTGTTGCGTCCAGTTATGTTTATGGAAGGGTTTATGAATTTTGTCCAACTACAAGATCAAAAATTAATGATACCGGCATTTATAACCCCGAAAATAAAAGTACAGATGATCTCCGTACAAGATATTGGTGCCTTCGCAGCTATGGCTTTTAACCAACCGGAAGAATATAAAGGGATGGCTATTGAAATTGCCGGAGATGAGCGAACACTTTCCGAAGTGGCAAAAGTATTTTCTCATGCATTTGCTGTCCCATGTGAAATTTTAGAGTCTGCGAGAGAACAATTCCAGGGTGAAAGAATGTTTGAATGGTTTGAGACGGATGGTTATCAGGCTGATATACCTGCACTACGAAAAATTCATCCTAAATTACTTGATTTACCTGCATGGATAAAAAAATCAGGTTGGAATCCAGTTGTTTAAAGTACTTTTGCTGAGTTACGTTTTCTCTTTAAAAAATATGTAAAGAAGCATTTGAGAAAGAATTAGGGAGCTATGTGAAAAAAAGAGGTTACTATTCATGAAGTAAATGCATGTCCAGATCATATACAAATGCTCGTAAGTATACCACCAAAGCTAAGTGTAGCTCAATATATGGGGTATTTAAAAGAGAAAATCAGTCTGATGATTTTTGATCGTTAGGCCAATCTAAAATATAAATAAGGTAATCGAAAGTTTTCGTGTCAAGAGTACTATGTAGATACAGTGGGCCTTTTAGGCCGAGCCAGGTAACTTAGACTTTTAGCCGCAGAGTAAACCACCAGTTCACACTGGTGGTTTAGATTTGAATTTTTCACTCCATATTCAGACTCTCTAACCAATCCTGTTATTCTTTATCTTTTGTGTCTGGTATGGTATCAGCCAATTTACGAAAGGCCTCGTTTAAAGTAACCATACGTTTTTCTACCTTTTTAATCGCTGCATCCAATGTAAATCCTTCGTCAATCATCTCTTGAATGAGAAGCATTTTTTCAATTATATCTACGTGTCGAACCTTCCGTATTGTTTTCAGATTGTATGGCTCCTTTTTCCTCCCAATATCGAATTTTACGTGTTGGAATGCCGATGATTTCAGATACTTCACCGATTCCAACCACTAACTTTTTCAATAAATCAAAGTCCAATAGGGCATTCAACTTCTGTGTATCTTCGTTCATTTTTATTTCTCCTAACTATACTTAATTGTTGTATGGAAATCATAGTAGCACTACATGTTGTTTGCAAAAAACAGCAATCTTTTTTTAAAGATAAGAAAGCGTTCCTGTAATAAAGCAAAATGAGGATTGAACAAAAAATGCCCCCTTGGTATGATACGAACTATGAAATCTTTACAGTAGATATGTTAGAGGAAGACGAAGTCAGCTGGGAAAGAGCCTATACAGTAGGTATCGTGAAATAGAGATTCATATTGCAATTCGACAAGATGAGTAAACAGCCAACAGAAACATGGGTTGGCTGTTTTGGTTTGTGAATGTTCGCACTTACGATAAGAGGTCGACTTAATCTGGCAACTAGTTGCCAGATTTTGCTTTAAATCCAGCGATCATGACCTCCATCCCAAATTGAAATTCTTCAGCCATATTTGGAATGGTAAGGTGGAGAGGAGGAGAACCTTCAGATATTGAAGCTTGCTGATTCTTTTTCTTAATTTCAGCAAAGCGGTACTCCTCTAGAATAAATGAAATCAGATAGGTATTGAAGAACCATAAAGCAGAGAAAGCATCCTGGTGACTCATTCCTATCTTTTTAAAAATATCATGGATCTTTTGAATGAATTGTATACGATATGGAGTAGTAGGTGCGGTTTCAGCCAGAACTACAGCCGAATCTGGTATTGATAAGAGGGTGTTCCGCCACTCGTGTCCAAGCTGCATGAGTTGTTCTTCCCAGGCTAACTCTTCTTTTGGAAATTGAACCTTTTTACATATTTCATCAGCAATTAATTCTAATAGCTCATTTTTATTTTTGAAATGCCAATAAAGGGAGGCGCTCTTAATCCCTAATTTCTGGGCGATTTTTCTGATCGTAATGTTTTTATAGCCTTCTGCTTGAAGTATCTCCAAAGCAGCTTGCATGATTTGGGTTTTATCCAGCATTTTATGATGAGAACTGTTATTGTTCGACATATTGCTCCTCCTTCGTTAGTAGCACAAATTTAAATTGTCTCTTGACAGTATAACATCATTCAGGTAATCTATCAATGATAGATAAACTATCGTCGATAGGTTTAAGGTATGTTCAATTTAAGGAGGAGAAGAAAATGAAACAGAAAGTAATTCATGTAATGGTCATTGGTTTAATTTCAATCCTTGGTTTGGAACTAGGTGGAGCGATTTATGAGGGAGTTGTCGTTGCGTCACAATGGAGTGCAAACCCACCAGAGTCTTTTGCTATTCTTCAAGAACCATATGCGCTGCCAGTTGAACATTTTTGGATACCACTTCACATGATTGTTCAGATACTCATTGTTGGATTGTTAATTTTATGTTGGCCATATAAAAAAGTAAGAAATCTAGTCTTACTTATTGTTGGGCTTTATTTATTACTGCGGGTTCCAACTTTCCTTTATTTTATTCCGGAACTACATGTATTTTCGACCACTGAACCAGCAGCTCCTTTTTCAAAAGAATTAAAAGAACGTGCCGACTTGTGGGTGAACCTAAGTATAATCAGAACAATGATTATTGGTTGTGTATATGCACTTAGCTGGTTGATTCTTAGTCGTTTTAAACAGCAAAAAATCGAGCTTCAGTCAGTAGAATGAAATGCATAGTAATCATTCATAATTTTGTAAAGAATAAAATTTAGATGTGAAGATATTAGCATGTATTCAGCATACTATCCTCTAAAGAGGGGTGTTCTTCAGCAACTTAGTTCTAAAATAGGGTCTTACTTTCTCTGCGTTGTTAGTAAAGGCTTGAAATTCGAAAAGGAAATGCTCTATTTTTAAAAAATGTATTAACATTCTGCAAGTCTTTGCATTGTTAACAAGAGCAATGATGAAATGGGATTCAATTAATAAAAGGTTAAGAATTTGAGAAGACTTTGTTTATAAATGACCTCTAGTATGTTTATGAAAGCAATTTACTAAACGTACTGGAGGTTATTTCTTATGGATGAAAAAGGTATCTACAGTTTAGGGGCATTCACTTATTTGCTTGTCTTCTTGGCAGGCGCAATTGGATTCGAAACTGTTGTTTTATATCCGAATATTTTTTAAGATCCTCCTAACTCATTGGAAACTGCAATGGGATGAGCATCTTTCACGGGGAATGGAACAATAAAGCAGCAGGTATTGTAAGCTATGGTTCAACAGGTGGAACTCGTGCGGCGGAACATTTACGTGGTATCTTAGGCGAATTACAAATTGCAGATGTGCGGGATCACCCGGCATTCTCTATATTTACGGATTTTGAAAACTTCAGCATATTTCAGCCAGCCGAATTACACTTTGGGGTTGTCCAATCCATGTTAGATCAAACGGTTGCCTGGAGCAGTGCATTAAAAGCTTTACGATAAAACGGTTTGCCCGTAACTTTCAGCATATTTACCCTGCCCGGGAATCTTCCTCCTTCCAGCCATTAGTGCTGTAGATTGAAATAGACGATGTAATTTCGGGAACAGAGAAGAAAACAAGATAAGGAAGGTGACAGAAGATGGACAACATAGATAAAAATACTGAAGAAGCTCCTAAAGCAACATGGCGAGAATGGATGGGGTTAGGAGCTTTATCTTTGGCAGCCTTCATGCTCTCATCAGATATGACTATTTTATTTCTTGCCATGCCTTCGATTGCAGCTGACTTAGCACCGAGTGCTACACAAATGCTTTGGATTATTCATATTGGTGAATTGCTGGCTGTAGGATTTGTGCTGACGATGGGGCGGCTTGGAGATAAAGTTGGAAGAAGGCGCCTGCTTCTCATTGGTGTAACGGTATATGGGCTGGGCTCTCTTATTGCGGCATTTTCAACTGCTGCCTGGATGTTAATTGTTGTGCGTGCATTTCTTGGTATAGCAGCTGCCACAGTGGTCCCATCGACGATGTCATTATTACGGAATATGTTTTTTAATTCGAAGCAATTTTCAGTAGCCATTGCTATTAATCTCAGTGCACTTTCTGCAGGTATGGCCCTAGGTCCACCAATCGGTGGTTTACTTTTGGATCATTTTTGGTGGGGAGCTGTATTTCTCATCAATGTTCCGATTGCCATCGGGCTGTTGGCAACATCGCCGCTGTTATCTGAATATCGAAACAAGGATGGCAAACGTTTAGATATGATCAGCGTCTTGCTGTCCTCTCTGGGATTAGTGACATTGATTTTCGGTTTACAAGAAATAGCTAACACTGGCTTTAACATGTTGTATGGAGGATCGGTCGTGATCGGTATAGCAGCCGGAATTCTATTTGTTCGCAGACAGATGAATTCGGAAGCTCCATTACTGGATATGCGCATGTTTCGAGTCACTACTTTTAAGGTTTCATTGATTACTTTGATGCTTATATTGCTTGCTACTGGTGGCGGTGAAATGTTTTTTGCACAATATTTGCAAGCTGTAGCGGGACTCTCTCCATCTGAGGCAGGTCTTTTATTGATCACACCTGCACTCCTGTCGATGGCAGGCACTTTAATATCTCCGGTGCTTACACGGTGGATGCGTCCGGCCTATGCTATGGTTTTGAGCCTTCTTATTGCTGTAAGTGGTGCACTGCTTATTACATTAACTGCTCATGATGCTGGGATACTGATTTTAATTATCGGCGCATCCCTTCTTGCGTTTGGGAGAGGACCGACAATGACCATTGCTAGTGAGCAAATCATTTACAGTGTTCCGCAAGAGCGTGCCGGTTCCGCTTCAGCAATGACTGATGTCAGCAGTGGACTTAGTTATGCGCTGAGCATTGCATTTATTGGAAGTTTTGGGATGATTGTTTACCGCGGAGCATTGGCGAGTTCTCTTCCCTATGGAGTCTCTTCTGAAGTAGAATACAAAGCTATGGAAAGCGTTGGTGCAGCCGTTGCAGCTGCAGAAGAGTTCCTGGAAATGCTTCAAGCCGTTCAATCTTCTTTTACTGTAGCGTTCCAATCAATATACGGGGTAGCTACAATCGGTTTGTTGATTTTAGTAATGATTATTGTATGGAAGCTCAGGCATGTAAAAAAAGAGGATTAGATATGGATATAAGATAATATGGTTTTGTCGCTTTGGATATCATTCTCGGTGTCTATTTATCTTTTTTGATTGTTTTCGTGATTTTATTCGTTGATCAGTATGATATATTGTATTTCTTCATTGCGCCGCACGTATAATGGTTTTATGAATCTGTATGCATATCTGGCACCATTAGCTGTCCGGTCGATGAACGATAATGAAATTGCATTGGATTTGGCAGGTTTTAAAGCAACTTATGTGCAAACAAGTCCATATGTCTATAAGTTCAAAAGCGGGGATGATGTCTTTATACCAAGTAATGTGATGTACTTCCACGTGAATGATGAAGGGGCAGAGCAAATTTCAACTGCTTATGCGGATTATTTGCCGATGGATAAAAGTAGCCCTTTTCTTCTTATCAGCTTAGGACTGTTTATTTGGTTCATGGTATATTTTCTGATTGCTCCATTTGTGTTAATGGTGCTGGCACTACTGCGAAGGCGAAGAAAGCAAAAAACAATGGCATTGGGGTCTTGACATTATCAGGAACAGCACTTGCTGTTAATATCGTGCTGCTGATTGTACGAATGCTATCAAATCCAGTGCGCACGTATTCGGAGCTGCTTCCTCATTTTATTGGAAACTATTGTTTCACTATTATCAGTTTTATTTCTATTATTATGGTTATGATAATCTGGAAAAAAATCTACTGTCGAAATGGCAGCGGGCCGGATATATCTTGACTTGTATCAGCAGCATCCTTTTTATTGCCTGGTTGACCGTTTGGCAGATGTATTCCTGATGTATTGCCGGAAATAAGAGAAGAAGCTGTTTTTTCCAGCGGATTCTCTTATTTTTATTTGTGATTTGTATTCATTCTGTCAACTTGTGCAGTTTTTCTATCTTTCACGAGAAATAGTTGCATTTTGCCTGAAGAAAGTCTATCTTGAACATAAGCATCAGTTTAGGAAACTGGCAAACGAAAAGGATGTGTTTTCTTGGTTTTACAATTAAAAATTAGTATAAAAGATGTTGATTATCCCAAATGGCGGACATTAATCGTATCTGATGAAACAACTTTTGAAGCATTGCATCTTTATTTACAAACTGCCTTCGCATGGTCGGACTCACATTTACACCTTTTTTCACAAAACGGGGTTTCTATTGTTCCGGAAGCAGGAAATTTATTGGACAATCCAAAAGCGATTAACGAGAAACAAGCTGTTTTATCTGATTTCTTAAAAAATCCCGGCGACCAGGTGACTTATATATATGATTTGGGTGATGATTGGCAACATGAAATTATTTTGGAGCAAAAAGCAGATTTGCCGATGGATGTGCCTTTACCATTTTGCTTGGAGGCAGAAGGAGATATGCCTCTGGAACAAGAAAGTGCGGATGAGTACATTGCAGATTTGATGACAAATGATGAGCTGGTAATGTATATCAATGAGCAGTTAGGTGTTTTTTATGCAGATTCCTTTTTTGCCAGGGAAGAGGAAACAGAGCCAAATGAAGCGGAATGGAATGAATTATATGATGTCGCAGATCAATTGAAAAAGAGAAAGCCATGGCTGGAGCTTTATGATGATCAATTAATTGCAGTCTGGTCGGATGAACTAAATGACTATGCCTATTGTTCGGTCATGGGCAGTGCGGGAGAAAGTTATGGTGTGACCTGTTTTCTAGGCTCGAAAGGTTTATTATCTTTTTTTGATATTTTAGAGTCAGATCCATATGAAGAGAACCCCACCTTACTTTTTAACCAATACTCTGTTACAGTCGATTTTAACAATCGGGAGGATTTGGATGAAGAAGAATATGAATTAATTAAACGTTTGGGCAGGAAATATCGGGGGAAATATCAATGGCCTTCTTTTGTCAGCATGATTCCAGATCAATTGCCGTGGATGATTAATCAAGAAGAATGTCTTCTTTTAACGGATATTTTATTAAAATTGAATGCTTTTCTTTCTGATACGGAAAATCTGTCTGAAAAAGTTCCAAGCTTCGGAAATCATCTGCTTGCTGTCCGTGAAAATGGTGAGTCAGTGCTTTTATCAACAGATGAACTGATTCAGGAAGCTTTGCAAGACCCTGTTTTAGAGCTGGAACTATCCGAAATAGAATGGAAGCGTATGAAGAAAAAAATACCTGCTGTCAATGGGAAGGAAGTAGAACTGGCATTTATCCAAACGGGTGAGCCGGTTCAGAAAACACCTGATTCCAGGCCATTTATCCCATATATTCTAGTTCTGATTGAATGTGGAACAGGTGCTGTATTACATTATGATTTAGCGGAATCCGTATATTATGCAGAAGGTGTCCAAGAGGCAGTCTATCGGCTTTTTGATAAAATAGAGGTCTTGCCGGCAGCTGTTTATATGTTTGATGATTCCTTTGCAGTAAATGCGGAGCCGCTTTTCGAAAAACTATCTATTCCTTTAGTGAAAACAGAGGAATTAGAGGGTGTTGAACAATTTATTGAGATGATGGGAGAGGATGGTCCGTTTTAGGGAACAAATAGTTATTATTATTATGAAATAGTAATATAGTGGACTAGCGTTGTAGGCCAACACCGTTTTTTATGAGGAGAGTTAGGAGCAGCTAATTTTGATGGATTAGGGGAGACCCTTGTTATCGGATTCGGTATTATGGGAGCAGCAATTATCATATGTACGATTGCCTGTATCTGGTTTAAAGGAAATAAGAAACCAAGAGCTGCTGATATGACGTTAATTATTTTTGCAGCAGTTACCTTACTTATTACCCATGATGGAACTTTTATTGGAGCTTTCTTTTATTCCATTGCAGGTATAATAGGGCTCGTACGTCAATCCTCAACCGGCTGGATACTTTGAGGTGAGACCGTCTGTCTATATATTTAAAAACTCCCGGCTGAACAAATTCTGGCTGGGAGTTTTTTTGCACTGTAAGAAAGTATACAAAATTTAAGGAATAAAGTATAAGCGCCTAAAAGCTTGGTGACAGCCAAGTTTTCTTTAGTTAATCTTTAATGAAATTACTTTTTCAAATCTACATGGTCTTTATCCTTGCCCGCTGGTTTATTTGCCCAAAAAGTTGCAATAATCGGCCCGGAAATATTATGCCAGATTGCACCCCAGACACTTGGAAGCGCCGCAAGCGGGCTAAAATAAGTGGTTGCCAGGGTAACCCCCAGACCAGAGTTCTGCATTCCCACTTCAATAGAGATTGCTCTCCGGTCATTTTCATCCAGTCCTACTGCAAGAGCTGCCAGATAACCTAATAATAAACCGAAGCTGTTATGCAGCAGTACAGCGACGAATACGATGACACCGGAGCTGGCAACGTTTGCTGCGTTTGCAGCGGTAACTGCCATCAAAATGATTAAAATGGCTGTTACAGAGACCAGCGGCACAACGGTAATGCTTTTTTCAACAGCAGCCGGAAAGAAGCGCTGTACAAAGAAACCAAGAATGATAGGAATAATAATGACTTGGACAATGGACAGGAACATTGCTGCCGGATCAACTGGTAACCATTGACCTGCCAATAAGTAAAGCAGCAAGGGTGTCATAATTGGCGCCAGCATGGTAGAAAAAGACGTCATAGTCACTGATAATGCTACATTTCCCCTTGCTAAATAA
The DNA here is from genome assembly GCF_009389585.1 of Oceanobacillus sp. CFH 90083. GTDB lineage: Bacteria > Bacillota > Bacilli > Bacillales > Amphibacillaceae > Oceanobacillus. Next base: position 32,572 of record NZ_VIYG01000018.1, on the reverse strand, counting down.
ACCATGACATTAGAAGCTGTACCGCCTGGAACAGATCCTAATAATACAAGTCCTGCTGCAAGCTCTGGCGGCAGCCGTAATAAGTATGCCAGACCAAATGCAACAAGTGGCATAATGGTATACTGCGCAATAATCCCCATAATGACGGGCAGAGGCTTTGTAACTACTAATTTAAAATCGACAGGCTTTAATGTTAGTCCCATCCCAAACATAACAACTCCGAGCAGAAGCGAAATATAACCTCCAAAAATAACGAAGGTGGAGGGGAAAATAAACGCAATAACGGCTGCTATAATGACTAAAACTGCAAAATATTTACCGGCTAATGCGCTTACTCTCTCTAACGTCTTCATTGATTCTCTCCGTTGTCAATATCGACAATTTTAGTTGGATTCAGTATATTATTTGGATCTAAAGCTTTTTTTATATTTACCATTACATCAAGGGCTGCACCGTGCTCTTCACGCTGATATGGCTTCTTTCCGATACCTACACCATGCTCGCCTGTGCAGGTTCCACCGCGCTCTAATGCATAACGCACCACTTTTTCATTAAATTGCTTTGCTTTTTTAACTTCTTCTTCATTCTCCATATCAATCATAATCAATGAATGGAAATTTCCATCCCCAACATGCCCTAATATCCCTCCAGGAATATGCAGCTTTTTTAATTCTTCGCCGGCATAAATAACGGAATCCGCTAATTCTGAAATAGGAACAGCTACATCGGTAAGCATCATCTTTTTCCCTACATAATCATGAATATATGCGTATGCTAAATTATGCCGGGCATCCCATAAATGATTACGGGCTGCATTATCTGTTTCAGAGGTAAAGGTCTCACAATGATGATCCTGCATGATTTCTTTTGTAAAGGCAAGGTCCTCTTGTAAACCAGATGCATTTCCATGAAATTCTAAGAAAAGGGTCGGTTTTACCGGATAGTCCATCTCACTGAACTTATTGATTTGCTTTACTGAAGCTTCATCGACAAATTCAACCCTGGCAATTGGGATTCCTGCATGCAAAATAGAAGTGACAGCTTCAATCGCATCGGTGAGACTTGGAAAAGTTGCCCGGGCTGCCACAATATGTTCGGGTATTCCATAAACCTGGAGCGTCAGTTCCGTAAAGCAGCCAAGCGTCCCCTCTGAACCAATAAAAAGACCATTTAAATGATAACCGGAGGCGGATTTTGCAGCCAGATTACCGGTATGAATAACGCTGCCATCCGCAAGCACAACTTCCATATCACGGACCTGATCACGCATAACACCATATTTCACCGTAGTAGTACCACTCGCATTGGTCGCCGCCATTCCGCCAAGCGTGGCATTTGCTCCAGGATCTACAGTGAAGAAAAGACCGTACTTCTTTAATTCTTTATTAAGCTGCTCTCTTGTTACTCCCGGCTGAACCCTGACAAGTAGATCTCCTTCTTTTATTTCCAAAATCTGATTCATTAATGAAAAATCAATAGTAATTCCATTGAGATAGGGAATGACGTGTCCTTCTAAGCTTGTGCCAACGCCAAAGGGGGTGACAGGAGTTTGGAATTTCTGCGCTACCTCCATAATATGCGTCACATCTTCTGTTGACTTAGGGAATACAACAACATCAGGCTGGCTTGTCTGATGGTAGGTTTCATCTTTGCTATGTAGCTCTTTTACCGTTTTATTTGTCGAGATTTGATCATCTGCTAATTTGGTACTTAATGCTTGGATGACTTGTTCCATTTTTTTAGCTCCTTTTATTCGTTAAAATGAAAACGCATTTTGAATATAAAGTAAATATAATATTTTATATGTTATATTCATTATAATTGCTTTTCAGATTAATTCAATAATTGGAAAAGAATTTTATATTTTGATAGAATATCTTTATCGTGAGAGGGAAGAATTGAAAAAGCAGTATTTTATCATGACAATTAAAAACAAAAGATACCACTTACTTATTTTACCAAGCAAGTGGTATCTTTTGTTTCTCCCTATCTATTAATAAAATTGCTTATAAGTAAGAGGATGTTCAAAAGGTGTCCTATTTTTTACTTAATTCTTCACCCGATTTAACATTCTTTCAATCTTACCCATAATTAAATCCGCTGCAATTGCCATCAGGGCTGTTGGAACAGCACCTGCTAAAATAATAGCTGTTCCGTCGGTTGCATTTGTCCCGCGTACAATAATGGAACCGAGCCCTCCTGCACCAATGAATGTTCCAATTGCTACAACACCGATTCCGACCACGAGTGCTGTACGGATTCCTGCCATCATCACGCTGATAGCAAGGGGCAATTCTACTTTGATCAGCAACTGGAATCGTGTCATTCCAGAAGCGTAGGCAGCTTCCTTCACCGTCTGATCCACGCCGGTTATTCCCACATAGGTATTTTGAATAATCGGCAGTAGAGAATAGAAAAACACAGTAGTTACCACAGTGGTTGTTCCTAGTCCCATCGCAACCATGGTAATGGCCATAAATCCTAAAACAGGAATGGTTTGAATGATACTGCCAAGTGTCAGTACCCATCCACTTAATCTGCCGTATCTTGCAATTAAAATGCCAATAGGAATGGAAACAATGGAAGCAAAAAGAACACCGTAAGCAGCCATTAAAAAGTGACGATAAAATTCTGTCCAAATATAAAAACCATTTTGAGACACATATGTTACTAATTGTTCCCAGATACCCATTACATGCCCTCCTTATCTTCAAAATAGTTGTTTTCTTCCAGAAAATCGCGGGCAATGGTTGCCGGGCTGACTAATTCCACATCACCTCTGTAGTTCATTTCCTGCATCTCTTCTGTTGATACGGTATCACTCAGCTTTTGCATTACTTCTTCAATTTCCGGATTTTCCTCCAAGATTTCATTTCTGGCCACAGGGGAAGCATCATAAGGAGGGAAGAAGTCATCGTCCAGTACTTTTAATTCATAAGCTGCAATTCTTCCATCTGACGAATAGCCGAGGACAGCATCCATATTGCCGGAAGCAGCAGCTTCATATACGAGGCCAATTGCCATAGGGTAGACATTTCCAAAAGCAAAGTATGTCTCTGTAAAAGCTGCATAGCCATCACCTGAACGGTTTACCCAGGCATTATCCACGCCAAAATTCATATCATCAGCAAAGGGCTTTAGATCATCTACGTGCGAAATCCCATTTTCATTTGCAAATTCCTGCGTAACGGAAATGGTATAACTGTTTTCGAAACCGTATGAGTCGCCCCATGTCTGATTAAATTTTTCGTCAAATTCCCGTTGTACAATTTCCATTGCTTCTTCAGGGTTTGTAACATCTTCATAGTTTAAGACACCTGCGATATCCGTCCCAGTATACCTGGTAGCGGTCATATCTACTTCACCCTGCATCATCGCTTGATGCAGGACCATGGTTGAGCCTAAATTCGTTACTAACTCCGTATCTAACTCAGTATAATGCTCAATCATCTGAGATAGTATATTGCCCCAAATTTCGGATTCTACCGTATCTAAGGTTGCAATTCGAACGGTACTTTCTGATGGTCCGCTGAGACCTGGCAATGCACACCCTGAAAGGAGAAATGCCGAAAGAATAGGAACCAGCAATAATTTTTTCATATATTATCCTTCCTTTTTATACAGTTTTTCTCAAAGCTCTAGGTGTTAATCCTTTTTCAAGGAGTGATAATAATCCACTGGCTACTAAAGCTAAAATCGTTGCCGGAACTGTACCTAGAACAATAAGTTCAGGTTTATACAGATTCAGACCATCGAAAATAAGGTCACCTAAACCGCCGCCACCGATAAATGCAGCCAGTGTAGCCCAGCCAATCAAATAAACTGTTGCGAACCGTATTCCTGACATAATGACAGGTAATGCCAATGGCAGCTCTACTTTTCTAATAATCTCAAAGGTAGTCATCCCCATGCCTTTTCCTGCTTCTTTTAGACTTGTATTTACCTCCATAACGCCGGTATACGTATTTCTAAGTATGGGAAGTACAGAATAAATAAACAAAGCAATAATCGCAGGTATAACGCCTACGCCCAAAAAAGGCATTAAAAAAGCTAAAATAGCTAAACTCGGGACGGTCTGTAATATACCTATGAACGATATAAACCGGTCTGCTGCTTTGCTTGGTATCCGTGTCAGTAAAATTCCCAGCGGGACAGCAACCAGGACGCCTAAAACGATAGCGGCGATAGAGATGTACAAATGCTCTCCCGTTTTATCTAACAAATCCCATCCATATGATGAGAGTGTATCCATCATTGTTTGCATTCTCTGCTGCCTCCTTTATTAATCAATTGCATTGCCATCTGCTGTTTCATCACCCCAAATGGTGTTATATACCATATCTGCAAGCGTTGCTCTTGTTACAATTCCCGCCAGCTTATTATTATCTGATACTACTGGTACATAACTGCTGCCGCGGCGGAGCATACGATACATTGTATCCCGGAGCAGACTATTTTTATCAACGGCATATTTTGCTGTATCCATCACTTCATAGACTTGATTTTTCTTTTTGTAATTTGAATCAATCATTTCGATGTCGACATACCCTTTTAGAATTCCTGATTCATCAACTACCAGCAGAGAGTCGACGCGTTTTGCATGCATTTTTTGGATTGCTTCTTTCAGACTGCTTTCTTCTTCTATCGTAATTGGATTCGGATTCATAATCTGTTCGACACGTGTTACTTCCGGACGGCTTTCCAATAACCGGTCTTTTCCGATAAAGTCTTCTACAAATTCATTTGCTGGATGACGCAGAATATCATCCGGTGTGCCGACTTGAACAATTTCTCCTTTGTTCATAATAACGATCTTATCAGCAAGCTTTATCGCTTCATCCATATCATGCGTTACAAAAACGATTGTTTTATCCATTTCCCTTTGCAGTTTTTTAAACTCTTCCTGTAAACTGTCTCGGGTAATCGGGTCAAGCGCTCCAAAAGGCTCGTCCATTAAAATTAATGGAGGATTTGTGGCTAAGGCTCTCAGTACCCCAATTCTTTGCTGTTGCCCTCCGCTTAGCTCATGAGGATAACGGGTTAAATAATCCTCTGGCAGATCAACTAATGAAATAAGTTCTTTTGCCCGCTCTTTTTGCTTTTCTTTATTCCATTTTAAAAGAGAACCAACAAGAGAAATATTTTCTCCTACTGTCATATGAGGCATTAATCCAATTTGTTGAATAACATAACCAATGGATCGTCGCAGCTGGACAGCATTTTGCTTGAGAACATTTACTCCGTCCACAAGAATTTCTCCGCTGGAAGGTTCAATTAACCGGTTAATCATTTTCATTGTTGTTGTTTTTCCGCAGCCGCTTGGTCCAATAAAAACAACAAATTCTCCCCGTTCTACTTTCAGATTCAGTTTATGAACAGAAGGATAATCGTTCCCTTCGAATTTTTTTGTTACTTCTTTAAACTCTAGCATCCAAAGCACCTCCATTGCTTATTCCGTAAAAACTGAATTTCAGACTTCCTTAGTATAATAAATTATCAGATGAAAATGAAAATCCGAAAATAACGATTTAACACGTAAAATCTGTGCAATTTAAACTTTACAAAGTATACAGAAGGTATTATCTTAGAATTCCTTTGTTTTACGTCTGTTTTCTATACTATTTGTTTTTTTTATTTTTGTTTAATTCATGTTAAAGTGGCATATATACTGGAAAAAGGGGGCTTGACGATGGAATCATTTTCAGACGATCAATTGCTTCAAGAAATTAAATCCTGCGAAGATCTTCTAACAGATCGTATTGCAGATAACATGGAAACATTCGGCGTATCTTCAACGGTCGGCCGTCTGCTCGGGATTATTTATATGAACCGGGAGGCGATGACGTTAGATTCACTGGCTGATGAAACAGGAATGAGTAAAACGAGGATGAGTCAAGTCATGAGACAGATGATTTCACTTAATATTGCTGAGAAAGAATACGTTAAAGGCAGCCGCAAGGATCATTACAATGTGGAACGGGACTATGCACAAACATTTATTTCATTATTTACAAGTAACTGGTCAGAGGTTATAAAACGCAATATGAGTTTAGAACGTCGTCTCAGAGAACAAATTCGTCATTTAGAAACTTATTTGTCTGAAGACGCTTCAGAAGAAGTAAAGGTTCGAATGGAAAGATTACAACAGGAATTAGATGAATGGAATACCTATTATAATTGGATTAATAATCTTGTTGCATTTTTTGAAAGTGGCGAGATTTTTAACCATGTTCCTATTGTCACCCCAAATAAGAAGGAGGAAGCATGAAATGAAGAATAAACGAATCATCACAGCAGCACTCACTGGAGCAGGAGATACGACAGAGAAAAGCAGGCATGTTCCGATTACTCCTAAGGAAATTGCCGAATCCGCTATCGAATCGGCAAAAGCAGGCGCTGCGATTGCACATATTCACGTTCGAGATCCAAAGACTGGTAAGGTCAGTCACGATGTAGAGCTGTTTAAAGAGACTGTAGAACGAATCCGTGAATCCGACACCGATGTAATTATCAATATCACTGCTGGCGGCGGCGGAGATTTTGTCCCTGATCTTGAAAATCCGACTCAAGGAGGGCCTGGAACGGATATTCAGACACCAAGGGAACGGCATGAGCCTGTCGGTAAACTGCTTCCGGAGCTTACGACACTGGATTGTGGCAGCCTGAACTTTGGCAATCAGGTTTATTTGGGACCGGAAGACTGGCTTCGCGAGCATGCCAAGATGATTAAAGAGAGTGGTGTAAAACCGGAAATGGAAGTGTTTGATACTGGCCATATCCGGCTTGCTAACCAATTAATTTCTGAAGGACTGGTGGAAGGCTCACCAATATATCAGTTTTGTCTCGGCATTCCATGGGGAGCTGATGCTGATTCAGAAACAATAGAATATATGAAACGACGCATTGTCGATGGCTCCCACTGGTCAGCATTCGGTATTGGCCGCATGCAGCTGCCGATTGTTGCACAAGCTGCCTTACTTGGCGGGAACGTTCGTGTTGGATTAGAAGACAATCTATATTTAGAAAAAGGTGTACTTGGCACAAATGAACAGCTGGTAGATCAAGCTGTCAATATTTTAAACAGTGTGCAGCTTGAACCGATGACAGCGGCAGAAGCAAGAGAGCATTTAAATCTGAAAAAATTTAATTATTAAGAGGTGAACTATGGCACAAAAAACAATGGCAGTTTTAGGAACCGGTGTTATCGGCAACGGCTGGATTGCCCGCTTTTTAGCAAACGGTCATAAAGTCAATGCTTTTGACCCGGCTCCCGGATCGGAAGAAAAAACAGAAAAAATGATAGATGAAATTTGGACAACATTAGAAGAGTTTGGAATAAGTGATGAAGCAGCAAAGGAAAACCTCAGCTTTTATGACACCTTAGAAGAAGCTGTAAAAGAAGCTGATTTGATACAGGAAAATGTTCCAGAGCAGGAAGCGTTGAAGAAAAAGGTATTAGCACAAGTGGATGCAGCAGCTAAATCAACAGCAATTATTGCATCCAGTACTTCCGGTTACATGCCTTCAGTACTGCAGGAGGGCTGCGCGTACCATCCGGAACGTGTTATTGTTGCGCATCCATTTAATCCGGTTTACCTAATTCCGCTGGTAGAAATAGCTGGAGGCAAACAAACAGAAAGAAGTTACATGGAAAAAGCAGAAAAAATGTATGAAAGCATGCAAATGAAGCCGCTTGTAATGAAAGGAGAAATTGATGGTCATATTGGTGACCGGCTGATGGAAGCAATCTGGCGTGAGGGTCTTCATATTGTCAACGATGGCGTTGCCACGACCGAAGAAGTGGATAAAGCGATTGTTTATGGCCCAGGTCTGCGCTGGGCCTTGATGGGACCATTTTTGACACTTCATTTAGCTGGCGGCAAGGACGGTATGAAACACATGCTTGAACAGTTCGGTCCTGCTTTGAAGCTTCCTTGGACTCGCCTGGTAGCCCCGGAATTGACTGAAGAATTAAGTGAAAAAGTAATTTCAGGAACTGCACAGCAAAGTGGAGATGTACCAATTGAAGATTTGGAGCATCGTCGTGACCGTTTCTTAATTAAACTGATGGGGCTTTTAGAGGAAGAAGGCTTCTGGCCTGCGGAAAGGCTGCTTTCCTATGACAGAAAGTAAGCGAATATGGATGGGCCATGTATTGCCTGAGTGGGTGGATTATAACGGACATTTAAATGACGCATACTATGCTCTGATTTTCAGTTACAGCCTTGATGCTTTGATGGATGAAATTGGACTTGATGAAGAAGGTAGAAAAGCAAATACTTATACTATATTTACCCTGGAAGCGCATATTAAATATTTAAAAGAGGCGCATGAAAATGAGGTACTGTATACGAATGTTATTGTTCTGAACAAGGATGAAAAGCGGATGCATCTTTGGTTTGAAATGAAAAATAAAGAAAACGACACGCTGGCAACCAGTGAGCAAATGGTGATGGGGATGGACCAGCGAACAGGACGTCCTGCACCGTTTCCGGAAACAGTTAGAGAATTTATTAATCAATTACCAAGATCAGCTAAAGAGAATTGGCCCGCCGGTGCGAATGTGCCGATGGGTATTCGAGAGAAAAAATGATAACATATTTATGGAAAACCTGCTATACTGCCGCTTATTATTAAAGGCTTCGGAATGAAGTAGAAGAGGTGCTAGTTAAATAGATTAAACCAGAGTTTTCTGTTAGAAATAAACAAACCAACTTTTTATAATAATTTGCTCTGAAAACCAGAAAAGAAAAACGCTAAAAAAGGTGTTTTTCTTTTCTGGTTTTGTATAAGTAATATTTAGTTATTTAAATCATCCAGACCTGGCGCATGTTCATTTGGCATATCTGGCATGTCAGGTACAGGATAACCTTCAGGCGGCTCGGTAACATGCAGATCGCCTCCATTTCTGCTTGGTGTAGTCCCTTGGAATATTTCGCCTATCTGTGTATTATCCAGCCTAAAATTAAATTGGGCATTATGGAACCCCATTTCTACATATTTCCGGCATTCCGGATATTTATTTAAATCATAGTTGGGGACAGGGAATATTTTGCCCCAATCCACTCCTAATGTTTCCAGCGCTTTGGCAAATGCATTCTGATGAGCGTTATCACGAACAATTAAGAAAGCAATCGTTTCCCGTAAAGCCTTGTTACTGCTCATCTCGTAAATTCTTGATTTTTGCAGAACGCCTGTTGATTCTAATACAACATTATTTAACAAATTTGCAACTAGATTTCCGTGGTCATATACCCAGCTGCCATTCCATGGGTTACCGGACGCATCGACCGGCAAAGAAGCCTTTGCTCCCATAATATAATGATGCGGATTAACGCCAGTCTGGATAACATCATCTAATGGAGCACCATCAGCTGCTTGATTAACTGGCAAATTCTCTCCGGAATCGTTTAACAGCTGATTAATAGTAGATTGAACCAGTTCTACATGACTTAATTCCTCTAAAAATACGCCTCTGATCAGATCGCGATACGGTTTGGCTTTTCCTCTGAAATTGGCACTTTGGAAAGAAAATTGCATCAGTGTTCTCATTTCCCCGAATTGCCCGCCTAATGCTTCTTGAAGAACTCTTGCTGCATGAGGATCAGGTTTGTCTGGAACAATCATATTAATTAAATCTTCTCTATAGAAATAAATGAATTGTCACGCTCCTTTTATTTTTTAAGTCTCATTTATCTTCCCTAAGCAGATTTAAATTATTCAAATAAAAAATAAGAATATGTATCATTGATAAGCATTTTTGTTTATAAATAGACAACCCTTGACGTAATATCTAATTTTTTATTAATACATTCAATATGCAGATATTGAATGTATAGGTGGTGGTGAAAGTGGAGAAAAATGGATTTATATCAGCTTTTCCAAAAACCAAGCTGAATGCTGTAAGTTCGTTAGAAGTAAATATATTTACGAATATCCAGCTGGTTGATTACTACTTATACAGCTCCTCCGGTCAGAATGAGTGGATTAGAAATTTTGCAGAGGAATTATCGGAAGCTGCGAAAAGGGACTTGGAATTATTAAGAACAGTATTTGCTCATGGTGTTATCTTAAGAGATTTTTACATTAAAAAAAAGTGCTGATTTACAAAAGGACTGGAACCACTGGATGGATTGGTGGGAGCAACTGGATGAATCAGCTATGTTAGAGCTTATTATTTATGGAATCAGGGAAACGATGGACTATTATTATAAATATCTCCCCTGCATGCCGGCTGTGGAAGAAGCTTCATTAAAAGATCCGGATAATCGTAAGCGAGCTGTGAAAGCGGTGCTGTTAAGCTGGTCTGTTCCTGCAGAGGAAACCGGTAACATAGCACAGACCTATGATGATGTATTTTTTATTAAGAGAAGAATCATCAGCTTGCTAAATAGTTTTTGGGAGGCTGGCTTAAAGAAACAGTGGAGAGGAATGAGGGAAAATCTTTCAGGCTGGATTCGGCAGCATAAATCTTTACTAACAAAAGCCTATTGTACAAACAGAGAAGCGATTTTTGAAATAACGGGCTTATATCCAGATACCAGTGAATTGGAGAAAATAAATAGAGCAGAATTTTTAACATTTATTCCTGCTGCTAACATGGAAAGGCTGCTTTCCTTTACCCAGTTTGATCAGCATGTTTATCTTATGTTTGCCCCTCAGGCAGAAGCAGAGGAAAAGAAAGAAAAGCTGGCAGATCATAATGCTGCTTTTGAAGGATTGGGTGATGTGACAAGGCTGCAAATTCTTGATTTATTAGCTGAGAATAAAGAAATGTTCGCCCAGCAAATTGTTCAGCAATTAAATCTAAAGCAAAGCACCGTTTCACGTCATTTAAATCAGCTGCATCAATCCAATCTTGTCATGATACATCAGGTGGGAAACACAAAATATTTTTCGGTAAACAGAGAGGAAATCAACAAAGTAGCAGCAAGCTTAAGTTTATTTTTAAAAATGTGATAAAGAGAGGGGTTTGAGGCGGCAGCATTTCAAGGGAGGTATGAAAATGGATATCGTTATTCAAAGAGCGGCTGTAGAGCATGTGGAGGCAGTTTCTGCGATTTGCTCTTTTGGCTGGAAGCAAACCGTGGCAGGAAAGTTAAGTGAGGAGTACCAGAACAAAAACGCAGCGGAATGGTATAATCATGAACGAGTGAGGTCAGATATAGAAAAAGGTTCTTACACCTATGTTGCTACGATTGATTCGGAAGTGGCAGGTGTTATAGGCGGAGAAATATTGAAATCAGGTGTCAGTCAGGTTTTTGTATTATATGTAGATGAAAAATATAGATATCAAGGAATTGGAAGTCAGTTATTAAAAGTATTTACGGAGGAACATAAGGAAAAAGGAGCAACAGAGCAATGGGTTTCGGTGCAGGATGGCAATGATAGAGGCATTCCGTTTTATGAAGCAAGAGGATTCCAGCTGCAAGAAAAAAGAAAAGGAGTGACGGATACTGGAGAGATGTTTGTTAATTTGCAGTATTTGAGAGGGATTTAATTTTTCGATAATACAGAAAAAATAATCAGCTTGTTGTGATATAATGAAATAACCTTAGATGAAATTTTCGATAAGGAATTTAATTGGAGGAGGCGTTCGTATGACAAATAAAAATAGAATAAATGTAATAAATAAAAAAGGGAAGCGCCTAATTAGCCAGCTATAACGTGTTTCCCTAAAATGAGAGGGGAAAAAATTTGAAGCAATTGTTATTAATTATTGATGCCCAACAGGAATTAATCGACGGCAATCATGAGAGAAGCTCCATTTTTCAAAAATCAAAACTTATTTCCAATATTAACTTAGTGATTGAAAAAGCTCAAAAAGCAGCGGTTCCTGCTGTTTTTATACGGGACTTGGATGTCAGTGAAGGAGAAGGTAGCGGCTTTGAGATTCATAAGGATATTCACGTGCCCGCCAAATCGGAAATCTTTGATAAATCTGCAACAAATGCTTTTTATGGGACTGGTCTAATGGAATATGTGAAGTTACAGCAGATAAAGCATGTTGTAATTATGGGATGTGAAACGCAGCACTGTATAGACAGCGCTGTCAGAACAGCAACTCTCCATGGTCTGGATGTTACATTAGTTGGGGATGGACATTCCACTCTGGGCAATGATATTTTGAGCCAGGAACAAATCATCAAGCACCATAATGACACACTCCATGGACATTATAATGTAGATCATTTTTCCATTGTGAGGAATACGGAGGAAGATTTATTTTGTCCTGCGCATGATTCTTACAGGTAATATAAGCTTAAAAAGCGGCACAGATTTGTGTCGCTTTTTAAGCTTCCTTATGATGAACTATCCTGCGTAAAAAATTAAATTTATTTAGAATCCATGTTAACTTTTCCACCTGTCACTTTATACATCTGATGCCGTGTTTCCCCCTCTGATAATTCTTCCATAAACAGTCCATTTTCAAAATCAGTGGCTATTCTTTTAAAATACAATCCCGGAATATCTTTAGCGTTTTTCTTCACATATACTACTTGATTATCTTCGTCTTTCGATATCCAAGCACGTTTTCCTGCTGCAAAATCATCCTTACTGAAGGGCTGTACATGCTCAGGGCCTATTAGCAATGAATCGATATCAGAAAAGTAGGTAGCTAAAATATTGCTGATCGAGCCTCTAAACAGCTCTGCAAGCCACGTTTCTTTATAGTTAACCATGACAATAGCTGTTACATTCGCTGGTTCTATATACTTTTCTTTCAGCTTACTGAAGCTAATATCTAACTCATCAACAGACTCTGTCCAAAAATTTGCAATTCCATAAGCAGGGATAAATGCGTTTATTTCATGATGAATAAATTGCAGCTCATCGTCTCGCTTATCCGTTGAAAAATCCAAAAATAAAATGCTCCATTCTGCTTTTAACCCGGTTGCGTAATGATAAGCTTTCTCCAGCGTATAGGGGCTGTATGAATCAATATCAATGATTAATAATAAGTGGTCATTTTTTTCAATTGGTGTATTTTCATTCAACATACTCATTCCTTCCTTCTAATATGCTATTTAATAAGTTGCGTTAATTACAAATGCTTGTTCAAAAATGGTTCTCTATTTTAGTTATACCTAAAGTTGCAGAAGCATTCAAATCATTTGGTGGTGAAATAATCCGGTACTGCACACTTTTTGAGACGGAGTTGTTTTTAACATTAGGTGCGTTTGCTTCCTTTTCGTTTTGGGAGCCAGGCATGTTTCCTGAAAGCAAAGCATTCTTTGTTAGGAGAGCGTTTTCTGCTCGGGTCTGATTTATAATGAAAGTGTATGGAGACAATTCAAAATCTTGTCTTGACAATAGGATATAGATTACATAACATATACTTTAATATTTAAAATGTTTCAGCATCACATTCCCTGATAAGCGCGGGAGGAGTCGAAAAGGAGGTAGGAAATGGAGGAAAAAAGAGTTGCTGCAAAAACTAGCATTGCTGAGGAAGTATCCTCCAATAAGAGAATACTGTATTTGGTTGCTATCATCGTTATTGGTTTTAATTTGAGACCGGCGATTACTTCTGTTGGACCGCTGTTAGGGACGATTCGTGATCAAATCGGCCTGGAAAATTGGAGTGCGGGGACGATTACCAGTTTACCACTTATCGCGTTTGCCATCGTGTCGCCGCTTGCCCCGAAAATTGGCAGAAGGCTGGGGAATGAAGGAGCTGTCCTGCTTGGGTTGATATTGTTATTTGTGGGAATTGGCATCAGATCTATTCCAATTACACCGACATTATTTATCGGCACAGCAATTATCGGAGTGGGCATCGCAGTGATGAATGTGCTGCTGCCAGCTGTTATTAAGGAAAAATTCCCACGTAAAGTTGGCCGGATGACCAGTGTTTATTCGACGTCCATGGCAATATTTGCAGCTACTGCTTCCGGACTTTCTGTTCCACTTGCCAAAGGTGCAGGTCTGGGCTGGGAATTAGCTTTATTATCCTGGGCACTTCTGGCATCCATTGGAATAGTTATCTGGATCTTCGTTATCCGACAAACCCCTACACCGAAAGAAGAACAGGTGGAGCTAAGTAACAGGTCTTTTAATAACAGCAGTTTATTGAAATCTCCATTAGCTTGGCAAGTCACTTTATTTATGGGACTGCAATCATTTATTTTTTACGTGATAGTATCGTGGCTGCCGGAAATAATGCAAAGCTTTGGGTTTTCCGTATCGGCTGCCGGGTGGCTGATAGCTTATGTACAATTTGTCGGATTGCCATCTACCTTTCTGGCACCGGTACTGGCAGAAAAATTCTCCAACCAGCAAGGCATCGTACTGGCAATTAGCGGTGGTACAGTAATCGGATTTATCGGTCTGTTCATCGGAGGACCGCTTCCGTTGATTTTTGTTTGGGTAACGCTGATTGGAATTACCTTCGGGGGTGCTATCAGCCTGTCGCTGGCTATGCTGGGCATGCGGGCACGTAATGGCAGGCAAGCGGGCGACCTGTCAGGCATGGCGCAATCCATTGGCTATATTTTTGCTGCAATTGGTCCCTTATTTATAGGATTGCTGTTTGACATTACGCAAACATGGGGAGCGCCGCTTATTGCTATTATTGTTGTTTGTTTGCTGATGATGGTGGCGGGTCTGGGGGCTGGCAGAAACAAGTATGTGTAAAAGCATGTCACTTCCTGCCCCGAGCCAAAACTATTTTCCAAATGCAGTATAAGGTTGTCATGTTCATCGTCAATGGAAGGGAATAAATTTTGATTAGATTAATAGAAAGGGATTTGATTATAAAAGGTTAAGCTTATAAGCTATTATTAATGAATGAAATAATGGTAGTAATAAAATGCTTCATGATGAAACATCCACAATTGTCTTAAAAAACAATTAGGGATGTTTTTAATGCCGTAATTGCATGTTCAAAAAATTCAATAAATAGATTGATTGTATCGATGCTTTTCTTTTGATAGGATATAATTAACGATATTTTTAGATGATTCTGATGGCGGATAGCTTAGGTGGCAGATATGATGAAAGGGGTTTTTCAACCGGAATACTTGAATATAAACAGGGAGAAGGGAGAAACAAAAAATGTATGAAAAAATAGTAGAAGCAGCCAAGCGTCTAGATGGTATTGCGCATAAGACGCCAGTCCATACTTCCACGCTATTGAATGAATTAACCGGTAATCAAATTTTTCTCAAGTGTGAAAATTTTCAACGGATGGGAGCGTTTAAATTTCGGGGGGCCTATAATATGATTAGCTCTCTCTCCCTGGAGGAAAGGCAAAGGGGAGTAGTCGCTTTTTCTTCGGGAAACCATGCGATGGCTACCGCTTTGACTTGTAAATTACTTGATATTCCTGCGACAGTCATCATGCCTGAAGATGCTCCATCAGTGAAAACGGCTGCTGTGAAAGATTATGGTGCAACTGTGATAACCTATAATCGCAGGGCGGAATCTAGGGAGCAGATAGCTCAAGAGCTGATAGATGAATTTAGCTATACATTAATTCCGCCTTTTGATGCTGAGCCGATTATAGCTGGACAAGGTACCGTTGCGAAAGAGCTTATGGAAGAAGTCGGGGAGCTGGACTATCTGCTGGTTCCTTGTGGAGGAGGCGGACTGTTAAGCGGATGTGCAGTCAGTGCAAAACAGCTGCTGCCAAATTGTAAGGTAATAGGAGTTGAGCCTGAATTATCAAATGATGCAACGATGTCATTTAAGTCAGGGGAGCTGCAGACGATTAACACTCCAAACTCGATTGCTGACGGTCTAAACACCCCTTCCTTAGGAAACATAACCTTTCCGTTAATCAATGAATATGTTGATGACTTGATAACTGTTTCTGAGGAAGATATAAAAGCTGCTATGTACTTCCTTTGGACAAGGGTAAAAGTGGTCGTTGAGCCATCCGGTGCTGTAGCTCTGGCAGCATATCAAAAGCTGGCGGTTAAAGATAAACGAATTGGAGTAGTGCTAAGCGGCGGGAATGTTGATGTCAGGAGAGTTGGTGAACTGTTCAAGGATATAATAAATTAACCGGATAGAGAGGTGCAGCTGATGATTGATGCACATATACATTTAGATTGGTATCAGCCGAACGAGCTGCAAGAGTTAATTCATACACTGAAAATAGATGGAATGATAACGGTTGCGAGTGATTTTAAAAGCTGTCAAAGAGCATGGCAATTGGCACAGACATATCCGTTTGTTTACGCTACTTTTGGCTGGCATCCCGAACAAGCATTGCCGGCTGCACAGGAAATCAATCATATCTTAGAAGCAATTGAACAAAAGTCCCAAGATATTGCTGCTATTGGAGAAGTCGGGCTTCCCTATTATACAAAGCTGAAAAATCCTTCCTTAGATACCGCACCTTATCATGCCGTATTAGAGCAATTTGTACAGGCTGCTAAAAAGTATGATTTACCAATTGTGCTGCATGCTGTTTATGAAGATGCTTCCGTTGTCTGTGACCTGCTTGAAAAATATCAAATAAAACGTGCTCATTTCCATTGGTTTAAAGGAGACAGCACAACCATAAATCGGATGATAGGTAATCAATATATGATTTCCGTCACTCCGGATTGCTGGTATGAAGCAGAAATTCAATCATTAATAAAACAATATCCACTCGAACTTATCATGGCAGAAACAGATGGCCCATGGTCATTTAAGGGACCTTTTCAAAATCAGATGACACACCCGAATATGATTCTCGAAGCAGGGAAGAAAATCGCTGAGATCAAGCAATTGACTGTACAGACCGTTCAAGAGCAGCTTACCAGGAATACAATCGATTTCTATGGTTTGAATGACAGGAATTGATCTGAAAAAGCTATTTATGTTAGCCTGAAAAAGTAATTATAATGGATTGTGTTCCGGGTATATGTAAATCCTTCCTATAGAAGAAAAAATAAACATCATCATGAAAAGTATGTTATACTGCCAATGGTAATAAAAAATAAATAAAGTCTGCGAAATAAGCAGGAGAGGTTCTAGCTGCACCCTCTATAAAAAACTAAGGATGACCGTACCGAACCTTAGGTATGGTTTTTTATATTTTGGGTGTTTAGAATTCTCTTTTTCAAATCGGAAAGGGGATTTTTTTATGGATACAAATAAGCGGGCAGTAGTGGTTTTTAGTGGTGGTCAGGATAGCACGACCTGTTTATTCTGGGCATTGGAAAGGTTTGAACATGTGGAGCTGGTTACCTTTGATTATAATCAGCGCCACAGCTTAGAAATAGAGATAGCCAAAGAAATTGCTGAGGAACAGGGATTGAGGCATCATATTTTGGATATGTCTTTATTAAATCAATTGGCTCCCAATGCATTAACAAGAAAGGACATAGAGGTAGAAAACACAGAAGATGGCAGTGTACCAAATACATTTGTTCCGGGAAGGAATCTGCTGTTTCTGTCTTTTGCAACTATTCTTGCCAAGCAAATCGATGCAAAACATATTATTACAGGTGTATGTGAGACGGATTTTAGCGGGTATCCGGATTGCCGTGATATTTTTACCAAATCGTTAAACGTCACCTTAAATCTGTCGATGGATGAAGATTTTGTGATTCATACACCGCTGATGTGGCTGAATAAGGAAGAAGCATGGGAGCTGGCAGATCAACTGGGCGTCTTTGATTATGTCAGAGAACGGACGTTAACCTGCTATAATGGTGTGAGAGGTGCAGGATGCGGAGAATGTCCGGCATGTCAATTGCGGCAGCGCGGGTTAGACCAATACTTAGCAAGAAGGCAGGAGATGAATCAGTAATGTTCGGGTTTCGTATTGTCGAAGAATTGCAAAAGCTGGATAAAGATATTCATAGAGAACAGCTGGCTTATCATCAAAAACGGGTGCTGGTCAGTAAAGAATTCCACTTTGATGCAGCACATCATCTTCATTGCTATGAAGGAAAGTGTAAGAATCTGCATGGTCATACGTATCAAGTCATTTTCGGAATCAGCGGATTTGTGGATGAAGTAGGGATAGTGATTGATTTTGGCGATATTAAAAAGATTTGGAAAGACAAGATTGAAGTGTTCCTGGATCATCGTTATTTAAATGAAACATTACCTAAGATGAATACAACTGCTGAAAATATGGTCGTCTGGATTTTTGAACAAATGGAAGCTACGATTCGTGACCTGCCTAACCAATGCCAAGTGGAATTTGTTCGATTATTTGAAACGCCGACAAGCTATGCAGAAGCAAGACGGGAGTGGATCTATGATGCGTAAAATACCAGTCTTAGAGATATTCGGCCCTACAATTCAAGGTGAGGGAATGGTAGTAGGGCGAAAGACGATGTTTGTTAGAACAGCCGGATGTGATTACCACTGTGCGTGGTGTGACTCTGCTTTCACCTGGGATGGAAGTGCAAAAGAAGATATCGTCCAGATGACAAGTGAAGAAATTTGGCAGCGTCTGAAAGAAATAGGAGGTAACCAATTTGATCATGTGACGATTTCAGGCGGGAATCCCGCTTTGTTATCGGCGTTGGATAGCTTAATCGATTTGCTTCAGGAAAGAGGGATAGAGGTTGCGCTCGAAACGCAGGGGAGCCGCTATCAGCAATGGTTTGTAAAAATTGATGATCTGACCATTTCTCCTAAACCGCCCAGCTCAAAAATGAAAACAGATTGGGAGAAGCTGGATGATATTGTCCATCAGTTGGAAGTAAATGGACGATTCACACATACGAGCTTGAAGGTAGTCATTTTTGATAAAGAAGATCTGCGTTATGCGGAAAAAGTCCATCAGCGTTATCCGCAGCTGACTTTTTTTATGCAAGTAGGAAATGATGATTTAGAGGAAGTAGAACCTCAGCAATTATCCCGGCATTTATTACATAAGTATGAATGGTTAATTGAACAAGTGGTAGCATCGACTGTGCTGAATCGTGTCCGGGTTCTGCCGCAGGTGCATGCGTTAGTATGGGGGAATAAGCGGGGTGTGTAGTAAGGAGGAAAGGCCATTTGTTAATCTGCCGTATTTAAGAGGAACTTTATTTTTTCACAACGCTGCTTAAGAATGAAGAACACCCAATCAGTATAGATGGTATAGAAGGATAAGAGTATATGGAAATACTGGAATTACGCAGATAAAATTATTTGCAGCCTGTATTCGTTATCAAATATGGGCTGCATCATTTGAATGAAATTGGGACAGAGGCAGGTTATCTGTTTATGGTAATCGCTATCGGTACAATTGTATCAAGCTTAGTAAGCGGAAAATATGATACTTTCGGAAGAAAGAGCAAAGAAATTCAAAGATAAAATAAGACAGCTGTCCCGTTTGAATTATCTCCTGTGAAAATTATAAATGGACAAGAATATTTTCTTAATAGTAAGTTCCATACTATGTAAAATAAATAATAAACCATCTTTGCAAAATGCATTAAGCTTCTTTATTTCATAAATTATGAGTAGAAGCGCCGAACGGAACATGTTCCAACGCTCTTTTCCCAGCTTCTATCATTCCTGCCGGGGTATAAGCCTTTCCATTTCTAAGGTAGCGTCCAGACACAGACGACTTCTTCCTTCAAACACATATAGGGATGAGAGTTTTTCTTTCCGGGATGAACGGCGTTAAACTCGACTTCAGCCCCTGCCTGATTTTTGTAAACGGTATACACGGAAGAATCAAAATCAAGAATGATACGGAATTGTTGAAACAAGGTTCGCTTCGTTAATTCCTTAATGATATCTATCAGCCCTTTTATATATTCTTGCTTTAAATCGATTCAAATCGTTGTAGTAGGTCGTGTAATCAGGAAGTTTATCCCATTGAAAGAATCGTTTTAACATGATTTCGTTTTCTACTGTCTTCAAAATGAAAGATTCGTTCTATTCCCAGTATACGTCCAAAAATCAGGATGAGCGCAACGTTTGGAAGAGAGAAAATACCTCCTTGTTTACCAACTGTTAACCAATGGTCCAATTCCTGTTTCAGCTGTATTTCTGAACATAGTCGAGAAGAGGCAAGATTCCTCCAAAAGAGATAGCGTGTTCCTATGTTGGTTCAATAGAAATATTTCCAATACTCGTGTTATATGTGGTGTAATGATTCACCATAAGTTGCTCCTTTCTTTTGGTTTATTTGGATCGATTAATCCTATTCTACTAAAGTTTGGAGCGCTTTTTTAAGTTTTTTTATAAAGTTGATTCGAAATTCAGGATAAAGAAAGTGCAGATTATATCTATCAAATATATCTTCCTAAAATAAAACTGTAAAAGGATACTCCAATTCGAGACATTTAATGCTGGTAGATAAGGATCAAGAACAAATTCAAGCTGATATTTTACTGTTCTTAAATAATTTACAATGTTGATTTTATCAAAGGTAACCATCCGTAAAACGCACTTATCCAAAGATATCCCAAAAAGATTCAAAATGAATTGACTTCTACAGCAATACTGCATACAATGTTAAGTGTATCTATAAATAAATTTAAGGAGGATTATTAAAAAAATGCCACATTCCATCAGACTGCGTTTCCCGACTTTGAATCAGTAATTAAATACATTCAAAGGCTCTGCTTGTGTATGCAGAGTAAACGGGATAAGTCTGTTCTTTTTTAATAATCTTCATTTCATATTATAATCACATATTATTTGCTCTGAATGGCAAAAGGATATTGTGATTTCTTTGATACTATCTTTAAGCGCTGAACAAGGATAGTACACAATGTGTCATGTTTAGAAAGGCGGAGTATTCTGCCTTTCTTTATTTTTGTCTGAATTACCTTCTGATGCTGTAAAGAGGAAGGTTTATTTGCTGACGGCTTCCGATAGCTCCTATTCTAATGATGGAGTGAAAGCTCCCATAGAAGGAAGTTTCCCTTTATATGGATGGGTCTTCTCCCCTTTACTTGAAATCACAGGCAGATTGTCCGTGATTTTTTTATTTAGAAAGGAAGAGAAGATATGACCAGAAAAATTCATAAATATAGCGGGAAATCTCCCAATTTTTCAGGACAGCATTTACTGCATAATAAAAGGCTGCTTCATGAAATTGTTGACAGAGCAAATATAAACAAAAAAGATACCGTTTTAGAGTTAGGAGCAGGAAAGGGAGCTTTAACAACTGTTCTAAATCAGCGGGCAGGTATGGTCTTGGCGGTAGAATATGATGCCAGGTTTGTAGATATTCTAAAACGGAAAACAGCAGAAAATTCTGTTACAAAAATTATTCATCAGGATATTATGAAAATACGTTTGCCGAAAGAAAAGTTTGTCGTAGTGTCAAATATTCCTTACGCTATTACAACCCCCATTATGAAGATGCTTTTAAATAAGCCTTCCAGCGGCTTTCAAAAAGGGGTGATTGTGATGGAGAAGGGAGCAGCCAAACGTTTCACTTCACAATCCGTCAAAGATGATTATGTATTAGCCTGGCGAATGTGGTTCGATATACGGTACGTCAAAAAAATATCCAGGAATAACTTTTCTCCGCCGCCAAAAGTGGATTCTGCGCTGATTAGCATAACCAGGAAAAAAGATCCTGTTATCCCGAATAAGGATTATTTCATTTTTCTTGGATTAGCACAATATGCTTTAAAACAACCTGACACTGCTATCAGCACAGCATTAAAAGGGATATTTACGGCTGCACAATTGAAACATTTAAGAAGAAATTTGGGTGTTAACCATGATACGCCTATCGGGTCACTGACAGCGGCTCAATGGGGAATTGTTTTCCATACGATGATCAAACATGTCCGACGGCCTTTATGGCCGGGCGTAAAGAAGAAGTAAAACCGGGCAGCTTAAGAAGAATTTATAACAGATATAGTTGAAGAAGGGGAAGATATTTTATATTTCAGCATGAGTGGTTCAAGAAATAATTTATGACAATAGTCGCAGAAAAGATCCTATCATTGATAAGATCTTTTCTGTTTGAAAATATTATGATTTATTTTATTCTGGATAAAGAAATCCAAACTGAAGATTTGATAAAGTCAAAAAATAAACAGGGAACTATAAGAGCGCAGTTCGTCGAGAGCTGCGTTTATTTTTGTTGAAAAATAAATTAAGAATTAGTTAAGAAATGCATAAGAGGAAGTTAATATCTATTGATTATGCTGCTTTTACAACAAATAAAAGGACATATCTTAAAGAAGGAGTTTTGATTATGTTAAAAAAATTTACTTTTGGATCCGTAACAGCTCATCTATGGGTTCAATGGATTTTGTTGGGGAGCATTTTGGTAGATACGTTCATGTTGTATCCAAATATTTTTCATAACATTCCTGAATCGTTAGAGCTCGGAATGGAATTTATGGAAGTGGCAAGCCCGCATACCTATTTTCCACTTTTGGGAGCAGCAAGTATTTTAACAGGAATTTTAGCATTGGTGCTAGCATGGAAGGTCAATTCATCCAGATATTGGATTTTGTTTAGTATCCTCACGATTGTGTTGGAAGGAGCCACTTCTATGGTGTTTGAATGGTCACGTAACGAGATTCTGTTCATTGAAGGTGCAGATATTCATTCTGTTGGATTTTTGAAGCAAACAGCACAAGAATTTCTTATCGTTCACGGATTTCGTGTTACCTATAACATCATCGGTTCCATTTTAATATTTATTGGGTTTATCAAGTACTGCCGACACAGCTTTATGTCTTTAAAAAATAAATGACTCGTAATGTTCCGATTACGGAACAACAGGAAAGATAGATTCATTCAAAAATCTGTCGCAGCAGATAAAATGAGTCTTTTTTGCAGCAGGTTTTTGATTTCTTCATGAAAATAATAAGAAGTTAACAAGTAGGCTGTAAGGAATGGTATCTATATCGTAAACGCTTTATAAAAAATAATGTATTCATGTTATAATCCATTTCATAAGGAGTGATTTTTAGAATGGATTATCACAAAACAAAAGCATGGTTAAAACGAAATGCACGGCCGTTAGAATGTGCACGCTGGGAATATTTATTTGAAAATGGATCTAAACAGCAGGTTATTGCAAAGTTAGCTGCCTTTCAAAATAGCGACGGAGGGTTTGGGCATGGGTTGGAACCTGATTTCACGTTGCCTGATTCTTCAGCAATAGCAACATGGACAGCCTGTCAAATATTAGATGAAGTTCAGATAAACGCTAATGATAAAATGGTAACGTCAATTATTGATTATCTAATTCATTCCTATGACAAGAAACTAGGCTTATGGCGGACGGTTGTCCCTGAACATAATCAATATCCTCATGCTTCTCATTGGCATTATGAGGAAGGGGTGCAGGAAAATTGGATGTTCAATCCAAGTGTTGAACTTGCTGCATACCTTGTCCATTGGTCAGCAGAGGGTAGTGAAGGAGCTGCATTAGGGTGGAAAGTAATTGAAAATGCTAAAAATCATTTATTCCATAGTACAAAGATGGGCTTTCATGAGGTGAATAATTATCAGAGGCTGGTTCAAATTTTAAAAGATAAACTGTCAGATTTAGAGGAGATAAGCAGACAAGTAAATAAACTTGCTGAACAATCTATTGATAAAGAACCAAAGTCGTGGGGAAAGAGTTACAAAGCGCTTCCTTTAAATATGATTTTTAGCAAGGATGACGATAATTATGAAAAATACAAAACACTTGTTCATGAAAATCTCCATTATCTGAAGGAGTCTATACAAGATGATGGAGTATGGGATATTACATGGGAGTGGGACCAGTATATGGAAGATTTTTATGTAGCCAGGCAACAATGGAAAGGGATTATTGCTGTAAATAATTACAAGATATTTCGGGAATTTGATTTCATTTAGAATAAAAGTTCTTGATTAAATAATAATGTTGATAATAGAAGAAAAAGCTGCTTGTTACAAAAATAAGCTGCTTTTTTGTATGTCTGGAAATGAAATAAGTATAGTACAAAAATTAATTAGGAAAGTTTTTAAATCCTGACATACAAGATGTCAGGTTAGGTTAGTTACACTGGTATTAGCTTAAACGAAGGGAGTTGGATACAATGAAATAAAAGGAAATCGATAAGGGGGAGAGGTAAAAATGAAACTTGATCGTTTGTTGGGGATTACGATGGAATTAATGACGAAAAAAAGAGTGGCAGCTACAGAATTAGCTTCCAGATTTGAGGTTTCCATTCGAACCATTTATCGGGATATTGAATTGATTAACCAATCTGGTATCCCTGTTGCTTCTTTCGCTGGAACAGATGGCGGTTTTGAGCTGATGAGCGGTTTTTTCTTATCCAAGCAGCACTTCTCTCTTGATGACTTTTCTCATATCTATAGTTTATTAAAGGGCATGGAAGGGGCGGTAGGCGGGGAAAAATTTGCAACTTTAGTCAATAAAATTAGCAGTTTGCAACCCGCTTTATTGGATGAAGCTTTTCAGAAAAAAATCATTTTCGATATGGGCACTTCAACAGAAGAGAAAAATATTCTTCTTTCTTTATTAAAAGCAATCGACCAGCCAAGAAGGGTTTCATTTACCTATATTAATGCTTTTGGACAAATATCAGAAAGAAAAATGGAGCCATTGAACCTTTTGTGGGAAAAGGGAGTTTGGTATGTGGAGGCTTATTGTTTATTACGAAAAGATACCCGTTTTTTCCGCGTCTCCAGAATCACCAAACATAAAGTGTTAGATGAAGCATTTAGTCCTAACACAAAGCCTGCATATCTGAGTAATGAAGAAAAACAAGGAATAACCGTTCGTCTTCGTTTTGATACAACTGCACAACCACAGGTTTTTGAGCAATTTCCGGGAGAATTCACACATCACGGGGACTTTGTTGAAGTACAAACGACTTTTTATTCAAGAGACTATGCTCTTTCTGTTATTTTAAGCTATGGATCGCAGGTTGAAATTCTGTCCCCTGACGATTTGAAGAAAGATTTGATTCATAAATTGAATGACATTCGAAAGATTTATTTTTGAAGAAGTTTTGATTTTCCCTATGTAAAACTGTAATTAAACACGAACAAAATGGAGGGTAAAAAATGACAATTTTAGTAACAGGCGCTACAGGAACAGTAGGAAGACATATCGTAGATCAACTCGTTAATAAAGGAGAACAGGTGAGAGCAGTATCGCGCAATCCGGAAAATGCTAATTTACCAAAGGGTGTCGAGGTTGTAGCAGGAGACCTTATGTCCCCGGAAACGTTGATGCCAGCTTTCCAGGGTGTTACCGCATTATACTTGATTACCTCAAGCGATCAAGCAGAGGCAACGTTGGAAACCAATCCTCAAGTCGCTGACCTGGCGGAAAAGGCTGGGGTTCAAAAAGTTTCATTATTGACAGTATACGGTGATGGACCCGTGGAACAGGCAATTAAAAACAGTCGTCTTGAATGGACATTTGTACAACCCGTTGGATTTATGGCCAATGCTATTGATGACTGGCAGGAATCCATTCGAGAGGCAGGAGTTGTTCGGAAGCTTGGAGGCGAAAAACGGGGTGCCGTTATCCATGAAGCTGATATTGCAGCCGTTTTTGTTGAAACACTTCTTGAAAATGGGCACCATGGTAACTTTTATACACTCACTGGTCCCGAAGCTCTTTCGACTATTGAACAGGTGGAAATGATTAGTAAAGCCATTGGAAAAGAGATTAAATTTGAAGAATTATCGGAAGAAGAAGCGCGAAATGATTGGCGTAAGCTGGGGCACAAAGAGGAAAGTATTGATTTTATGGTTCAAATGAGTAAAAACCCGCCTGAGATTGGTTATACCGTTTTACCAACAGTCGAGGAAGTAATTGGACGCCCGGCAAAAACATTTGCTGAGTGGGTATCTGAGCATAAAAGTTACTTTATGTAATAGAGCCTGATGTCAATAAATGCCTATCCTGCAGGAGACAGTCTAATTCAAGATGATATGGAGCTGATTATATTACACATTACTATGCTATAGAAGTGAACAATCTAAAAAAATCGTATAATGACAATCCAGTAGAAAGGAATCAATTTACAAGTGAACAAAGGGGAGCTTCATGCGCTTCTCGGGCCGAATGGAGCTGGTAAAACAACTATTATCCATATGCTTTCCACGTTGTTAAAACCAGATGAGGGAACAGCTTTTATTGGGGGGATGGATGTCGTCAAAAACGCCAAAGATGTTCGGAAACGAATAAGCCTGACAGGACAGTTTGCTGCTCTGGATGAAGGTCTGTCGGGCTTACAAAATTTAATGCTGATTGCCAAACTTCATGGCTACTCCAATAAACAAGCTCGTTTAATTGCTCATGAATTGATTCAATCGTTTGATCTTTTGGATGCTAAGAACCGTATGGTAGTCAATTATTCCGGGGGCATGCGGCGCCGTTTAGATATTGCAGCAAGTATCGTCAGACAACCGGATCTTATTTTTCTTGATGAGCCAACAACAGGGCTTGATCCCCAGAGCCGTATTCAGGTTTGGGAAGTGATTCGCATGCTCCTGAAAATGAATACAACAGTGCTGTTAACCACGCAATATCTGGAAGAGGCTGATCAACTGGCTGATCGAATCACTGTTATTGATAAAGGGGCAATCATTGCTGAAGGGACACCAAATCAACTGAAGACTTCGATTGGTAAAAAAACCTTATCGATTCGAACGAGACATTGTGAATATAAAAGGATTCGTGGCATTTTAGCCAGACAACACGCTTTAAATGTATTTCAGGATGAAGATCCGCTTGTTTTTAGAATACCCGTGACACAATCAAGACTTGCAAATGACGTGATCCATACGCTCTTAAAGAATGATATTTCCATCGAAGGATTTACATTGGATGAACCAAGCTTGGACGAAGTGTTTTTAGCGTTAACAGATGCAACATATGGGGAGGCTAAGAAATGAATGTAACGAAGAATGTAAACGGGTCATTAGACTTCTGGAATTCTCCACCTAAAAGCACCAGTGCCTTGAAAGCTATAAGCACCTTTATGTGGAGAGCAGCGCAAAATACAAAGAATAACCTCGCAGGCTATGTTATGGAGGCTGTTCTAAGTCCAGTGATTACGCTGCTTATCTTTAGTTTCTTGTTTGGTGGAGCTATTGCCGGATCCACACATGAGTACATTCAGTTCCTTTTACCGGGCATCCTTATTTTGACAGTCGTTCCTTTGACTGTCTATAGTGGAACAAGCCTATGTCTGGATATTACAAAAGGTGTTTTTAACCGGTTTCGAACCATGCCTTTTTGGCAGCCGGCAGCTATACTTGGACCACTAATTACTGATGGAATAAGATATACAATTGCATTGCTTTCCGCACTGGCTACAGGGCTTCTGCTGGGGTTTCGTCCAGAAGGCGGCGTATTGGGGACAGTGCTTGCTATATTGTTTATTATTTTCTTTGCATTTAGTGTGAGCTGGATTTTTTCAACGATTGGTGTCCTTGCAAAACGCCCGGAAACAGTATCAGGAACAAGTATGATGTTAATTTATCCTTTTTTGTTTGCGAGTAATATTTTGGTAGATTCAGCTACCATGCCTAAATGGATTCAAATCATCGTTGATCTCAATCCGATTAGTATGGTGACTGTTACAGTGAGAGGACTTATATCTGGAGCAGCTACAATTTCTGAAATCTCTGCAGGTATTGCCATATGCGTATTATTCATTATTATTTTTGCACCGATAACCGTGTATCTTTATCTCTCGAAGAACAATAAAGCATAACGATATGCTATGAAGAAATACCTCTGGGATGTTTGCTTCTAAGGATTCCTTTTTTATGGCATATTAGCATGCCTGTGATAATTAAATAAGATAGGAGAAACCACCTCCTGAGTCATATATAAAGTGAATTCAGGAGGTGGTTTCTTATGGAAGAAAAAATTTTTTCTCTGATTATTTGCTCATAAACAGACTAAGCCCAGGCTCCTTTTCGAAAAACAGGAACACGGCTGCCATCTTCTTTAATACCATCGATATCCATTTGGCTGGAGCCGATCATAAAGTCAACATGTGTAGTTGAACGGTTCAGCCCAGCTTCTTTTAATTCTTCTTCCGTCATATCCGTTCCGCCGATTAAGTTAAACGCATAAGCAGAACCCAGCGCTAAATGATTCGATGCATTTTCATCAAATAATGTATTAAAGAAAGTTAATCCAGATTGAGAAATTGGGGAGGCATCAGGAACTAATGCAACCTCTCCTAAACGGGAAGCACCTTCATCCTGCTGGATTAATTTTTGAATAACCTCTTCGCCTTTTTCGGCAGTAACCTTGGTTACTTTCCCATTTTCAAAATGGAATTCCATCCCTTCAATCACTGAACCGGCATAGCTTAATGGTTTTGTCGAAACGACAACGCCATCTACCCGGTTGGCATCAGGTGCAGTAAATACTTCTTCTGTCGGCATATTAGCTATAAAACGCTCGCCGCGCGAGTTAAAGCTTCCAGCACCTTCCCAATGATGGTTTTTTGGCAAGCCGACAGTTAAATCCGTACATGGAGCAGTATAATGCAATGCGACAAATTGTTGTTTATTCAATGCTTCTGCTTTCGTTTCAAGCGTTTTATCTTTCTCGCTCCATGTGTGAACCGCATCGTCATCATATAAATGAACAGCTTTGAAAATAGCATCCCATAATGCATCTGTTTGTTCTTCCGCTGAATCTAATTCAGGGAAGACTTTTGCTGCCCACTCCGGACTGGCGGCAGCTGCTACAACCCATGATATTTTATTGGATTGTGTTGCTTCGGCCAATGGCTTGAATGCTTCACCGGCTGCTTTTTGCGTTGCAGCAATTTTCTCACCGTCTAATCCTTTCAGGGCATCCGGATCGTTTGAAACAACATTGATACGACTCGCACCTTCTTCAATGATGTAGTTCATTTCCCCGATACGGTAATCCGGAATATCTGTTAATGTTTCCGTCGTTTGATATTCAAATCCAAGTCTCGATACCTTATCGTCCCCCCATTTAACAATAACGCGCTTTGCACCTTTGTCATAAGCAGCCTTTGTAATTTCACGGGCTAATGGAGCTTGATGAACATCAATGGTTAGAGCAACGGTGTGTCCTTCTTGCACATTAATACCGGTAGAGACAATTAATTCAGCGTATTTTTGTAGCAATTGATCAAAATTTTTCAAAGTCATATATAGCCTCCTTATAAGCTTGACATCCGTTTTCATAGTAGCATAATCATTGATGAATAACAATTTGAGTATTAGCCTAGATAAGAGAACATTATTTATCAGACATTCAGATATTTAAAAATGGAAATCGTCTAATAGATAGAATAGCCACACTTCTGACTTGGAAAAAGAGCTTAGCGAATATATCTCATATGATGCACTTGAAGAAGGGAGCTAAAATAAGGTTCCTATTTACAAACTAAATGCGTATATGTTAATATGTTCATATAAAGAATTTATAAATATGAATCAAGGAGGTATGGACAGCGTTGGAAGAATTTGAAGTGGAAAAGGCTCTTTCAGGGGAAATTGACGAAGAAACATTATTTATCGTTACCCAAACATTCAAAGCGCTGGGTGATCCGACCAGAGTACGCATTCTTCATTTACTTTTTCAAAAGGAATGCTCTGTCAATGAGATTGCAGAAACACTGGATATTAGACAATCCACTGTATCGCATCAATTACGTTTTTTGAAGAATTTGCGTCTTGTAAAATATCGTCGTGCAGGTACTACACTTTATTATTCTCATGACGATGAGCATGTGATGCTTATATTGAAGAAAATGATAGATCATGCTTGTCATAGCTAATCTGCATATCACTTATTTTGGTTAAGTGACACATTATATATGAATACATGCACATATAAGCAGGTGAAGGGTTTGAAGAGAAGGTAGGAGGGTGGAAGAAAATAAATCCTTCTATGCTAAAATGGAAAGAAGATATGTAAACACTTTATGATATAAGTGTAATGTGTAACTGTAAAAGGGGATAAAATAAAGTAATATAAAAAATTTAGATTCTATTACTTTCATACTTTGCGGAATGAAAGCATCTTTACAGGTCATTATATGCGTATATATAAACATAAACATAGAGGAGGTTTGGGTATGGGACATAATCATCACGATCATACACATGGGGCGAATAAGAAAACATTACTGATCAGCTTTCTTGTTATTACCGTATTTATGATTGTAGAAGTAATTGGAGGATTGCTTACAAATAGTTTGGCTCTCCTGGCAGATGCCGGACATATGCTGAGCGATTCGATTTCATTATTGATTGCATTAATTGCTTTTAAATTAGGGGAAAGAGCTGCCAACTACGGGAAGACTTACGGATATAAACGTTTGGAAATATTGGCAGCAGTTATTAATGGGGCGACATTGCTTGTCGTATCCATATACATTTTTTATGAGGCTTATCAACGACTGTTTGATCCGCCGGAAGTAGCTTCAACGGGCATGTTGATCATTGCAGTGATTGGCTTTCTTGTAAATGTGATTGTTGCATTTATTATGCTTCGTGGCGGAGATACGAAGGATAACCTGAATATGCGTGCGGCCTTCCTGCATGTTTTAGGTGACTTATTAGGATCTGTCGGAGCAATTGCTGCGGCACTTCTGATGATTTTCTTTAACTGGGCATGGGCTGATACGGTGGCAAGTGTTCTTGTGGCAATACTTATTCTGATCAGCGGCTGGCGTGTAACGAAAGCTTCCATTCATGTTTTAATGGAGGGAACACCTGCTAATGTGAATTTGGATCAAGTCATTAAAACGATGAAAAATGTGGAAGGTGTTCAAGATATTCATGACCTGCATGTATGGAGTGTGACAAGCGGGCAGAATATTCTTTCCTGTCACATTATTGTCGATGGTCAGATGACAATAGAAGAAAGTCAGCGGCTGCTTCGGACGATTGAACATGATTTAGAGCATAACAATATCGGTCATGTCACTATTCAAGTAGAAACAGAGGAACATCCTCATGAAGATTCCATTATGTGTCAAAAGGAATATGCAGCTGAAGCACATCAGCATGGTCATAGTCACTAGAAGCGAGAAAGGAGCTATGTTATTGTTACAGGCTCCTTTTTTGATTCGTTCAACTAAACATTCAGTGGGGGAACCCCACTGAATGAGTTTCACTTTATATAGCGGTATAACATTGCAATTTATGTTAAATATTCAATGGGATAGTGAGCCGCAGCCAGTACAGCTTTATGAAATAAAATAGTGAACATACGTTCCTTTTTGGAGAGAAACATGTTATGATAATAGCATGTAATTTGAAAATAAAGGAGAAAAAGAGCATGACAGGAAAAACACATATTATGGCGGGTATAGCTGCCACAACAGCCATCGTTGCTTTGACTGATGCATATCAGCCTGAATGGTTTATTGCAGCAGGAGTAGCGGGTGGATTGCTTCCGGATATTTGTCATAGCGGCAGTAAAATTGGGCGGAGATTCCCGATACTTTCCAAAGTAATAAATACAATTTTTGGACATCGGACTTTTACACATAGTTTATTATTTTTATTCTTACTGGCACTTATTTTACCTCGTTTAATCAGCAATCCATCCATTACCACAGGTATTCTGGTTGGTATGGTGACGCATTTTATCCTGGATGCTGCGACCAAACAGGGAATTAAGCTATTGTATCCTGCTAAGATCACTATTCGTTTTCCAATCACTGCGAGGACCGGCGGAAAAGCGGAAAATATTTTTTTATTGGTGTTAACAGTGGTTACACTTTACTATGCGAATCATATGATTGACATCTTTTAGCTGTTTTACATTTCCTGCACATGGTGTCTAAAATTTGTCTGCTGCCTACCATTCCTATCTGATGCTAAACAAGATTCCAATAACTAAATTCTTTTACCAAAGAGTTGAAACAATACATATATGTCAATTATAATCGACATATATGTATTGTTTGTTATGCCGTATGTAAAGTATATGATGGAGGTGATTTGATGGCGCCAAAGGTTAGTGAAGCGTATAAAAAAGAGAAGAAAAAAGAGTTGATAAAAGCAGCTAAACAGGTGTTTATAAAAAAAGGATATGTCCACGCATCCATGCAGGATATTATGGATGAAGCAGGGATATCCAGAGGAGCATTTTACAGCTATTTTGATAATATCGACCATGTGTTTATCGAGGTTCTTAAATATGATGATGAACAGGATATTCAGTTTTTTATTACGGCTGATGAAGAGCCATTATGGGCAGGGATTGAAGATTGGGTTAAGGAGCAGCATTCTGTCATTGAAGCAGTAAACCAATCTTTGCTGTATGCAAAAGCCGAATTTTTTCTCTCCTCCCAGTATGTGAAAAATAAAGAAAACTTCCCTTACATTTCACAGCGCTATGAACAAATGGTAGAAGCAATTGCGCAGGTCATTCGAAAAGGAATGGAACAGGGGGAGTTTCAGCCTCATTTATCCCCGAATGCTATTGCCCGGTATCTTATTTCATTTGTTAATGGTTTAATGTTGGACACATTTCAATTGGGGCATGAAAAAACGGAAGTAAAGAATCAATTAAACGTTTTACTTTTTACACTGGAAAAAATGCTGCGTCCAGGCTTGTAATGGAGAACCTTTTATTCATTTGGTTTGAGAGGAGCGTTTTAAATACGATCATGAAAAGATACAAATTAAATTCTTTAGAAAATGAGGCTGGGACATAACTAGCCAATAATAA
>NZ_VIYG01000017.1 GCF_009389585.1 Oceanobacillus sp. CFH 90083 | reverse complement strand
GCTTGACTGGAGGTAAGAAAAGGAGCTGTCATCAAATGCCTGCATGCATTTTGCGACAGCTCTTTTTTTATATAGAATATTATGATTTGAGAAATGATGCATAGTGGAAAACTGCTTAAGATTTAGAGTATGGAGGAATAATCCATATTTCTCCTGAAACATAATCCTGATAATGAAAGATTAGTTACTCCACTAATTCTGCAAAAGCAGTATTAATACCAAGTGGTCCTGTTTCTCTAACATCACCATCGTACCCGACCCTTACTTTATCACCAATACTAAATTCTGTTTCCGATGCCACAGAAAGGTCTACACTTACTCTATTTCCTGAACTTAAAATATCTCCTTCTTCAATTTCAATAATCGCCATTTCGTTTTCTATCGTTTTAATCGCTCCAATAAACGTATTTTCAGCGTCAGATGTATTGCAGGAAGATAAGATAATATATAAGCAGCTCATAAGTAGATAAAAAAATATCTTTTTCAACGTTTTTTCATCCTCTTTTTCCATTATAAAAGGCAGACTTTTATAAAAAACTAATGCAATGCAATTTCTGCAATCTCAGCCAATTCAAAATCCTGCTCTTTCTTCAAATACGGACTAAAAAAGCTTTCTTCTATTCCTGTCAACTGATAAAAGAAACCCAGGTCAGCCATCCAATCATTATCCATCATACGCTGGATATCAATGATGCCTTCCTTTACTGCATAGTCTATTATTGATTTGATTTTCTGCGGTTTTTGGATAGGCAATATCTCATCTAAAGGCTCCTGCTTTAAATAACCTTTTCGATGAAGTGCAGCATAGAAGTTACGATGTTTTTTTGAATCCAGAATGCCTGATCTTAATGCCTGATAGCCTAAAACTTGAATGGATACAAGCCATTTTTTCTTTAAATCTGCATAAGCATCTGGATTTGTTGGTCTTGCGATTGTTTCAAATTCTTCTTGTAATATATGTTCTGGAAGCAGAAAAGCTCCTGCAAATAAATTTGCTTCATTCTCTATCGCTTTATACTCTTTACGATCTAAGTTTGTAAATTCTACACGATAATGAAGTAATAAATGACCAATTTCATGGGCGATATCGAAATTCCGGCGAACCGCCGAACGTTTTAAATTTCCCAGGATAATAAAAGGTCTATCCTGCTTTGTCCATAAGCTGTAAGCATCGATTTCCTCACCAATTGCCTTTTCAAAAATGAAGATGCCACTTTTTTCAGCCAGAAACATCAGGTTACTATTCGTTGTCTCATCAAGTCCCAGCTCTTTACGTGCAAGTTTGGCTGCTGCTGTAATTTGCCCTGGTCTGTCATCATCAGCTGTGTTCAAATAATCGATGATTCGATTTCTTAGCTGAATAATTTTCTGAGTCGGGTAAGAAATTTTATTGGATAAGTAGTCTACAAATCGATCAAGAAATTCCATATGCTTTGCTTCAGATTGTGTTTTGGACATAAGATTAATTTCTTTGGATCGATAAGCTATATTCATCATATCAATATTCAATTGGCTCTTTGTGCTTTTGAGTGCATCTTTTTTATAAAAATATTTACTTTTAACATGAAATATATGCTTTAAATCATTCACTATCTGCATTTTTGGTGATGTATAATTATTTTCATATTGCCACACTGCCTGCTCCGTTATATTTAACATATCAGAGAGCTGTTTGCGTGAATATCCATGCATCATACGTAAATTAGTCAGATTTTCACCTTGAAACATGTATTGCCCTCCTTGTTGTAAAAATTATTCTTGATCCTCTTCTAAGATGCCAATGTCAAATGCTGCCGGGTCAATTATATCATGATCCTGTTCTGGAGCAATTATGTCTCTTTCTTCATCAGTTAATTCAGAACCCGATATAAAGTCAGAAAGATCCTCAATTAGATAAGCTTTGTTATCATTAGGGTTTGGCAGATAGTGCATTATCTCGGATATTTGATAAGCTTCATCTATTTTATAAGTAAGAATGTGAAACTCATTATAGGATGCTTGTAGATGAGTCAGCTCATCCTTTGCCTGTGTATCCGGTATAAATAAAGAAAGCTGTTCACTCATCTCATTAGAATTATCCGCAGTCTGAGACGTATG
The DNA here is from genome assembly GCF_009389585.1 of Oceanobacillus sp. CFH 90083. Taxonomy (GTDB): domain Bacteria; phylum Bacillota; class Bacilli; order Bacillales; family Amphibacillaceae; genus Oceanobacillus. Next base: position 60,301 of record NZ_VIYG01000017.1, on the reverse strand, counting down.
CATAAAATCAAGATGTTCATTTATTTTTGAAAGCTCATGAAGATAGGTTCTTTGCGGCTTCTTATGATTAGCGTTCCCAGGAAGAATCACCTGAGAAAAATGATCCTTATTAAAATAGGCTGCATTTTTAATTAAAAAAAGCTTTTTTGTATCTCCATGAATAAATTGTAAATAATCCCATGTTAAACCCGCTTTGGCATGTCTATATGTGAAGTGCAGTCTATCACTATTTTCAGCAAGCTTGCTTTCGATAAAATTACCTTTTGTCCAAGCGAAAGCAGAACTGATTTTCATATTGCGATGACGTTCTTTTCGATGGTCGACATAATCCCGGTAACCTTCTACGATAGCTTCCACAATAAAATTACTGTCGTTTGTGTCAAATTTATATGCATCCATTTAATCACCTCTAAGACATATTTTTATTCGCATTTAAATCTATTTTAATCGAACGGTAAAAAAAAATCTATGAAAAAACGTGTTTTATTTAAAGTAAATGTGAAAATGAATATTTGTTCTAAAGATATAATCCATGCTTTATTTAGTATTTAAAAATATAACCTCATACATAAAGTGGAACATTTACAAGGATTTAAAATTATATTTTAAAATTATATTGATTATTGAAATATAATTTTATATTATTGGTAATAGGAATTCGAAACTGAAAGGCAGGTATTCTATTTTACGATATATGTAAAATTTTCCTGCATCCCAATTTGATGAGAGTGGAGAATAAGATAAGCGGGTGTACCTTGGAAATATATCTGCTGTATAAACGTTATTTTATATATGTGAAAAGCATAAAATGCTAGTACATCAGTATTTCAATACGCAGATATGTTGGGTGAAACAGAATCGAGAAAGGACGTGGAAGAATGTTCGAAAAATTAGCAACAGAGCAGCGTAATTCAGAGACAATGGATATTGATACAAAATCCATCAAAGAAATCTTGGAGATGATAAATAAAGAGGATCAAGCCGTTCCTTTCGTGGTTAGAGAAGAATTAGCAGCTATTGAACAGGCTGTTCATCTCGTCATCGAATCCTTTAAACACCAAGGGAGATTAATATATATTGGCTCAGGAACAAGTGGAAGATTAGGTGTATTGGATGCTTCAGAATGTCCGCCAACCTTTGGTGTATCAAGAGATATGGTTCAGGGCTTAATTTCAGGAGGAATGAAAGCGATTACGGAAGCAGTTGAGAATGCTGAGGACCGGGAAGATATCGCCGAGGAAGATTTAAAGGCAATTGGATTAACCTCGAAGGATACAGTGATCGGGATTGCAGCCAGCGGACGTACACCTTATGTGAAGGGGGGACTTCGCTATGCAAATGCAGTTGGTGCGGCTACTGTGGCAATAAGTAATAATAAAAATGCCGAAATTAGTGCGATTGCCAAGGTAGCGATTGAAGCAGAAACAGGAGCAGAGGTTGTGACAGGTTCAACAAGGCTGAAGGCTGGTACAGCACAAAAATTAATATTAAATATGATTTCTACTACGGCAATGATTGGAATCGGGAAGGTATATCAAAACCTGATGGTAGATCTGCAGCCGACAAACCAAAAGCTGATAGAGCGCTCCAAAAGAATTATTGCAGAGGCAACAGAAGTGGATATGGAAACGGCGGAACGTTACTTATTGGAAGCAAAGCATTCCGTGAAATTAGCTATTGTGATGATTTTATTTCAATGTGATGATGTCCAGGCAAAGGAGAAGCTGAAGGAAGCAAATGGGTTTATTCCTCGTAACAAAGAATAATTTCAACAATCGATCGAAAAAGTATATTGTCAAAATTGAAAGGGGAGGGAACTGTGATGAAAAAGGAAGAAAGATTAGCCAGAGATATTTTAAAACATATTGGCGGTAAGGAGAATATTCGCTCCTTCACCCATTGTATGACACGGGTGCGCATAGATGTTGCCGATGAGACAAAAGTGGATAAAGCTGCTTTAAAAGCGACAGATGGTGTGATGGGTATTATTGAAGATGAAGTCATACAGGTGGTTGTTGGACCTGGAACGGTCAATAAAGTATCTGCTCATATCTCGGATATAACCGGGATAAAAATAGGAGAAGCATCGAACCTCATTGGTGAAGAGGCTGCCAGAGAAACGAAAGAGGGGATAAAACAAAAAAATAATACACCAATAAAAAATCTGCTGCGAAAAATTGGAAGCATTTTCATTCCGTTGATTCCTGGTATTGTCGGTTCCGGAATCATTAACGGAGGACGGGGGTTTCTGGAAAATTCAGGAGTAGATCCTACGTTAACATGGATGCAGCTGCTTGCTGTACTTGGCGGAAGTATTTTTGCTTATCTGGCGATTGTTGTCGGGTGGAATACAGCAAAAGAGTTTGGCGGCACACCTGTATTAGGTGCCATTGCCGGGATTATTACAATGAATCCTGCTTTGGCAGACATCACCATATTCGGCAATGAATTAACCCCTGGCTACGGCGGTCTGATTGGTGCGATGTTTGCAGCCTGGTTAATGGTATTCTTTGAGAAACAAGTTCGTAAACTGATTCCTAGTGCAGTAGATATTATTTTTACACCGATGTTTACGATTCTTATCGTAGGAACGATTACACTGGTGGTCGTACAGCCAATTGCCGGTGTACTGACAGAAGGTATTACGGTGGGCATTCATTGGGTGCTGGATGTAGGCGGCGCTTTTGCTGGTGCCATCTTAGCAGGATTCTTCCTTCCTTTGGTTATGCTGGGACTGCATCATGGATTAACACCAATTCACATGGAGCTTATCAATGCATATAGTGCGACAGCATTACTGCCGATTTTGGCAATGGCTGGAGCAAGTCAAGTAGGTGCCGCAGTTGCTATTTATGTGAAAACAAAGAATAAACGTTTGAAAAATGTGATTAAAGGGGCCTTGCCAGCCGGGTTTTTAGGAATTGGTGAACCGCTTATTTATGGGGTAACTCTGCCGCTGGGGCGTCCATTTATTACAGCTTGTATCGGAGCTTCTGTTGGTGGAGCTTTCCAGGGATTGATGCAGACAGCTTCCTCTGGTATCGGTGTTTCTGGTATTCCATTAATTCCGCTGATTGTGGATAATAAGTTTTTCATCTATTTCATCGGGCTGGTTATCACGTATACAGCAGGATTCATCGTCACATATTTCTTTGGATATAAAGAGGAAATGGCAGATAACTTAGGATAATTCCAAAATGGGAATAAGGGTCTCAGATGCTGGGAGGCTTATTCCCATTCGTGTATATAGAAGAAAAGGAATGGAGGAATAAAAATGTATGGTGTATCTATTTTTCTAAATGAGGGCTCACCGGAAATATGGGAAAGTTATTTGCAAGAAATGAGCCAGGCCGGGGCAGCGGGAATTTTTACATCCTTACATATCCCTGAAGATGATCCAGCTGTCTATCAGGAACGGTTAAAGGCATTAGGTGGACTGGCAAAGAAGTATCAAATGGAGCTGGTGGCAGATGTTTCCCCCAAGTCGTTAAGCTATCTGGGATATGATTGGGAGACAGCAGCAGGGCTGATCCGGTGGGGGGTGACTGGTCTGCGGGTAGATTACGGTATCGAGGAAGAAATTATCGCTCAGTTATCACATGTGATGAAGGTGGCTTTAAATGCCAGCACGATGACGGAAGCGAGTATCCAGCATATGAAATCGCTGGGAGGAAATCTAAACCAGATGGAAGCGTGGCATAATTATTATCCGCGCCCGGAAACAGGGCTGGATTTAGAGGGTTTTAATAAAAAGAATCAATGGCTGCATCAGCTTGGAATCGGGGTAATGGCATTTGTTCCCGGTGAAGAAACATTGCGTGCGCCACTCTATGAGCGGCTTCCTACGCTGGAAAAGCATCGGTATAGTTCAAGTTTTTCTGCTTTTATTGAATTAGCGCATAATGAATGGGTGGACCATATTTATATTGGTGATCCAGGACTGGGAGCAAAAACAATGGAACAATTAAAGCATTATCATCAGGATAATACCTTTCTTTTGGAGGCAAAGCCAGCCGTGGAAAACAGGGGTTTATTAGGGCTTTTGAACAGTGGACATACCAATCGCATGGATGCAGCAAGGGATGTCATTCGATCACAGGAATCGAGAGGCTATGCCCTGCCAGGCAGCCAATCTGTTGAACCGGAGAATACAGCAGCCCGTCCAAAAGGATCAATTACCATAGATAATGAGCTTTATGGCAGATACCAGGGAGAAGTACAAATAACAAAGGTTGATTTACCAGCAGATACACGTGTTAATGTCCTTGGACAGATACATGAAAAAGATATCCAGCTCCTTGATTATATAGGCGGGGGTACAGCTTTCCGATTTCAGCTTAGTGACAACAGGTCGAGGTGAATGATTTGTCTTGCGGAATAAAGTTGTACTTCAATAAAACGGGCACTTTTATCATCTCGACTTCTAAAAGCGCTCGTTTTATTTTATGATCCACCTCAATGTTTCAAAAATAACCCCTCAAAACCAAGATACCCAGTGTTTCTTTATACGAACTTTATTTATATATAATGCTATGTGACGATCCTTCATTTGATGTTTCATAGTATTAAACTATTTGCCATGAAAAATATAATCACAAGGGATAATTACATTTTCTGTTCCATTTGTTTTTTCAATTCAAATCATCTAAAATGATAATTTGGAATCATCATTCTTTGGGACCAAGTTTATTTGGAAAACAAGAAGTTTACATGATAAAGGAGCAGGAAAGATGAGTTATTTAAAAGATAAAGGTTATGCGCGGTATGATTTGATGCGGCAATTAGCCTATGAAGGAATAGAAGCGGATTATCAAGCTTTATTAGACTATTTCGATGATCTTCCTATAGATGAATACGCGAAAGAGTTAAATCGTTATAGAAGATATTCGCGTGCACTGGTGCTGCCAACCTCTGGTAAGGTGGGATGGCTGCCGACATTAATGAAAAATGAGAAGGAATATTCCGCATACTTCCAAGGGAAATTTAATCCGGAGTATCCAGGCTCTTACCGGGAGTTTCCTTGTATAGATAAAGAAATACAGGCGAATAAACTATTAGAAAAAATTATTCTGTTTGATTACCATGAAACGTTTTGGAAGGAAGAAGACAGGATTATGCCGATCCACGTTGGTGTACATTTTGTAAAGCTTTATGTAGAAAATGATTCGGATCAAGCTGTTTCTTCACCGAATTGTTTTCATCAGGATGGAGAACCGTTTACCTTTGCTCATTTAATGAAAAGAGAGAATGTCAAAGGGGGTACGAATGCTATCGGTTTTCCAAAAGCAGCCGGGGAAAATTTTGATACGGTTGATCAGGATGATGTGATAGAGGTTTTTGAAATAACAAAGCCATTGGAATCATATGGTGTAAAGGATTCCGCTGTTTCTCATTATGTCAGCCCGATTGAAAAAGGAGATGCTGATGAAGCGGGTGTACGGTCTGTGATCCTCATTGATTATCAGCAGACGGTTGTAGCAGATGTGGATGATAAATAAGCAGATAAAGTGAAACTTCATTCAGTGGGGGGCTTTTCATCCCCACTTAGAATTTTTGATCTTTCTCTATTCTTGAAGTGGGAGTCTTACAAAAGCTCTTCGATGGGGCGAGTAATCGCAGTCCCAGTCCCAGCCGGTTACACTGCGATAAAAGTGTCAAAGGACAGTCCATTTGAATGACGGTGAGTCGTCAGGAAGAGTGGGCTGTTCTTCTGCAAGGTCTCCGAATAAGAAAGCCCGTTTCTTTAGATGTGGGAGTCATCAGAAAACAAAGCCCCTATAAAAAATGGTATGTGATAGGGGCTATAGATGAATGCTAGTTCACTGTTTTTGTCGCCGGTTACTCTGCTATATTTAATACAAACTCTAAATCAGCCTGTAAATGCTCTTGCATCAGCTTACTTGCTTCCTCCGGGGCATGTCTTTCAATAGCGTCACAAATATTGCTGTGTTCATCCAGTAAGAAAGGTCTGTTATGAAAAACAACAGTATGGCTAAACATATAGATAATTGCCTGCATACGATCGACCGTCTCAATCATAATAGGGTTGCGGGATTCTTTGACAATATAATCGTGGAACTGCTTATTAAAGTGAATAATTTCTTCAGGGTCCTCAGCCTGCTTGGCTTTTTCAATGGCTGAACGTATGATGGCAATATTATCCGGAACCATGAATTTAGCGGCTTTTGAAGCAGCATACCCCTCAATAAGGATACGCATCTCGAACATATGGCGAATATCTGTAGGGGAAGGCTGCAAGATACGCTTGTTTTTTATTAAACCTTCCTGCTCCAGACGCCGGATAGCTTCTCTGACAGGTGTGCGGCTAATTTGTAATTCTTTTGCTAATTTATCTTCTATGAGTTTTGTTTGTCCTTCATATTTGCCTTGTAAAATACGGTCTCTAATTGTTTCATAGGCATAAATTTGAGCAGTTTTTGCTTTCTTGGTCATTTTCAAGTTCTCCTTATTCACTTAAGTAAAATGATTTATTTCGTTCTCTTAATGGTTTTTCTCTCCTGTTTTAGAAGAAACATGAGAATCGGCAGGGTACTATGAACCGCGAAAAGGATATTTTATGTCTAATAAAAAACCTCTATTGATAATTATATCAAAAGAGGTTTTAAAGCAACATATTTTCTATTTGTACAAATGGAAAGGATTCTTGTAGTGGATTCTCCTCTTTTAATAAAAAATGCTAAATTTAAAGAAAGTCACGCTGACCAGCAGCTTATTTCTCTCATCACACCTTTCTGTATTTTCTTTTATAAATTTTAGCAGCGGGTAAGAAAATTATTTGTAACCGTTTTCTAAAAATGTATACTAAAAATAATAAATTGTATACATTTTGTTGTAAATGGCTAATTATCATGCTAGAATAATTTTTAAGTGATTTGTGAGAGTCGTATTTTTAAAGGGATTTCCTGATGAAATAGGGCTTTGAAGTAATATAACTACGGTCTTAGGCTACCTTTTATAAAAATCAAGTAGTTGTATAACGGGTATGAAACCGGAGAGGAGGAGCAGCTGTTAAAAATTTTTAAATGGCCAAAAAAGAAATCGTTTGCAAATAGAATTTAGTTTATAAATAAAGAATTCCGTTACGGGGAAAGAGAAGATAAAAGTTTTGTAAATGTTTTTGGCTGGATGCGTAATTGCAGTCCCAGTCCTATAAGTAAATGCATATTCACTGATAACGGCATGCTCAGCATGGGTAACCAAGCTGTAGAGGTTTAGCATCGCATTTTGTTCTTCCCTGAGAAGTTACAGAAGGAAGGAAAATTTGACTTTTTAAACAGTGGGCAGACTGATTTTAAAAGGATAAAACATATTCGCTATGAAAACGCTTTAACGGTGAAGGTTTTATTCAGCAGGGAAGAGATCGGGAAGTAAGAGAGCAAACAATAGAGGGGAAGATAAAATATGTTGACGGGTAATGGATTAATTATTGGGTTTATTATTGCTTTAGTAATTCTGTTTGTACTGATTATTCGTTTTAAATGGGATGCTTTTATTGCATTATTAGTTGTTGCGATTGGGATTGGTCTAGTTTCAACTATTCCGGCTAATGAGGTGCCTGGCGTTATCGCGACAGGCTTTGGTAATACGCTTGCCGGTGTAGGGATTCTAATTGGCTTAGGGATTATTTTTGGTCAATTTTTAGCTGCTTCGGGTGCAATAGAAAAGATTGCCAGCTCCATGCTGAAAACTTTTGGCGTAAAAAATTCACCGTACGCACTTGCTGCAACATCAACAACTGTTGCTATTCCGGTATTTTTTGATGCTGCATTTATTATTCTGCATAAATTGGTGTATAGCTTGTCATTACGGACAAAGATTTCTTTAGCGACATTAGTAGCAATTTTATCTATTGGGCTGATTGTGTCTCACAGTTTAATTATTCCAACACCGGGTCCATTAGTTGTTGCTGACCAAATGGGTGTCGATATTGGTGTTTTCTTCTTATATGGGTTACTCGTAGCGATTCCGGCAACGCTTGTCGGCGGAGTCATCTATGGAAAAATAATCGGAAGTCGAATTCCTAATGGAAATCGTTTAGATGATGCAAAGGAGGAACTAAAGGAGAACGCGAAAGCAGAAAGAGATCCAGACCGCAAGGAAATTCCAACTTGGTTAGCTTATGCGATGCTTGCTTTACCAATTGTATTGATTCTATCTAATACAGTTGTTAATAACGTTATCCTCAGTGACAATCCAGAAGCTTTGCTCGGAAAAGTTTTTGCTGTCATCGGTGATAAAAACAGTGCATTACTTATCAGTGTCATTGTTGCTACTTTTGTATTAAGTCCGTATATTAAAGAGAAAACAAGCACAGTCATGAAAGAGGCATTTGATTCTTCAGGAATGGTTTTATTAATTACCGGTGCTGGTGGAGCTTTTGGACAGGTTGTTCAGCAAACTGGTTTGGGAGATTTACTTGTAGATTTGATGACAGGGCTTCAGATGCCTGCACTCATTTTAGGATTTATTTTTGCGCAGATTTTAAGGGCCTCCTTAGGAAGTGCAACTGTGGCGTTAGTTACAACATCAACGATTTTAGGGCCATTAGCGGCAGACTTAGGTGCATCGCCGGTTCTGTTAGGACTTGCAATTGCTGCAGGTGGTATTGGTCTATCCTTACCAAATGATTCCGGCTTCTGGGTAGTAAATAAATTTGGACGCTTATCTGTCCCGGAAACCATTCGTGTATGGAGCTTAGGTGGATTTGCAGCCGGTGTGACAGCACTGGTGATGGTACATCTATTGAGTGCCATTTCTGGTTTCTTACCAGGTCTTTAATAATATAACGGAGAGAGGTTGTTGATGCTTTCATGTCAACAGCCCTCTTGTACGTTTAAATTTCAGAGGAAAAGGTGGATAAAAAATATGAAAAAAAGTATTGGATTTATTGGATTAGGAATTATGGGAATGCCGATGACAAGGAATCTATTAAAAGCAGGATTCCAGGTAACTGCTTTCGACTTGAATCAGGAGGCTGTGAAAGCTATTGCTGAGGAAGGTGCGATACCAGCGATATCGGGAAAAGAAGCAGCAGAAAATAGTGATGTGATTATTACAATGCTTCCTAAAGGAGAGCATGTTCGGGCAGCTCTTTTTGGTCCGGGTGGTGTGGTAGAAGGAGCGAAACAAGGGACAGTTATCGTGGATATGAGCTCTGTACAACCGGCAGAGTCGAAGCAATTATCCCTTGATGCAAAAGAGCATGGGATTTCCTTCTTAGATGCTCCGGTAAGCGGTGGAGAGCCTGGAGCCATCGATGGAACACTTGCTATCATGGTGGGCGGGGAGTCATCCGATTTTGAAAATGTAAAGCCGGTCTTAGAAGCAATGGGAAATAATGTGGTTTTAGTTGGTGATTCTGGTTGTGGTTCAACAGCGAAGTTAGCTAATCAGATTATTGTTAATTTGAATATTGCAGCTGTATCCGAGGCGGTTACGCTGGCGGCCAAAGCGGGTATTGATGTAGAGAAGATGTATCAGGCTATCCGCGGAGGGTTGGCTGGAAGTGCGGTTCTTGATGCGAAGGCGCCGATGATGCTTGATCGTAATTTTGTCGCTGGTGGGCGTATAGATATTAATATGAAAGATATTACAAATGTGATGGACACTGCCCATGATTTGCATGTGCCACTGCCGCTGTCCAGTCAACTATTGGAGATTTTCCACTCCTTAGCCAGCGATGGCAAAGAAGCATTGGATCATGCGAGTATTGTGCAGCACTATGAAAAATTAGCAAATGTAACAGTGAAAAGAGAGGGAGTGGAGTAAGATGGCAGAAACGCTAAATGCAAAAGAGGCTTTGAGCAAGATCAAAGAAGTCGATAGAGAGCAAACACGATCTGCGCTGCAAGCAGAATTAGCGGATTCTCCTTATAAAATTGTTGTTCTCGATGATGATCCAACAGGAATCCAGACAGTACACGGCGTATCTGTGTATACAAATTGGGATAAAAAATCGATTGAGGCCGGATTTAATGAAGAAGAGAGTATGTTTTTCATTTTAACAAATTCACGCGGCTTTACAGAGCAGGAAACCATTCGCTGTCATACAGATATTGCTGATCGTGTACAAGCTGTATCTGAAGAGAAAGGTATTCCTTATATGCTAATCAGCCGTTCAGATTCTACCATGCGCGGGCATTATCCATTAGAAACAGAGGTGCTCAGACAGACTATTGAAGAGAAAGGAGCAGCCTCTTTTGACGGGGAAGTGATTATTCCATTTTTTAAAGAGGGCGGCAGGTTTACGATTAATAATATTCACTATGTACAAGATGGGGATGTCTTAGTTCCGGCTGGACAGACCGAATTTGCGAAGGATAGAACCTTTGGCTTTACTGCTTCAGACCTTGGAGAATGGGTAGAGGAAAAAACAAATGGACGTTATACAAAAGAAAATACGATCTATATTTCCTTAGAAGATTTACGCAATCAGGAAGTAGATAAAATTAAGAAACAACTGCTTGCGGCAAAGGACTTTCAAAAAATTGTTGTCAATGCAGCCGGCTATGAGGATGTGGAGGTTTTTGCTACCGCATTTATTCAAGCTACTCGTGCCGGTAAGTATTTTATTTGCCGCAGTGCCGCGGCTTTAACAAAAGTGCTCGGTGGAATTAGCGACAAGCCTTTATTAACGAGAGAAGAGATGCTTATTTCTAAAAGCAGAGAAAACGGCGGTTTAGTAGCAGTTGGTTCGCATGTGAAAAAGACAACGGAGCAGTTGCAGCATTTATTAGATAGTGGACTAGTACAGGGAATTGAATTTGATGTGCACCTCGTTCAGGATGAAGAAAAGTTTAAAAAAGAAACAGAGCGGGTTCGCCTTGCTTGTGAAAAAGCCATTAAAAATGGTCAATCTGTCGTTTACTATACACGCAGAGAGCGTCTTGATCTGGGTGAAAACAAAAGAGAAGAAGAACTAAAGCAGTCTGTTAAAATCTCTGATGCTGTAACGAGCATTGTAAAGGATCTGGCGGTGCAGCCGAGCTATATCGTTGCCAAAGGAGGAATTACCTCCAGCAGTATTGGTACGGAAGGTTTATCTGTAAAAAGAGCAGAAGTTGCAGGACAGGTAAAACCGGGGATTCCAGTTTGGAGGACAGGATCAGAGAGTAAATTTCCAAATTCTGCGTATATTATCTTTCCGGGAAATGTGGGGCAACCAGAAACATTAAAAGATGTTGTTGCTGTTTTAGAAGGGAAGGCATAAAAAAATTATGCTAAGCTCAAAAAATATCATCTAAAATGAAAAATCAATGCATACATTTTTGTATAACGGGTATACTATATTATACCTTTGTTCTTTTAAAAACCAAAGGTATTGCATTGACAGATGATACCCTCTTGGATTAGAATAAGGGTGTAAAGAAAGACTTACGCGAATCACTTGAGAGTGTGAAAAAGAGCTGACTGATTACCAGCTCTTTTTCTTTTGTTATAACAAGTATAAAACAAAAAAACCGCCATGCAACATTACATGGCGGAAAAAACTAGGAAAACCAGTCTTTGATGTGGGATATAATTTTACAAAGGTTGATTAGGCCTTCCATTATATCCTTTCTTCTACGTTGGTTCTCACGTAGTTTTTCTTGCTTACGCTTCTTTCTGTTCACTTGAGAGTGCACCTCCCTTCCAGGAGGGTTTTGCATGCGAAACACGCAAGTAAACTTGTGTGCTGCACACTTTTTTATTGTATCATAAATCCGATAGAACGAACAAGTGATCGTAAATCCTGTTTCACATTACTTATTTATAAACGCTTCATAGCAGGTTCATAAATAGATTTTAACGTTTGCACACTATGGTTGAACTTTTCCTGTTCCTCCTCATTCATCGGCACTTCAATGATTTCACGGATGCCGGAGCGGTTAATGATGGATGGAACGCCAATACATACATCTTCTACACCATATTGTCCTTGTAAATAACTGCTCGTTGTCAAAACAATATTTTCATTTCTTAGGATAGCTTCTGTGATTCGTGCTAAACTCATTGCAATCCCATAGAAGGTTGCGCCTTTTTTCTCAATAATATGATAAGCTGCATCCCGAACCTCTTCAAAGATCTGGTCAAGATCTTCTGTCTTATAGCCTTCATGATTTTTCAAATACGTATCAAGCGGTACTGGGCCTACGGTTGCCCGGCTCCAAAGGGGAAGCTCTGTATCGCCATGTTCACCAATAATATAAGCATGTACAGCTTTTGGTGAGATGTCGAAATATTCTCCAAGCTTATAGCGAAGGCGGGCAGAGTCTAATGTTGTTCCGCTGCCGATGACACGATGGGCAGGCAGGCCGCTGAATTCAATAACGGCTTGTGTCAAGACATCTACAGGATTTGTTGCAATGAGGAAGATGCCATCAAAACCGCTGTCCATCACATCATGAACAATGCCTTTAAATATTTTCATGTTTTTTTCTACAAGGTCTAAACGTGTTTCACCCGGCTTTTGATTCGCTCCGGCGCAAATGCAAACAATATCTGCGTCTTTACAGTCCTGATATTCGCCCAGCCAAACATTGGTCGGAGCAGGTGCAAAAGCTTTCCCGTGGTTCAGGTCCCATACATCGCCAAGAGCTTTATCTGCAAATAAATCAATAATAGCTAACTCTTCTGTAATCCCCTGGTTTATGAGTGAAAATGCATAGCTGACACCAACGGAGCCGGATCCGATTAATACGACGCGATTTACTTTGTTATCATTTGCTTTCATTTCAAAACACATCCTTCAAGTAGTATGAAAATTATTTCTTACTTACATTGTGAATTATATCACAATATAAGTCAATAGTTTCTTGGCTGTTTCGGATATAGAAGGATGAAATAATACTTGTCTTTTTAGTGGGAACATGTATAATATTTCTAAACTCTAGATATATGCTATTAAAAGCGTTGAAGAGAAGAGTACATATAAGGGAAGCATAACAGAGAACTCCAGAAGCTGAGAAGGAGTGTGTGGAACTATATGGAACCAAGCCTCGAAGCTGCACATCGGATTATTGAATGATGATGTGCCGGTTCTTCCGTTATCGAGAAAAGCAATGATTGATTCTGTTGCTTATAGAGGTTTTTGCAGTGATGCAGAAACAGAATGAGGTGGTACCACGACCTTCTGTGATATAAGAAGTCCCGTCCTCAAAGTTTAAATAACTTTGAGGATGAGGGCTTTTTTTATTTAAAAAAAAGAGAGGAGAGATTTGATGGAAGGAACTTGGGAAAGGTGGAAAAACACCTCATTACTATTAACGGGGATTGGTGTATCTAATTTAGGAGCATGGGTATACCTGATTGCATTAAATTTAATTATTTTAGAAATGACAGGCTCTCCGCTTGCTGTTTCTGTACTGTATATTCTGATTCCCTTGGCAGCAATGTTCACTAATTTTTGGGCAGGCTCATTGATTGACCGTTTGAATCAAAAGCATATGATGGTTAGCCTGGACGTATTTCGGGCGGGACTTATTTTTATTCTTCCTTTTCTAGACTCATTATTGCTTATCTATATTTTAGTATTTGGCGTTAATGTAGCCAGCGCAATGTTTGAGCCGGCATCTGTTGTCTATATGACGAAGCTGATCCCTAAAAGAGATAGACAGCGGTTCAATGCACTCCGTAACTTTATCAATTCTTGCGGATTTATTTTGGGACCGTCTGTTGCAGGAGCATTATTTATGATGGGCAGTCCTTCCTTTGCTATATTTATGAATGCTGTAGCATTATGTATCTCTGCCATAATTATTCTTTTTCTTCCTGACCTGCATGGGCAAGTTAAGGTACACGATAGTATGAATATGCAGTCAGTCATTTCGGATTGGAAGAGGATTCTTGCGTATGGTGGTAATCATAAATATATTACCTTGATTTATATTTTATTTGGTGGCGTAACAGTTTTCATGACTGGGCTAGACTCGTTGGAGGCTGCTTTTGCGATGGAGGTCCTGTTATTGGATGAAAGCACCTATAGCTTTTTGGTTAGTATTGCAGGCGCAGGAATTGTAGCGGGATCTTTGATTAATGCTTTATTTGCTAAGCTTTTAAAAATCAATGTGCTGATGGGGCTTGGGGTTATACTTACTCCTGCTGGTTATTTGATTTTTGCTTTCTCAACAGATTTTCGAACAGCAGCAATCGGTTTTTTTCTATTAACCTTTGCACTTTCCTTTGCCAACACAGGCTTTCTGACCTTTTATCAGAATAATATTCCTGTGGAGATTATGGGACGTTTTTCTGCGGTTTTTGGTATGGTGGAAGCGGCTTTTATTGTTTTATTGACATTAGCGATTGGAATAGCTGCTGAGTTAATGGACATTAGACTGGTTTATATAGTGGGTTCTTTCTTGTTTTTAGGATTGGGAATGGGCTTTTATTTTATAATACAAAGGAGGAATTATCGAAAATATTATCAAGGTAATTGAAAATATGAAAGGTGATGACGAAAATCAGTATAGAGGGAAAGGCTGTTTTTATTCCCTCTATATAAATGATTAACCTGATACGCTTTAACTTATTTTTCAACTTCTTTCTTTAAATATGCAAGGACGGAATCTGGCAACGGAATACCTTCTTTTTCTCTTTTTTGTGCATTTATCATTTCTATTTCTCCGGGAACATAGATTCTTTCCACATTCGGACCTGGAGAAGTTTCTCTTAATTCCCGAATCATTTGATCAAGACGAGCGGTAAATACATCAACGGAAACAAATTTTGCTGGATCGATTGCCATAAAGAAGTGTCCTAACTCCCGATTTTTATCATATTCTCCGTACATTTTGGAAACATGCGGTCCAAAAGCTGCTCCAGTCAGCATGGCGGAGAATATTTCAACAACCATGGCCAGACCGTATCCTTTTGGCCCGCCAAAGGGTGATAACGCTACTACTTTATCTGGGTCATGGGTAGACTCCCCGCTTTCGTCAACTCCCCAGCCATGCGGGATGCTTTCTCCTTTTTCTTTTGCATTTAAAATTTTTCCCAATGCTACGGTACTTGTGGCAAAGTCTAATATGATTGGTTCTTCCTTCTTTGCCGGAAAGCCAAAAGCAATTGGATTCGTGCCGAAGAAGGGCTCTGATCCGCCAAAAGGAACAACGATTTTATCCGTGTGCGTCATTGCAATACCGATTAAATGATGCTGTGCGGCTTGTTCAACAAAATAAGATAAGGCACCGCAATGACTGCTATTCTTTACTGCCACAGCTCCAGTCCCTGCTTCTTTCGCTTGGTTGATGGCGATATCCATGGCTGTTTTCGAAATATAATGTCCAAATCCGTTATCTCCATCTACAATGCTGGTCGAAGGAGAGGTTTCCGTTACTTGCAGCTGTGCCGCTGGATTAATTCCGCCGGCTTGAATTCGTTTAATATAATGCTCTACTCTTAAAACGCCATGAGAATCTACACCTCTCAGATTTGCATGAACAAGTACATCCGCAATAGCATCAGCGGCATCCTCTGCCACACCATACTTTATAAAGATTTGTTTAGTTGTATCCAGTAACTCTTTTCTCGAAATCATAAAAATTTCTCCTCCTTTTTATGCAAACGCTTAAATTTATACTAGCATACTTGTATGGTAGTGTGGTAGAATGAATTTCAGAAAGGAGTTAAGAAAATGTTAAATCGTACTAAATTTAAACATTCAACGAGAGATTTTGTTTATGATACATTGCGAGAATCGATTATGGATTTGGAATTGCCACCGGGCACAGCGATTTCTGAGAAAGAGGTTGCTGAGGAATTAGAGGTCAGCCGCACGCCAGTTAGAGAGGCTTTCCTGAGATTAACGGAGGATGAGCTTTTAACGGTACTGCCGCAAAGAGGATCTTTTGTTGCTTTGATCGATTTAGATCATGTAGAAGAAGCGCGTTTTTTACGGGAACAAGCGGAAGTAGGAATTATTCGTCTGGCTTGTGAGGTCTTCTCAGAAAAACATTTGGAACAATTGGAACAAAACCTGAAGGAACAAAAAAAAGCCCGTGATGAAAATGATGAGAACACATTGTTTGTCCTGGACAGGGAATTTCATCGTCTGCTTGCAGAAGGAACAGACAAGCAGCGTGTATGGAAGGTGATTCAAAGGATGGACACACACTCGATGCGACTTCGGAAATTAAGCATGGCATTAAAATTTAATTGGGAAAAACTAGTTGATCAACATGAGGCAATGGTAGAGGCAATAAAGGAAAAGAATCAGGAAAAGGCTGAGGAGCTGATTCGAGAGCATTTGGCATTGTTAATATACGATCAAAAGGCATTAAGGGAGAACTATCCAGATTATTTTAGTTAAAAAAGTATGAGAGGAAGGGGCAGAGTATCATGTTAAAAAAGTTATTCGTATTTGGTTTATTTACATTTCTTGTTTTGAGCGGTTGCTCATCTAATGAAGGTTCTGCCGCAGAAGAAGATGGCGTTACGCACTGGAAGATGACACATATTTCGGATGCGAGTCATCTATGGCATCGTACAGCTGTAGAGTTTGCTAATCTGGTGGAAGAAAAAACAGATGGGAAGGTTTTGATTGAAATTTTTCCTAATAGTCAACTTGGCAGCGAAGTGGATAATATTAATTCCATCCGGTATGGTGCTACGGATCTGACGATTACGGGGGAAACGTTAGAGGTTTGGACACCTAATGCTGTTATGTTAGCGGTGCCATATGCGTTTGAAAGTGAGGAGCACATGCGCAGCGTGATCGAAGGGGAGCTTGGGGGGATCATTGAGCAAGATATTGAACGTGATATTGGTTTGACGCCATTGTTTTATATGGAACGTGCACCTCGAAATTTGACCTCCAATTATCCTATTTCCACACCAGAGGATTTACGAGGATTCAGTATGCGTGTGCCGAATGTACCGTTGTTTCTGGATTCCTGGTCTGAGGCAGGGGCACAGCCGCAAGTCATTAGCTTGAATGAAGTATTTACTGGATTGCAGCAGGGCGTGATTGACGGCCAGGAAAATCCCAATGATTTAATTGAAAGTAACGGATTTTATGAGGTACAAAACTATTTGAATTTAACAGAGCATGTTCGTTCATGGATTTATGTCGTGGTAGGTACAGAGCAATTGGAAGCGCTCCCGGAGGATCAGCAGGAAGCTGTTAAAGAAGCTGCATCAGAAGCAGAGCAATATGCGCAGGATTTATTAGAAGAGGAAACAGAAGCAGTGCGTGAAAGATTGCTGGAACGAGGCATGGAAATCAACGAGGATGTTGATCAGGATGCTTTTCGTGAGGCGATGCTGCCAGCTTTGGAAGAATATTTTGAAGATGAGCAATTAGAGCTGTACCTGGATATATTAGATGCTGCGGATGAGAACGGGGGTAGTGAAGAATGAATGCGATGAAGAAGGTTGATAAAATACTTGGAATCATAACAATGGCACTATTCACAGCTTTACTGCTCGTGGTGATTATCCAAATCTTGAGCCGTTATTTTCCGTATGATTTCATATGGACGGAAGAGCTGTCCCGTTATTTATTTGTCTATTCTATTGTTACAGCAGCTCCACTGGCGTTGAGAAAGCAGGAATTTATTCGGGTTGATATGCTGATCGAAGCTTTACCTAAGCATGTTCAAAGAGTTTATGAAAGCGTTATTTCTACTCTCATTCTTGTGTTTTCCGTTGTTTTATTTGTCTATGGGATTCAATTAATGAACTTAGGCGCTGATTTTTATGCTCCTACATTAGGATTTCCTATGGCATATGCTTATGCAGCAGTTCCGTTACTGGCTATTTTATTGTTTATTTATTCAATTGTATATATCGTGGATCAGTTTCATGATGAAGAACAGAAGAGGAAGGAGGAAGAGCAAGTATGATGGCTTTATTACTTTTTGGATTATTTTTATTTTTAATTGCAGTCGGTGTCCCCATTGCATTCAGTTTAGTGCTGTCTTCATTGGTTTACTTGCTGATCGCTGGAGTTCCTTTGACAGTTATTCCGCAAACTATGTTTGCAGGATTGGATTCCTTTGTCATGCTGGCGATTCCTGCCTTTATTTTAGCAGGTAATTTAATGAATGCCGGCGGGATCACCAACCGGATTATTGACTTTGCAAATGCGGTCGTTGGTCATATACGGGGCGGCTTAGGCTTAACCAATGTAGCCTCTTCATTGGGTTTTGCTGGTATTTCAGGTACAGCTTTGTCTGATACGGCGAGTATAGGGTCAGTGATGATTCCAGCCATGAAGAAGCAAGGTTATGGTGCAGGGTTTTCTGCTGCGGTTACGTCAATTTCGTCAACAGTAGGGCCAATGCTCCCACCTTCCTTACCAATGATTATTATTGGAACACTTGCTAGTATTTCCATCGGGGATTTATTTTTAGCAGGAGCAATTCCAGGTGTGTTATTAGCGATCGGATTTTTACTTGTGACCTACGCTATTTCCGTGAAGCGTCAATATCCAAAGGGAGAAAAACAACCGGTTTCAGTGATTGGTAAAACCTTTCTTGGTGCATTTTGGGCATTACTAATGGTTGTGATTATCCTCTGGGGAATCCTTGGCGGTTATTTTACGCCGACAGAAGCAGCAGTAGTCTGTGTGGTGTATGCTTTTATTGTTGGAAAATTTGTTTATAAAGAACTAAAGTTAAAGGAAATACCAGCTATCTTACTAACAACCTTACGTTCTACCGCATCTATTCTTTTACTTGTTGGATTTGCAAATACGTTTGGCTGGATTTTAGTAAGTGAGGGCGTACCGCTTCTTATCGCAGATGGAATTTTATCTATTACAGATAATCCAATCTTTGTCACGTTATTAATTATTTTATTACTTTTGCTTGTTGGAATGTTTATGGAGACAATTGCAGCGCTGGTTATTTTGTTCCCTGTATTACTTCCTGTTGCTTCAAGTGTTGGAATGGATCCAATTCATTTTGGTGTCGTAATGGTATTATCGCTAATGATTGGACTATCAACACCACCTGTAGGGGTTTGTCTATTTGTAGCTTCAGCATTTGCTAAGGTACCAATAACAAAAACAACGAAGGAATTACTTCCATTCTTCGGTATAGCGATACTGGTATTAATCATTGTAGCATTTGTACCTTCTCTATCATTGTTCTTACCAAGTCTATTTGAATAAAGGATGTGTTGAAATATGAAAGCAATACAAGTTGAAAAACCTGGTCAGTTAGATATTGTAGAAGTAAGTAAACCAGCCTTGGAGGGAGCACATGATGTTATTGTCAAGGTGAAAAATGTCGGTATCTGCGGTTCTGATGTTCATATCTATCATGGCAGCAATCCATTCACAGTATATCCGCGAATTATCGGTCATGAAGTTTCCGGTATTGTTGAAGAGATTGGAGAAGCAGTAACTGCACTGAAAGTTGGAGATTTGGTAGCTTTGGAACCAATTGTCTATTGTGGAGAATGCTATGCTTGTCGAAAGGGACAGCCGAATGTCTGTAAATCCTTGGAGGTTTTTGGTGTCCACAGGGATGGCGGAATGAGTGAATGGCTGATAGCTGAAGAAAACAATTGGCATAAGGTGTCGGAGCATGTTTCCGAAGAAGCTGCGGCTTTAATTGAACCTTTAACGATCGGTGCACAAGCTACATTTAGAGGAGAGGTGAGGGAAGGTGACACCGTATTTATTATCGGTGCAGGCCCAACAGGGATTGCTTGTCTTCTACTAGCTAAAGAACATGGTGCAAAAGTAATTATCTCTGATTTTAATCAAACTCGATTAGATTATGCTGCTTCTATTGGGGCGGATGTCATTATTCAGCCCGAAGATGCCGATGTCGCGGAAGAGATAGATAGATTGACAGATGGGGAGTTAGCAAATGTGGTCATTGATGCCGTAGGGTTACCACAGACCTTTCAGCAGGCAGTAGAGCTTGCATCGATTGCAGGAACAGTTGTAACATTAGGATTTAATGAACAAGCCTCCTCCATTCCTTCATTACTTTTAACCAAAAAGGAACTCAAGGTAGTTGGATCAAGGTTGCAGACACATCAATTTAAGGGTGTTATTGAGAAAGTGGAAAAAGGAAATCTGAATCCAAGTCAGATTATCTCGCATCGCTATCCCATGGAGCAAATCAAGGATGCATTTGATTTACTGGAAAGTAATCCAGAGGAAGTAAGGAAAATTGTATTGACATTTTAATTGTAGGAGTTGACAGGCTATGCAAATGACGTTTCGATGGTACGGCGAGAATAATGATTCTGTTTCGCTTGATCAAATTAAACAAATTCCTGGTGTAGACGGTTTAGTTTGGGCATTGCATCACCGTGCAGCAGGAGAAGTTTGGCCGGAAGAAGAAATAATGGAAGTCAAAAAGCAAGCGGATGCTTACGGATTTCATCTGGATGTTGTAGAAAGTATAAATGTTCATGAAGATATTAAATTGGGAAAATCAACAAGAGATGAATATATTGAAAACTATAAAACCAGTATCCGAAATGTTGCAAAGGCTGGGGCAAAGGTAGTCTGCTTTAATTTTATGCCGGTTTTTGATTGGACACGTACCGATTTATATAAAGAATTAGAAGATGGTTCCACTGCTTTGTTTTATGAAAAAGCAAAGGTTGATAACATGGACCCGAATGATTTGATTAAGCAAATAACCAATTCAGGCTACACGATGCCCGGCTGGGAGCCGGAGCGTTTGAAAACGATTAAGGAATCGTTCAAGGCTTATGAAGAAGTAGATGAAGAACAGATATGGGCGAATTTGGAATATTTCCTGCGGGAAGTGCTTCCTGTTGCTGAGGAAGTGGATATCAAGCTGGCGATTCATCCGGATGATCCGCCTTGGCCTGTGTTTAACTTACCTCGCCTTATTACGAGTGAGCAGGCAATCGAAAGATATTTAGCCATTTCTGACAGCCCGTCACATTGCTTAACGCTATGCAGCGGTTCCTTGGGTGCTAATCCAAATAACGATATTCCTGCGATTATCCGCCGGTTTCATGACCGTATTGCTTTTGCACATATTCGTAATGTGCGAATCTATGAAAATGGAGACTTTATTGAAACATCCCATCGAACGCAAGATGGTTCGGTACCGATTGACGATATTGTCAAAGCATATCATGAAAATGGATTTGAAGGATATGCCCGTCCGGATCATGGCAGACATTTATGGAATGAGGAATGCCGTCCTGGCTATGGATTATATGACCGGGCTTTAGGTATCATGCATCTGTGGGGGCTTTGGGATGCTTATGAATTAGTGAAAAAGAAAGAGGAGCGTGAATAATTTTGTTACCAACATATGAAGGGTTAGCTGGAAAGATAGCTGTTGTTACAGGCGGAAGTGGTGTCCTTTGTCAGGCGATGGCAAAGGAGCTTGCCCGTCAAGGGATGAAAGTCGCTATTTTGAATCGGAATGTGGAGAAAGGACAGAAGGTAGCGGATGAAATAAAAAAACAGGGCGGTACGGCGATTGCAGTATCCTGTGATGTGTTAAATGAAGAAAATGTGAAGGAAGCCTATGAGGTTGTGAAGCAGGAATTAGGAGAATGTGATCTGTTGATTAATGGAGCAGGAGGAAACCATCCAGATGCGATTACAGACAAGGAAACGTTTGAAGCAGGCGATATTGAAAATACCTCTCTAAAATCCTTTTTCGATTTACAATTGAGCGGCTTTGACCATGTTTTTCGTTTGAATCTGGTTGGTTCACTGATTCCAACGCAAGTGTTTGCAAAAAATATGACGGAATGCGGTGGGAATGTGATTAATATTTCCTCCATGGCGGCACCGGCTCCAATGACCAAAGTTCCTGCATATAGCGCAGCAAAAGCAGGTATTGATAATTTAACCAAATGGTTATCCGTCCATTTTGCAGAAGCAGGTATTCGTGTTAATGCTATTGCGCCGGGGTTCTTCTTAACAGAACAGAACCGGGGGCTTTTACTCAAAGAAGACGGTTCTTTATCCGAGCGTGCTGAGAAAATTATCAGCCATACACCACAGCGGCGGTTTGGAAAGCCGGAAGATTTATTGGGAACTCTGTTATGGCTGGCAGATGACAATACATCTGGGTTTGTAACGGGAATTACAGTCCCCGTTGATGGTGGATTTATGGCTTATCCGGGTGTTTAATAAACAGTGATAGCTAAAAAAATACCATAAAAAGAATCCTGCATAAGTGCATCCTCGACTGCTCTTACGCAGGATTCTTTTATTTTAATTCATCCATAAGTGCCTTAACCACTGGCACATCGGCGGGAGCCCAGCGTAGAGAGATCAGGTTTTCTCTTTGCAGCCAGATAAGCTGGGCATGTTCGCTTTTTTGCGGAACACCTTGAATTAAATTTGCTTTGATCGCTATAAGCTGGATAATAAAGGTATTGTATTCATGTACATTTTCATAAAAAACTTCCTGTGCTTGGATCCGGCAGGACATTTCTTCATATAATTCACGCTCTAATGCGGTAAATAGATTTTCTTTGTCTTTTACCTTACCGCCGGGGAGTTCCCACATATTTGGAAGAGACATATGCTGGGACCGTAGTGCACATAAAATTTCATGATGCTTATTCTCTATAATCGCGGCAACAACTTGAACTGTTTCCTTCAATCTGAAAACCTCCTGCCCCTGATAATTAATCTATATATAGAGTAGCATGATTATAGGGTTACAGGCTAGTTCGCTTTATTTTTGTTCCACAAGTATAAAGGTTTTAAGGAATAAAGTATAATCGCAACGAAGGCGATTAATCCTGTTGAATTTCAGGCTGGGCTTGCCAAGTTTTCATTAAAATAAGGAATGGAAATATGCATAGACAGCATTTTCTTTATCTAAAACCTTATATAATTTTCCACTTTGATCCGGTGGAACAATTCGGATGTACTCGTTTGTGATGTATAAATATAGATTTGTACCGTCGGAAAGGTTCATGTCTATGGTATATTCTTGCGTGTCGCTTGTAATTCGTCCGCCATTGTAAATTCGCACATCTTCAATAAGTACCCTGGTAATGTCATCCAATTGATTTAGTACAATTTCATCCCCGATCTCCGAAAGTACAGGCTCGTCACTATTCCTATGACTGGAATCAGACTTTGTAATGGTAATCGAATCAATATGTCTTCGTTCTCCATCGATGCTTAGCTCATCAGCTAAAACAATTGGAAAGTTTGTCGGCAGGGAGGTAAAGGAGATTTTAAAGAAGAAAATAGCTATGAGCAAAATAATAATAATAAACGCAAGGATACTACTGCTGATAATGATGTGTTTTTTAGGCATGGATTTCGCTCCTTATAATATAGTCCCATGATTAGCATGCAACAAATGGAATGATAACATACTATGAATAAGAAGTAGAAAGAATATGATTAAAAACCTGAGGCTGTCACTACGTTTTTAGGAGACAGCCTCAGGCGACCCGTTACGATTGCCCTATGAAAACCGCGTACTTATGCAGCAGAAAAGTTGATAGATTGCAAAAAAAGCCCAGTATGAAACTGGAGCTTTTCTGTCTTGATTACGAAATAGATGTAGCTGTTGCTTGAACCACTTTATCTAATTCCTGAATATTTTTCATACCTTCTGTCTGCAGCCATGCAGCAGCAGCTTCGCCATCAACATTTTTAAATTCGGATGTTGCGCCGCTCCAGGTTGCTCTGCCGCAGAGAACACCGTTAAAAGAAGATTCTGCTTCTTTGGCAAAACGCAATGTTTCCTGAAATAATTCCGGTGTAACTCCTGCGCTTAAAAAGATAAATGGCAGGTTCGTTGCTTCAGACTGCTCTTTGAAAAGGGATTTTGCTTCTGCTCGGGTTTGAGCTGTTTCTCCTTCTGCATAGCCCTCCACAAAGTTCATATTGACAGGAACCTCGACCTTTAACACATCTACATTAAATCTTGGTTCGCTGTAGCGTTTCATAGCTTCAATAACTTTTTTCGGTTTTACTTTGGCAAACTCTAACCCTTTTTCATTACCAATCGAATCGTCATAGGTGAGAATTTCTAAGAACAATGGAATATCCTCAGCGACACACTCACTGCCGACACGCTCTACAAAGGCTTCCTTGACGTCATTAATTTCTTTGTTTTCATCTACGTCAACATAGATGAGCAATTTAATGGCGTCAGCGCCCTCAGCCTTCAGATTTTTCACAGAGCAATTCGGAATTAAATCCGGGAAACGCCCAGGCTCTTGTTTGTCGTAGCCTGTTTGTTCATAAGCAAGTATTAATCCGCAGTTTGCATCTCTTTTCTGCGCTGCTGCCAATCCATATTCAGGATCAAGCAGGATAGAAGAAGCATAAGGAGTAAGCTCTTCAGATACAAGCTGCTTGAAAGTGGAGATCTGCTCACCGGAAATATCTTCTCCCATCATTCGTTTTAATGCACCGCGCTGGTCAATAGCAAGTGCGGAAATAATCCCCTGATCATTCATTAGTTTATCTAAACTTTTCATTTTTTAACTCCTCCAAGTAATAATTCTTTTATTTCAGCTTCGGATTGAGAAGCCTTTAGCTGGTCAATAAATGCTTGATTCATCAATTTTCTGGAAAGAGCAGATAAGATATCTAAATGTTCGCTGCTGCTTCCATCCGGCACGAGAATACTGATAACGAAGTCGGTTGGTTTTCCGTCCATTGCAGGCCAATTGATACCTTCTGCTAATTGTACGACCATTAATTTGGCCTGTTGAATCGTCTCGCTCTTTACATGCGGGATAGCAATGCCGTTCTCCATACCTGTTGAGCCTTCTGATTCTCTTTTTTGCAGTCCGCTTACTACTGTTTCTGCATCTGCTGCAATATTTAATTCTTTCGCTTTTTCTGCTATAAATGTCAGAACTTCATCTTTAGAACCTAGCTTTTGCTGCAGGTGAATTTGATTTGTCTCTAAAAGGCTTCCTTGCTCTTCTGAAGCAGGCTGTTCTTTTTGCACTGGCACAGCAGCTGCTTGTTCAGCACTGTTTTTCCGTTGATGTCTTTTTTGTTCTAATGCCATCAGGAATCCTGAAATAACGGCACCGATTAGAATGGCCAGCACCCATAAGAAAGCATGTGTAACAACGGGCAGCACGATAAATCCGCCATGTGGTGCAGGTACTTCAACTTTAAACGTATGCGTCAGCATGGCAGCGATAGAAGAACCGACCATTAAAATTGGGATAATGGTAAACGGACGTTTGGCTGCAAAAGGTATAGCTCCCTCTGTAATATGCGTTGATCCTAATAGGAAATTGACATAGCCGGCACTTGCTTCTGCCTGACTATACTGGCGGCGGGCGAACAATACAGAGAAACCTGTTGCCAGCGGCGGAACGATACATGCAGCAGAAACACCTGCCATAAATAAGAAATTACCCTGTGCCAGGAGTGCTGTACCTGTTACATAAGCAGCCTTGTTGACCGGGCCGCCCATATCAAATGCACTCATCACACCTACAATCAATCCTAATAAGAGCGGATTAGAATCCTGGAAGCTGCTTAGGAAGTTCATCATTCCCTGGTTAATTGCTTCCATAGGAACGGATAGATACCACATGGCGAATCCGCCGATAAAGATACCGAGAACAGGAACTAAGAAAATTGCTTTTAAACCGTCAAGTGATTTTGGCAGGTTCTTTAATGCTTTCATGAGCAATAAAACAAGACCGCCGGCTAAGAAACCACCAACAATTCCGCCTAAAAATCCTGTACCGTTTGTATCGGCAATCATACCGACAATAAAACCGATGATAAGGCCGGGCCTGTTACCAATGGATTGTGCGATATATGCACTTAATACCGGAACCATCAGCCCCATAGCCAATCCGCCGATGGTATTCATTTGTTCGGCGATGACATTATACTGGGATGATTCAGGGTCCGCTGAATAAATTCCAAACATAAAGGAAACAGCAATCATCACCCCGCCGGCAACAACTAAGGGAAGCATGTGGCTGACACCATTCATCAAATGCACATAGAGCTGGTGCCAGATATTGGCTGATCCCTGATCGTTGTTGTCGTTATTGGATGCTGTTGCCTCACCTGATCCTTTATAAACAGCAACATCTCCTGAGATGGCTCTGTCAATCAATTCATTAGGGTTTTTAATTCCTTTTGAAACAGAAACATTAATCACTTTTTTACCATGAAACCGGTCGATGTCCACGTTTTTGTCAGCAGCAATAATAATGACCTCTGCATCTTTAATTTCCTGGGCAGTGAACTGGTTTTCAGTACCTCTTTGTCCATGGGTTTCGACCTTCATAGAAACACCTTTCTCTTCGGCAGCTTTCTCCAGTGCTTCTGCAGCCATAAACGTATGCGCGATACCTGTTGGACAGCCGGTAACGCCTAAAAAACGATATGTCATGATTTTCACCCTTTCATTTATACAGTTACTATTTTTACTTCTAAGTTTTCCATCAATTGTTCAACATCCTCAAAATCGGTTAGCCCGGAACGGAAAGCAGTAGAGGAGCCGGCAGCTACAGCTTTTTTTAATGCTGCTTCAGGTGTGCTAGTCTGTAAAGTACTGTAAAAAGTAGCTAACGTTGTATCTCCGGCACAGGCTGTATTCACTACCTCCCCTTTTGGTGCGGGACAGTAGAGTGTTGTCTCTTTATTGACAAGGTAAGCTCCTTGTCCTCCCATAGAAACTAAGATATTTTGACAGCCTTTATCTAATAATTTTCGGGCTGCTTGAATGATTGCCTGCTCTGAATCCAGGTTATCCTCTGGAAACAGGTTTTGAAGCTCTTCGTCATTCGGTTTAATTAAATAAGGCTGATAGTGAGCTAATTCACTTAAGATCGGATGACTTATATCTAAAACTAATCGAAACCCGATATCAGAAGCGTGCTTTGCTATGCCTGCCAGGATGGCCGGTTCAACGCCCTTGGGCAGACTGCCTGATACAAACAGAACATCTTCCTTTGTAAATCCGGCGATTTTATTTAATAATTCATCTATTTTTGTATCCGTAATTTGCGGACCGCTATTGACGATTTTGTACTCGCCCTGATTTGATTTTACAAATGCATTAATCCTTGTAACGCCATCTACTTCTGTAAAATCCGTAGCGATCCCCATTTTTTTCAGCTCATCCTGAATATAATGCCCGCTGAATCCGGCTATATAACCCAGAGCTGTAGAAGGGATTCCAAGTTTATTTAAAATAATAGATATATTAACTCCCTTGCCATTTGGCTGGAATTCATCGTATATGCTTCGGTTCACCTTGTCAGGAAGAAAATCTTCCATTTCGATGAACATATCAATCGCTGTATTTAACGTGCATGTATAAATCATGGCATTCATCCTTTCTTATTTTAAAGTATGGCACAGCGTGAAATGAAAATGTTTGCATTTTATGTGGTATAGTTAGAAAATAGATGAAAAAGATTTCATCATGATGTTTGAAATGGGCGGGTGTTTAGTATGAATTTCCAACAGCGGATTCAACATTACTACAATGAATTAAGCAGCAGTGACAAGCATTTATTGGATTATATTGAATCACACGATGCGACAATCGGGGATATTTCAATCACCCAGCTTAGTGAGGAAGCAAATGTTTCCACGTCCACGATTGTCCGATGTATGAAAAAACTCCATTATCGGGGGTTTACAGATTTTAAATTTCAATTTGTCTCTGAGAAGTCACAGCAGTTTCCGGGAGCATTAGAGAAAATAAAAAATATTGATTCACAAATTCAGTCTGCTATCTTCAAGAATCAGGAGGAAGTGATAAATACGTTGAATTATCTGGATTCCTCGCTGATTGAAGACGCTTTAGTTTCTGTGAAATATAGTAAAAAAATTACGATATTCGCCAGAGGTTTTTCAGAGCATATTTCCAATGAGATGACGGTGAAGCTACAGCTGCTTGATAAGCATTGTGAAGAGCATACAGATCCGAATATTATCCGTATTAAAGCGAAAAAATTTACAAGGGATGATTTAGTTATTTTTGTTTCGTTAAATGGAGAGACTGAGGAACTGGTGGAAGCAGCACAATTTTGCAAGCAGAATAATGTAAAAACAATACTGCTGACAACGAATAAGGAGAGCAGTCTGTTTCAGCTGTGCGATATTAATTTATTAGGGTATAAGTCGAAGCAGAGCTTTTTCCCGGATTATGAGGTACGTTCTCGTCTGCCGCTGCAGGTGTTGGCGCGGATATTTCTGGATGCTTATGTGATTCGGTTTAAGTAGGTGCTGATGCTTGCCGGTAAAGTGATAAGTATAGTTAAAAAGGTTCTGTTTTAGCAGTATTTCCTTAAACTTAAAAAGGCTTTGCAATCATCAAAGCAATAATAATTAAACATAGCGTATTAATCAGCTTGGAAAATGTGAAATATTCTGCAGGAATTTCTTCTCCTTTATGCTCCTTCAATAGAGCTGTAATCGGCTTAGAGCTGGAAACTAATACAGTGGGGCCAGATACCAGAGCAAGTAAGAAAAGAATTAAACTTGTAATATACTACTACCCTTGCTGGAAAAGATGCATATTTAACAACCCCATCCATATCCCTGTTACCAATAACAACGTACCGCCAATTATCACAAATTGATGCAGCTTGTTTCTTATTGCATACGTATGCCTCAGCTCTGCCATATTGGGGGACTTTTTAGCAATTGGAGTCATCACAAAACCTGGCTCCATCCCTAAAATAGCAGAAAATATATGGATAAATACGAGAATTTCATAAAATGTCATATTGTAAATTACCCCCAAATCAAACAGCATGCGTTCATTTATGGCAGCAGAGAAGCCATTGCTAGAAGGCATGCTTTTTAAGTGCATAGCATGCCGCAGCAAGTAATAAAAATGGCGTCGTAGGTACCAGTGGTAAAAGAATCCCGATTATTCCCAGAATCAGAGGCAGGGAGCCGCAGCTTATAAAAACCTTACATATATTATGATATGAGCTTTGACAACAGATGAAATGTTATAGAAGGAGTATAATAAGGATATATTATTTTAAAACCGGAAAGGAAAGAAGGGGGAAGAAGATGTTCAGTAAACGGCAAAAAATAATATTGTCCTATATTTTGTACACCAATATGCCGATAAAACTTGATCTGCTTGCTGACATGATGCAAGTTTCTATCCGTACCATTCGAATGGAACTGGAAAATATTAATCTCCTCCTTTCTAAAACGGGAACGCAGGTACAAATTTCAAAGAAAGGTCAATGTTATATAAAAGACGGAGGGAAAGAAACGATTAAAAAGTTATTGGTAAATCCAATATTTGTGGATAAAAACAATATAGAAAACCACGTCATTTGGGACAGGATTTACACGATTATGGGGATGCTTTTCTTTGAATCAGATTATATAAGTATGGAAGAGCTTGCTGAAAGGCTCTATGTTTCCAAATCAACGATTAATTTAGACGTAACAGAAATTAAGAAGTTAATTAGCAGAGTATCTGGTATCCGTTTTATCGTTTCCAGTACAAAGGGACTGAAATTTGAAGGAAGTGAAGAAGACTTCCGTTACTTTTTGGCTAAAATGATCCTTCAAGGATTAAATTTGGAGAAGACGTTACAGTATGTATTTCCAGACAGGAATTTCTGCATATTTGAAATATATTCCCAAATGAATAAAATGTTAAAAAAAGCTATTGTGCAACATCAGTTTATCATTTCTGGAAAAGCATTTGGATTGGTAAGTGCCGGTCTTTTAATAACGGCTATCCGGAATCAGTTGGGATATCCATTGGCCGATAAGGCGGACGAGCCGCTTTTGCCT
Organism: Oceanobacillus sp. CFH 90083; assembly: GCF_009389585.1. GTDB lineage: Bacteria > Bacillota > Bacilli > Bacillales > Amphibacillaceae > Oceanobacillus. The sequence goes on along the minus strand of NZ_VIYG01000017.1, from coordinate 30,603 downwards.
ATGATGAAAGAGTTAGAGGAGCATTTAAAGGCGGAGACAGAGATAGCTTTTACAAATGCTGATTTGATCTATATACAACAATTTATCATGGAACAAAATCATCTCTATCCCTATACAAATGAAAATGGGGATGCAGCAGACCAGAAAATTGTATCGTTATTCACTCGGGTGGTGAAGGAGTTTTTCCAGATTGATTTTATGAAATATCCCGATTTTGAGGAAAACTTTTTGTTTTATATTAACCAATTAAATCAACGGGCAAAAAACGGACATGACTATACCAATTTTTATAAAAGGCAAATTAATCGAATGTTTCCGATGTCTGCAAGCATTGTATCCTACTGTCAACCATATTTGCGTGATATCGGAATGACGTATTCAGACGCAGAACTGGCTTATATTACGCTTTTCCTGGGCGATTTGCTGGAAACGAAAGAGCAGCCCTTAAAGCTGTTGTTTATTTCAGATGAACATACGGCGCTGGTAAATTGGGTTGTATCTGAGGTGGAACGCTTGATGGGGACATCTGCACAGATTGTAAATGCAATACCAACTTATTTATTGGAGGAAAATGCTGATTTGTTTTTAAACAATGTGGATGTGATTTTAACAACAGAGCAAATTAATGTAAGTCATGAACATAATATTATTTTTATCCAGTCATTGTTTGGGAAAACGGAGCAGGATTTTTTACACTCGCTTCTGAATAATTATCTGAAGCAGTCTAAAATGAAGAGACTGCAGGAGGTGGAAAGCCGAGCTGTTGGACAGGATCATTTCCTTCAGATTCCTGACACATTGAAGGAATTCGATGATTGCGTCCATTATCTTCTCGAACAGCCTGGATATCAGGAAGCGCTGGATAACGATATGGTTATAGATAATCATTTCATACCCAATGATACGAAAACAGCTTATGTTTCTATCATGACCGAGCGTCCAGGCCGATCAAGGATTCTCATTGGTCAATTGCCAAAGAGTATAACTTACCGGAATAAATCGGTTCATACCATTGTAATCTCGTTCTATGATAAAAATGACTATGCCTTAGCACGTTCTTATTATCAATGTATCCGTTTTTTACTGGAGCCAAATCAAAGTAATCAGTTAGGCAAAGTCAAGGACTATCTTGATTTTAAGAAGATATTTGACTAATAACAGACCATTTAGTTTTTTTAGCTGAAAAGCGGACAAAAAACTAAATGGTCTTTTTGCGTTCTTCCGATTATCTTAGAGCTATAAAGAAGCTAAAAGGAAACACCCATAAAAGCTAATGAGGATGAAGATTTTTCGTTTTTTGAAAGCGGATAATTCTAGTGTGGAATCAATCGTGCATGCTAAAAAATAGCAATTTGGAACAGCTTGCATCTTTCCTGGCTTATTTATGTTACTTAAAGCTTCTAAATTAATACTTATTCACAATAGGGAGGAATTTATAAATGGAATATAAAGCGTATACTTCTTTTGATCCAGATTTTCTGTGGGGAGCTTCTACAGCGTCCTTTCAGGTGGAAGGAGCAGCTGAAGAGGGTGGAAAGGGACTTTCTGTCATCGATGTCATGCCAAAGAATCCTGCTATCACAGATTTTTCCGTCGCTGCAGACCATTATCATCGTATAGAGGAAGATGTCGCTCTCATGGCGGAGCTGGGTTTGAAAGTCTACCGTTTCTCTATTGCCTGGACACGTATTTTTCCAGATGGCAACGGTGAGGTCAATGAAGAGGGAGTAGCTTTTTACAATCGATTAATTAATGCATTGATAAAACATCATATTGAGCCATTAGTGACCATATACCATTTCGATTATCCACAAAGTCTTGTCGAGCAGTACGGAGGCTGGATTTCAAGAGAAAGTATTGAGGACTACCGGTCTTATGCAGCGTTCTTATTTAAAACATATGGAGATCGCGTCAAATATTGGCTGACAATTAATGAACAGGATCACGTTGTACGTATTCCGTCACGCCTGGGATTAACCGGGGATGACCATTATGAACAGCTGAGACTCGGATATCAGGCAAATCACCATATGTGTGTGGCAACTGCACTTACTATTAAGACGTTTCATGAATTAGGAATGAAAGGAAAGATTGGTCCTGCCGTTTCTTATTCCATGGTTCATCCAGCCAGCTCTCACCCGGATGATGTTCTTGCGAGTAAGGATGCGATGTTAATTAAGCACAATTATTTAATGGATTTACATTGCTATGGAGAATACAGCTACAGCTTCCAAAGCTATCTGGAGGAGAGAGACTTTATGCCAGCTATAGAAGATGGGGACTTAGAGTTAATGAAGCAATACCCGCCTACCATGCTGGGGGTAAACTATTACTTCTCTGAAGCGGTCCGTGCTTTTCCTGCTACAGAAGAGTTTCCAATTGGATATCAAAAAAAATCTCTCCTTCCTGAAGCAGAAGCTGGTGTATTCGAAGTTGTGAAAAACGAGAATCTTGCTGCTACAGACTGGGGATGGGAGATTGATCCAGTTGGGCTGCGCTTGACATTACGAGAGCTTCACGAACGCTATAAGCTGCCAATGATTATTACGGAAAATGGTATTGGTGCTTACGATAAATTGGAAGAAGGAGATATTGTCCGAGACGATTACCGGATTTCTTATTTAAGAGAACATATTAAGCAAGTAAAGCTGGCTATCAACGATGGTGTAACCATGTTAGGGTACTGTGCATGGTCGTTTATGGATGTGGTCAGTGGCCGGAACGGTATGGAGAAGCGCTATGGTTTTGTTTACATCAACCGCGCAGATTTTGACCTGAAGGATATGCGGAGAATTAAGAAGGACAGTTTCCATTGGTATCAAAAGGTAATTGCTTCCAATGGCGAGGATTTGTAATTCCCTTATAAAGAATGTTACGCATGTCTAAATTTAAAAATACATCATTCAAATAAAGGAGGATTTGGTATGAATCAGAAGCAGTTAGCAAAGGATATTCTTTCGCTTGTTGGGAGTGAGGAAAATGTGGGAAGTGTTACCCACTGTTATACAAGATTACGCTTCCATTTAAAAAATAATGAGTTAGCTGATAAAGAAAAAATTGAATCACTTGATGGTGTCATACGCGTCCAAATCCAAAGTGGACAATTTCAAGTAGTTATCGGTAATGAAGTGGGAAAAGTATACAAGGAGCTGGAGAAACAAGGAGACTTCCAGAGTGGAGAGAGCGACAACACTGTACAGGAAGAAAAAAAGGGTAATATTATCGGCCGTTTTTTTGAAGTGATTGCCTCTATTTTTACACCGATTATTCCGGCAATCGCCGGGGCGGGGTTAGTTAAAGGGATTTTAGGCTTAGTTACTACCTTGAATTGGGCACCGGCAGACAGTGATATTGTAGCTGTTTTAAATATTGTTGCGGATGCTGTGTTCTACTTTCTGCCTTTCTTTCTTGCTGTATCAGCTGCGAGGAAGTTTAAAACGAATGAGTTTATTGCGCTTGCTTTGGCTGGCGGATTGATGTATCCAACATTGATTGAAGGGGCCAAAGCAATTGCTGAAGGCGGAGCGGAAGGATTATCGTTATTGGGTATACCGCTGCCTTTTATAAATTATAGCTCTACGGTTATTCCAATCATCATCTCTATATGGCTGTTAAGCTATGTAAATAAATGGGTAGATGCTGTTATGCCAAGTGCAGTTCGAATTATTTTTACACCGACCATTGTTTTGCTCATTATGATTCCTTTCCAACTGGTGGCAATTGGTCCGCTTGGATCGTATCTTGGGATAGGCTTAGCCGATGGAATAACCTGGCTATTTGAACAGGCTGGTATTCTTGCTGGAGGAATTCTGGGAGCAACACGTCCGCTGTTAGTTATTGTCGGGATGCACTATGGCTTAATGCCGATTGCCATACAGAATGTGGCAGTTCTTGGATTTGATTATTTGATTCCAGTATTCTTTCTGGCAAATATGGGACAGGCAGCGGCAGCTCTTGCTGTATTTATAAAGACGCAAAATAAAGATTTGAAAACAATAGCTGCTTCCTCTACGGTGTCTGCTTTCCTTGGTATTACGGAACCAGCTATGTATGGTGTAAACCTGCGGCTGAAAAAACCGTTTATTGCAGCGTTAATTGGTTCAGGTGTTGGAAGTGCCTTTATAACAGGTTTTGGGGTAACGGCATCTGCGTTCGTATTACCCGGCTTGACAAGCCTGCCTGTATTTAGCGGTCCAAGATTTATTTACCTTATTATCGGCTTGGGAATCACGATAGCAGTTACGATGGTGCTTACATTTGTACTAGGATTTAAAGATGCAGACAGTAAAAAAGGAACGAATGGGACAAAAGAGGCTCCGGCAGTGAAGGGTGAACCACAGGATACAAGTAAAGAAATGATAGTGAACAGTCCCCTGGAAGGAGAAGTTGTCCCGCTTCAAGAAGTAAGTGATCCAACTTTTGCAGAGGGGCTATTGGGGAAAGGAGTAGCTGTTGAACCGACAAAGGGAAAGGTTATTGCTCCTTTTGATGGCTCGATTGTTTCGCTGTTCCAAACAAAGCATGCGATTGGTTTACGTTCAGAGGATGGTCTGGAGTTATTAATCCATATCGGTCTGGATACCGTCAATCTGGAAGGGAAGTATTTCGAAGCGCATGTAGAACAGGGACAAGCTGTCAAACAAGGGGATCTGCTTATTTCGTTTGATAGCGATAAAATTAAGGAAGCTGGATATCCGACAGTTACTCCTGTTATTGTCACAAACAGCTCGGATTATCAGGATATACTCGCTAATGATCAAGCTGGCTTAGTGAAGCTGGACGAATGGCTTGTCAGAGCGGTGAAGGAGTAATTTAGGAGCTTATCGTTAGGTATAATAAAGAGAAATAAATAAAACGTGCTGCTCTTCTATTATTAGAGTCAGCACGTTTCTTCCTATTCGGCTGATGTATTTATTGTATTTCTAAAAAAGGTTAGAAAACCAGCTGATTTTCCTTCTCCTGAATCAATTCCACGATTTCATTCTTTTCATTCATCACTGCAACCTTTGGTGTGTGCGTTTTTACTTCTTCCTGATTTAACTGAACATAGGAAATAATGATAATCACATCATCAATCTGTACCAGGCGGGCAGCTGCGCCATTCAAACAGATTTTTCCGCTTCCCCGTTCTCCGGCAATGACATAGGTTTCCAAACGTGCACCATTGTTGTTGTTCACAATAGCCACTTTTTCATTTGGCAGAATATCGACGGCATCTAAAATATCTGCATCAATCGTAATACTGCCGACATAGTTTAAATTGGCTTCTGTCACACGTGCGCGGTGAATTTTGCCATTCATCATTGTTCTAATCATGTTTTTCTCCTTTAAGAATAATGTTGTCAATCAGTCTGGCTCTGGAAAACTTCACAGCCAGAGATATAAAAATTTGACCTGTAACCTGCTGCTGTTCTACCAGCTCCGGATAGCTGTAAACAGCAATATCTTCAATGCTTCCGGAGGTATTTGCTGATAGATGCTCATGCATTGCATTTATCAAGGCGTCACTGCTTCTTTCTCCTGCGTCATACATTTCTTTTGCCAGAGTTAAGCTTTGATATAAATGAACTGCTTCCTGCCGTTCCTGTTCGGTTAAATAGACATTGCGAGAGCTCTTTGCAAGACCGTCTGCTTCTCGTATCGTGTCAACCCCGATAATTTCAATGGGATGATTGAACTCTTGCACCATTTTTTCAATAATAGCAAGCTGCTGTGCATCTTTTTTTCCGAAATAGGCGTAATCAGGCCGGATAATGTTAAACAGTTTATTGACGACCGTCACAACGCCGTCAAAGTGCCCGGGACGTTTCGCACCTTCCAGCACCTCTGCCATGCGGTTTACTTTTAGGGAAATGGCTAATGGCTCCGGATACATTTCCTTGACGCTTGGATAGAAAATATAATCCGTTTCAAGTGCTTCCAATTTTTCCTGATCGCTGTCAATATTTCTTGGGTAGGCATCAAAATCTTCATTTGGACCAAACTGAAGCGGGTTCACAAACACACTGACGATAGTAATATCATTGTTTTGTAACGAGGTTTTGACCATCGTTAAATGACCATCATGTAAAGCACCCATCGTAGGAACGAAGCCGATTTGCTTTTGTTCTTTCTTTAATGTACGTATAACAGCATGCATTTCTTGAACAGTTGTGATTCGCTTTGTCATGCGTCTACCTCACTCATTACTTGCTTTTTATAAGTGAATTCAGCGGATGGAAATACACCTGCTTTTACTTCTTCGTGATAGGCTTTTAATGCGTCCACACCTGTTGTAAAGTCCCCGTAGCGTTTGACAAACTTTGGCTTGCGATCAACTCCATAGTTTAATACATCATGATAAACGAGTACCTGCCCATCTGTATCTGCACCGGCGCCGATGCCAATCACCGGAATGGATATTTTTTTTGTGATGGTTGCTGCCAGATCACTTGGGATGGCTTCCAGTACAAGCATCACAGCACCGCTTTTTTCGACCAGCTCTGCTTCTTCAATCAATGCCTCGGCAGCTTCCTTCGATGCTGCCTGAAGCTTATAACCGGTAATGCCGAAGCTTTGCGGGGTCAAGCCCAGATGAGCAACGACAGGAATTCCGTTCTGTGTGCACCTTTTAATTAATGGAGCCGTATGTGCGCCCTCGATTTTCAGGGCATTGGCGTTTGTTTCCTGGTATAATTCCACTGCATGCTGCATATCTGTTTTATCATCAATACCAACTGCTCCAAATGGCATATCAACGACCATAAATGTATCTTTTGCTCCCCGGCGTACCGCTTTAGCATGGTGTTTCATATCCTGAAGTGTCACCTGAACCGTACTTTCATAGCCGAGGACAGTCATGCCGAGAGAATCCCCGACTAGAATCGTCTCTATGCCAGCCTGCTCTGCCTGCTTTGCGCTTGGGTAGTCATACGCCGTAAGCATGGTTATTTTTTCTCCGTTATTTTTCATGTCTATAAAATCTTTAAGGAGTTTCACTTTTGAATCACCTACTATTTTTATTCTTTTTCTTATTATAAAATTATATGTAGAGATTCACAATGGCAAGTTATTAGCTTACATGCTGGAAATGGATAAAATGATAATGTGAATGCGGGAGTTTTAAAAAGGAGGTGAGCTAAAATGTATACATTTGGAGTTATTGGACCTGGTGCAGTCGGTTCTGTCATTGGGGAATCGTTGCAAAATGGCGGCTATCAGGTCACGTTAATCGGACGGGAAGCGGGATCAGTTTGTGTGGAAAGAGCAGGTACGACAGAATTTGCTGCATTGTCTGTTGAAGCCATTTCGGAAGTGAAGACAGCCTTTGATTATCTATTTATTGCAGTAAAAGGGACGCAATTAGAAGGGATTATGCCATACCTGGACAAGCTGACGCATGCAAATACAGTTTGTATTCTTTGTCAGAATGGCTATGGACAGCTGGAAGAATTCCAAATTCCGGGTGCATTTCAAGCTGTTGTTTACATTAGCGGACAGAAAAAAGCGGATGTTATCACGCATTTTCGTGACCGCATTTTGATTTTACCAGAGAATAATGTGACGAAAAAATTAAAAGAAGTCATTACGGAAAGTAATCTTGATTTGCAGCTGCGTTCTAATTATCGTGATGAAGTTTGGTATAAACTAATCGTTAACTTAGCGATTAATTCTGTGACAGCACTTAGCAGAAATACGGCACTTATTTTGCAGGAGGAGAAAGTAAGGAAGCTGTGTGAAAACTTGATTCAGGAAGGGATGACCATTGCTGCGGCAGAGGGAATACATTTTCAGGAGAAGATGGTAGAAGAAATTATGCATATCTATGCCGGCTACCCTCTTTATATGGGGACAAGCATGTATTATGATATGATAGAGGGAAAAACAATGGAGATTGCTTATATACAAGGTTATTTATATGAAAAAAGTAAAGAGCATCATTTAGATACGCCTTGTCTGGATACGGTGTATAGTCTGTTGCTGGCGAGTGAGATGAGAGCATAAGGAAGCATCAAGCGGGAATCTCGTTGAAGTGTAAAAAATTTTAATGGAGGAGTTTTTAAATATGCCAAAAAAAGTATACTTAAATCATGACGGCGGTGTAGATGATTTAATCTCGCTGTTTTTATTATTACAAATGGAAGATGTCGATTTAGCAGGTGTCGGGGTTATTCCGGCAGACTGTTATTTGGAGCCGGCTGTTTATGCAAGCAGAAAAATTATTGACCGATTTGGGAAAGGAAAGGATGTGGAAGTGGCTGCATCAACCTCCCGCGGGAAAAATCCTTTTCCGAAAGATTGGCGTATGCACGCATTCTTTGTAGATGCGCTGCCGATATTAAATGAGTCTGGAAAAGTAGAAGCAAAGCTTGCAGAAGAAGCCGCACATCAGCATTTAGTGAAGGTACTGCGTGCGAGTGAGGAGAAAATAACGCTTGTCTTTATTGGTCCATTAACCGATTTAGCCAGAGCGTTGGAAATTGCCCCGGATATTGAAGAAAAAATTGAAAAGCTTGTCTGGATGGGCGGAACATTTTTAGAAAATGGTAATGTCGAAGAGCCGGAGCATGATGGAACAGCAGAGTGGAATGCTTTCTGGGACCCGGAAGCGGCAAAAACGGTTTGGGACAGTTCGATAGAGATTGATTTAATCGCTTTGGAAAGCACGAACATGGTTCCGTTAACAGTGGATGTAAGGAATAAATGGGCAGCAGAACGACGGGATCTGGGAATTGATTTTCTTGGGCAGTGCTATGCGATGGTACCGCCGCTTGTCCACTTTCAAACAAATTCAACGTACTTCTTATGGGATGTATTGACAACTGCAACCATTGGTAAGCCGGAGCTGGTAAAGAAAAAAGAAGTGAAAAGTATTGTGCATCCAGACGGTGCCAGCCAGGGAAAAACAGAGCTTTCTGAATCCGGCCGTGCTGTCCATTTAGTCTATGAAGTGGATCGGGATGCATTCTTTGACTATATTACAGATCTGGCAAGACAGGGAAAATGAGGTGAATCGGATGAGACGAGTGATTATTGATACAGATACAGCTGGTGATGATACGATTGCGCTGCTGACAGCGATCCATCACTTTAAGGTAGAAGGTGTAACCATCACTGGAGGGAACGTAGCCTTTGATCAAGAGGTAGAAAATGCACTTTATACGATTCAAGTAGCGAATCCGGAAGAGAAAATCCCTGTTTATAAAGGCTATGAACGTCCGCTATTGGCGACTGGACAGGAGCAGCATCGCACAGTGGAGGATGTTCATGGCGAGGATGGCATGGGTGGTGCTCATTTTCCAAAGGCAGTACAGCGTCCAGAGGAAGGGCATGCTGTTGATTTTATTATTGAAAAAGTAAAGGAATATCCCGGTGAAATCAATTTATTAGCGATTGCGCCATTAACGAATATTGCGATGGCAATTCAGAAGGACCCTTCTATTATCAAGGATATTCCACATATTTATATAATGGGTGGTACAAATAATACCCTCGGAAATATTACACCGTCAGCGGAGTATAATTTTTATGTTGATCCAGAAGCAGCAAGACTTGTGCTGCATTCGGGAATTCCAATTACGATGGTCGGCTGGGATATGTGTATAGATTATTCTATTATGGACGACAATGACCACGCTGAAATTGCCGACCTGCAAACAGCAGGAGCTCAGTTCTTTATTGATATTAATCGTGTCGTGATGCAATTTAATAAAACCGTGCACCGCTTAAATGGGACAACTCATCCAGATACACTGTTAGTTGCCATCGCTGCGGATGAAAGCCTGATGACGGAATCACATGATTACTATGTGGATATTGAAATAAAAGGGGAGCTGACAAGAGGCTATAGTCTGGTTGATATAAACAATCGATTGAAGAAGAAGCCAAATGTCCGTGTCTGTGAAGCGGTAGACCGTGATCGGTTTAAGAAGAATCTGTTTGAAGTTTTAGAAGCAATTAAGTAAATAGGATATACAAGGAAAAAGTCGGGTCTTTTTATGGGACCCGGCTTTTTCTTTAGATTAGGAAGCCTTTTTAACAGGATTTAAAGAATAAAGAAAACATAAATCAGTACGCCGGCTAAGAAGCCTAAAATAAAACGAATGCCTCTTTTCATCATGACTCTCCTCGCTCACAGGTTTTGTCTTACTATTATTGTGACTGGAGAAAGGAAACGATGCAAGGCTGACAGTGGGTTAGAGCTGTATTTTTTACCCTATTAAAATGGCAAAAGCACTATACACAAGCAATAAGCCCATAACAATATTAAAGACAGTCTGATAACGGGCTAAGTAGTTTTGCAGGATGGAACCAAATAAGCTCCAGGTGATCGTGCTGCATATACCAACGATTCCGAGAAAAAGACAAAATAAGGTATAGCTTACATATGAACTATAATAGGGTAATAGAAACGTGGACACAACTGCAATACCATAGAGAATCGCTTTTGGATTAATAAATTGCATCAATGTACCGACGATAAATAAGTTTTTATCTGCTTTGGCGGAGGGTTCTTCTTTACTCGGCGAACTGGTAAATGTTTTGTAAGCGAGATAAAGCATATAGAAAACACCTACCAATGTTAAAGGTGTTTCTATAATGGGCAGAACTTCAATGAGAGCGCGGTTAAAGAAGCTGCAAATGACAGCAATCAGAAAGAAGCCTGTTCCCACACCTGTACAAAACGATAATGTATTTCTAAATCCATAGCGGTTTGCGAAAGAAACAGCCATGAAATTATTTGGACCGGGAGTAAAGCTGCTGATTAAAACAAATGAAAGAAAAGGTAAAATAGGCATGAATGTAAAGCTCCTTTATCAAAGGTTCAGAATAAAGTTTATTATACATAAATGAAATCAAAGAATACAGCCTTGAAGCTGCTTATTTTACACTTTAAGAAAGTATAAGTGCAACTAAGGCAACCCTGCGCCTTTCAGGCTTGGCTTGCCAAGTTTTCTTTATCATAGAACAAGGAGCTGTTGACTGCCGGTGAAGATAAAAACTTAGTTTTATACAGCAGCCTTGTAATAGAGATGACCAACGTTTTTTGCTTGAAAAAGAAGGGGAGTATGTACAAAACCTTGGTGAAATATTACATAAAATTGAAAGTATGTTACTATATAACTAATAAATAGTTAGTGGAGAGGAGCATCTCCGAAAATGAATCAAAAATTAACGATTTATTCAGTCTTATTATTACTGCTCATTTTAGGGTTAGGAGGTTGTAAAGATATGGGAGGAGAAGAAAAAGAGGAAAACATTATGGAGATGAGTGTAGAGGAATTACCAGATGTAACAGCGTTTCGAGATGAGTTTACACGTGAATTTATGATTTCAACAGAACCAATCAAAGAAGGGTATTATCTATTTCAATCCAAAACGGGTGGGTATACCATGATGTATCCAGAAAATGCGCGGTTAGATAACCTTTATTATGAAAGTCCATCTGATGGTTACGAAGCAATCCAATACACTGAGAATGTTGAGGAAAAAGAATATGAGTACGTTGTTCGAGTAACGTATAACCATGGGGAGCGAGCTAATAACCTTGAAGAATTAAAAGTGTTAATGGAATCTCGTACTAATTACAATGGAGAATATGAAACAATAGATTCTGAAGATAAAATTATTAATTATGCCACTACAGATTCTGTATCTCGTAAAGGAGGAAGAATCTCATATCAATTTTTGGGAATAATTCAATCTCCTAAAAATAATCAATCCCTTTCTTACAATTATAATATAGTGACCCATACTGAAAATAATATTGATTTAGACAATATTGAAGAAGAAGTATTAGAGATGATAGAATCAGTAGAATTTCGCAATACGAAGTAAGGAGGTCTAGATTTATGTCTAATGAAAATTCAGATATTCTTCTTGAAGATCCATCCATACAAGATCGACTGATAAACGAAGAATATGGTAAATTAACAAAAGACAAGGTTGAAGAAATTTATAAAGAAGAAACGGGACAAAATCCACCTGAAACAATAGAGATTTATTATTCTGATGATTATGTTAATGAGAAAAATTCCAACGGTTTTAATGGAACAATTATTCATTTCTATGATAAAGAAAGGAAAATAAATGAATCGTATACGATAGCTAGAGGTAGTGAAGGAATAGAACTAACTGATAACGAATGGCGACCTGAGGATTGGGCGTATAATGCAATGGGGATTTTAGCAGGACAGGATATTAGCCAATATGAAGCTCTGGTATCTTTTGATGAATTAGTAACAAATGAAATTTTATTAGGTATTGGCGAAAGTGATGATCAAGAGTTAGTAAAGATAGGACTTGGACATTCACTAGGTGGCAATTTAATCACAATAGCAGAATTGGTAACTGGGAGGTTTGAAGAGGTATATACAACTAATCATGCACCACCTACTCCTGTTCAGTTATCTAATATAAGTTTTGATTTCTTATTAGATTTATCTGAGGAGTTCGGAATTGAAATATCTGATCAGTTAGCAATCTACAACATTGACCTTGAAGAACTAAAAACTTTTACAGAAGCGTATTACGAAGAAAATGGTGAAAATATTCATCATAGGTATGTGAACAATGAAATAATGCATGTTTTAAGTGAATTGGATATTTTTATCGAAACAGGAACTTCTACAGCTATTGAAGGGGTAGACAATGCAGAGTTAGATGATTTGCGCGATTTAGTCAAAGCGATTCCAAATGAAGTAGTGTCTGACATACAAGTATTCTTAGCAGAAAATTATAGTGAAGTGTATCGTGAAACCGGTTTTGATGGCCTGTTTCAAGCAGTAACAGGTATTGATGGAGAGGCTATGGATGATTTGTTTAGAGTATTGAATGTGACTGGGTATGATTGGTCAGATATAGATAATATGGAATCGGCTTATAATTTATTCTCTTCCGCCGTTGGTATGATTGAGGACATTAAAGAGAAGATTCCTCAATTCCAGCAACAAATACAAACATTGAATACGCATCTACCAACAATACTAACTAAATTTCAGGAATTAGGATACTTATCAGAAAAACAGAAGCATCGTATTTTAGAGGAAGCAAAAATTATTGAAGAAAATACAGAAATTATTGAAAAAGCAAGTCAAAAAGTAAATGTGTGGAATATATTCGAGACAGTCAATTCACTGGTAACCATTTATCTATCCTATGAAGTTATAAAGGATAGTTTAGGAAGGATTTCAGAGGAAGCAAAGGACATTCAAGAAGCTTTCATGCAATCTGCCGAATCTCATAAATTAGGTGCAGTTATTAATGCTTTAGGTGCTTTAAAAGGGATGGAATATACTAAATCAGGAGTTATGGTAACAATTACAAGTAGTTCGAGTGGAAAGATAAAATTAAATTTGACTTCCGCTATTCAAATTTATGAACGTGGTATCGCATTGATAGATGAACAGCAAACAACTCTTGATGATATGAGAAGATTATACGAAATAGAATACTTGGATGATTTCGAGAAAAGAAGAAATCGACTGGTAGAAAAAATAGATGATATGGAATCAAATCCATATGATTATCAATATTTACTTGGCGATTTTCCTCCAGGTGTATTCCGGGTTCACAAGATAAGCAGAATTAAAGTAGATGACGATATTCCTGCAGATATTCGTTTCAAAGAGGCCTTTGAAAATCTTATGGAGCATTTGGAAACGGAAATATTAAAATCACAGCAATCATTAGAAACTATCCGGAAGACTGTAGAACAATTTTTTGAAAAAGAAGAAGAAATAGCACATTCTATATTTCAGGGGGGATGAGGATGGAGACGGGAGAGGAAAGCCTTTTTTATCAATTTGAAAAGCTGGAGGATTTAACTGACAAGGCAGAGTTATTCGAAGCGGAATTAAACAAGCTACAAGCTTTTACAGAGAGCTTGAATCGGCTCGTAAAGAATAATTTGGAAGATAGTGAAGGGGAGTTAATTACAAGTATTATCGAAGAAGTTGATACCACCTCAAACAAGAATCTACAGCTATTTGAAGAGAGTAAATTGGATATGCAGCGTTTTGCAATTAACTATACGGAAATCATTAATGACATGAAGATGCAAAAAGTAATATTGTATTATGAAATAATAACTCTTGATGAAATGTAGTTCTATACAATACTTTTGATCCGAATATAAAACATAGTTATTTTAGTATAAGGAAAACAATAAAAGGGAGTGAACAAAAATACTAAAATGATGGTTAATTGCTGCTTGATGTGAGAGAAAAAATGCAGAATCATAGTCGGTTTGGCATAAGATTCCTAAAAATAAGATACATAAGCTAAGCCATTAACTTCAAAAGAAACTGACTTTCACATCAAATGCCATCATGCCTGCCCCCTCCCGTATAAAATCTTCTGAAGCACCCTTTTAAATGTGTAAATTTGCTTCCTATTGTTGCATTTATTTTTTTCGCTCCTTTTTGAGTTATGATATAATGCATAACAACGCATCATTTTGCATAAAAATACATTTTGTGGTATAATTATATTTTCTGAATGAGGAGGTTATACGCAAATGTCATTAGAAAAAAACTATGAAGCTATCCAAAATGAGCTGATTCAAATCAGCAATCAATTATATGAAAATCCAGAGCTCGGGGATCAGGAATTTGAATCCATGAAATTACTGGTTAAATATTTAAAATCCTATGATTTTGAAATAGAGACAGGCATTGTCGACCGCCCGACTGCTTTTCGGGCAGAGTATACAAGCAGTAAACCGGGGCCGACCATTGCTTATTTAGCAGAATATGATGCGTTGCCTGGAATCGGACATGGCTGTGGTCATAATCTGATTGCTACATTTGCTGTAGGAGCAGGTGTCATTCTCCGTCAGCATGTAGAAGAAATTGGCGGAAAGGTAGTTGTCTTAGGCACACCGGCAGAGGAAACGAATGGTGCAAAGGTGCCGATGAGTGAGCAGGGGACTTTTGACGATATTGATGTAGCTATGATGGTACATGGTGCAGATGTATCTTCGGAAAGTGGGCCAATGCTGGCAATGGATGCTTTACAATTTGATTTTACAGGGAAAGCAGCACATGCAGCGGCATCCCCGGAGCAGGGAATCAATGCTCTTGACGCAGTCATTCAATTATTTAATGGCATCAATGCCCTGCGTGAGCATGTACCAGATGATGTGCGCATCCATGGTATTATTACAAAAGGCGGAGAAGCAGCCGGAATTGTCCCGGCAGAAGCTACAGCGCAATTTTACATTCGGGCCAATGAACGGGAACTGGTAGATGAGATTGGCGCAAAAGTAAGAAAGATTGCAGAAGGAGCCTGTTTGATGACAGGAGCTTCGGTAGAAATTTCAAATTATGAGTTAAGCTACGATAATATGATTACCAACCAGGTTTTATCAGATACATTTACAAAGCATATGAAGGCATATAGTGCCAATCCTGTTTATCCGGCTGTTCCGGCAACAGGGTCGGCGGATATGGGAAATGTCAGTCAGGTTGTTCCGTCGATTCATCCTTTTGCCGGCTTAAATGAACCTGGACTTGTGTTCCATACAAAGGAATTTGCAGATAAAACAATAACGCCAGATGGAGAAGCCGCTATTCATGATGCGGTCCTGGCTCTGGCACATACAGGGTACGATATTATAGTCAACAAAGATTTACTACAGGCGATTAAAGAAGAATTTGAAAATCGGTAAGGATAGAATGAGATGATATCTCATCAGAACAGGTAGTTTATTTCTTGATAAAAGTAGTAAACTGCCTGTTTTTTATTAGAATGTGTGTAAAATAGTGAAAAGGAGATGCTACCGTGAGCGAAAATGTAAATATGGCAGAAGGAAACACGCAGAAGCCGAAGAAGAAATGGGAATTTCCGCATGTTTTTGCTCTCATGTTTGGACTGATTATTATTACGGCGGTAATGACATATTTTATTCCGGCTGGAGAGTACGAACGGGAGACAAAAATTGTTAATGAAACGGAAAGAACCGTTGTTATTGATGATACATACCATGAATCGGAAGGAAGCCCGACTGGATTTTTTGAAGTTTTCCAGACGGTTCATAAAGGGATGACACAGAGCGCTGATATTATTTTCTTTATTTTTATTGTTGGTGGTGCTTTTGGAATCTTAAACGCAACGAAAGCGATTGAAACAGGGCTTGCTAATTTATCGATGAAGATGGCTGATAAAGAAATTTATCTGATTCCTGTTGTCATGACGCTATTTGCTTTAGGCGGCGGAACGTTTGGAATGTCAGAGGAGACGATTCCATTCATTATGATTTTAGTGCCTTTAGCGATGAAATTAGGCTTTGACTCCATGACGGGGGCAGCAATGGTTATTATCGGTTCTGGTGCCGGCTTTACAGCATCATTTATGAACCCATTTACAGTTGGAGTGGCTCAAGGGATTGCGGAGCTTCCTACCTTCTCGGGAATGGGTGTCCGTTTTGGCATGTGGGTTATCTTTGTTACATTTAGTATCGTTTTTGTTATGATTTATGCAAAAAAAGTTAAGAAGAATCCAGAGAAGAGCTTCATGTACAAGATAGATCAAGAGAGAAAGCTTGATGATTCCTTAAGCGGGCAGTATAATAAGCTGACTGTCAGGCAGGGCATTATTATTGGATTACTGGTAGCTACCATTGTTATTCTTGCAATAGGAGTCATTTATTTCGAATGGTATATTTTAGAGATTGCTTCTCTTTTCTTAATTATGGGAGTGATTGCCGGTTTTGTCGGCAAGCTGCGTGTGAATCAAATTGCGGAATCGTTTATTAACGGCTGTAAAGAGCTGATTGTCGGGGCGTTAGTGGTCGGCTTTGCCTATGGGATTCTGGTTGTTTTAGAGGAAAGTAATACGATTGATACGATTCTATTTGCTGCATCGAATCTGGTAAGTCAGCTGCCGACTGCTTTTTCGGCGATAGGAATGTATGTGTTCCAGAGTCTGCTTAACTTCTTAGTTCCATCAGGAAGTGGACAGGCGGCTTTAACGATGCCGATTATGACACCATTATCCGACCTTACCGGAGTAAGCAGACAGACTGCAGTAATGGCCTTCCAGCTGGGAGATGGTATATCCAATTCGATTACACCGACATCCGGAGTGCTGATGGCTTCCTTAGCCATAGCTAAAATTCCATGGACAACCTGGTTCCGTTGGGTCATTCCATGGATTCTCCTGTCTTACCTTATCGGAGGTATTATTCTGACAATTGTTCATATGTTTATTTGGACGGCTTAGTTTAGAAAAAGGTTAGGAGCAGATAGCATAAAATGTCTGCTCCTAACCTATTTTACATTTCCTCTTTTGAACAGCTTCTTTATGAAATAGATGCTTCATAGATAGAATCAACCGCCTGTTTCAAAGCAGCATCGAATTCCTCCTGCGATTGATTTGCATTTAAATCCTGGCTTAATGCTCTGGAGAAGCTGGCGATAAGTCCATTATTTTCTTTCAGCTTTGCATTCGCATCGTCTGTGGAGTAGCCTCCCGATAATGCGACAACACGGACAACATTCGGGTGCTCGATAAGTTCTTTATATAAGTTATTCTTTGTTGGGATAGTCAGTTTCAGCATAACCAGCTGATCGGAATCAAGCTGGTTTAAGTGCGCAAGAATTTCAGCTTTTAGCCTGTCTTCACTAGCTTCTTTGGAAGGGCTGTGAATATCTACTTCCGGCTCAATAATTGGTACCAGCCCTGCAGCAATAATCTGCTTTCCGATTTCAAATTGCTGATCAACCACTTTTTTGATACCTTCCGGGTTATCTTCTTTAATAACAGAGCGCATTTTTGTACCAAAAATATGACGTTTATTGGCGCGGTCTAATGTTTCCTGTAAATTATCAATCGGCTTCATCAACTGGACACCCTCTGCTTCTTCGGCGAGCCCTTTGTCCACTTTCAGGAATGGAATAATCCCTTTTTCTTCAGCGAGATAATCACCTGTATACTTTCCTTCAATTTCACGGTTCATGGTTTGTTCAAAAAGAATGGCACCAATAATCTGATCGGAATTAAAGGAAGGCGATGTAATAATTCGCGTCCGCATTTCATGGACTAAGTCAAACATTTCTGCTTCACTTTGATAAGCATCCTCCGGGATTCCATAGGCTGCCAAAGCCTTTGGTGTACTTCCTCCACTTTGATCCAGTGCTGCAATAAATCCTTTTCCGTTCTTCATTTTTTCTAATTGATTTTGCCGCATCACTTTCACTCCTTTTTTTTGTTTAGCCTGTAATTCGGCTTTAAAAAACAGTTTGAAGTAGCCTCCACTTCTTATTGTAGCACTAAATAATGCTGGATTATAGTGATTCCCTAAAGAAGAATGAAAAATAGAGATGAACATCTGTTATAAGCATTGGATGGCAGATAAGTATATCTTTACAGATTTTCCTTTTGCATAATATACAAGTTATAGTAAAATAAAAAGATGAAATTTAACCAATTTTTACATATTTTAAACATCTCTCAATAATCTTGGTAGTATTAGAAAATAGCGCTCTAAAGATGGACGGTGAATTTATGAACATTACCTACCTCCTGTTTTTTCTCTGTATTGTTGTTTGTACGCTTATCATTACCTATTGGGCGGCAAAGCAAAGTAAAACGACGAATCAGTTTTATATTGCTTCCGGGAGCTTAACGGGTACGCAAAACGGGATGGCGATTGCAGGGGATTATATTAGTGCAGCTTCCTTTCTGGGGATTGTAGGCACCATCGCAATTAATGGTTTTGACGGTTTTTTATATGCGATTGGTTTTTTAGTTTCATATCTCATTGTTTTATTCTTTATTGCTGAACCGGTCCATCGTCTAGGAAAGTATTCATTAGGTGATGTGATTTGTGCACGTTTTCCAAGCTATAAAATGCGCGGAGTAATGGCTGTTGGTGCTTTGATTATTTCCGTTTTTTATATGATTCCACAGCTGGTTGCTGCCGGATTGTTAATTCGCTTATTGTTAGATATTAATTATTCTGCCTCTGTTCTAGTCATAGGAGTATTAATGACTGTCTATGTTGTCTTTGGGGGGATGTTTGCTACTTCCTGGGTCCAGATTGTCAAAACGGTACTGCTGTTATCCGGCACATTTTTACTTGCACTCATTGTTTTTGCACGATTTAACTGGAGTCTTCCCAACCTGTTAGAGCAAGTGACGCTGGGCTCCCCTTTAGGAGAGCAATTTTCCGTACCGGGGCATTTGTTCAATAATCCGTTGGAAACGCTGTCGCTTCATCTGGCATTAATATTGGGCACGGCCGGACTGCCACATATTTTAATCCGATTATTTACGGTACGGAATACAGTAGAAGTGCGTAAATCACTGTTAACGGCAAGCTGGATTATCGGTGCATTTTATTTGATTGCGCTTGTTTTAGGCTTAGGTGCGGTGGCTTTGGTCGGGTTTGAAGAGCTGGTGCTGCTGGATCCGTTCGGAAATTTAGCGGCACCATTATTAGCGGAGAGCTTAGGCGGAGATTTTTTAATGGCATTTATCGCGGCCATTGCGTTTACCACCATTGTTGCAGTTGTAGCTGGTTTAGTTATTTCTGCAACAACCGCTTTCTCACATGATATTTATTATCATATTATCAAAAAAGGAAATACATCAGAAAAGAAGCGTGTACGTGCTGCACGCTGGACGGCTTTTTTTATTGGTCTGCTGTCTACGCTGCTCGCACTTGGACTGCGCAATATGAATGTGACGTTTCTGGTTTCTCTAACATTTATTGTAGCTGCATCCAGCAATCTGCCTGTCCTGTTATTTACGATTTACTGGCGGCGCTTCAACCAGACTGGAGCAATTACCGGAATGATTTCTGGTTTAACTATGTCCCTGATTCTTTTCTTTTTAGGACCGCATGTGATGAATGCTGATGAAGGCTGGATTGCCGCCAATTCGGTGATTCCGCTTTATAATCCTGGGATTATTGCCATTCCTGCCGGCTTTTTAGGAGCATATCTGGGGACAGTGTTATCCCGGGAAAAGGGGAGTGCTGTTCCATTTTCAGCATTTTATCTGCAGGCACAAACGGGGATGAATAGAAGGAGAGATCGTTCGTGATGAATTTGACAATCGTTTTATTCGAACGTTTAGGTTTATTGCTGGTCATTGCTTTTGTACTTACTCGAAGTCCTGGCTTTAGATCGCTGCTTTATCGTGAATTCAGCTTCAAAATGGCAGGAATTCATGCGTGCGTGTTTGGTTTGTTTGGCATTGCCGGGACATTAACAGGTGTTGTTATCGGTGGAAGTGACTTTACTGTGATGAATGTATTTGTCTGGAATGTAGAAGATGATCAAATGGTGGTAAGCTCCAGTCTGGTTGCTATTGTGATTGCCGGGCTGTTAGGAGGTCCAGTTGTCGGCTTGGGGGCGGGAATCATTGCTGGCATGCATTTGTTTTTTCTAGGTGGAATTGGTTTTTTTGCGAATAGCCTTGTGAATCCACTGACCGGGCTGCTTGCCGGGTTTACAGCACGCTTTTTTTCACAGGAGCGTGTGATATCACCGACGAAAGCGCTCTTTATCGGGATATTTCCTCCTATCTTACTGATGCATTTATTGCTTATATTTGATTCACAGGATAGGACGATGGTTGAGCTGATTAACACAATCGGACTACCTGTTGTATTGTCTAACAGCCTTGCTATCGCTATTTTTACTGCAATGATTGCTATTGTCCTCAGGGAACAGGAAAATGAAGCAGCATTCGCAACGAAGCAGGCATTAACCATTGCAGAGGAGGCGCTGCCCTTTCTAAAGGAGGAATCATTTCAGAAGAAGGCAGAGGGACTTGCTGATTTGTTATATGCACGTTTAAAATTAGCGGCTGTAACAGTAACAAATGAAAAGGAGGTAATGGCGCATAAAGGACTGGGAGGAGATCATCATGAGACTGGAAACCAGTTAGTGACGCAAATTTCGCAGCGGGCATTAGCGTCAAAGGATATACTGGTAGCATATTCACATACAGAGATTCAATGTACGCATAAAAAATGTCCATTAGAAGCTGTGATCGTTATTCCGATTTTGGAGACAAACCAGACCATTGGGCTGATTAAATTGTATTTTCGTAAACCACAGCATATTCGTCCGGTAGAGCTGATGCTGGCGGAGGGGCTTGGTCAATTGATCGCTAATCAATTAAAAACGATTAAAGCTGAGCGGCTTGAATTACATACGCGTGATGCAGAGCTAAGTAATTTACAGGCACAAATTAATCCGCATTTTTTGTTCAATACCCTGCATATGATTGCTGCATTATTTCGGAAGGATCCTGAAAAAGCGCGGCATATTACAGTTCAATTAGCACACTTTATGCGATTTAACCTGAAGCTTGTATCCACACAGCTTGTCCCTTTGGAAAAGGAAACAGAGCATGTTAAAGCGTATATCGAAATTATCCAGACACGATTTACGAGCAGGATGCAAATCCATTTTTTTCAGCCAGAGGAAATTTCCCATCTGTTAATCCCGCCATCATCGATTCAACCGCTTGTTGAGAATAGTATCAGACATGGATTAGAACATATTTCAGAAGGGGGAAGAGTAGATGTGAGGATGGAGCGCATCGGAGAGTATATAAAAATAAGTGTCTGTGATAATGGAAGGGGCTTTCCGAAGGCAATTATATCGCAGGCTGGAGAAACCGTACTGACAGGGAAAAAGCATGGCGGAACAGGCTTATATAATGTGAATCAACGTTTAATTAATTTGCTTGGTGAAGAGGCACGTTTACATGTACGGAATTTATCTGCGGGCGGAAGCGAGGTTTATTTTCGACTACCCTATCGTCCTATCACAAACACCGGGAAGGAAGATTCTATATGAAAATTCATACGATGATTGCAGAAGATGAGCAATTGGCACGAGAAGAATTAATCTATTTGTTGGAGAAGGAAAAAGATGTGAAGCTGCTGCCGAGTGCAGAGACAGGAGAGCAGCTGATCGAGCTGTATAAGGAACATGACCCGGATGTTATCTTTTTGGATGTCCATATGCCGGGAATACATGGTGTTGCTGCGGCGAAAAAAATCATGGAGCTTGCTTATCTAAAAGTACCATTATTTATTTTTACAACTGCTTATGATGAATATGCCGTAGAAGCATTTGAAATAGATGCCATGGATTATATGCTGAAGCCGTATGATACAGAACGATTTCAAATGACGATGAATCGTCTTCGCAATCGGATGCAGCAGCTGGAGCGAAAAAAAGAGCGCGTCACAAATCAAGGGATTCCTTCATCCGCAAAGCTTCTGATAGACGATGATGATCGAACGGTTGTGCTGTCTCCTGATGCTATTTACTATGCTGTTCCGTATAAGCGGGTGTTAGAAATCCATACAGAGGATAAGGTGATTCACAGTAAAATGACATTACAGGAGCTGGAAAAAAAGCTGCAAGGACATGATTTTTTTAGAACGCACCGCAGTTATCTTGTTAATTTAAATCATATACAGGAAATTACTCCGTGGTTTAATGGAGCGAGTAACATTACATTAAAGGATAAAAAGCAGACGACGATTCCGGTCAGCCGGACAGCAAGAAAGCATCTTTTTGATTTTTTTGGGAATTGACCATTCATCATAAAATTTCAACCATTCAACCGCCGATAGAAGCAATTGAAACAAAATTCCATCAGCAAGCCTTTAACTTCCTTTATAATTTAGTAAGCGTTTACAAAAAAGGGTTACTAAAGGGATGAAGGAGGAATGCCAGTTCGAGCAGATAATTGCAGCTGCCCAGACGTTTGATTAGGGACAGAGCAGAGAAATGATGATGGAATGAGAAGGAGAGCAGCTGATTCACAGCTAAAAGAGGATGTTCAAAAAGAGATGAAAGGTTTTTTGGCAGAGGGATGGTGGTCTGAAAACCTTTCATTCCAGTTTTCGAGGAGGATGCAGATGGGTGCAGAGAAAGAATATAAGCAGGGGCAAGAACAAGAAATTGACTATGTGCAAGTAACAGAAAGTAAGTCTTTTAAAAAGCTGATGCATGATCGAAAAAAATTTATTGTACCATTAACAATCTTTTTCCTGGTATTTTATTTCTTACTTCCAATTTTAACTTCTTATACCACTTTTTTAAACACACCGGCAATTGGTGATATTTCCTGGGTTTGGCTGTTTGCATTAGCGCAATTTATCATGACGTGGGTTTTATGCACAGTCTACGTGAAGAAAGCAGCTGCCTTTGATAAGCAGGCAGATGAAATTATAAGGGAGATGGAAGAAGGAGGGGATGGACGATGAGCGCAACAGTTATTATCCTCTTTCTTGCTATTGTTGTATTAACACTTGCTATCACCTTTTTTGCTGCCAGAAGGACACAGACAGCAGGAGATTTCTATACTGCCGGTGGAGGGCTTACTGGTATGCAAAATGGCCTGGCAATTGCAGGCGACTACTTATCCGCCGCTTCTTTTCTCGGGATTGCAGGAGCAATTGCGTTATATGGATTTGATGGATTTTTCTACAGTATTGGATTTTTGATTGCGTATTTAGTGGTTCTCTTCCTTGTAGCTGAGCCGCTGCGTAATCTTGGCAGATTTACACTGGCTGATATGATTAATTCGCGTTTTGACGCCAGGAAAGTCCGTGGAGCGGCAGCATTGAACACGATAACAATCAGTACATTTTATATGATCGCCCAGCTTGTTGGTGCAGGAGCATTGATTCAGCTCTTATTTGGTATTGACTATTGGATTGCTGTACTTATCGTTGGTGTGATGATGACAATTTATGTGTTATTTGGCGGGATGATCGCAACGAGCTGGGTGCAAATTGTGAAAGCTGTTCTTTTGATGGCCGGGATGGTCATTATGGCCTTTCTTGTCTTGTTAAAATTTAATTTTAACATTGGACAAATGTTTACCGATGTCAAGTCTGTGACGGCACATGGAGAAGCGTATTTAATGCCGGGATTACAATATACGGAGCCGCTCAGTACGATATCACTTATGCTGGCTTTAGTGCTTGGAACAGCAGGATTACCTCATATTCTGATGCGGTTTTTTACGGTACGGGATGCTCCGACAGCAAGAAGCTCCGTTGTTATTGCGACATGGGTCATCGGCATATTCTATGTACTTACACTATTCTTAGGATTCGGAGCAGCAGCATTTGTTGGCTATGAGAGCATTTTAGCGGCAAATCCGGGTGGAAATATGGCTGCACCGTTACTTGCGCAAGTTATTGGAGGGGACATCCTGTTTGCCTTTATCTCAGCAGTTGCCTTTGCAACCATTTTAGCTGTAGTGGCCGGGCTTGTACTTTCCGGGGCATCCGCATTTGCACATGATTTATATGGTCAGATTATTAAAAGAGGAAAAGCAACAGAAAGAGAACAGGTGAGAGCAGCACGTTATGCCTCTCTGGCTGTATCTGTGCTGTCCATTGTTCTGGCTTTATTTGCACAATATTTAAATGTTGCCTTTCTTGTTTCACTAGCCTTTTGCATTGCGGCGAGTGCCAATTTACCGGTTATACTGTACACAATCTATTGGAAAAGATTTAATACGGCAGGGGCTGTTTCAGCGATGCTGACAGGATTGTTCTCTGCATTAATCCTTGTGTCAATCAGTCCAAGCGTGTTTTCACCGGTGGAAGGAGCAGCACTATTTGTAGGGGAGCCCATCTTCCCGCTGACAAATCCAGCACTTGTTTCGGTTCCACTCGGGTTTCTGGGAGGATATTTAGGTACGATTTTATCGAAGGAAACAGATATGAAGCGTTATGCAGAGGTAAAAGTGAAGGCAAATACGGGATATAAACGCAGTGGGGTAAGTCATTAGAACCTGCACACAGAAGAGCCTGCAGAATTTCTGCAGGCTTTTTCTGTGGATATTTGAACCTCAAAAAGCAGCTTATTAAGTCGATGTATCGCCTCCATAGGTAACAATAACGCTCTGTGGGCAAGTAATCAATGCTTCATACTAATCCAAAACACCGTCCCTTTTCCAACCTCACTCTCCACTTCCACTTTGCCGCCATGTGCCTGAATAATATCCCTTGAAATAGCCAGACCAAGACCGGTGCCACGTGATGTAGTATTTGTACCCCGGTAATAACGGTCAAAAATTTGTGCCTGCTCTTCTTTTTTAATTCCTTTCCCATTATCACGGATAATAATTCCATTTTCTGTTACTTCTACTGTCACTTTTACATCGTCATCATTGTGGATTAATGCATTTAAAATAAAATTTAATAAAGCCCTTTTCATTAAATGCTGGTCTATCTCCCAGGTTAATTCAGGTGCGTTGCTGTTAAATTCAATGTCATGTGTTTGAAATTGCGGGTCATTTAATAAATCAATAATCATCTTTCTGACAAAGCCTTCTACCCGAATATCTTGCAGGTTGAGCGACATTTCCTGATTCCGGAGGCGCATGGTTAAGTTAAAGTCATCCAGCAGTTCCTTCATATAAAGAGATTGTCGTTCAATCACCCCGGCGTATTCCAGCCTTTCTTCCGGAGAGATTTCGTCATTGCGCAGCAGCTCTGCATAACCACGGATGGATGCAAGCGGTGTTTTAATATCATGAGAAACATTGCTGATCCATTCATTACGCATCTGCTCCAGCTTTTGCCGTTCATTTTCATGTGCCTGCAAGGTTTCAGATACGTCGTTTAAGTTGGCAAAAACACGTTTGAAAACTCCCGGGCGTCTCATTTTTTTCGGTTCAAACTTTCTTTCCTTCAGTTCACTGATTCGCTCGATGATACGGGAAACAGGCTTGGTCAGCACCGTACTGAACAAAAATCCGACAATACAGGCGATAATTAAGTCAACAATAATAATCGCACCTAAGAACTGGGAAGCATAAGTAAGTACCTGCTGTGGATCAGCCATAATGATGGTCCGTTGCTGCTTGGAATCCGGAACACCAACGATATAACTGTAGTCCTCAAACTCTCCGATAAAATAGGTGTTAAAATCATTATCCATATATTTATATTTATGCACCAAGTCTATGGGGGTATAGTGTGTAACAGCACTGTCGGGTGCATATTCATCTGAGATAACATTCCCGTTTCCATCTAATATTTGCAGCCAGGCTCCAAAGCGGGTCAGTGCATCCCTTCCTTCCTCTGAGACAACCGGTACACCGTTTTCGATAGATAAATGCTGATAGAAGGCACGGGTAAAGTTTTCCCCGGTATCATGAATAATGTCTTCCGGGTCTTCATTATGCTGAGAAATGATTAGTGCAATCAGGATAACTGTATTCACAATGCTGACGATAAAAACAATACTGAGAATGGAAATAAGATAGCGGATAGTGAGTTTCCATTTCATGGTGTATTTGCTCCTTTTTCAAACTCAAAAATATAAAAATCTTTTCATTATGCAAGGACATAAAAGTTTACGGATTAAAACGATATCCCAGCCCTTTGACCGTGACAATATAAGCAGGAGCTGACGGGTTTTCTTCAATCTTTTCCCGCAGTCTGCGGATATGTACCATCAGGGTGTTATCTGCTCCATAGAATTCTTCACCCCATACGGTTTCAAATAAGGTTTCCTTGCTTAAAATATGCTTGGGATTGCGCATAAAGCATGCCATTAACCCGACTTCTTTCGCTGTCAGCTCTAAAACCTCGCCATTCTTGCTTATTTCGGTTTCATCCCCATTGATTGTAAATACACCAATATTTTTATCTGCCTGAGCCGGGGCATGAGAGCTGGCAGCCTCCATTGTATATACGCCTGCCCGGCGCAGCTGTGCTTTTACTCGATAAGCCATTTCCTTAGGGCTGAAGGGTTTGGTAATATAATCATCTCCGCCAATCGCAAGTCCAAGTATTTTATCGATTTCATCCGATTTAGCGGACAAAAACAGAATCGGGATTCGTGATGTTTCCCGGATTTTCCGGCATAAATCATAGCCTTCCCCGTCAGGAAGCATCACATCCAATATCGCCAGATCCGGTTCAAACGTCTTAAATTGCCGCCATCCGTCCTTGATAGATCCTGCTGTAGCAATCTCCGTCATTCCCTCTTTTTGCAGAGCTGTTTTCATTAATTGACATAAATCCTGCTCATCATCAACAATTAATATTTTTGGCTTTTCCATGTAAAGTTCACGCCTTTCTTACAGTGTGTGTTCAAAAAGTAACTAAATTTAGAAGCAAGAAGGTCAAGGCAGAGATTCGCCGCTTATCATTTGGGGACTTTTTGAACATCCTCTTATAGTAATATTTCAAGTAATTTTGTATTTATTATGGGGCAATACGAAACATATTGGCGAAATTAATGAACAAATATAAAGAAACTAGTTCGTGTTTTTCCGCAGCGGTTGCTTAAATCAAAATTACATCTAAGTTGTTGTCTATAGATTTTAATGAAGCCCCTTTATTATTAGCTAAGAAGTTGATTTATTACTATTTTAACAGGAATTCGTTAACTATGAGTAAGATTTAAACATTTTGTAAGGTTACCTTGATCGTTGTTTAAGGATGAGGGTTTATAGTAAGGATATACGAAAGAGGTGCAAAGATGATGGAACATCTATTAAAAGTAAATAATGTTGAAAAAATATATGGAAAAGGCGCAAACAGATTTCAAGCGCTAAAGAATATTTCCTTTACGATTGATCATGGAGAATTTGTCGGAGTGATGGGACCGTCCGGTGCAGGGAAATCAACACTTCTCAATGTACTGGCAACGATTGATACACCGACAAAAGGTGATATTTATGTAGAGGAAGACAATATCGCCAAGATGAAAGAGGATAAATTGGCAGATTTTCGCCGGGACCACTTAGGCTTTATTTTTCAGGATTATAATTTATTAGATTCTTTAACGGTGCGGGAAAATATCCTGCTGCCATTAGCAATTGCCAAACAGCCGGCGAAGGAAATTGAAGAAAAAGTGAATACCATTTCCCGCTCCTTTGGCATAGAGGATTTATTGGATAAGTATCCGTACCAAATTTCTGGCGGTCAAAAGCAGCGTACAGCTTCCTGCCGTGCGCTTGTATCGAATCCAAAACTTATTTTTGCCGATGAACCAACAGGAGCCCTGGATTCCAAATCTGCTACGGACTTACTAGAGAGCCTGAGCGGGCTGAATAAGGAGCATGAAACCACGATTATGATGGTAACGCATGATGCTTATGCAGCAAGCTTTTGCAGACGTATCTTATTTATAAAAGATGGAGGTCTGTCACAGGAGCTTATTCGCGGAACATGCACACGGAAGGAATTCTTCCAGATGATATTAGATGAATTGGCAGAAGTAGGCGGTGACGGGAATGACCTTGTTTGAGCTGGCATTAAAAAATATTCGCAGAAACATGAAGAGCTATGGGTTATATATCGGCTCCACGATTTTCTCTATTATTATTTATTTTACCTTTGCGGTATTAAAGCATAGTGATGATATTAGCGGTTTAGCGGAAACTTCCAAGCAAATGCAGGCAATTATGAGTTCATCTGCCTTTGTATTGATGATTTTTGTAGCCATTTTTATTCTGTATTCAAACTCCTTTTTTATGAAAAAAAGGAAGAAAGAAGTTGCTCTTTATTCCTTGCTGGGCGTACGTAAACGATCTATCGGCTTTTTATTATTCTTTGAGAATATCGTGATCGGACTTATTTCATTAGTAATTGGTGTTGGGTCAGGTTTCTTATTGTCCCAGGCTTTACTATCCCTTTTATTAAAATTAATGGGATTATCTCTTTCTGTCGGTTTTGCTTTTTCGCTGCAGGCAGTTATGGAGACCGTGGTTGTCTTTTTCCTTATCTTTTTAGTTACTTCGTTGCTTGGTTATCGGGTTATTTATAAATTTAAACTGATTGATTTATTCCATGCAGAGAAAAAAGGAGAAGAGCAGCCGAAAGCACGTATGATTTCAGCACTTATCGGGGTGCTGTCACTGGCTTCCGCTTACTGGCTGGCGCTGCAGGATTTAATGACCTCTCCGGCATGGCGGATTTTAGGTCTGGCGATGCCCCTAGTGATTATCGGCTTAACGATTTTAGGCTCGTATCTTTTATTTAACAGTGTGCTTGTTTATGTTTTAAATCTATTGAAGAAAAGTAAAAATTGGGCTTGGAAGGGCCTGAATCTAATGACATCCTCCCAGCTCCTTTACCGGATCCGCGGAAATGCAAAAACATTAACAATTATTGCGACGCTGAGTGCTACAACGATTACAGCGGGCGGAGCGATATTTGGAACGTATTATAATACAGAAAAAAATGTAGAAGCGTTTGTGCCTTTTTCCTTTATGTGGGAAGGGGAGGAGCAGGATATACCTGCTGCCTTGATAGAAAGTGAAGTCAGCTTCGAGACAAAAGAAGTTGTCGTTGAAGGAGAAGTATATGATGAATCTTATCATGTTATTGATGAAACCGCCTTTCTAAATCTGGCAGAAGCACTGGGCTGGGATATAGATAATATCGATCTGGAAAAAGGTGAAGCCATTGTTGTTGATCCTTTTTATGATGAGCGGTGGCAGGAACAGGCTGAAACAATTGAATTAGCTGCTGGGGATATTAAGAAAGTGGAAGAGTTTTATGAAGAACCGCTATTTAATATTCCTACATTGCCGGGAACCACTGTAGTTGTAGATGATACAGCTTTCCAGGAGCTGGACGGTGAGCATACAGCTTATCAAGCAGTACAGATAGACGATTTTAAAAATCATTTAGATCTTTCGAAGGAGCTGGAAGCAAAAACTGAGAATTTTTCCAGTGCTGTACAAAACTATCAGGATTCGATAGAGTCTTCAGGAGCAATGCTGTTTGTCGGCAGTTTCCTTGGCTTAGTATTTTTAGTGGCTACAGGCAGTATTATCTTCTTTAAAATGATGACAGAGGCAGAAGAAGATAAGGGTAAATATACGGTTCTATATAAAATCGGGGTTTCGAAAACAGAGATGAAAAAAACCGTCCGCTATCAAGTCGGCCTTATTTTTCTGGCACCGCTGGTTTTAGGGTTAATGCATGGAACCGTTGCATTGATGGCATTTTCTAATCTATTACAGATGAATCTGTGGGAGCCGATCATTCTTTGGATGGCAGCTTATACAATGATTTATATTTTATATTACGTGATGACGGTTCGGGGATTTAATAAAACAATTACCCAAACAGTTACGCAGGAGGGCTAAAATGAAGAAAGTAACCATAATGATGCTTAGTGTAGTTCTGTTATTTGTTGCTGCGATTGTGGTTTTGGCAACAGTTGACTTTAATAGAGCAGGGAAAGATCATGTCTATGTTGAGATTGATGAACCGGCATATACAGAAGAAGATCGATTGGATACCGGTGAAGTGATGACCACGTATTGGTATGAACAGCCGGCTTATACAGAGGATGGAGAAGAAATCGAAGTGACATTCTCTGCGCAAAAGGAATTACGTCAAGGAGCGTATCTTATGCTCTATGTAAATAAGGATAATGAAGTTTCGTCGTATGATGAAGTGGCGGAAGAAGAATTGCCGGCTGCGGTGGAGGAAGTGCTGTAGTAAAAGTAAGCCATATAAGGTGTAAGATATGTTGCACCTTATATGGCTTTTTTTAATAAATGGTAACAAAGCTAAGTCTATATGCTTAAGCGGAGGTTTTTTAATTTGGTTGTTTTCGTATAAAAAATGAGGCTGGGACAAAACCCGGTAAAAACAGA
>NZ_VIYG01000016.1 GCF_009389585.1 Oceanobacillus sp. CFH 90083 | reverse complement strand
TAAATGATTTATTAATTGAATTTGAATAAGTTAGTAAGCTTAGTTGTCAGCGGGCTTTTAGGTGGCAACTAAGTTTTTCCTTTGTCCCTTGGTACAGCTGTATTTGTCAGGCTGATTCCGGCAGATACCATAACCAGGCCGATCATTTCAGTGGAACGGGATTTTCGTTTCGACAAAAAACACGACATTCCTTTCTTATTTTACATTACACCCCCCTTTTTGATATAATCATCAATCATTGACACTGCTAAAGGAGAGGTTAGATTGAATTGGATAGAAAGTATAAATTGGGAACAGCTTCTATTAGATACTGGAATGATTATTTTAAAATTACTTGCGGTACTAGTAGCTTTTTGGATTGCCCGGGCGGTTGGAAGAAAGTTTATTAAGAATTCTTTTTCTAAAGCACAGGTCAAGAGAAAAATGTCAGCCGGCAGAACGAAAACGCTGCAATCTCTAGCTGTAAGCACATATTCTTATATTTTAATTTTTATTACATTGGTCATTGTTTTAGGAATATTCAATATTAATGCAGCCGGGCTGATTGCCGGAGCAGGTGTTGTAGGGCTCGCAATCGGTTTCGGAGCGCAAGGGTTAGTTAGCGATATCGTTACTGGTTTTTTCTTGCTTTTAGAAAAGCAGGTTGATGTCGGTGATTATGTAACAGTTGCCGGATACGATGGGATTGTAGAGGAAGTTGGTCTGCGTACGCTGCATATTCGCAGCTTTGATGGTACGTTGAACTATGTACCTAATCGGGAAGTCAGCTCTCTGAGCAACCATACTCGTGGAAATATGCAAGCTTTAGTTGACATTGTTATTCCCTATTCGGATAATATCGATGAAGCTGTGAGCATCATTCAAACCGTATGTGATGATATCAAAGCGAAAAACCCTAAAATCATGGAAGGGCCAGATGTACTTGGTGTACAGACATTCGGTTCAGCGGAAATTACCCTGCGTGTTATTGCTAAAACAGAGGCAATGGAGCAATGGGGAGTAGAACGCGAATTGCGGAAAGCTATCAAAGAAGCGCTTGATGCGAAACAGGATGATTCTGAAAAAACATATGCTGAGGCGCCTCAAGAATAGTTGAAAGTACATTGAAGCAGATCGTGTGGAAATGAAAAGGTTGAAATTTTCCTCAAATATATCTTAGCTTCCCTGAAACATTGTATAGGCATTGAAAAGATTTCCTTTTAGAGCTTTTTGATGCCTATTTTTGTTACCCAAAAACACTTATCGCTAAAAACTATTGCTTCAAAAAGGTTACAGTCTTTTATTTTATATTTTTTCAAATGAAAAGGCTTTAAATAAAAGTAAATAAAGTATAAATATCAAGTTAATTTAAGTATATATTTGATATATTGTTTCTGATTTTCATAAATTGGAAATTACTTGGTTTTTAAAACAGGATTTTGATTTAAATTAATTTTTTATATGCATATTTTCTAATTAGTTACCCATTTATATACGTTTATCCTGTATAATAGTAACAAGATTATTAGGGCAAAATGCAATTAAATGTAGAAAATGCGTATAAGGGGAAGATTATACATAAGATACAGTTAGTTTTCTCTTTGGAAATAGAGCTACAGGAGTGATTAGGTTGAAAAGTATTTTTCGCAAAGATGTGACAGAAGAGCGTTTGCTGGAAAGCAGTGAAGAAATAAATGTTGTTTTAGAAGAACTTCCGCAAACGGATTTGAGCCTGCAGCTGCAAATATCAAAATTAACAGCAAAAGATCTGGCTGTTGCAAAACTGCTGCAGCCAATTATTAGAGAAAACATGGAAGCAATTATTGATGCTTTTTACGACAATTTAGCTCTAGTTCCTGAGTTAATGGAAATTATTGAAACTAACAGCGCGATTAACCGGCTAAAACAGACACTAAGCGCACATATTGTTGAAATGTTTTCTGGAGAAATCAATCAGGAATTTATTGAGAAGCGCAGCAGAATTGCTAAAATGCATGTACATATTGGTTTGAAGCCTAAATGGTATATTGCTTCCTTTCAAGAAATCTTCTTTCAAATATCCAGGCTGTTAGCTGATACATATCAGGACAAGGAAAATTTTCTGTTAGCTGTGCAGGTAACGAATAAGCTATTAAACTTCGAGCAGCAGATGGTTTTGGAAGCATATGAAGCAGATATTGAAGAGAAGCGGGCTGTGATGGATGAACAAAATCAAAATCTGATCGCATCGATGAGAGAAACAGGAGAAAGGTTAAGCTTCTTATCATCAGAAACAAATCAATCTGTCATGAAAATGGTAAGTCAGGCAAATCGAATTAATCAAATATCCAGGCAAGGAGAAGAAATTGCTGCATCAACAAGTGAATCTGCACAGCTTGGCATGGAGCAGACCAAGACAACCAACACAGGAATGTCAAATTTAGATAATCAGATGGAGCTGGTCGTTGAAAGGTTGGAGCAGTTAACGAGCAGTGCTGAAAAAATTAAATCGGTTATTTCTATCGTGGAATCGATTGCCAAACAAACCAACCTATTAGCATTAAATGCATCGATTGAAGCAGCAAGAGTTGGAGAGCAGGGAAAAGGGTTTGCGGTTGTTGCTGAAGAGGTACGTAAGCTGGCAGTTCAGTCAGCAGAAGCAGTTGCTGAAGTCAGTGATTTAATACTAGAAACCAATGCACAGGTTGCAAATAGCCGGCAAGCAATGACAGCAACCCAGGAAGAAGTAAAAGCAGTCCGGGAGCAGACAGCAGCAACGGAAGAGATTTTAAGCCGTGTTTCTGAATCAATGGCACTTATTTCAGAGAATAGCAGTTATATACAGCAATCTTTAGTAGAAAACCAACAGAGCATTCATGACATTGAATCCTCAATGGGAGAAATTGAAATCTACTCTCAGAAGTTTCATGAAATGCAATAAAAAATGGTTATGTTTTAATAGAATCTTGGCGGAGTGAGGAATATATATGAGACAATCCTATTTTTATTTAAAGCTGGAAACACACGAATTACCAATGGGGTATAAAAATGAGAAGCGCCGCGTGCGGGTATTGCTGCCAAAGGACTATGGAAAAGAGAAGGACAGACATTACCCGGTGGTTTATATGCATGATGGGCAGAATGTTTTTTACAGCAGTGAAGCCTACAGCGGTTATTCATGGAAGGTTATTCCGGCAATAAAGCGGAATCCTGATTTACCGAAAATGATTGTTGTTGGGATAGATAATGGTGAGCAGGAGCGCATTAATGAATATACACCTTGGAAAATAACAGAAAGTCCGTTGCCGGAAGATATTGAGCTGGGAGGCAGGGGAGCTGAATTTGCTGAATTTATTATGACAGTGGTAAAACCTTTTATCGACCAGCATTATCGAACCAAGTCGGATAAATATCATACAGCAGTGATTGGCAGCTCTCTTGGTGGAAATATTTCTGCTTTTATGGGGATTGAATATAAAGATCAAATTGGCGGTTTAGGTATTTTCTCGCTTGCGAATTGGATTACAAGTAAAGCTTTTGATTATTATATTGAAAGAGAAACGTTAGACCCTGAACAACGTGTATACATTCAAGTAGGGACAGAAGAGGGCGATGATACGGATCGGCAGCTCATGTATGGCAATATGAAGCAGGCATATATTGATTGTTCACTGAAATATTATAAGCAGCTGATAAAGGGTAACATTCCAATTGATCAGATTGATTTAAACATTTTTTCAAACGAAGAGCATAACGAAGAAGCCTGGTCAAGACATCTTCCGGATTGTTTTCGGTTTTTAAGCGGGAATTGGTCTTAAGGTAGTATGTATACAGGAAGTGGTTCTTAGGGGAAGCATCTGCTGAATATTATTTCCAGCTGTTGATTTGCAATACGTTGCTTATTTGGGATCATTCAACAGCAGATACGGCTTGCGATTAAACCGGCTTTTATCGTGCCGTTTTCCGGTTGTCAAACTTTCATTAGAAATTTTCTAAAAATTAGATTGATTTTAAATTGAAAAAATGGTATTTTAACAGTTAAACTAATGATTTTTACCTAGACTGGGAAAGGAGTTTTACTATGAATTATATTTTAATTTCACCATATTATCCCAATAATTTTCAGCCATTTGCCCATCGCTTAAAGGATGCAGGTGTTCGCGTTTTAGGAATAGGTGAAGAGCCTTATGATCAATTAGGCTCTGAGCTACAAAAATCTTTAAGTGAATATTATCGTGTTGAAAGCCTGGAGGATGTGGATGAAGTAAAGCGTGCCGTGGCGTTTTTATTTTTCAAGCATGGTCCGATTGACCGGATTGAGTCAAATAATGAGCACTGGCTGGAGCTTGATGCGCAGCTTCGGGAGCAATTTAATGTATATGGGAATAAGCCGGCAGATTTGAAAAAAGTAAAATTTAAATCGGAAATGAAAAAACTATTTAAAAAAGCTGGCGTACCAGTAGTCGAGGGAAGAGTTGCCAAAAATAAGAAAGATCTCAAAAAAGCGATAGAAAAATTAGGTCTTCCTGTTATTGCCAAGCCAGATAATGGGGTTGGTTCTGCTGCAACCTTTAAACTCAGCTCTGAAGCAGATGTACGCCATTTTGAAGAAGAATGGAATGAGACAACTGCTTATTTCCTGGAGCCTTATGTAGAAGGTGGAAAGCTCTGTACATTTGATGGTTTAACGGATCAAAAAGGAAATATCGTGTTCCAGACAAGCTTTACATATAATGTACCGACGCTAGAGCTTGTTCAGGGGCAGCTGGATTTATCCTATGTGATTCAAAAGGAAATAGATCCGAAGCTTGAAGCTTATGGAAAAGCCATTGTGAAAACCTTTGGAATGAAGGAACGTTTTTTTCATATTGAGTTTTTCCAATTGGAAAACGGAGATTATGTGGCATTGGAGTATAATAATCGTCTGGCTGGCGGGTATACCGTTGATATGTACAATTATGCTTATTCGATTGATTTATTTGCACAATATGCTGCCCTGGTGACAGGAGGAGAATTTACAGAGCCGGATGTTCCAAATCAATATTGTGTTGGTGTTACACAGCGTGATGCTTATCAATATAATCACGATACACAAGCAATTCGTGACAGATTTAAGAAACAGGTGAAGTTTGCAGAGCGTATACCAGAGGCATTTGCCCACCTTCAGGGGAATCAATTTTATGCGATTAATGCAGAAACAGAAAAAGAAGTTAATGAAATTACCCGTTTCGTACATGAACGGAAAAAATAAAGAACGAGAGACAGGAGATTTGACTATGCATATGGAGCAATTAACCCATTGGAGCGGAGAATTAGGAAGGGAGATGCCGCTAAATAGATATGGACATAGCGGCATACCAATTGTTGTTTTTCCGTCATCCGGGGGCACACATTTTGAATATTATGATTTTGGAATGATTGGGGCATGTCAGGAATTTATTGAAGCGGGGAAAGTGCAGTTTTTCGCATTAGCCAGTGTTGATAGTGAGAGCTGGCTGCATGATTCAAAGCCGCCGCATGACCGTGCGCTGGCTCATGAGGCATATGACCGCTATGTCATTTCAGAAGCAATCCCCTTTATTCAGCATAAAACAAACTGGTTTGAGCCAATGATGACAACAGGATGCAGTATGGGCGCTTATCATGCCCTGAACTTTTTCTTAAGGCATCCAGACGTTTTTCAAACAACGGTTGCACTCAGTGGTATATATGATGCACGCTTCTTTTTCGGAGATTATGGAAATGATACGCTTGTATATGAGAACTCACCGAGTGATTATATCTGGAATCAGAATGACGGCTGGTTTATCGATCACTACCGTTCAGCAAATATTATTGTCTGCACAGGATTAGGTGATTGGGAGCAGGATGGACTGCCTTCATTCAATACATTAAAAAAAGCGTTTGAAGAAAAGCAGATTCCTGCCTGGTTCGATGAGTGGGGCGAAGATGTTTCCCATGATTGGGTTTGGTGGCGGAAGCAAATGCCATATTATCTAAAAAAATTATTTTCTTAAAGTATTAAACATCAGTATAATGGAAATACTGGTGTTTTTCTTTTCCTTTTCAGAAAAAGATGTAAGAAGTAATCTGTTCACTGGTGGAAAAATAGATAAAGAGGTTAAATGAAATGAAGCAAACGAAGAAAGCTAAGAGAAAGATAAAAAGAGGGGTGATTTTTATTATCCTGCTGCTGCTGGTACTCCCGTTAGTTATTAAAATACATTTTGATACAAGCACATTTAAGGTGAATAGAGAGGTATTTCAAAGTGACAAGCTGGGTGCCGGTACGGAGCTGACGATACTGCAAATAACCGATGTACATAGTCGTGAGTTTGGAACAGATAATGCACGTGTGCTTGAAAAGGTGGAAGAACTGGATGCCGATATAATTGTGCTGACAGGTGATTTAATTGACCGGAAAACAGAAAACCTGGAGACGGCTCTTCAGCTTGCAGAAGAACTGGTACGCATCAATCCGGATACGTATTTTGTCACAGGCAATCATGAGCATGAAAATCCCGGGAAAGCAGCATTTTTGAATGGCTTAGAGAATAGAGGAATCATCATTTTAAGCAATAAAAATGTACAATTTGAAAAAGATGGACAGCTCTTCAATATAGTTGGTGTAAATAATGCATCAACAGATCATGAAAATATGTCCATGGCTTATTCTGGCTTAGATACAGATAAATATACGATTTTACTTTCTCATGCACCATTAGTTGTTCAAAAATATCCGTCCGTGGAAGCTGATATCATATTGAGCGGCCATACCCACGGCGGGCAGGTACGATTGCCGTTTATCGGTGCATTGGTTGCTCCTGATGAGGGCTTCTTTCCAGAATTACAGAAAGGGGTGTACCCGTTAGAAGGAGAGCGTTATTTATATATTGACAGCGGTCTGGGGACGAGTGCACTGCCGATAAGATTTCTTAACCAGGGTCAAATCAGCTTGATTACAATCAGAGCTGAGTGATAAGAGGTGTGAAATTGCATAAAGGGAGACTTCATTTTAGTATTTTCGATCTTTTCCCATTCTTGAAGCGGGTGTCTTACAGCCGGTTATACTGCAATAAATAAGCAATGGTATTACCGGGGTTTTCAGGTAACCATTGCTTATATCAGCTTCTTTTCTCATATAAATAACTCCTGCCTTATAGAGGATGTTCAAAAGCATGCTTGCTTAAGGTAAGTTACTTTCAATTCTTAGCTTGACTGCATCTGATATCAGATAATACCTTGAGTAATGCACAGGCTGTTGTTGGTCGTTATAGATAATCTTTTCCACTAAAACCAGCGGTGTTAATCTGCTGATGTTGAGATGTTTTTGCAGCTCTTCTGTGGCAGGAACAATTTCTAATTCTTTTTCAACTTTTTTAAATACAATACCGTAATCATCATGAATAATCTTAAATGTTGAACTTTCATTTTTTATTTTATCTTCTATATTTGGGTAAATAGCAGTTGGCAAATAAGCGTAATCCAAGCTTAAGATTTGATCGTTACGATAGACTTTACGGATAAGCTCAATAAACTCATTATACTTATTCTCGAAAATCCTGTTCAGTTTTTTATTGTTATTTATTTTTTTCAGCGAAACAATTTCTTTTGTTATCTTATCATTTTCTGTTGTCAGCCCCTCGGAGAACCCTTGTAAATGCAGCAGATGAATTTCTTTGCGCTGCTTGTCTACAAAGGTTCCCTTCCCATGGATAATCTTCAGAACACCTTCATCAACAAGCTCCTTGATTGCCCGTCTAATCGAAATGCGACTGGCTTTAAATAACTTGCCTAATTCTTTTTCAGTAGGGATGCGGTCTCCTGGCTGAAGCTGATTTTCATTCATATATTCCTTAATTCCTGTCATAATTTCTTCATATAAATAATTTTGCCCGCCGTTTAAATTATCTTCCGTCATAAAATTATCTCCCATAATGTAAGTATTCTCCTACATTATACATCAAACTGCGGTATTCGTTAACTAATCCAGCAAAGGTTGGGGGTACCCAAAGCCACCATAGACCTGACAGGTATTTTCAGCTGACCTCGTACCCTGTTCAATTGCAGCTTCGATATTTTTATTTGCTGTATAGGATGTTAAAAAGCCTGCTATAAAACTGTCTCCTGCCCCCATTGTATCCGTAACATCAATTTTATTCAGCTTTTGATAGAAGCGGTCCTGTCCGGAAATAACGATAGCTGGATTACCGCCTCTTGTAATAACAATCACTTCAAAGTGAAATGCTTGTAAAGATGAAATAAATGCTTCCAAATCTCCTTCTGACAGTTCTGCTGCTGAAAAGAATGCATAAGAAATATATGGGGCAACCGATTCAATATAGGCTGGTGTTTTATGATCAGAAAAATCATAAGCAACTTTAATCACTTCAGCTAATTTCGGAAGCTCACTTTCCATCGAGGAATAGCAGCTCACATGACATAAATCAAATTGTTGAACATACTCGATCTCCTCTAAGGTCAGCTGGATTTTAAAACGGTGCTGTACGGTATTCTTAGGACCGCCGACAAAGATACGGTCCCCATCCGGAGACAGGTTTACCTTTGGCTGTCCGGTGATACCGACAGCTGTCCGGGAAAACTGATAATCAATGCCTTCCTGCGTTAACGCAAATTGCAAATGCCTGGCAGGGGCATCATTGCCAAAAATTCCAATGTAAGCAACCTGTTCAGCGCCATTACGTTTGGCATGAACAGCTACATTAACACAGTTTCCACCGGGGAAGTACTCCTTTCGATCTAAATAACAGTCCACTACATTGTCACCAATTGTAATTAGCTTCATTTTATCACTATCCTTTCACAGAACCTTCAGCAAGTCCTCTCACTAAGTATTTTTGTAGAAGAATTAATAGAATAATCATTGGAATCGATGCGATTACCATACCTGAAAGCAATACACCCCAATCTGTTCTTAACGCATCGCGAAACACCATTAATCCGGATGGTATTGTTTTCAATTCGCTGGAATTTATAAAAACAGTAGCGAATAGAAACTCATTCCAAGCAAAGAATGCATTTAAAATAACGGTTGTCACAACAACAGGGATGGATAGAGGCAAATAAATCCGCCGGTAAATACCAAATTCGGTGCAGCCATCCAGTAACGCAGATTCAGAAAGCTCTTTGGGAACAGTTAAGAAAAATGCCCGAATCAGTATAATGGTTAAAGGTAATCTATATGCCACGTAGGTTAAAATCAATGCCCAGCGTGTATCGATTAAATTAAATAACGTTAATATTTCAAACAGCGGAATTAAGGCAACTTGCGGATTCATCATTAATCCGCCGATGATAAATAGTAATGCTATATCAATCCAGCGATTTTGGTAACGAGATAATGTGAACGCTGCCATTGAACCGATCGAAACAGTAATGAGGATAGCAAATCCTGTCACATAGAGACTGTTTATAAAATAATTTTGAATACCTTGCTCCCAGGCTAACGAGTAATTTGAAAAGTTCCATGTACCCGGTAAATTCCATACATCGGAATAAATTTCTTCGTAGCTCTTAAATGAAGAAATCAACATCCAAAACAGCGGGTAAAGAATGATTAATGCAAAAATGCCTAAGCCGATTAATGTACTGTATTTAAATAATCTTGTTTTGGTTTTGGCTGATTTAGGCTCTTTTTGACGGAAATTGGAATATTGCTTTGAACTCGTGTTTTCTTTCATTTTCAATCTTCCTTTCCAGTCTTAGACACTTTAATTTGAATCAATGCAAAAATAGCAGACAGCAGGAAAATAAGTGTTGCAATTGTAGACGCATATCCCATATTGTCTCTGGAGAACCCTGTTTGATACATATGCACTGCAAGCGTCATTGAGCTGTTCCCGGGGCCGCCATTTGTTAAAATAAACGGTTCGTTGAAAACGAGAATAGATCCTGTCACAGTAATTAATAAATTAACAAACATTGTTTCTTTTACCTGTGGAAGGGTAACACTGAAAAATTTTCGAATCCGTCCGGCGCCGTCCATATCAGCAGCCTCATATAATTCGTTAGGAATCTTTTGGATAGCTACGATAAAAAGCATGGTAATCAAGCCAATACTTTGCCACTGGGACATCGCAATAACACTGTAAATAGCTGAAGTCGAATCTCCAAGCCATGGACGAGCCCATGCCTCCAGGCCAACCAGCTCCAGAAAACTATTTAGTAATCCCATTTGCGGGTTATAAATAAAGCTGAATAATAAAGCGATGACGGAAATCGATATCATTACCGGAATAAAGTAGATTACTCTGAGAGCAGGAGCAACTTTTCGAAATAATTTATCCTCCAGAATGCTCG
Source organism: Oceanobacillus sp. CFH 90083 (assembly GCF_009389585.1). Classification (GTDB taxonomy): domain Bacteria; phylum Bacillota; class Bacilli; order Bacillales; family Amphibacillaceae; genus Oceanobacillus. The sequence continues at coordinate 66,939 of NZ_VIYG01000016.1, read as the reverse complement.
CTAAAATTAAGGCAAAGAAAATCTGAAATATCACCGATATAATCGCATATTTAAAGTTATTCATGATGGAAATCATAATCACATCATCTTGAAATAACGTTTTTATTTGCGCGAGACCAACAAACTCCTTCGAATTGGAAAATACATTGAAATCAAAAAAACTGTTATAAAAATTTTGAACTAATGGTATATAAATGAAAACACCTAAAAAGAAAACAGAAGGGAGCAAAAATAAAATAGGTGTTAAAGGAAATTTTTTCTTCATAGCTCATACCTACTTTCCTTTTCAAAATAAGTGGAAAGCCCCGACATATATATGTCAGGGCAATCTATTTAATTGTCAACGTTTCATTTGCTTCTGGGAGCATTGCTAAGCTCCATAGGATGTTTTTTCCTTTTACTTTGCAATCTGACTCTGTACTTCTTCTATTATTTGCTCAGGTGTTGTTTGGCCAGTTGCTAAATCCTGTCCGCCACGCATAAAGATATCAGCGATGGTAATATCGACAGCATTATCAAACCAAGGGGCTGTTTCAGGTGAATCTAAGACGATTTGGTATGCCTCGTAGCTCGTTGGATTCGCATTTTCTTCCGTAACTCCACCTTCAATTGCATTCAACTGTCCGTCCACTTCTGTAAATTCAGCAGCTGTTTCTTCTGAAGTTAAGAATTTTAAGAATTCTTCTGCTTCTTCTGGTGCATTTTCACTTAACATCCAGCCTTCCGGAGCCCCCGTTAAGGAATCGGGACTTCCATTTCCATCAGTAACCTCAGGGAAATTAAAGAATCCAAAATCAACATCTCCCGCATCCTCCACCATTAAAATTTCTGCAAATTGCATGTAGAGGATAGGTACTTCTCCAGCTGAAAACATATTACGTGCAGCTTCATGATCGATAGCTGTGGAAACGTCACCCATGTAGGTAGTCAGCTCCTGAAAAATTTCTAATCCTCTTACATATCCTTCATCTGTAAATGCAGCAGTTTCTGGATTATAGTCTTGTGCTAATGTTTCTGAGTCTACTACACGATGAAAGATTGTTCCCATATAATGCGAGATCGCCCAGGCATTTGTTAATCCTTCGACAAGCGGTGTCTCATAGCCAGCAGCCTGCAGTTCATCCAGGACTTCAATAAATTCATCATAGGTTTCCGGTACGTCTACGCCAACTTCTTCAAAAATCGCTTTATTATAGAAAAAGGCTTTTCCATCAACGGTAAATGGTATTCCGTACGTTGTATCGTCAAAGGTGAAACCTTCATATTGCGACTCGATAATCTTACCGCTCCATTCCGGATCACTTTCGATTAGGTCATTTAAGGCTTTGATTCTGCCTGAGCTGACAAGATTTTCTGCAAAGGTATCTGACCAGGAAGAAAAGATGTCTGGCAAGTCATCGTTTGAGACAAGAACACGTACTTTCTCTTTGTAAGAATCATTCAAAACGGAATCAACGTTAATGGTTACATTTGGGTTGGCTTCTTCAAATTCTTCAATTTTTTGATCATAGAAAGATTTTCTCGGTTCATTTGGCCAGCGGTGGAAGAAATCAATAACCACTTCATCTCCACTTGATTCTGCATCATTGGAGGAATCAGAACCACACGCTGCCAATATGCCAGTGAGTAACAGTACGGCTAATAGACAAACCAATCTTTTTTTCATTTTCTCGCCCCATTTTTATAGTAGATTTATAATGAATAGTGTTTTAAGAAAGTATAAAATACTGAGGATAGCCGCTNTTCCTGCGGGGTCTTCCCACTGCGCATTCCCACAGGAGTCTCCGTGTATTTCTTCCGCTAGAATCAGCTTCTTTTCTTTGAAAGAAAGCAAATGAAACATATTTCTTCAAAGATGGGAGCGGAGGGAAGTTGACTCCTGCGGGAAAAGCAACAGGTGAAGACCCCGCAGAAAGTGGTCTTCTTTCGAGGAGGCTGAGTGTTGCCCGCGGAAAGCGACTTCCCGTAGCGGACATCTTCCAGGCAAGAACACCAGTATTTTAAAGACCAAGTGATTTTCTTGGTTTTTCTTAACAGTTATAACCTTAATATTCCATTTTCCACATATAACGTCTTACCGATAGAGGATGTCCAGTATGCTCAGCTAATCCATCTGCATACAGACGCAGAACTGGACCGGATAGAGCGCTTCCAAAGTATTCTTTTAAATCATCATCAATACCTTCGTAATTCAATTCACGAATATCGACAACTTCTACTTTATCACTGAATTTCTTCGCAAAATCTAATGCTCTCAAATCAAGAGGCGTACTTGGTCCTTCACCAACAATCAGCAAGAAAGGAACATCATAGTCTGTTACTTCAAATGGACCATGGAAGAATTCTCCTGCATGAATTGCATTTGAATCAATCCAGAGCATCTCCATAAGTAGGCAGCTGGTGAATGAATATGCCTGATGATAGTATACACCACTGGCCATGGTATAAATTAATTTCTCACGCTTGTTCTTTCTTCCAAATTGGTCAGCGACATCTTTGAATTGTTCCTGGTTCTTTTTAATCAAAGAATCAAGGTTCGCCAGCTGTTTTTCTGCCCGGTCGTACTTTTCATCACCTGTCGTTAATTTAAGTATTCTGAAAAGCAAAGTATAGAAAATGCCTAATTCACCATCAATTGCATCTGATCCATCTTTATAGTTGTAATGAAGAATGTACTCTGCATTCTGACAAAGTGGTGATTCCACTTCCATAGAAATAGCAATGGTCAGTGCCCCTTTTTCTCGAGCGAAGGATGCAGCTTTCACAGTTTCTGGTGTTTCACCAGAATGAGAACGTAAAATAACCAGGCTGTTTTTACCTAAAGCCTTTGGTGAACGATGAATAAATTCGTTTGATGTATAGACAAAGCTTGGCACGGCCGTATCCTTGGAAATAAAGTATTCACCAGTTGACAGGGATGCCATGGAGCCTCCGCATGCTACAAAGAATATATTATCGATTTGTCTTTCTTCAATTGCTTTTACTGCATTTTGAATTTGTTCTACATGTTCTGTCTTCATGAAATAATTCCTCCTCTTATCTTGTCCACTTAAAATGTAATCGCTTGCTAAAACCTGTAAATGTCACCTCCTTCAATATTATGATGTGATATAACATCACGTTAAATGTATATTACATCATATGACGTCATGTGTAAATAGATAAATTTAAATTTTCTTAAAAATATTTCGGCTTAGGTGAAAATTGGTTATTTTTATTCTGCCTTACGATGCTGTAAACACCTGTACGATGTTTAAATAAGTTCATGTTTTTCAAATAATATCAGCAAGCCTCAAAGTCAGCTAAAGATCTTCAACCTCAACACATTTTAATAAAACGTTTACAATCATAAAAATATATGATACCATCTGTATATGTTGTATACAAGGTATGTAAAGGGGTGAGAATATGCGTTTTCCAATCCATCGGTTACCCTCTTCTTCCAAAGGAGAAGAAGTAGCAAATTTAATTCGATTTGAAATCATTTCCGGAAAGCTGCAAGAAGGCGATAAAATTTCTGAGAACTTTATAGCTTCTACTTATGATACAAGCAGATCACCGGCTCGGGAAGCTTTACGTATTCTTCAAAATGAAGGCTTAGTCAGTCTGGAAAGGATGGGCGCAGTAATCCAAGGTGTTACCAAAGAGGATCTGGAAGAAATCAATGATGTTCGTTTTCTACTGGAAGGTTTCTGCATGAAAAAATGTGCTGAGGCGGCAGACGAATCACTTTTTGCATTTCTTCATTTTTCTATTGAACAAATGAGAATTTCTGCTAAACGAAATGATTTTATAGAATTTTCTGTTCAGGATATTGCATTTCATGAAGCGATTATTAAAGCCAGTCAACATAAGCGATTTATGTATGTATGGAAAAGCATAAAAAATATTGTTGTAACAGCTTTATTAATCGCGACTGAAAAAAGAATCAATATGGAGAAGGAAGAAGTGGATTTTTTAATTAAGAAGCATGAGGATATTGTCAAGGCTATGCAAAATAACAATATCTCTGGTATTGATGAAACCCTGAGTATTCATTTTGAAGATACTAGAAAAACAGTATTAGGTATTCTCTTTGAATAGAAGTACTTGGAAGAGAGGATTGGAATAATGAAAGCAATTACTTATGCAGGTAAAGAGAAATTATCGTTAAAGGAATTAAGTGTTCCTCAAATTACTGCCGGAGAAGCATTAGTTAAAGTAAACTATGGCGGTATTTGTGGAACAGACATGATGATTTATGCTGGAGTTCATCCGCGGGCAAAGCCTTCATTGGTTATGGGACATGAATTTTCTGGAGAGGTTATAGAAATGAACAGTGAATCACCATTTAAAATAGGGGATAAAGTGGCTGTGAACCCAATCCGATACTGTAATAAGTGTGAACCATGCAGACTAGGAAACTATCATATTTGTGAGAACCTAAAATATATCGGTATTGATTTGCAGGGCGGTTTTGCAGAATATGCAAAAATCCCCATAGAGAATTTGCATATTCTCTCCAATAAAGTAAAAGAGGATGAAGCAGCCTTAATAGAACCCCTGGCAGTTGCTGTACATACAGTAAGAAGATCGAAATTTAAAGTAGGGGATACCGTTACAATCCTGGGAGCGGGCCCAATTGGCATTTTAATTGGGATGATTGCCAAACTCTCTGGTGCAGCCGAAGTTATTATTTCTGATGTAAGTAACTATCGTTTACAGATTGCTGAATCATATGGACTTACTACTGTTAATTCGCAGGAAAAGGATTTAATAGAAAAAGTGAAAAGAATTACACAAGGAGTGGGAGCAGACGTAGTCTTTGAAGTTGCAGGAAATCAGATAACTGCAGATCAAATGATTTCGGCAATAAAGACCCAGGGAGAAATAATGGTAGTAAGTGTATATAAGAAGCCGCCAACGATTGATTTAGCAAAAATGCATTTTAGAGAGCTCTCTTTATCTACTACAAGATGTTTTTCACCAAAAGATTTTGAAACAGCAATTAAATTTATGGAAGAAGACAAAATAGATTTTTCTAAGCTAATTAGTCACCGCTTGCCGATTGAGTCATTTCAAGAAGGATTTCAATTAGTAAAAGAGTCTGGAAATTCATTGAAAGTTCTATTTGCATTGTAAGGAGGAATGAAAGATGGCTATCCAAATTAATTTAGAGAATAAAGTAGCGGTAGTGACCGGAGCAACACGCGGAATTGGAAAAGCAATAGCAATTGGATTAGCAGAAGCTGGAGCTGATATTGCATTAGTCCAACGCTCGGCAGACATTGCTGTAAAAGAAGAAATCGAGGGATTGGGAAGAAATTGTGAAATTATAGAATGTGATTTAAGTGATTTAAAAAGAGTGAGAAAAGTAATTCCAGAAGTAAAGGAAAAAATGGAATCTGTTGATATATTAATAAATTGTGCAGGTATTCAGAGAAGATATCCGGCAGTAGAATTTCCAGAACACGAATGGGATGCAGTCATTGATGTGAACTTAAAATCCGTTTGGATTCTCTGTCAAGAAGCAGGAAAAATAATGACTGCTCAGCAAAGTGGAAAAATTATAAATGTAGCTTCTTTAGTTTCATTTCAAGGAGGCATTCTGGTTCCTGCGTATACCGCAGCAAAGGGAGCAGTAGGTCAGTTAACGAAGGAATTAGCTAATGAATGGTCTTCATTAGGGGTGAATGTAAATGCCCTTGTGCCAGGATATTTTGCGACAGAAATGAATACAGCGCTTATTAACGACCCGGAACGCAGCAAACAAATTCTGGACAGGATACCTGCGGGAAGATGGGGAGATCCGAATGATATGAAAGGTGCAGCTGTATTTTTGGCATCACCTTTAGCTGATTATGTTCATGGGCATTTATTAGCAGTTGATGGCGGCTGGTTAGGAAGGTAAAAAAAGAGATGGGGGAAAATAATTTATGAACAAACCGAAGATTAAAGATGTAGAGGTATTTATTACTGCACCAAATAATATTAATTTAGTCGTTGTGAAGATAATTACGAACAAAGAGGGTTTATATGGTTTGGGGTGTTCTACTTTTACACAAAGAGCTTTTACAGTTAAAAGTGCCGTTGAAGATTATTTGAAACCTTTCCTGATTGGAAAAGATCCTGCAAATATTGAGGACATTTGGCAGTCTATGAATGTAAGCGGTTACTGGAGAAATGGGCCAGTAGTTAATAATGCGCTTTCCGGCATTGATATGGCTTTGTGGGATATCAAAGGAAAGATGGCTGATTTGCCAGTCTATTCTTTACTTGGCGGTAAATCAAGAGATGGAATTGCTTTATACCGTCATGTAGATGGAGGGACTGCGGAAGAGGTCGAAGCTAATGTGAAGGAAGCACTAGAGGAGGGCTATCAGCATGTCCGCTGTCAGATGGGAATGTATGGGGGAGCTGGAACGAATGATACAGGCTTGATATCTAAGAAAATGAAAAAGGCAGAAAATTTTGAGCTGAAAAGATCTCCTGAAAACAGAAGAGCTGGAGAGTATTTTGATCCGGAATTCTATGCGAAAAATGTAGAAGAATTATTTAAACATTTACGCAAAAATCTAGGTAATAATTTTGAAATTATCCATGATATTCATGAAAGAATACCCCCAATCGAAGCCATTCGTCTGGCGAAGAAATTAGAAAAATATGATTTGTTTTATCTTGAAGATCCTTTTTCACCGGAAAATGCTGATTGGTTAAAGATTTTACGTGAACATGTATCCATTCCAATTGCTATGGGGGAATTATTCAGCCATCCGAATGATTGGAAAGATTTAATTATTCATAAGCGCATTGATTTTATCAGAGCACATGTGAGTGCAATTGGCGGGTTAACACCTGCAAGAAAACTGGCTCATTTCGGTGAATTATTTGGTGTACGCACTGCGTGGCATGGACCAGGAGACCTCTCTCCGATTGGAGTAATGGCTAATTTTCATTTAGATTATGCAGTTAATAATTTTGGTATCCAAGAGTGGACACCAATGAATGAAGCACTTGAAAATGTATTTCCTGCTGATTTAAAAATAAAAGCAGGGTATGCGTATTTAGGTGATCAGCCAGGTCTTGGAGTAGATTTTAATGAAGAGGCAGCTTTCGACTATCCTGCTTTAAATACATTACCGGAGTGGACCTTAGCAAGAACGCCTGATGGAACTTCTGTTAAACCGTAATTAGAGGAGTGAAATGATGATAGAAAAGATGAGAATTGGTTGGATAAAAATAGAAGAGCTTTTAACATCTTGGTTATTATTATTACTGGTTGGTCTGGTTTTTATGGAAGTTGTTGTACGCGCATTTGGGAGTCCTACAACCTGGTCAGTCGGTCTGGCTCAATTAGTTTTTATTTGGGTTATCTTTCTGGGAGCAAATCAAGCTCTTAGGAATCATGCACATGTAGGTGTTGATGCAATTAATTATTTTTTGAAACCAAAATTAAGAATCGTAGTAGAGATGGTAATGCATGTTTTGATGATCCTGTTTTTAATTTTTCTTATTTACTATGGCAGTGATATGGTTTTATCAACTACTGGCCGTCTTATTACTGGAACACAAATTCCTTATTGGACAGTAACTTTAGCTATTCCGACTGGGAGTATGTTAATGCTGTTGACTGCACTAGGTCAAATTTTCGGGAAATGGAGAAGCGTTAAAGGAAATAATGAATAAGGGTAATAAGTGAAGGAGATAGATATATGACTATCATGTTAATTGTATTTTTTGTTTTGCTTTTTTTGAATATGCCTGTTGCATTTGCAATCGGAATTTCGGGAGTTGTCTATTTCTTATCAGCAGATATTCCTAATTCACTGGCTATTCAACAATTTGCTACTGGAACTCAGTCATTTCCGTTATTAGCAGTTCCCTTCTTTGTACTAGCCGGTCATATTTTAAATGCTTCGGGGATAACTAGCAGATTAATAAAATTTGCAAACATTTTAACTGGCCATATGATTGGCGGTCTGGCACAAGCTTCCGTTTTGCTGAGTGCAATGATGGGCGGTATATCCGGCTCTGCTACAGCAGATGCAGCAATGCAAAGCAGAATAATGACGAATGATATGCTGCGAAGAGGGTATTCAAAAGGTTTTTCAACAGGGTTAATTTCTGTCAGTTCCATTATTACAGCAACATTTCCTCCAAGTATTGGTTTAATCTTATATGGATTTATTGGTGGAGTTTCCATAAATAAACTGTTTATTGGAGGAATTATTCCAGGGATACTTCTGACAGTAGCATTAATGGTAAGTGTATATTTTGTTGCTAAAAAAAATAATTATGATCAGAATAATACATTTACACCTCCAACCATGAAAGAAGTTGTCATTAGTTTTAAGGATTGTATATGGGCAATTTTATTTCCAATATTGCTGATTGTCGGGATTCGGTTTGGTTTATTTTCTGCTTCAGAAGGTGGAGCAGTAGCAGTTGTTTATGCGATGACGGTAGGATTTTTCTTTCATAGAGAATTAAGCTGGAAAAAATTAAAAGCATGCTTAAAAGACGCAGTGACAGATAATAGTATGATTATGTTAATTATAGCATCTGCTTCTATTTTCAGTTATGTGATAGCTTTTGAGAATTTCCCTAGAACGATGTCTCAGTTTGTAACAGGTATAACTGAAAATTCACAATTATTATTTCTCTTAATTTTGTTATTTGTATTTATCGCCGGCCTTTTCATGGAAGCTACTGCAAATAATTTAATGCTAACACCGATATTCCTTCCGATTGCAGAAATGGCAGGAATTGATCCAGTTCATTTTGGAGTAGTAATGGTTGTTCTGATTACATTTGGAGGTATGACACCGCCTTTGGGAGTTACCATGTTTGCTGTTTTATCCATTACAAAAACCGGCGTTGTGGAGTACACCAAAGGAGCCTTGCCATTTATAATAACCGTGCTTGCAGTAATTGTTATGATAGCAATGTTTCCAAGTATAGTATTATTTTTACCTAATTTATTACTAGGTCCATAGGTAGCAATAAACACTTTCATATAGACTAAGTTGTATACAATGTATGTATAAAGATGAATTTATGTAACTATATAGGAAATACTTGATACGCCGTATGTGGCTTTTATAAAGGGGGAAGTAACTGATTGGATTTGATTACATCTTTTTTGTGGCTTAGTAGGGCTTCACAAGGAATACGAGCTTTATAAACTTATAATTAATAACGATAGGAGTGGTGTTATGAAGAAACTGTATTGCTTTTTGTTAGTTGCTGTTGGTCTGGTACTTTTAACTGCCTGTGGCTCAGAAGGTGCAGAAGGAAACGATGGAGAATATACGTTACGTTTGGGTGTTACACAAAATGAACAGAATGCAGAATATCAAGCAATATATCAATTTAAAGAAGCTGTAGAAGAGCGGTCGGCTGGGGAAATTGAAGTAGAAACATACCATAGTGATCAATTAGCAAATATCCCGGATTTAATTGAACAAGCTTCTCTTGGAGCAGATGTAGGAACAGTTACAGATGCTGCACAATTAAGTGATTTAAAAAAGGAATTTTCTATTATACAATCTCCATTTATGTTTGAGGATATTAGTGAGATGGAACAATTTTTAGAGTCAGATTTATATCAGGAATGGGTAGAAGAATTTACTGAGCAGGGAATCCGGATTCTTTCATTTAATTTTCAATTGGGAGAAAGAAATTTAGCGACAACACATCCAGTTACAAATGCTGCTGATTTTAAAGGATCTGTCATAAGGACAAGCGGGGCAGAAATTGTAAACGCTACTGTTTCTGCGATGGGAGGATCTCCGACCGGTATGCCATGGACAGAAGCTTATCCGGGTTTAGAACAGGGCGTTATTGATGGTGTTGAGGCTCATAATACAGCTATATATGAGTCAAGCATGTATGAAGTAATCAATCATATTGCGAAAACAAATCACTATCAATTGGTTTCAGCATTAATAGTCAGTGAAGAATGGTTTGACAGTTTACCAGAGGAGTTTCAAGAAATCGTTTTAGAAGAAGCAAAAGCAGCTGGAGAGACAGCCTCTGAAATGAGTATGGAATCCTCTAACGAGTATGAAGGATTAATGAAAGAAGCTGGTGTCGAGTTTCATGAGGTAGATCGTGAAGAATTTAAAGAGCTGGCTGACAGCGTGTATGAAACAATGGGCTTACAGGAAATAAGAGATGAAGTGAATGCAGTATTAGGAAAATGAGTTGAATTAAAAATTGCTGGGAGGAATTAGCATGAAGATATTAGCATCTGCTGAATTACCACAAGAAAATCAAGTTCATCTAAACAAAATATTTCCAGATGACGATTTTATTTTTTGTAATAATATGGAGGAAGCAGAAGATTATCTTGCGGATGTTGAAGTATTAATCACTTATGGTACAGATTTGACAGAAGCAGTGATTCAGAAGGCTTTTAAGTTAAAGTGGATAATGGTTATCGCTGCCGGTGTAGACCAGCTTCCCTTTGAAGAATTAAATAAGCGAGGGATTCTGGTTACAAGTGCTAAAGGTATTCATAAAGCACCGATGTCTGAATATGTATTTTTTGTATTAATGCTGGTTTACAGAAAAGGGAAAGTATTGATAGAAAATGAGAAAAATAGGGTTTGGACGCGGGATATTCATATGGAAGAGATAACAAACAAAACCATGCTGATTGCAGGAACTGGTATTTTAGGCAGAGAAATCGCAAAAATAGCGAAAGCTTTTCAAATGAGAACCATTGGAGTTTCAAGGAGCGGAAGACAGGTAGAGTATTTTGATACGAATATTACGTTTAAAGAGATGGATACGTACTTGCATGAAGCAGATTTTGTGGTTTCTATACTTCCCAGCACTCCTGAGACAAAAGGTTTCTTTCAGTATAAACATTTCGAATTAATGCCTAAGCATGCAGTATTTGTAAATATAGGAAGAGGCGATGCAGTAAGTGGGGAAGATGTGCTGAAAGCTATACATGAAGAGGAGATATCGCATGCAGTATTAGATGTATTTGAACAAGAGCCTCTTCCGGAAAATCATCCATTTTGGGAAGAAAAAAATATTACGGTGACGACACATTTATCAGGAGTTTCTCCGCATTATTTCGATAGAGCATTGGATATATTTTCTGAGAACCTGAAGAAATATAAAAGTAAAAATAACGATATGATAAATATTGTAGATGTAAAGCAAGGGTATTAGTATTCCTGTTATGCGGTGAAACTTAATTTAACGGGCGCTTTTTCCGTTAAATTTTAGTTGAACCAATCAGGAGATGTAGTGCTCCGTTTTTCCCTATCCATATTAATATATTCTTTCCATATGTAAAAAGGGAAATGACGGACACTCATGCTGTGATACATTAAATTAAAAATGATATTTCCCTAAAATAATTTCAAACGATAATAATTCCTATTGTCAATCAATCATGATGATAGGAATTTTTTTATTACATTTTAAGAAAGTATTAAAAATTTAAGGAGTTAAGTATAAGTGTAACTAAGGTTGTCGCCTAAAGGCTTGGTGACAACCAAGTTTTCTAATATTGTAAATCGTTCAAATTAATTTCCGGAATACTTAATGATATAATTTAATAGAAGTATCATATTACATAAATAGAATAGGATAGTTTTCAAAAACAGGAGGAAATAGAAATGACACAAGCATGGCATCAGCATAAAATGCGCGTCCAATACAAAGATACAGATCAAATGGGAGTTGTTCACCACGGAAATTATATTACGTGGTTTGAAGTGGCCCGGACAGAGTGGATGAGACACTTTGACATGTCTTATCATGCCCTGGAAGAACAAGGGCTGCTTTTACCAGTATTGGATGTGAATGCTGTTTATAAAAGCTCAGCAAAATTTGATGATTTGGTCGTATTATTTACACGAATTGATGAATATTCACCAATTCGGTTAGCTTTTGCATATGAAGCAAGAAGAATTACGGAAGAAGATTGGCGAGCATATGGACTGACAAGCTCTACAGTAGTGGAGCCTTACGGGGAATTACTGACAACGGGAAAAACAACACATATGTGGGTGAATGAAGCATGGAAGTCCGTAAAGCTTCGTAAGACACATCCGGATTTGTATGAGCAGGTGAAGAGGATTGTTGATTAGATAGCATAGAGGAGGAGTACAAGATGATGTATGACGTTATTATTATTGGAGCAGGGTCCATGGGAATGTCAGCCGGCTATTACTTAACAGAATCAGGTCAGAGGGTGGCGCTTATCGATTCAAATGACCCTCCGCACGAAAAAGGCTCCCATCACGGGGAAACGAGATTAATACGGCATGCTTATGGAGAAGGAGGTAATTATGTTCCGCTGGCCTTACACTCTCAAAGGTTATGGGAAGAGCTGGATAAGAGGACAGAGGAGCGAATCTTTTTAAAGACCGGTGTGCTTAATTTTGGTCCCAAAGGAAATGTGTTCTTGGATACTGTTCAGAAATCGGCGGAGGAGTATCATCTTCCCTTGGAAGTGTTAACAGCAGAAGAAATCAATACACGCTGGCCGGGCTTTCAATTAGATACTGGTTCTATTGGGTATTTTGAGAAAAATTCAGGCGTGCTGTACAGTGAAAATGCTGTTCGAGTTTATCGGCAGCTAGCAGAACAAAATGGTGCAGAACTATATACAAACAGCTATGTACAAGCCATTGAAACCACAGCTGATCAAGTTACTGTGAAATTAACAGATGGTGAAGTCAAAGGAAAAAAGTTGCTCATCTCTGCTGGAAAAGGAACGAATCAAGTGACAAAGCTTCTTGGCGTCACTTTGCCCCTTACACCGGTTCGCAAGACATTCTCCTGGTTTAAAGCAGCAGAGGATATCAATTATAATGAAGGATCGTTTCCAGGCTGGGGATATGTTGATGAGGAAAGTACATATTATGGTTTTCCAAGTATTGATGGAGCCGGGATAAAAATTGGCAGGCATGATGGGGGACATCCATTAGAAGATCCTAAAAAGCTGGAGCCATTTGGAGCGTATCCGGAAGATGAGCAGGAAACGTCAGCTTTTGCACAGAAGCATTTTTCTAAAGATATGGAGCTGAAAGAAGGCAGAGTATGTACGTACACCAATACGCCAGATGAAGATTTTATTATTGATTACTTACTAGGGCTTCCAAATATTGTTGTCGCTTGCGGATTCTCCGGGCATGGTTTTAAATTTGCCAGCGGGATTGGTGAAAGCTTAGCAAGAATGCTGACAGGAGAAGCGTTAGCAGTAAGTTTAGAGAGCTTCCGGGTTAGCCGGTTTAATCATCGTTGAAAAGAAAAGCAAAGGTGCATCCATGTGAATTATGGGATGTCCCTTTGCTTTAGTTCTGAAAAAATTTAAGAAACAGCTGTAATTTTGGCAGAAGAGGATAGCTGTTTCATGTTTTAATACATGAATGAAGCAGGTTGTAGCTATATGTAAAAATATTTCAATTTAGGCTAGACATAATTATCTGATTTTTGGTATGATAGAGGGCGTCTCTTATTTTATTGAAAGGGTAGAAAACCAATACGGCTTCGATTGTATCACTCTTTAGAAATATTAGATTGAATTGTTTGAATTTTGTTAACAACAAGCTGTTAGCAAAAGTATTTTTAGGAGGATTTGAAAGTGAAAATATTAGAAAGAATCAGTACCTTTGCAGGGAACACCTTTGCCCTTTGGGTAATTTTAGTTGGAATAATCAGTTTCCTGTTCCCGGCTGGATTTACTTGGATTGCACCACATGTAAGTCTGTTATTAGGAATTATTATGTTTGGCATGGGATTAACTCTTACACCTAAAGATTTTAAAAATGTAATAAAAACGCCTAAAAGTGTTTTTATTGCAGTCCTTGCACAGTATACGATTATGCCGCTTATAGCATACGGTCTGGCAGTCGTTTTTCAATTGCCGCCAGAGATTGCAGTTGGTGTTATTCTGGTTGGTTGTGCTCCGGGAGGAACTGCATCAAATGTCATGACATACTTAGCAAAAGGAAACACAGCATTGTCGGTATCAGCAACGACTGTTTCCACTTTATTATCGCCAATTTTAACACCAACATTAACACTTCTCTTTGCGAGCCAATGGATGGAAGTATCGTTTGCGGAGATGTTTATTTCAATTATACAAGTAGTACTTATCCCAATTATTTTAGGGTTTATTATTCGGTTATTTTTCCGTGAACAAGTAGAAAAAAGCATAGCCGTCTTACCGCTTATTTCTGTTATCGGGATCGTTGCAGTTGCTGCAGCGGTTGTATCCGTAAATACAGAAGCTATTGCAACCTCAGGTCTACTGATTTTTGGGGTGGTTGTGCTTCACAATATTTTAGGATTATTACTTGGTTTTCTGGCAGCTCGAATATGTAAGCTCAGCTTTCCGGATCAAAAAGCTGTTTCGATTGAGGTGGGCATGCAGAATTCCGGTCTTGCCTCAAAACTAGCCTTAGATTTTTTTACAAACCCGGTAACCGCAGTTCCAAGTGCACTTTTTAGTGTTTGGCATAATATTTCCGGACCGATCCTGGCAACATTCTGGTCAAAATACGATGAAAAGAAGAATAAGTAATCAAAAACCTCCGGCAGATATCTATCTGTCGCAGGTTTTTTAATGCAGTGATTCGATCTCTTTTTTACTTATTTTTTGTCCCCAGGCAGTAACCTGTCCGGCAGCGATAGCTTGTACTAGAATTTGTCCATCTTTTAATGCACTGCCGGGAATAATGGAGGGAAGGGGTTCTGAGAGCAGCTTTCCTTCCATATTATAAAAAAGATAGCCTTCTTTTTCATCTGTAATAAATGAATTTATTTTCATATTTGGTAATATAAGTAACGTTAATTTATCTGTATCATTCCAGATTACCTTCACGACCGTTTTCTTTTTCTGTTTATTCTCAACGAATGCTTTCCATTTTAGAATAGAGATACTTTCTTCCATATGGATTTATTTCCTCCTGCATCAATGAACTAATGAATAACTTGCAAAAATAGTATAACAGATTCCGTTTCTTTTTGCTTATAAAACCTGAATTTGGATAACTTCCTATGAAAATGGAAGGATGATGGATGATTTTAATGTTTAAAGAATGTAAACTGCGGGTAAAGACTGAAAATCATAGAATTCATCTATTTTTTCTGAAATATGGATGAATAGTGAATTTTTAATAAAAATGGATTTTTGTTATACTTAGAGTTATCCACAGAAATAAAAACAATGATGAGGGGGTAATTTTGGATGTTTAGCAAAAAGAAAAATTGGGTTTTCATGCTGGTACTTATTTTATTATTTGGTTTAGCTGCATGCGGTGGTGGAGATGATACTTCGGGAGATGACGGGGAATCAGGTGACGGTGATTATGATTTGAATGATTCATACACAGTTGTAAGCGATAACTCTTTTGTACCGTTTGAATTTATGGAGGATGGAGAGCTGGTCGGATTTGATATTGAATTAATTACAGCAATTGCAGAAGAGGCTGGATTTGAAATTGATGGAGAGATTCAGACAACGAACTTTGATGGTATTATTCCAGGTTTACAGACCGGGCAATTTGACATTGCAGTTGCTGGTATAAGTATTACGGAAGAGAGAAAAGGTACGGTTGATTTTAGTGACCCTTATTATGAATCAGGTATTACTATTGCTGTACCGGAGGATAACGAGGATATTAACAGCTTGGAAGATTTAGAAGGAAAAACGATTGCAACCCGGCTGGGCTCTACCAGTGCACAGTTTCTGGAGGAAAACTTAGAGGATAAAACCATTGATACTTATGAACAGCTGGATCAGGTATATATGTCTGTTGAGAATGGCAGTGCCGATGCAGCCGTATATGATCTTCCGAACGTAGAGTATTATATTGCTACAACTGGTGATGGATTAAAAGCCGTTGGTGAGACATATCAGGCAGAAGATTATGGAATTGCAATTTCAAAAGGAAATGATGATTTAGTAGCTGCGATTAATGATGCACTGGCTGCATTACATGACAATGGGACATATGATGAGATTTATGATAAATGGTTCGGTGCTTCAGAGTAATATAATAAAAAAGCAAGTCTAAAAGAGGATGTTCAAAAAGTGATTTATTTGGTTACTGAATGATGAAAGGAAGTTTTTTTCTATAAGAGCTGTTGATTTCTTCACATATGGTTGAGAACACTTGAGTGAACCTTACAATGCAGTGATTGTGAAATAAAATGCTCGATAGAAATATTGGCTAACCGAAAATCATTGATAAAGTTGACTTTGCAGGGATGAAACAAGGAGCTGGCAATCCATGCACAGCTCCTTGTTTTATTGATTAGAGGAGTGAGGACATGTTTGATTTTGGACAGGTTATTGACTTTTTACCACAATTAAGAACAGGTTTGTATTATACATTATTAATCTCAGTTGTCGGGTTATTAGCAGGGTTTGTATTGGGAGCTATTTTTGGCTTAGGAAGGATCTCTAAAAATAAGTTCTTTTTTGTTATTGCTTCTATTTATGTAGAGGTTGTCCGAGGCACACCAGTACTTGTTCAGGCGATTTGGATTTTCTTTGCATTGCCGATTATTACACAATATAATATGGATTCGATTACTGCCGGGATTGTCGTTATTGCAATCAACTCCGGAGCATATATTGCGGAGATTGTCCGTGGTGCTGTGGATTCGATTGATAAAGGTCAAATGGAGGCAGGGCGTTCCTTAGGGTTAAATAAACACCAGACAATGCGTTATATCATTTGGCCGCAGGCATTTAAACGGATGATTCCGCCGCTGGGAAACCAATTTATTATCAGTATTAAAGATACCTCCTTATTATCTGTTATTCTAGTACCGGAATTAATGTTCCAGGGCAGATATATTGCATCGAATCATTTTAATGCTGTAGAGATTTATACAACAGTAGCCTTGTTTTACTTAGTAATTAATTTCAGTTTATCCTTATTACTGCGCTATATAGAAAGAAGGTTGAATTATTAATGATTACCGTACAGGATTTACACAAAAGCTTTGGAGATAACGAGGTCTTAAAAGGTATTCATTGTGAAGTGGAAGAAAAAGAAGTGGTATGTGTGATAGGGCCAAGCGGATCAGGAAAGAGCACTTTTTTACGGTGTCTCAATTTATTAGAGGATATAACAAGCGGAGATGTTATTGTTGATGGCTATAATCTAAAGGATAAAGCAACGGATATTAATATGATTCGTACAGAAGTAGGGATGGTATTCCAGCAATTTAATTTATTTCCTCATAAGACAGTAATAGAAAATGTCATGCTGGCTCCCAGAAAGGTACGTAAAATATCAGCAGATGAAGCAAGAAAACGTGGAGAAGCTTTATTGGAAAAGGTAGGTCTTGCGGAAAAGGCAAATCAATATCCTTCCCAGCTGTCGGGAGGGCAGCAGCAGCGTGTCGCAATAGCACGTGCACTTGCTATGGAACCGAAGCTGATGCTTTTCGATGAACCGACTTCTGCACTTGATCCAGAACTTGTCGGAGAGGTTTTAGAGGTAATGAAGCAGTTAGCAAAAGAAGGGATGACCATGGTTGTTGTTACGCATGAAATGGGATTTGCCAGAGAGGTTGCCGACAGGGTGTTCTTTATGGATGAGGGAATTATTATGGAAGAAAATACCCCGGAAATGATTTTTACAAATCCTGCTTCGGAGCGGACAAAAAACTTTTTGAATAAGGTTTTATAAGTACAAAATTAGGCAGGCTACGGAATGTTAATCATGCATCGAAGTCTTAAAAATAAAAATAGACACGTATAAGGAGAAGAACCGGTTCTCAAAATGAGTGAACCGGTTCTTTCTATGCAGGATAAACCCAGCTATTGATCAACGCAGTGATACTTTCCTGATTACTTTTAAAGCCTTGCATCCATAACCAGGTGAAGAAGCCGGTCAGGAGGATAAGAAGAATAATAATGATAACTGCACAGGATCCCTTCACATGGGCTCACCTCTTTTCATCATTTATTATATCATTGCAGATTTCACGTCATAATGATCTAAAATGATATCGAGTTCTTGATTCAAAGCTAATTTTGCAAGCTGCTGTCCAAGATAGGGTCCCATGGTTAGCCCGGTTGAACCGAGGCCGTTCGCAAGTAGTATATTGGGATGCCCGGGCAATTCACCGATAACTGGAAGAAAACCAGGCGTATAGGGGCGAAAGCCGACCCGGGTTTCTAATACGGTCGCTTCTGCTAAATCCGGTGCAATAGCAAGTCCCTGCTCTAAAATTTCCTGTACAGCAGCGGCAGTAACCCGATAATCAAAATCAACCTTATCCTCATGTGTCGAGCCAATTACAAAACGATTGTCCTCCTGCGAAAGTAAGTATTTATTTCCGGGCGGCATCACAACAGGCCAATCAGCTGTTTTTAAGCCGGGGATTTCCAAATGCATGATTTGAGCACGCTGGAAAAAGACATCTAACGGAATGTCCAGAGCTTCCATTGTTTCCTTCATCCAGGCACCATTTGCTAAAATAACTTTTTCAGCCTCTATCATTTCCTGATTGCAGACGACACCTGTTACCGTATTTCCTGTCAGATGCAATGCTGCGTTTCCAGATAAAAGTACAGTACCATTAGCTTTCGCTGCGTTTTTCAAGGATCGCAATAATTTTCTTCCATCAACTCTTGCAGCACCACTAATGAAGACTGCTT
The DNA here is from genome assembly GCF_009389585.1 of Oceanobacillus sp. CFH 90083. GTDB lineage: Bacteria > Bacillota > Bacilli > Bacillales > Amphibacillaceae > Oceanobacillus. The sequence continues at coordinate 48,308 of NZ_VIYG01000016.1, read as the reverse complement.
GATAATCCTTATCCAGAATTGGAAATCGTTGATATGTTTCTTCTGCATGAAGTCTGATGATATCCCCGATTTCCGGAGCGTCTTCCCGTCTTTTATATGCTCTTTCTTCCATGCGGTCTAATTTGACCGTATCAGTATGCAGACTGAGTGCACCGACCTGTTTATAGCCTGTATCCTTTTCGCCGAGCGCCTCTAAATCAGCTATTAAAGCTGGGTATAGGTGAGCGCCATTTTTAGCAAGATGATACCATTTTTTATTACGGCGCTGAGAAATCCAGGGGCAAATAATTCCGGCAGCAGCATCTGTTGCCTGTCCCTTATCATGCCGGTCAATCAAAATAACCTCTGTACCTTGTTTAGAAAGATAAAAGGCGGTGCTGGCACCTAAAATGCCGCCGCCGATAATAACATAGGGTTTACTCATTTTTATCCTTTGCAACAACCTGATGCATCGCTTTGATCTTGCCAAGATGCTCCGCTTCGTGGAAGGCAAGCATAATCAGCAAATCTCCCTGAGTTTCCACACTGCCGAACGGGACTTTAAACTGTACATTTGATTTCCAAAATAAATCATTAAATTCATTGATACGCTGTTGCTGCACCTCTAAAGCTTCTAATAATGCTTCTAAGCTGGGCGGCTCTTCTTTCCAATCCTTTGGACTTGTTCCTGAGCTGAAAAGCTGGGCATAGCCTGCGGGTATATTCTCTGATTTTTTAGGATAGCGGAATAAGAATTTTTCCATGGTTACGAGTGTATGGCCTAAATGCCAGCGAATCGTATTATTAAAATAGTCTGCCTGTACATCAATTGTGCTCACGTCCAGTTCGGAAGCAAAGGTGAGTAAAGCAGTACGTGTTAAATTAAATTGTTTTCTTGTCATTTCATAAATCCCTCCAATGAGATTAATTATAATCTAATAATGATTATTTTTACAGTATTTCGCAGCAAAGCGAAAAATATTTCTTGGCAGGTAAGAAAGTATAAACTTGCTTACTGCATAAGCGCAATGGTTTTCGGTGGGCCGAGTAATCGCAGTCCCAACTATGGTTGCCACCTAAAGGCTTGGTGACAACCAAGTTTTCTAACAGAGCAACTGGCTGGTTGATTCACCTAATGAATCAGAAGAGGAGGAACTTTCCTGACTAAAGATTCACTTTATCGTTTTTTCTTTAGAAATAAGATTAGGACTAGAGCATGGAGCGGTAAATATGATAATCTATATATGGAAAGTTTGTCGAGGGAGGAAATCAAAGATGTCAAAAACACTTATTTTCGGACATAAAAATCCAGATACGGATACCATTTGTTCCGCATTAGCTTATGCTGATTTAAAAACAAAGCTGGGGGAAGAAGTAAGTCCTGTACGTTTAGGGGAAGTAAATGGAGAAACACAATTTGCTTTAGATCAATTTGGTGTAGAAGCACCGGCACTTGTTCAGGGATTGGAAGATGGCGCTGATGTTATTTTAGTAGACCATAATGAATTCCAGCAAAGTGCGGATAACATTGAAAATGCTGTGATTCGTGAAGTAATTGATCATCATCGCGTATCTAATTTCCAAACAAAAGAGCCGCTTTATTTTCGTGCGGAGCCAGTAGGCTGTACAGCAACGATCTTAAACAAGATGTACAAAGAAAACAATGTTGAATTGGATAAAAATATCGCCGGATTATTATTATCTGCTATTATTTCTGATTCTTTATTATTAAAATCACCAACCTGCACAGAAGAAGATGTAAAAGCAGCGAATGAATTAGCTGAAAAAGCAGGAGTAAGCTTAGAAGAATACGGCTTAGAAATGCTAAAAGCCGGTGCAGATATCAGCGATAAATCAGTCCAAGATCTGATTACATTGGATGCCAAGGAATTTGCGATGGGCGATGCCAAAGTAGAAATCGCGCAAGTAAATGCAGTCGATGTCAGTGAAATCTACGAGCATCATGATGAATTAGTAAGTGAAATTACAGCGACAGTGAATGAAAAAGGGTTAGATTTATTCCTGTTTGTTGCAACAGATATTCTGAATAATGATTCAGAAGTATTAGCAGTAGGATCTGCAAAGGATAATGTTGAAAAAGCTTTTCATGCTACGTTAGATGCAAATGACCGTGCTTTATTAAAAGGTGTGGTTTCCCGGAAGAAGCAGATTGTGACAGCTTTAACAGAGCAGTTTTAAATTATAATGCGAGAGCTCTGAAAGCATTCCTTTTATAAAAGTAAGACATATAAGAAAAAATAAACGATATAGTCATAAGCATCCCTTTACCTGATTGGTGAGGGGATGTTTTAATATTGTTAAACCTAATAAGAAATAGCTTTTAGCAATTAAAAAGAAATTTTCAAAATTCATATCTGATAAACTCAAGGAAAAGGAGGCTTTTTTCATGTCAAAGAAGGATAGAACGGATACTGCATCAAGAGTAATTACAGCATCACCACAGACTATATATCAGGCATTTGTAAATCCGGAAGAATTAATTTCATGGCTGCCACCCAAAGGAATGTCAGGTCGCATTGATAGTTTTGATCCTCGAAAAGGCGGAACGTATAGGATGACCCTTACGTACGAAATGGATAACTCGCATCCGGGTAAAACCTCAGAAAATTCGGATGTGACCCAAGGAAGATTTTTGGAGCTGGTTCCAGATAAACGGATTGTACAATCTGTAAACTTTGATTCTAAGGATCCGGCATTTTCAGGTGAGATGATACAAAAATGGTATTTTGAAACTGTTTCAGAGGGTACAAAGGTTACTATCGTTTGTGAGAATGTACCTGAAGGAATACGAAAAGAAGATCATGACATTGGTTTAAAATCGACACTGGAGAATCTCGCTGGTTTTACAGAATAAAGGATGATACAAAGATAGAATTCCATTAAAATCAAAAGTACCAATTCATGTAAACTGGTGCTTTTGATTTTATTTTTTTGCATCGTAATCATTAGTCATTTATTGTATTATTTTTCTTTATCAACAAGCAATATATTCATTTAATTTTTTTGTTGATTAAATAAATAAACAGATGTAATATAGTATTATAATCACATACGAATAAAAGGTGGGATAAAAGTATGAAAAGGTTTCTCTTAGGTATATCTTTAATCGGTTTAATCAGTGGTGGAGTGTTAGTGAGCCATGCCAGCCATCAACAGAATCAATTCGCAGATATTCCCGGTCATCATTCTATAGATGATTCAGAAAACTATGACATCCCTGGTCATCATTCCGTTGAAGAATCTGATATTCCCGGTCATCATAATCAAGGGTAGCCCTTTGTAGTATTATTGTTGCTATGTTTTCTATAATTATTAGAGATTAGATAATGATTGAATTGAATAGGCTAAAAATATTAACTATGGCTGTAATGAGTTCATGCTTTATGGAATTCATTACAGTCTTTTTATACCGTCTAAAAAAATACATAAAAAATCATTATTTAAATTGTCGCTGCTTTTCTGATAGGTACTGAATGAGTGTGTGTAGATATCGTATGGCAGGCCTTGAAAAATGAGATTATTTTTAAATGAATATATGGTCTATTATAATTAATAATATATAACTGAACTTTGCTGAATTGAATGAATTATTATTTTATGGTATAAATAATGAATAATTACGCATTAATTATTTCGGTGAAAAATCAGGCAGTCACCGTTAGCTAAATCTTAAATCTAATACATTATTGCAGTTAATAAAATGGAGGTAGATCATGGAGCTAAATATAGGGGCAAATATCAAAAAAAGGCGGCGGGAATTAGGTTTTACGCAGCAAGAGCTTGCATCAGGCATTTGTACACAGGCCCAGATTAGTAACATAGAGAAAGGTCAATTAAATCCATCCTGTCTCGTTCTCTTTAACATAAGCCAAAAATTATTAGTAGACATGAATTATTTTTTTGGATCAAGCCCAGAAAAAAATAATGGGCATTTTAATGAGATCAAAAATATGATAAATCAATTAAAAGAACAGAGAAATTACGCTTCTATTAAATATATTGCTGAAAATGAATTACAACAAAATACAATCACTTCTTATGAGCAGCGATATTTACAATGGCATCAAGCAATTTCAGACTATTATTTATCGAATCGACTGGAAGAAAGTGTGCAGTTTCTGAAAGAATTAATCGTAGAAGATGAAAATGATGATGATATCTTATTAAATATTAATATTCAAATAAGTATTGCTATTATGTATCAGGAAGAAAGGAATTACGAAAGTGCACTTCGGTTATATGAACAGGCACTGGATGAATTGAATAAAGTAAAAGGTTTTGATGATTTCTACACAGAATTAAAGCTTCTTTTTGGTTTATCACAAACCTTGACGTATTTAGGGAAATATAATGATTCCAAAAGATACTGTTTGAAAGCTGTTTCCATTTGTACCAATAAAAATACACTGCATTTTCTTCCGGATTGTTACTACCAGCTGGGGAATAACCTGATCAAATTAAATCAAATAGAAGATGGAATAAAATATATTCAAATTGCTCTTACCTTATTTAAAATTAAAGAAAATACCACTATGGTGAATACATTAAATGAAAAATTAGAAAGCTTGGTTGAGATAAATAATAAATAAAATCATATTGTATATTGAATTATTGTTTTTGTGAGTTTTTATATAGAGATATTTTAAACCATCCATTTTTAAAGAGTGATGGCTTTTTCTCAGGGTTTAAATATCTTATTGTTAAACGGCTGGAATTGATTCAGAGCATACTGAATGAAGATCAGTCCTTTTTAATTGCCCCAAAAGCATAATAAACAAGCCGGTAAACGTATAAATCAATAAGCACCTATACAGGATGGAGCGATGATGATGAAAATTGATGCTGTGTTTTCAGGCGGGGGCGTGAAGGGTTTTGCTTATGTTGGCGTGCTGGAATCCTGGGAAGAGAATAATCTGCAGGTAGAACGTGCAGCCGGAACTTCTGCCGGAGCTATTATAGCAGCGCTTTTAACTGCAGGCTATGACTGTAAGGATATTAACGAATTAATGAAAATATTAGATGTTCAAAGCTTGGCTGATCCGCCGTTATTATCAAAATTAGTGCCGGTAACAAAGTGGTTATTTCTCTATTTTCAATTAGGGTTATATAAAGGAGAAAAGCTGGAAGCGTGGCTGAAGGAAGTGTTAGCCAGGCGGAATATATATCAATTTAGTGATTTAAAACCGGATGCATTAAAGGTGGTGGTCAGTGATTTATCTTTAGGGAAATTAGTTGTTATTCCGGATGATTTAGAACGTGTTTACGGACTTCATCCGGATACCTTTTCAGTAGCAGCAGCTATTCGTATGAGTGCAGGCTTTCCATACTTTTTCATGCCAAAAAGAATACAAGGTAAAAATAAAGGTAAAAGTGTGATAGTAGACGGCGGCCTGTTAAGTAATTTTCCACTGTGGATTTTTTCTGAAGCTGAGAAGAAACAAGCTCGTCCAGTGATTGGAGTGAAATTAACCGATCCTGCTGCATCTGTTGAACCACGGGAAATCAGAAATGCACTCCAAATGTTTCCTTCCCTTTTTGCAACAATGAAACAGGCACATGATAACCGTTATATTTCAAAGCATCAATCAAATCATATTATTTTTGTTCCTGCCCCTGAACAGAATTCCATGAATTTTAATATTACAGAGGAAAGCAGGGAGAAGCTGCGACAAATTGGAAAAGAATCCAGCGAGAAATTTTTGCGTACATGGAGCGGTTAATGGTTTAAAAAGATTTGATGATATAGTACTGGAAATAGATAAAGTAATTGTATCTATATAAGTTGAAATAACAAATTAAATCAAGCGTTCATAAAATCAGCAAAAACAATAGATTTACACAGGGAGGACTTAAGATAGAAAAGGAATTTGTAGGTATATGCAGCGTTTGCGGGAAAAATATTTACTGTCATAACGGTTTTTTAGAAGGTGTTATACAGGAAAACCATATATTAATCTGTTTTTATTGCCATGAAAAAGGGGCTTAAATCCGGAAGCCCCCTTCAACAATATAACATATAACAACTCATTTAAGCTTATGAAGATACACGCTTCTTTTTCTTCGTTTTATTCCCCTCAATAACACGTAAATGACTTGCCTTTTTAGGATTTCTTTTCTTTTGACTTGTTTTCTGATAAGCTGATCCGGCTGATTTTGCAGACTGTTGGTGACCATACTTCGATTTAGATTGTTTCACAGCCTGCTTATATTTTTTCATATTATCCCGCTGCCGTCCGGAAGGCTGCTGCCTACGTATGAGAAGGAAATAAACCAATCCAAAAATAACTGCCCCTATTCCAATCGAAATTAATAGCCTTGATAGAAATGCGACTGTATTTCCAAATAGCTGTGTAAATAATCCGAAAGCCGCAAAAGCAACAATGACATAAACAAAAATAGATACTGCTTTATTTCTCAATTGAAATCCTCCTTTCTCACACATGATTTATGCTTTTATTTTACCATATCCTGCTAGAGTATGTCTGTTAAGGAACTTCTGCTCAGCCTGCCCACGTCCTGTAGAAGCTTCTCTCCTGTTACTTATTTATTCCCTCTTTTCAAGAAAAATATTCCCACAGATTATGAGAAAGCTGATTTTATCGCAGTGTAAATGACTGGGACTGCGATTACTCGACCCATCGGAAACATTTGCGATTACCCGCCCCATCGAAGAGCTTTTGTAAGACTCCCGCATCAAGAAATAAAAAAGCCTGTCATTTCTAAATGGGGGATGAAAAGAAAGGCCTTGATGGATGAGTTTTCACTTTATCATACTCGTTGCTGTATTTGGTCATACTAGAGGGTGGAGGTGTTTAACAATGAGGCGTATGTCAAAGAAACAGCAAATAAATGATAATGAAGAATCTGTATTAAAAAAATCGATGTATACAGGCTTTATCGGTGGAATTGTATTCAGTCTGATTGCAAGTGCCATGTATTATTTTAATTTTTTGGAGGTTCATCCCAAGGCCTATCTTTTAACGTCCTGGGTATCTAATGCCTGGACAGATACTTGGCTGGGTATTTTTATAACAACTATTTTGGCTGGAGTAGTCTCTTTGCTTGTGGCTTTTTTATATTATTTGCTTTTCAAAAAAATAAAGTATATGTGGATGGGGATCATATACGGCTTTATTTTATGGGCGCTCCTGTTTCTTTTATTCCGGCCGATATTTAGTGATATACCATCTGTCATGGAATGGTCATTGAATACCTGGGTAACAACGATCTGTTTGTTTATTTTATATGGAACATTCATCGGATATTCCATCTCCTATGATTATATGGACTCGAAGCAAACAGAAGATATGATCAAAAAAAGCTAGAATTCTTCTGAAGTTATTCAAACTTCGCCTATATATGATAAAATGATTTATGATACTTAAGTTTTTGGAGAGGATGAACCGTTTTGACGAAACTGGATCGTTTGCGTGAAAAACTAGAAGAAAGTAAAGTCGATGCGATAATGATCGATAGTCCATATAACAGACGTTATATTACCAATTTCACCGGGACGGCTGGAACAGCGTTAATTACAGCAGATAAAGCTGTATTTATTACAGATTTTCGTTATACAGAACAAGCGGCTGAGCAGGCGGTAGCATTTGAGATTGTTGAGCATAAACAAGGGATGAATCAAGAAATTGCCAAACAAATCGATAAGCTTGGTGTGAAAAGATTAGCTTTTGAGAAAAACTATACAACTTACAGCCAATTCGAAGTGTATCAAAGTCAATTTTCCCAGGAATTAGTTCCTGTAGAAGGAATCATTGAAGCGTTGCGTATGATTAAGACACCGGATGAGCTGGAGATTATGAAAAAAGCTGCGAAAATTGCTGATGACGCATTTGCACATATTCAATCGTTTATCGAGCCTGGTGTGCCGGAAATAGATATATCGAATGAATTGGAGTTTTTTATGCGCAGACAGGGTGCGACTTCATCAAGCTTTGACACGATTGTAGCTTCAGGCTTACGTTCAGCTTTACCGCATGGTGTAGCATCCACTAAAAAAATTCAGGAAGGCGAGCTTGTGACACTGGATTATGGTGCATTATATGATGGTTATTGCTCTGATATCACAAGAACAGTAGCTGTTGGAGAAATTTCTGTAGAGTTACGTGAAATTTATGATATAGTATTAGAGGCGAATCTTCGTGGAGTAAAAGGAACGAAAGCCGGTATGACCGGGAAAGAAGCAGATGCTTTAACCAGAGATTATATTACGGAAAAAGGGTTTGGCGATCGTTTCGGTCATTCAACAGGTCACGCTTTGGGAATGGAAGTACATGAAGGTCCCGGACTGTCTACCCGGTCAGAAACAGTATTAGAGCCGGGAATGGTAGTTACCGTCGAGCCTGGAATATATGTACCGGGACTGGGCGGCTGCCGTATTGAGGATGATATCGTTATTACAGAAGAGGGTAACGAGCGGCTGACATCTGCTCCAAAAGAATTAATCCAATTATAAGCGCGTGAACAACCTCTTAAGAGGTTGTTAAAACACGCACAATAACCAAGGGCACAGGAGGAAAAGATATGATTTCAGTAAATGATTTTAAGACAGGTTTAACGATTGAGGTAGATAATGATATTTGGCAAGTAATGGAATTCCAGCATGTAAAACCAGGTAAAGGTGCGGCGTTTGTTCGTTCAAAGCTGCGTAATTTGCGTAATGGAAACATTCAGGAAAAAACGTTCCGTGGCGGAGAAAAAGTTGGTAAAGCACATATCGAAAATAGCAAAATGCAGTATTTATATGCTTCCGGCGATGCTCATGCATTTATGGATACATCAACGTATGAACAAATTGAAATTCCTGCAAGCCAAATCAAAGAGCAATTGAAATTTATTAAAGAAAATATGGAGGTTTCCGTGGTAAGTTATCAAGGGGAAATCATTGGCGTTGATCTTCCAAACAACGTTGAGCTTGCTGTAACAGAAACAGAGCCTGGCATTAAAGGAGATACTGCAAGTGGCGGCTCCAAACCAGCTACATTAGAAACAGGGCATACGGTACAGGTTCCTTTCTTTATTAACGAAGGAGATGTTCTCGTTATTAATACAGCAGATGGAAAATACGTTTCCAGAGCATAGTTTTTAGTGCTCCATGCGGAACGTGACCATCTCGAAGTAAGGATAATTGGTGGAAAGCTTATATAATTATTTATTGCATAAAAAACAAGCAGTTTGCTTCTCATGAGGCGACTGCTTTTTTTTATTATCAAGAAATATATCCAGCGCATAATTTCATTTTAAAATCATATAACTCTAAGTAAAACCAGCTAAAGATGTATTTTTGAGGAAAAGAGGTTTTAGGATGAATGAGATTTTGCGGCTTTTCCCACCATCATATCAAGGCCGGATAAACGACTTCGTAGGTCATCGCTGGTCTCAGCTTCAGGAAATCCGGGTACGTATTCATCAAAAAATAGAATTTATTTTTGATTCCTCTGTTTGCTGGCTGGACAAGCCATTACCAGATAAAAAGGAAGCTGTTTATATATTGAATCAGCTCAGTGAATATTCTTTATATCGGCTGGAAGAAGAGTTGCGTAATGGATTTATTACGATTGAAGGCGGTCACCGTGTCGGCATTGCAGGGGGAATTATTACAGCAGATCAAAAAGTAAAAGCAATTCAGCCGGTATCCTTTTTTAATATTCGTATTGCCAAGCAAAAAAAAGGCTGTGCAGATATGCTGATGCCTTATATCTATGACGGTGCGTATTATCATACCATGATTCTTGGTGCTCCGCAGTCTGGAAAAACAACGATGATACGTGATATTTGCAGGCAGATAGCCAGTGCATCTGATCTGAATCGTTCGAAAAAAGTAACGATTGTCGATGAACGCTCAGAAATAGCTGCATCGATCCGCGGGGTTCCACAGCATGATATAGGGGGGAGGACAGATGTGTTAGATGCCTGCCCTAAAGCAGAAGGAATGATGATGGCTATCCGGACGTTATCCCCTGATATTCTAATCGTTGATGAGATCGGCACGGACAAGGATGTGGAAGCGATTATTGAGGCATCACAGGCAGGTGTGAAAGTTATTTGCACATTGCATGCAGGAAGTATGTCTGATTTGTACCGGCGTTTATCGATCCAAAAAATATTACAGGAATCCATTTTTGAGCGCTTTTTACTCTTAGGACAAGGAAAAAGAATTGGGAAGCTTATCAATGCTTTTGACAGAGACGGGAAGCAAATCAGTCTCAAGCAAAGAGGTGGTGACATTGAAGTGGATTGGCGTGCTGCTTTTAATTAGTATGTCTACAGCACTTGGATGGGAATGGGGCAAAGCATTAAAACAGCGCCCCAGGCATATTCAATTATTATTACAATCACTTCAGATTTTAGAGGCGGAAATGGTATATAGTCAAGTTCCGTTACAAGAAGCATTTCAAATAATTGGTAAGAAATTACGAGGTCCAGTTGCTCTATTTTATCTAGAGCTGGCGAAGGATCTGGAAAATAAGGAAAAAGACTTCGATGACATATGGCAAGGATGTGCGCAACGATTAATTGGAAGATCCTCCCTGCAACAAAGCGAGCTGGAAATATTGATTCAATTTGGCAGAACACTTGGTCAGCATGATATAGAGCAACAGCAAAAACACTTAAAATTAACAAATCTTTATTTAGAAGAGCAATGGAAAAATGCCACCGAACGTTTTCAAACGTATGGGAAGCTGTCGAATGTGTTAGGACTTCTATGCGGTATCTTTCTAGCGCTTTTATTTATTTAAAATGCGTGAATATCCTCTTAAAGGGAAATTGATGGCATTAGGGAAGGGGCAAGGATATGTTTGTGGATGCATTAATTCTATTTCAAATTGCTGGTATCGGCATTATTGTTGCGCTTATCCATACGATTTTAAAGCAGATGGGCAAGGAGGAAATTGCACAATTTGCCACATTAATCGGTTTTATACTCGTTCTGCTCATTGTAGTGAATGGACTCTCCGATTTATTTCAGCAAATTAGATCTGTATTTCTATTTTAATTACGGGTTCAGAAATTCGCCGTATTATTTTTGAACATCCCTTATAAGGAGATTGGATATGGATATTCTCCAAATTACGATTTTAGGTGTACTAGCCAGCATATTATATATCCTTCTGAAAGAGGTTCATGCTTCCATTGCTTTTTTAATTATTCTTATTACAGGCATTGTAATCTTTTTCTCCATTATTCAGCAAATCCAATTAATATTTGAAACCATTCAAAGGCTTGGCGACCAGGCTAATGTGCAAGGGCTTTATTTGACAACGATTTTAAAAATTATCGGTATCTCCTATATTGCTGAAATCGGTGCGCATCTAACCAAGGATGCCGGTCTGAATTCTGTATCAAAATACATTGAATTAGCAGGAAAAATATTTATTTTACTGCTCGCGGTTCCTATTATTACTGCGGTCATTGAAGCAATTATCGGTTTTATCCCTAATGTTTGATGACGGAAGAAAACGAGGCCGGGAAAGGGAGTATCCAAATTGTTCAGAATACCTGCCAGACTGCTCCGAGTGCTTTGCATGCTATTCATTGCCTTTATTGTTATTCAAGGAAATCCGGTTGCCGTTCAAGCTGTGGATGCCCCGATGACGGATGAGGAAGAAGAGACGCTGCAAAATACCTTATTAGATGAGATTTCGCTTGATGAGATTCAATCCTATTGGGATCAGTTAATCATGGAATATGGTGATAACCTGCCTGATTTACAAAAAATTAGTATCTATGAATGGATTAAGAATGGAAATAACTTTTCGATTCAGGATATTCTGCTGTATTTTTTACGCTATCTTCTGCATGAACTGATTGTTAATGGGAAGCTTTTAGGAACGCTTTTGATGCTGACTTTATTTGCAGTTGTTCTACAGTCGATTCAGTCAGCTTTTGAACAGACAACAGTCAGTAAGGTTGCTTATTTTGTTGTTTTTCTCGTCTTATTGTTTATTGTATTGAATAGTTTTTATCTGGCGACCTCCTATACAAAAGAAGCTATAGATACGATGCAAAGCTTTATGATTGCACTTCTTCCACTCGTACTGGGGATGATGGCGAGCTTTGGAAATGTGATTTCTGTCTCGTTTTTTCATCCGATTATCATTTTCTTTATTCATTTTAGTGGTGTGTTTATTTCAGCCTTTGTCCTGCCCTTATTGTTCCTCTCCGCCATGCTGGTGATTATCAGCAGCTTGAACAGTCATTTTAAAGTAACGCATTTAGCGAATCTGTTTAGAAATGTTGCAGTTGGAAGTCTCGGTATTTTCTTAACTATTTTTTTGGGAGTTATTTCTGTCCAGGGTACAGCAACAGCAATTCAAGATGGAGTAGCGATGAAAACAGCAAAGTTTGTAACAGGAAATTTTATACCCGTATTAGGGCGGACCTTTACAGATGCCGCAGATACGATTCTTAGTGCATCGCTTATTTTAAAAAATGCAGTCGGGATGATTGGTCTGTTTATTATTTTATTTATTGTCGCCTTTCCCGCTTTGAAAGTAGGCGTTATTGCAATTATTTATAAACTGGCAGCTGCCATATTGCAGCCGATTGGCGGGGGGCCGATTATACAGTGCTTAAATACAGTGAGTACGTATATTTTATTTATTCTGGCCTGTCTATTGGCTGTGTCTCTGATGTTCTTTCTGGGGATTGTTATTATTGTTGCAGCAAGTAATCTGACCGTCTTACTGAGATAGGGGTTGATGAGAATCGATATATTTACAGACTGGGTGACACAGATCATTTTATTTATTATTCTGGCCTCTGTGATTGATTTGCTTATTCCAGCGAATCACCTGCAAAAATATGTACGGCTGGCCATTAGTTTAATCTTAATTTTGATTCTGCTTCAGCCTGTTTTTTATTTGTTTAATACGGATATAAATTCAGCGATATCAAGCTCGATGAACAATATAGAGAGCCAGCTTCACGGACAGCCCTCGATAGAAAATCAAATCGATTTAGAAAAAAGAGAAATAGAAAGTGGACAAGATGCATATATTTTAGAACAAATGGCTATTGAATTGGAAAAAATAGCGGCTGATTCTTTGAGAGAGGAATTTGATGCAGAGATTGCCTCTATTGATTTCCAATTTTCTGTAACGGACTCCGTATCCTATGAGGAGCTGACAGAGGTCATTGTTTATATAACAGAATCAGAGCCAGGGGAAGGAGCGATGAATACGGTTGAAGATGTTGTTATTGAATGGGGCAATGAGGAGGAAGAGCAAGCAGATGAATTATTACAAGAGATCGAGGTCCTTTTAAAAGAGATTTGGGAAATTGAGGAGAAAGAAATAACGGTCTATTGGGAAGGAGAGGGACTTTGAAAAATAAACTAACTCACTTTTTAAAACAGACCACAGATAGGGAACAAGCTTCAGGAAAAGAACAAAAACAACCATCTAAAAAAATAGGATTTATTGTCATTTTAGGGTTAGTAGGGATTCTATTTATGATTATCAGTAATGTATTAAAACCGGAACAGGAGGTCCAGCCCGCTCCTTATGACGATTCGCAGATAGAAATTTCGGAAGAGACAGCGTCAGAAGCTGCAGATGATGGAGTGAAAGAACTGGAAGATGAATTAGGTGAGCAGCTGGCCGGCATGCTGAATCAAATGAACGGTGTTTCCGAAACGGAAGTCATGATTAATTTAGAAGCTACCAGCGAGCATGTGTATGAAAAAAATAGAACGACAGGACAGCAAACGACAGATGAAACAGATCGAAATGGAGGCTCCAGAGTAGTGGAGGATCAGACAGATGATCATCAGGTCGTACTTTACCGTCAAGGGGATCAGGAAATCCCTTTACTTGTACAAACAAAACAGCCGGAAGTACGGGGGGTATTTATTGTTGCACAAGGTTTGGAAAGCCAATCGATGAAAAGTCAAGTCATTGAAGCAGTATCCAGAGTGTTAGATGTCCCTTCACATAAAATTTCAGTGATGCCTAAAAATTAAGGAGGTAAAATGTATGTTAAAAAAACAAACAGTATGGTTACTCACGATGTTAAGCTTGATGGTTGTTTTAAGTGTCTATTACATCTTTTCGGCAAATGGAAATGATTTAGCTTTTGTAGATGATGGGCAGGAAATGACCTCAGAAGACGCAATACCAGCGACGCAATCAGAAGAAGGAATTGAAGTGGAGAATATAGAAAATGTTGATAGTGATGAATTGTTCACAACCATCCGTATGGAAATCCAGGATGAACGCAGCCGGAAAAAAAGCCAGCTGACCGATGTAGTCGCTTCTGCGAGTGCATCCCCAAGCGAAAAAGATGAAGCCTTGCAGGAAATTGACAGTCTGGAGGAATTAGCAAGTAAAGAAACGATTCTTCAGGAACAGCTTCTGGCTGCAACAGAATATGAGGATGTACTGGTTCGCTCGAATGGCGATAAAGTCCATGTCCACGTGAAAACAGATGAATTACCAGTAACAGAAGCTGCGAACATTATGCAAATGGTTCGCGACGAATTCGGAGAAGAGATAAAAGCAGAGGTTAATTTTCAACCTACTACAGAAACAACAACTGAAGAAGCTGAGTGAACAGTAAGCCGGCAGCCCTCCCCTGAGCTGCCGGCTTTGTTCTTGTAAAAAATAGATTATAACAACATCTATCGCCAATAACTGTTATAATATAAATGATAAGCTAAAAATCTTACTTTATTAGAAAGCCTGATTGTCACCAATTCTGAAATGTGCAGGATTGCTTTAGTCGCACTTATGCAGTAAGAAGGTTTATACTTTCTTAACAGTTAAGAAAGTATAGTATTTTTACGGTATACTTGAAGTTTTTATTCATTTTATCGTAATATATTAACAGGTAAGGTAATAAAACAACCAGTATGAAACATAAAAAAGATTTTAATTGAAATGAGGAGTGCCAACATGTTACAAGTAGATGAAATTAGAGAAATTATTCAAATGGTTGATAAATCATCCTTAACAGAATTTTCCTATGAGGCAAACGGTGCGGTGATAGCTATGAAAAAAAATACAGGATCTGTTACTACGACCGTTCAAACACCGCCTCAGGTTACAGCGGAACCTCAAGCTCCGGCAGTTCAACAGCCACAGCCTGAAGTAAGCACACAAACAGAAGCAAAAACGGAAGAAACAGTACAGGCTTCTGCCGATTATGATTATGAAATTGTGTCTCCAATGGTTGGAACATTTTATTCTTCTTCTTCCCCGGACAGCGATCCATTTGTGTTAAAAGGAAGTGCAGTAAATCCTAGCACAGTTGTATGTATTGTAGAAGCAATGAAATTATTTAATGAAATTGAAGCTGAAATCAATGGAGAGATTGTGGAAGTTTTAGTTGAAAATGGCGAGCTTGTAGAATACGGTCAGCCATTATTTAGAGTAAAGAAGAAGTAAGGGGATGGAATAATTGATTAAAAAGCTATTAGTTGCCAATCGTGGAGAAATAGCTGTCCGAATTATCCGTGCCTGCAAAGAGATGGGCATAGAGACAGTTGCGATATATTCTGAAGCAGATCAGGAATCCTTGCATGTGGAGTTAGCAGACGAAGCATATTGCGTCGGTCCGAAATTAAGTAAGGACAGCTATCTAAATATAACTAATATAATGAGTGTGGCATTGTCTACAGAGGCTGATGCCATACACCCGGGCTATGGATTTTTAGCAGAAAATGCTGACTTTGCAGAGATTTGCAGGGCATGCAATGTAACGTTTGTCGGTCCAACACCGGAAGCTATTCAAAAAATGGGAATCAAGGACGTTGCGAAAGAGACAATGAAATCTGCAGATGTACCGGTTGTCCCTGGCTCAGAAGGAATTGTGGACGGGGTGGAGCACGCCAAAGAGATTGCTGCTGAAATAGGCTATCCTGTTATTATCAAAGCAACTGCTGGCGGTGGCGGTAAAGGGATTCGCGTAGCCCGTTCGGAAGAGGAATTAATCAAAGGCATGGAGCTGACCCAAAAAGAAGCAGAAACAGCTTTTGGTAATCCGGGTGTCTATATTGAGAAGTTCATTGAAGACTTTAGACATGTAGAAATTCAAGTACTTGCTGATACACATGGAAATGTTGTGCATCTTGGCGAAAGAGATTGCTCCATTCAACGCCGTTTGCAAAAACTGATAGAGGAATCTCCATCACCGGCAATTAATGAAACACTAAGAGAGCGGATGGGAGAAGCTTCTGTAAAAGCGGCTCAGGCTGTAGATTATGTTGGTGCAGGGACGATTGAATATATTTTTGACAGACAATCGGAAGCATTTTACTTTATGGAAATGAATACACGTATTCAAGTGGAGCATCCGGTAACAGAAATGGTTACTGGAGTGGATTTGATTAAAGAACAAATTCGCATTGCAGATGGCAGAGAGCTGGCGTTTAGACAAGAGGATATCACTTTTGAAGGGCATGCCATAGAGTGCCGTATTAACGCGGAGGACCCATATAAGAATTTTATGCCTTCTGCAGGAGAAATTGAAATGTATCTGCCACCGGGTGGATTCGGAGTTCGAGTGGACTCCGGTGCTTACAGCGGATACCGCATTCCGCCATACTACGACTCCATGGTCGCTAAGCTGATTGTTCATGCTTCTACCAGAGAGGAAGCTGTAGAGCGGATGAAGCGTGCGTTAGAAGAGTTTGTTGTTGAAGGAGTCCATACAACGATTCCCTTTCAATACCAAATTATGAGCCATCCAGCGTTTAAAGAAGGAGACTTCAATACGAATTTCTTAACGGAATATCCAATCATCCAAGAAAAGGGAGATGCGGGTAGCAAATAAGGAGTGAAGGCAATGAGTGATCAACTATTATTAGATATGTCTGAAGGGGACAGCTTAGGCAGTGTACAGATTGTACCGGAAGTCCTTGAGGTGATTGCAGGATTTGCTGCTATGGAAGTAGAGGGAGTAAAATCAATGCATGGCAGCTTTGCAACGGATGTCGCTGAAAAGTTTGGCAGGAAGACGCATGGCAAAGGTGTCCGGGTTGAACTGACTGATCATGGTGCTATTATTGATATTTATGTTATCCTTAAATTTGGAAAATCGATTCCTGAAGTTGCAACAAAGCTGCAGACAAATATTAAACAAAATGTTCACACGATGACATCTATTCAGGTTGAAGAAGTGAATGTTCATGTAGCTGGTATCCAAATGGAGAACCAGGAGATTGTATAAATACGTTACATTTTAGACTCATGCCTCAAAAATTTCGTTTTGGAATCAAGATGAATAAATATACATTTAGCTAGCAAAGGAGGAGCACAGGTAAACTGCCTGTGTTTTTCTTTTTTGATGAAAAATCAGGTGTCATTTTATTAAAAAAGCGGGCATACTGTATCCTAGCCAAAAATAAGGGAAACATGTTATGATTTTAACAGTAAAAGAAGAATGTAGAAGGAGACGTGTGATGAACCGACATAAAGCCAGAGAAAAAGCATTCCAGACGCTTTTTCAATTAGATATGAACGAAGAAGAAGTAAGCTTAGCAATGGAATCACTAAAGGAAGAGGAGCGGAAGGATGTATTCCTGTCTATGCTGATTGAAGGAGTAATTACTTATAAAGAAGCGATTGATTCCAAAATAGCAGAAAATCTGGAAAAATGGTCGCTTGAACGTATTGCAGCAGTGGAACGGACTATTTTAAGGCTTGCTGTGTATGAATTATTATACATGGACGATATTCCTCAAAATGTATCCATCAATGAAGCAATAGAGCTGGCACATACATTTGGTGATGAGCAATCCGGGAAATTTATTAATGGCGTATTATCAAAGGTTATTTCTTAAGGAGGAGCAAAAAATGAGTGCAGAATTATTAAATGGAAAAGAATTATCAGATCAATTAAAAGCAGAAATGAAACAAGAAGTGGAGGCTTTAAAAGAGCAGCATATCCATCCTCATTTAACAGTAATTTTAGTAGGGGATAATCCTGCCTCAAAATCCTATGTAAAAGGGAAAGAAAAAGCTTGTGATGTGACTGGCATTTCTTCTAATCTGATTGAACTTCCCGGATCGGTATCCGAGCAGGAGCTGCTAGAGGTTATCGAAGCGCAGAATAAGGATAAGGATGTGCATGGAATTCTTGTTCAATTACCATTACCTGATCATATTGATGAGCAAAAGGTGATTCACGCTATTTCTCCTTTAAAAGACGTTGATGGATTCCACCCGGTCAATATTGGAAAGCTTGTAAATGGAGAGGATACCTTTTTACCGTGTACCCCTTTTGGAATCATGACGATGCTTGAATCTAAAAATATTGAAATAGAAGGTAAACGTGCAGTGATTATCGGACGGAGTAATATTGTCGGGAAACCGATGGGGTTATTACTTTTAGAGAAAAACGCTACGGTTACATATTGTCATTCCCGTACGAAAAATCTCCGTGAGATCGCACTTGAAGCAGATATTCTGGTCGTTGCAATGGGCAGGGAGCATGCTGTTGACGGAAGCTATGTCAAAGATGGAGCAGTTGTCATTGATGTTGGTATTAACCGCATGGATAACGGAAAGCTGACAGGTGACGTTGAATTTGAAAGCGCGAAGGAAAAAGCATCCTACATTACACCTGTTCCTCGTGGTGTTGGTCCAATGACGATTACGATGCTTTTAAAAAATACGATTAAAGCTGCTAAAGGATTGTCGGAAAAGTGAAGGATAACTATCTGACGGTCACTGCCCTGACCAGATATGTGAAACGTAAGATAGATACAGATCCTCATTTACGTCAGGTTTGGCTGCGCGGGGAGATATCAAATTTTAAACATCATAGCCGCGGGCATATGTATCTGACCATTAAAGATGATAATGCCCGTATTCAGGCAGTTATGTTTTCTTCAAATAACAGCAAGCTTCTATTTCGTCCGGAAAACGGCATGAGTGTGCTTATTCGCGGAGAGGTAAGCGTTTATGAGGCAAGCGGACAGTATCAGCTTTATATTCGAGAAATGGAGCCGGATGGCATTGGCGCATTGTATCAAGCTTTTGAGCAATTGAAAGAAAAATTGCAAATAGAAGGCTTGTTTCTTGATGACCAAAAAAAAGAACTTCCTGTTTATCCGAATCATGTTGGTGTTATTACATCGCCGACGGGGGCTGCAGTCCGTGATATTGTAACAACGATTGAAAGAAGATCGCCTTCTGTTAAGATTACTGTTTTGCCTGTGTCCGTACAAGGATCTCAGGCTGCCCGTTCGATTGTAAGAGCGATACAGTATGCAAATGCATTCCCGGATGCGTATGATGTTTTAATCGTCGGCCGTGGCGGCGGTTCAATTGAAGAATTATGGAGCTTTAACGAAGAAGCAGTGGCAAGAGCAATTTATGCTTCAGAAATTCCGGTTATATCTGCTGTAGGACATGAAACGGATACAACCATTGCTGATTTCGTAGCTGATTTACGTGCGCCGACACCGACAGGAGCAGCTGAATTAGCTGTCCCTTCGCAAAGAGAGCTGCTGGATAAAGTATCGTATTTCAAGCAGCGTCTGACACAAGTGATGCGTACAGATATCCAAATGCATTCCAAACGTTTGAATAATTTGAGTCAAACCTATGCGTTCAAATATCCGAAACAGCTGATCGCTCAAAAAGAACAAGAATTGGATAATTTACTGGATACATTAAACAAATCGTTAAAAACAAAAATGGACCAGAAACAGATCAGCTTCACACATTTAAAACAGAGACTGGATAACCAGCATCCGGCCCGAGAAATACAAATAGCAGCTGGTAAAAAGAATAGATTATTATCAGAGCTGAACAAATCCATAAAACAGCTGGTTGCAAAATCGGAAAGTGAGCTGCATGCCTCCATCAATAAATTAACATTGGTAAATCCGCTTGCTATTATGGCGCGCGGTTACGGAATCAGCTATAACCAGCATGGTGAGGTCATTAAATCCGTCAAGGAAGTAAACAAAGGAGAACCGATCGAATTGCGGTTAAAAGATGGATATGTACAAGCGAAAGTACAAAAGATAAAGGAGGTAGACGAAAGTGGCGGAAGAGAAGAATGATGATGCATTGACATTTGAACAGGCGATGGATCAGCTGGAAGAGATTGTGAGCAGGCTGGAAGAAGGCGATGTTCCTCTTGAAAAGGCAATCGAATATTACCATGACGGCATGAAACTTTCCAAGCTATGTAATGAGAAATTAACAAATGTACAGGAAAAAATGGTGCACATTTTAAATGAACAAGGTGAACTGGAGCCATTTGATGTAGAGGAGGACAAATAAGATTATGCATAAACGATTGCAAGCTTATTTAGCGTATTATCGGGAAGAACTGCAAAAGGCGTATAAGAGCTGCTTTGATAAGCTTGACATACCGGCTAATTTAAAAGCTTCTATGCTGTATTCCTTAGATGCTGGAGGAAAAAGGTTACGCCCAATTTTATTGTTTGCAAGCTACGAAGTGTATGGTGAGGATGTAAAAAAAGCGATGTCATCAGCGATTGCTCTGGAGATGATCCATACCTACTCACTCATTCACGATGATTTACCGGCAATGGATGATGACGATTATCGCCGTGGTATGTTAACGAATCATAAAAAGTTTGATGAGGCGACAGCGATTCTTGCCGGTGATGCACTGTTAACCTACAGCTTTGAGCTGATTTTAAATGATCCGCTCCTTACATCAGATGAAAAGGTGACGCTTGCGAAGGAATTAACCGCCTGCAGTGGTCCTAAGGGGATGGTTGGCGGACAAATTCTGGATATGGAAGCGGAAAAACAATCGGTTTCTTTAGAGGCAATGGAAGAAATTCATGCTTTAAAAACAGGAGAACTGATCCGCTTTGCTATTTTTGCAGGAGCATACCTGGCCAATGCGACAGAAGATCAGCTGCATTATTTGGAAAAGTATGCATACTATTTAGGTCTTATTTTTCAGGTTCAGGATGATATTCTTGATATTACCGGTGAGGAAGCAAAACTGGGCAAGCGGGTAGGCAGTGATGAATTAAATGAAAAAAGCACATATCCAAAATTATTAGGGCTGGATGGTGCGATCACGCAAAAGGAAAAATATGTTCAAAAAGCATATGAGAACTTAAAATTAGCTGGTGCGGAGGATTCACTTTTGAGGGCTTTGACGGATTACTTTAGCGAAAGAGACCATTAAAGAGGAAGTTCAAAAAGTCCAATAAAAGTGACGCGGCGAATTTCTCCGATACTCACGTATTTAAAAGCACAGAAGTCATCACATCCTGTGAAAGCCCGTTCGTAAAAATCACGTCGCCTGGAACTTCTTGGTCCTTTTTATCGAACTTTTTGAACACGCACTTAAAGAAAGTTCAATACGTATTAAATATGTAAAGGAAAAGGTTTATGAAAAAAAAGAAAAGAATTGCTGAGCTGTTGGTGGAACGAGAACTGGCGGAAGACATTGACAAAGCAAAACGCGCTGTGATGGCAGGATTGGTTTATTCTGGAGAAGAGCGTATTGACAAGCCTGGAAGCCTGTTTCCTGTTGAGAAGCCGCTCCGCATCAAAGATAAAGGTTTAAAATATGTAGGTCGTGGCGGCTATAAGCTTGAAAAAGCACTGCAATTATTTTCAGTGGCTATTTCAGATAAAATCTTTATGGACATCGGTTCATCGACAGGCGGCTTTACAGACTGCGCCTTGAAAAATGGTGCCAAAAAATGTTATGCCATTGATGTTGGCTACAATCAGTTAGATTGGAAGCTCCGGAATGACCCGCGTGTTATTGAGATGGAGCGGACAAACTTCAGACATGTTACACCAGATATGCTTACTTGCGGTTTGCCTGAAGTGGCCTCTATCGATGTGTCTTTTATTTCTTTAAAGCATATTTTTCCTGTCCTTGCGACATTACTAAACGAAAAAAATGATGTTATTGCCTTAATCAAGCCCCAATTTGAAGCTTTTAGGGATCAGGTTGGTGAAAAAGGAATCGTAAGGGATCCGGCAGTTCACCTGGAGGTTCTGGAGAGGGTAATAAAGTACGCTGCAGATGCTTCATTTACTTTAGTGGACATGACCTACTCTCCTATAAAAGGTACAGAAGGAAATATTGAATTTTTGGCGCATTTTAAATGGAAGCATGATGAGAGACAAAAAGAAATGATACTGACAGAGGTTGTTAAAGAAGCACAGCTGGCATTAATGCAATAATGTTCGACAGCATGATAAAGGAGGGCTTGTACTTGAGTAAAATACAACGTCATATAAAAATTCGTGAATTGATTACAGAAAATATTATTGAAACACAGGATGAACTTGTTGATTCACTGAAAAATCTCGGCTATAACATCACACAGGCAACGGTATCACGAGATATTAAAGAACTGCAATTGGTAAAGGTCCCGACGAATACAGGACAGTACAAGTATAGCTTACCAGCAGATCAGCGGTTTAACCCATTGCAAAAACTGCAGCGGTTGATTGTGGACACATTTGTCAAAATAGAAAGTGCAAGCCATTTTATTATTTTAAAAACACTCCCTGGTAATGCACATGCTGTCGGTGTCTTAATTGATAATCTGGATTGGGAAGAGATTATGGGGACAATCTGCGGCGATGATACCTGTTTGATTATCTGCAGGACGCCTGAGCATGCGGAGGATATTAAAAACCGATTAATCGGGATGCTTTAAAAGGATGTTCAAAAATTGTTGAGTCGGGGTGAGCAGGATGTTAACAGAACTATCTATAAAAAACTTTGCGATTATTGAAGAATTGTCCTTAAGTTTTCAAGAGGGACTTACTGTGCTGACGGGGGAGACAGGTGCGGGAAAATCCATTATTATTGATGCAATCCAGTTATTAGCCGGAGCCAGAGGTTCTGTCGACTTTGTTAGACATGAATCGAATAAAGCGGAGATTGAAGGGCTATTTTTCATTGACCATGAAAAGCACCCAATTTACCAGGTAGGAAAAGCATATGGCATTGAAATTAGTGATGAACAAATTGTGCTTCAGCGGACGATAACAGCATCCGGAAAAAGTATTTGTCGTGTCAACAGTAAATTAGTGACATTGGCTATTCTTCGTGAATTTGGGAAGACGTTGATTGATATTCACAGCCAGCATGAGACGCAATCGCTGATGGATAATGAACAGCATATTGACTTTTTAGATCTTTATCTTGGAGATACGATGAAAGAAGCTAAAAAGGATTATCAGGATATTTATGATCGTCTGGAAAAATTGAAGAAAAAGTATCGCAGTTTGAATAATAATGAGCAGGAAATGGCACAGCGTCTTGATTTACTCCAATTTCAGCAGCAGGAATTAACAGAAGCCCAGCTTATCCCGAACGAAGATGCAGATCTGGAAGAAGAAAGAAACCAGCTCGCTAATTATGAGAAAATACATAAGGCACTTTCGGATGCTTATTTTTCGTTATATGGTGAGCAGCATGGATTGGACTTAATCAGTCAGGCCCAGCATTCTTTACAGGATGGGGCAGATTCGGATTCTTTTATCGCTGAAAAATTAGATAGTATTTCCAATCACTATTATATGCTTGAGGAAATTACCTATGATATCCGTAATTATCTCGATCAGCTGCAATATAATCCGGAACGGCTTAATGAAATAGAACAGCGGATGGATGAACTGAACAGATTAAAACGTAAATACGGTCCGACTGTGGAAGAAATGTTAGACTATTTAGGGCGTGTAGAAGAAGAAATTGAACAAATTACAAATAGGGAATCTCATTTAAATACGCTGGTAACAGAAATCGATGATCTTGAGAAGGATGCCTTATTAGAGGCAGACCAGCTCCATTATTTACGAAAGCAGGCTGCTGTTGAGCTTACACGTGATATTCATCGGGAATTAAAGGATCTTTATTTAGAAAAAACGACCTTCTCCATTGCTTTTGAAGATTCTGCGCAACGGAAGCTGAAGGCAAACGGCTATGATAAAATATTATTCCGTATTTCAACGAATGTCGGTGAACCTTTAAAGGATCTTACAAAGATCGCTTCAGGTGGGGAATTATCACGAATTATGCTTGCTTTGAAGAAGATTTTTTCAAAGCACCAAGGTATTACAAGTGTTATTTTTGATGAAGTGGATACAGGTGTCAGCGGTAGAGTCGCACAGGCAATTGCTGAAAAAATTCATGAAATCTCACTGGAATCACAGGTTCTATGTATTACTCATCTTCCACAGGTTGCTGCAATGGCAGATACACATAAATTCATTCAGAAAAGTGAAAAGAAAAACCGTACTTTTACTTCCGTTGTAGAATTAAATAATAAAGAGCTTATTGAAGAGTTGAGCCGGATGATTACGGGAACAAAATTAACAGATACGGCGAAAGAACATGCAAAAGAAATGTTAGCACTGGCAGACCGTTTTAAAAAATCAAATTAAAGGGATAAAAATGAAAAAAAATCGGACAATAAATGTACCGGTTTTTTCTTTTTCCTATACTTACAATTTCCGTCAATAACATGTCCTTTTGCAACTGAAGAACAACACACTATACGTCCGTTTATCAAAATTTTTAGAGGAAATGATACACATATCACATAGGTTGTTCCAGTTTAAACTGCCCTCCAACTGCAAAAAGTATATGTACAGAAAGATAATATTTTTTGTAAGAGGAGGATACGATTTATGAGCAGATCAAGCAAGAACAGGTGGATATATCTCATAAGCCCGCTCTTGGCATTTATTTTTATGCTGTTTTTTATTTCCCCTTCCTTTATTCATGCAGAAGCTTCTATACAAGGATATAAAGAGGTATTTCATGATTATCCAGTTCTTCCTTTTTTCAATAAGGAGGAAGGTACAAATAATAAGGATAATAAGGGACATAATCAGCGCCTGGAGGATGTAAGAGTAGTACCAGGGGGACAATCCATCGGAGTACAGCTGGAGACAAAAGGAGTTCTGGTTGTCGGTCACCATCAAGTGAAGGTATCGGAAGGAGTAAAATCTCCGGGAGAAGCTGCCAAAATAAATGTTGGTGACACGATTGTAGAAATAAATGGTCAAAAAATTAATCATATGACAGATATTAAACCAATTGTAGATCATAGCGGCAAAGAAAATAAAAAACTGCAAATTAAGCTAAAACGTGGAGATAAATTTATGGAAACGAATTTACAGCCAATTTTCGATAAAAAAGAAAATGCTTATAAAATTGGTTTGTATATCAGAGATACGGCAGCAGGAATCGGTACAATGACATTTTATGACCCGGACACAGGAAGATACGGTGCTTTAGGACATGTTATTTCAGATATGGATACCAAAAAGCCAATTGATATTAAGCAGGGATCTATTATTCATTCCTCAGTGACTTCCATTGAAAAGGGAGATAATGGTTTACCTGGTGAAAAACAAGCCTCTTTTCAAACGCAGGAAAAAAGAATTGGTAACATCACCAAAAATACTGATTACGGGATATTTGGAATATTGGAGAAAGAAGTAAATCATGAAAAATATGAAGAAACTTTCCCTGTCGCATTATCTCATGAAGTAAAAGAAGGTCCTGCAAAAATTTTAACGGTTGTTGATGGAGAAAAAATTGAAGAATTTGACATCGAAATTATTAGCAGTGTTCCTCAAAAATCAGCATCAACAAAAGGAATGGTTATTCAAATTACAGATCCCCGTCTTTTAGAAATTACAGGGGGAATTGTTCAGGGGATGAGTGGAAGTCCAATTATCCAAAATGACAAAATTATTGGTGCTGTAACGCATGTTTTTGTAAATGATCCAACCTCCGGCTATGGTGTTCATATCGAATGGATGCTTGAGGATGCGGGCATTATCCAGTCAGATTCCAATGAATTTGCAGCATGAAAAATTTTTCAGTCAGTGGGAGTTTTCAACATCCTCCCATTGATTGAAGCTGTGATTATTTGGCTTCATTAAACCGTTTTTATAAAATTAGACAGATACAATGCCTTGTATCGATCCGATACCTCAGTCATAGCCCCCGATGCTAAGGCAATTGTGTTATCTTTACAGGTCTGCTTGCCAATTTTTCTTTAGGGTAAATAGGAATTGTAAAGGCAGCTGATTTTCCTTTCATGTCTTTCAAATCCGTTCTCCGGTTCAAATTGTGATAAAAATACTTGTGATAGTAAATGTCATACAAGTATTTTTATTTTTTTATTATAAATAAGAATGTATATCTGTTATACTGAAATCGGATACATTTGAATGGGAGGGATTTAATCTTTGTCGAATAGTGTAGAAAAACGAAGAAAAACGGAGAATACTAAAGAAAATCGAAATAAATCAAAAGTTTTTTTGTTTTAAAGAGGATATTCTTATTTTTTGTAGAATATGATATAGGTGATGCATAAAAAGCAAAAGGGAGGATTTTTAAGTGAATAAAATTTCAGTATGTTTTGTTGATGATAATCGTGAGTTAATTCAATTAATGGAGGATTTTTTTGGAGAGCAGGATGAAATCGAAGTTGTGGGTACAGCGTTAAATGGGAAGGATTGCATTGAATTAATTGAACAGAAAACACCAGATGTTCTGGTATTGGATATTATCATGCCGCACATGGATGGCATTGCAGTCTTAAATGAAATTAAGAAAATGGAATTAACAAAAAAGCCGCATGTTATTATGTTGACAGCCTTTGGTCAGGAAGAAGTAATGAAAAAAGCGGTTGATCTAGGGGCTTCTTATTTTATTTTGAAGCCATTTGATATTCAGAATCTGGCTGATCAAATTTTACAAGTGCAAGGGTCCAGCACCAGCACGTCGAGACTATCAAATGTACGCAGCAAAACGAATATAGATGATAAAAGGAAACAAGATTTAGAAGCAAATATAACAAATATTATTCATGAAATAGGTGTACCTGCGCACATTAAAGGTTATATGTACTTAAGAGAAGCCATTACCATGGTTTACAACGATATTGATCTTTTAGGATCGATTACAAAAGTTCTCTACCCGGATATCGCTAAAAAGTTCAATACGACTGCATCACGTGTTGAAAGAGCTATACGTCATGCAATAGAAGTTGCTTGGAGCAGGGGGAATATTGATTCTATTTCAGCTTTATTTGGTTACACCATCAATATTTCCAAAGCAAAGCCTACAAATTCTGAATTCATTGCTATGGTAGCTGACAGATTACGTTTGGAGCATAAGGTATCATAAGCTATGGAGGTTGGAATGTATAACATAAAAATAAAATGATATGTCTATCGACCAGTTTTGGTGCATGTTTAAGCGGAAAAGTGATTAAATGAGCACTTGGGCAAGCTGTGATGATTTACGCCTGTCACACGATAACACTCTTAGTATAGATTCTTTTTCTTCATGCAATATTTGGTTGGGCTTATGAACATACTTTTATAATTTTATCCGATAATAAAAACAGCAATCTGATACCACAAAGCAAGGGCAACAACCGCAAGAGCAGAAATCATTTTGATTAAATTGCCTTTGGAAAAATAGTTTTTGCTTGGATAGATTTCTAAGAAAGTTAGAATCAACAATAGTGTAGATAAAAAAGGAAGTGTTAAATAGTCGGCAGCTTTTGTTAAATAAATAAGTCCCAGTACAAAACCAATAATTATTATTGGAAGATAAAGCCATCTTTTCTTTTTTATCATTTCAGCCAATTGAATACACTCCTTCAGCTTGTCTTTTTAATAAGCATATGAAGTGTGGATGAAATTTATGTTTAAAAAAGGTTAACAGGACACATTTTTAGATGTGATACCCGTTAACCTTTTTTTAGTATAGAAAAGTAAATTTTGCATAATTTAATTCTTATTCAATAATGCAATGTTCAGCACCAAGTGCCAAATTTGAGCGCTGACACGGGCCGCCCTGTGATAAAGAAAACTTGCTGACTGGCAAGCCCGGGCGTACACAGAAGCAAAGTTGGGACTGAGGCTGTGATTACTCGCCCCACCGGAAAGCATTGCGATTACTCCTCCCGTCAAAACCGCTGCATTTATGCCTGTGGTGAAGTCACGATCGGTACAATTTCAAGGTTTAAGTGTTTATAGCAAACGAACTGTTCTCAATACTCGATTTTTGTTTAATGAATATGACGATAAAGCCCGATCACTTTACCAAGAATAGATACATTTTCATAATAAAGAGGCTCCATAGTTGCATTTTCAGGCTGCAGACGGAAGCGGTTCTTTTCTTTGAAAAATCGTTTGACAGTTGCTTCATCATCTTCCGTCATCGCTACAACGATATCGCCATTATCGGCAGAACTCTGCTGCTTAACAATCACCATATCTTTGTCTAGAATGCCGGCTTCAATCATACTTTCTCCATCAATGACAAGAACAAACAGGTTATCATCCGGTCCTGCTGAAGAGCTTGGAACAGGAATAAATTCCTCAACGTTCTCAATGGCAGTAATAGGAATCCCCGCTGTAACTTTTCCAATTACGGGCACATAAATCGCTTTATCCCTGGGCGCATCATTTTCATTGCCATAAATAATTTCAATGGCACGTGGTTTTGTTGGATCCCTCCGAATATATCCTTTGTTCTCTAATCTTTCTAAATGACCATGAACGGTAGAACTTGAAGCTAACCCGACAGCTACTGCGATTTCACGTACGGAAGGCGGATACCCTTTTAGTTCTACTTGATCTTTTATAAAGTCAAAAATCATCTGTTGTCTTTTTGATAGTTTTGTCATGACTTACTCCCCTCTAGCATAAGTATTTGTTATTCATAGTATAGCATTTAAATAATTATTTTACAAACAAACGTTCTAAAAAATGTTGACAAGAACAGTTGTTCTTAATATACTGTAATCAGAACAACTGTTCCGGGACTCTATAAAATACTAAAGGGGAGTTTTAATATGTTTGAAAAATTAATGAAGTCAGATGCATTTTATATTGTAGCTTTTATTATTGCGTTAATCTTTTTATATACAATGATGGTTACGACAGTTTGAGTTTTTAAACAAAGCGAATTATTTCCTTGCTTATTTTATGAATCATCGGGCGTTCTCTTCCGTTTGGTTATGGGATGAATTGGTTTGTATGTTAAAATAACACTTCAAGCACAGTTTTAAAATACGCCGGCAGGATGCAAATACAAGGGTGCTTATAGTCATTTTGTCCATAAAAGCTAAAAACTTAGGATAACCCTTGATAGTAATTGGCGTGAGGTTATTTTGCCTTATCAGATATTCGTCTCATCCAATAAAAAGGAGGCAGCTCGATAGAACCTTTAGGAGAATTTCAGTTAAAGAAATGCAGCCTGAAATGTGGACAAGAACGGTCAGTTATTGGAGGATAAAACGTTGAGAGCGATTATTTATTGTCGGGTAAGTACAGAAAAAGAAACACAGGAAACATCGCTGCAAAGACAACACGAAGAATTGACAGCGCTGGCTGAAAAATTAAATTTTACCGTAGTGGATTGCATACAGGAAAAAGCGAGCGGCTACGACATAGATAGAGATGGTATATTTAAGCTTCTTGATTATTTTTTGAATCAAGAAGCTGATTGCCTTTGTATTCAAGATGAAACAAGGCTGGGAAGAGGAAATACAAAAATTGCTTTGTTTCATCAGCTGCAGAAAGTGAATATCCCAATTTATACGATGACACATGAAGGAGAGCTGGAGCTGAATGAAGCGGACTCGATGGTGTTAAATATTGTCGGTATAGTGGAAGAATATCAGCGTAAACTACATAATATGAAAATAAAGCGCGGAATGCGCCGTGCTGTGATGAATGGATATAAACCCCAGAAAAATTTAAATCATATCAATCAGTCTCCGGGAAGAGAGCGCACCGAAATCCCGATAGAAGAGATTGTCCGCCTGCGTCAAAATAACTTAACATTTCAGGAGGTTACAGCGGTTTTAAACGGTCTTGGTTATCATGTATCAAAAGCAACAATCCACCGGCGTTATCAGGAATATATCAATTCCTTGAATGAAAATTAATCGTAGCGTAAGATAAAGAAGCAGGAAGTATATCTCCTGTTTTTTTAGTACAAGGAGGGACAAGGTATATGTTGTCTAAAGATAAACTGGATAGAATTAATGCTTTAGCAAATAAAGCGAAGAATGAAGGGTTAACAGAGGAAGAAAAGAATGAACAGCAAGCGTTGCGTAAAGAGTATTTAGCAAATGTTCGCGGATCTTTTAAAAATCACTTAAAAGGGATGACAGTAATTGATCCGGAAGGTAATGATGTGACGCCGCAAAAGCTTCGTGATTATCAGGAACGCAATAAAAAACACTAATTCTGCCTAATCTTCATATTAACTTAGCTTGTATAGTAAGGGATTTCATTATAAAATAAAGTAAGAAATAGAATATGTTTTGAAGTGGAAGGGGAAAAACAATGACACAACAAATTGAGGAACTATCCATTAATACCATTCGCACACTATCCATTGATGCGATTGAAAAAGCAAATTCAGGGCATCCGGGTTTACCAATGGGGGCAGCGCCAATGGCGTATACGCTTTGGACAGATTTCATGAACCATCATCCGAAGAACTCCAAATGGTTCAATCGCGACCGCTTTGTATTATCGGCAGGACACGGATCGATGCTGCTTTACAGCCTGTTACACCTGTCCGGCTATCAAGTATCTATCGATGATTTAAAAGATTTTCGTCAATGGGATTCGAAAACACCTGGACATCCGGAAGTACATCATACAGACGGTGTCGAAGCAACAACCGGTCCATTAGGACAAGGTATTGCGATGTCGGTTGGAATGGCGATGGCTGAAGCGCACCTTGGTGCGACGTATAATAAAGAAGGGTATAATGTGGTCGATCATTATACATACGCTATTGTAAGTGACGGGGATTTAATGGAAGGAATTTCTCATGAAGCAGCATCTTTAGCCGGTCATTTGGGATTGGGTAAGCTGATTGCTTTATATGATTCCAATGATATTTCACTGGATGGTGATTTAGACCGCTCTTTCTCTGAAAATACAGAACAACGCTTTAAAGCATATGGCTGGCAAGTATTACGGGTGGAGGATGGTAATGATGTCAACGCCATTCGCCAGGCAGTGAAAGAAGCACAACAGAATCAGGATCAGCCTACACTCATTGAAATTAAAACAATTATCGGTTATGGCTCTCCAAATAAATCCGCATCCAGTGCTTCCCATGGTGCACCACTTGGAGCAGATGAAGTGAAGCTAACAAAAGAAACTTACAAATGGGAGCATGATGCATTCCATGTACCGGATGAAGTATATGCTGATTTTCAAGAAAAAATTGAGCGCAATGGTTCGGAAAAAGAAGCAGCATGGAAGGAACTTGTTGCCGCTTATAAAGAAGTGTATCCAGAATTGGGCAGACAGTTTGAGCTTGCCTTAAACGGAGAGCTTCCAGAAAGCTGGCATGAAAGTCTGCCGGTGTATGAAGAAGGCTCTAAGCTTGCTACACGTGCATCTTCTGGAGAAGTATTAAATGCCGTAGCAAAAGCTGTTCCAAACTTCTTTGGCGGAAGTGCAGACCTTGCCGGTTCAAACAAAACAACGATCAATGAGGAAGCTGACTTTACAAAAGAAGATTATGCTGGACGTAACGTCTGGTTTGGTGTACGTGAACACGCAATGGGTGCTGCATTAAATGGGATGGCGCTTCACGGCGGCTTAAATGTTTACGGCGGAACGTTTTTTGTCTTTAGTGATTACTTACGTCCGTCCATTCGTCTGGCATCTATCATGAATATGCCGGTAACGTATGTGTTTACCCATGATTCGATTGCAGTCGGGGAAGATGGGCCGACACATGAGCCTGTTGAGCATCTGGCAGCATTGCGTGCGATACCGCATCTATCTTTAATTCGTCCGGCGGATGCAAATGAGGTGCAGGCAGCATGGAGATTGGCACTAGAGTCAACAGATCAGCCTACAGCCCTTGTATTGACCCGTCAAAATCTTCCTACGCTTGCTAATACAGCAGAATTAGCCTATGAAGGAGTCAAAAAAGGAGCTTATATTGTAAGTAAATCTGAAAAAGAGACTCCGGATGCGATTCTTTTAGCGACAGGCTCGGAGGTTCAATTAGCAGTTGCAGCTCAAGAGGCACTGAAAGCAAAAAATATTGATGCACAGGTAGTAAGTATGCCTTCCTGGGATCGTTTTGAAGCACAGGATGAAGCTTATAAAAATGAAATTCTCCCGAAAGAAGTAACTGCCAGAGTCGGGATCGAAATGGCATCTTCTTTTGGCTGGGACCGTTATGTCGGCTTTGAAGGTAAAACATTAACAATTGATCGTTTTGGTGCTTCTGCAAATGGAGATGTGCTGATTGAAAAATTCGGATTTACCGTAGATAATGTGGTTCAATTGGTAGAAGAAGTTACGAAATAAGGAAAAATTTATATTGTTTATATCTGATAAAGAGAGAGGTGCTAGCATCTCTCTCTTTATGGTTCTTTCGACAAAAGAAGTTGTTCTTTGCACACTATTATGACAACTTTCGGAAATAGATTCCTCTATAATGGTAATCAAAGGGGGAATACGTGATGAATGAATACGCAATTTATTGGGTAGAAGAAAATGTAGCAAAAAACTATTTTCACAAAAGTGATATATTACATCGCTTTTTTCTAGAATGTGCTGAAAAAGCTGAAAATGAGGACGAAATTATCATCAGAAAGCAATTTCGCTTTATAACGCGAAAAATCCATTTTTATAAGTTTGCTATGCATTTAAAGACGTTTTCTTCGCCTGATATTATTGTAAAACGGATTGGAAATAGAGTTCTCGTAAAAAAAGGAGAAGAAGTACTTTGCCTGTATATTGAGAACGGGCAATTAATTTTAAAATGTAATCATCTAGTTACGGCGATGTCATTGCTTTTTCCTATCTTAGAAGATATTCATCCTTATTTCTTTGTTCAAGGGAAAGATACATCCCAATATGGGTGGATTTCTCCTAAGCCTATAAAAGCTCAGAGTGATGAAAGTCAAGTGTTGTATAATTTCCTCTAATCTAATATACTGTATTAGAGACAACACGAAGGAGGAAATTTTGTAACATGGGTACGATATGGATAGTATTAATTGCAATTGCAGCTTTAATTGCTGGTGTTGCTCTTGGATTTTTCATTGCAAGAAAATATATGATGAACTACTTGAAAAAGAATCCGCCGATTAATGAGCAAATGCTTCGTACATTGATGATGCAAATGGGTCAGAAGCCGTCACAGAAGAAAATCAATCAAATGATGCGGGCGATGAATAACCAGAATCAGTCTGGAAAATAGATAAACCTTGATATATCAGCGTTTATAGCACTTATTATTTTTCTACTGATATAGTTAAAAACTTTTCAGATTAATTTTTCTCCAATGGTTAAAAATTGATTGGTTAAGTTTTCTCAAAAACCACTTTTCTGTTAAAAAATGAAGCAGAATAGTGGTTTTTTTATGAAATGGTAAAAAGAAGTGAAGCAAAAAGTGCAATATTAAACGGAGAAAACGGTAAGCTTGTTTAATCTTTTATACCGATTATTCTAAAAAGGGAAATTAAACAGAAGGGAGAGCAGATAAAAATGGAAGACTTCCTGACTGAAAAAGTGTAAGCATATTTCTGAACGACCTTTCACAAAATGTATATAGATTGTCATAAATTTGGCTTTCAATTTTTTATTTCTCTGTTAAAATAGAAATGATTGAGTAAGGGGGGCTTCATATGGAAGAAATTAATATTTTCCTGGCCTTTGCAGCTGGATTTCTTTCATTTATTTCGCCTTGTGTTCTTCCGCTATATCCGGTATTCCTTTCTTATATTACCGGAATGAGCATGGATGAAATAAATCAAGACAGTAAACGGCTTGATCGAAAAGCAATATTACATACGATATTTTTTCTAATCGGTTTTTCAAGTATATTTGTGATGATTGGATTTACGACGACATATGTCTCTGAATTTTTAATGACCTATCAGGATCCGATCAGGCAGATTGGGGCTATTTTAATTATCTTTTTTGGTTTAGTCATTGTCGGTGTATTAAATTTTGAATTTCTTATGAAGGATCGTAAAATTCACTTTAAAAATCGTCCGGCTGGCTTCTTCGGATCTTTTATTATTGGAATGGCGTTTTCTTTAGGTTGGACGCCTTGTACCGGACCAATTCTAATGGTCGTGTTCTCATTAGCTGCCACAAACCCTAATATCGGACTTGTCATGATGATCAGCTATATTTTAGGCTTCTCTATTCCATTCTTATTGCTTGCTTTCTTTATCGGCAAATTGAAATGGTTTCGAAAACATAGTAAAAAAATGGTGAAGATAGGCGGCTGGGTTATGGTTTTGATGGGAATCGCATTATTTTTTGATTGGATGACCCGATTCACAGCATTTTTAGCAAATCTGTTTGGTTTTACTGGATTTTAATTTTCAACAATACGATGACGGATGTTCAAAAAGTCCAAAAAATGACACGACGGAAAAGGATCTTCTATTAAGAACGCCTACGTTACGGGGCAACGCAGGGTCCACCTTGTCCTGCTGCGGAAATGTGTTGACCTATTGGTTCTTCTTGCAAACTTTTTGAACACCCACTACTATAGAAAAAATAGTTTATGGTGTGGAGGAAAAATATCGGTCAAAGTTATTCTGGCCGATATTTTTCCAGAGCATAGAGAAAAGAGTTGTTATGTATGTATTTGGCCATTGCGACGACTGCTGTTTTTGCATTTATGGCAATTACGATGATATTTGTGCGAATGCGTGCTTCTAAAAAGCCTGCATCTGTAAAAAGCATTATATTGCCACCGTTTTTTATGAGTACAGGAGCACTTATGTTTTTATTTCCGATGTTTCAAATAAGCTGGCTTCAAGTTGCAGAAGCACTGCTTGTCGGAATAATATTTTCTATCTTTCTAATAAAAACATCAAAATTGGAGCATGCAGGCGAGCATATTTATGTCAAGCCGTCAAAGATGTTTCCGGTAATTTTAGTAGGCTTATTAGTTATCCGTATTATTATCAAGCTTATTATTGGTACAAGCATTTCTGTAGGTGAAACGTCCGGCATGTTCTTTTTGCTTGCCCTGGGGATGATAGGTACGTGGAGAGTGGCTATGCTCTATCAATATATCAAGCTGACAAAAAAGCAAGGTGCGTAAATTTTGGCACTTTGCTTTTTTGCAGTTTAAGAAAGTATAAAGAATCTAAGGAAAAAAGTATAAGTGCAACGCTTTCCTTGGGACGAGTAATCGCAATCCCCAACTAAGGCAATCCTGCGCCTTTCCGGCTTGGCTTGCCAAGTTTTCTTTAAGAAAAACTATTTTCCTAAAACGATCATGGATCTATTTATCCAACTCTGAAATCTGGAAACTATCCTTTTTTTTGCTTGTATTTTGCTTCCCAATTTTCCTGGTAATTGTCTTTTGACTGTTTGAAAAAATTTTCATATGGGGCAATATCAATATTATTTTCCTTCAGCTTTTTACGGAGGAATTTATGATCTCTTTTTGGGGTTGCTAAAATATACCCTTCAATCAACGTCGAACGTGTAATCGTATCCTCGTTTTTTTGAAGTGATAGCTCTCCAATTTTACTGGCAATTCTTTGTCTGGCAACATCTCTGAATAGCTCAGGAACCGGAGAAACGAGTTCTTCTAAAAAGTCTTTTTCTGACTGAGACCACTTATGTAAGGTTTGCTCTAAATAGTATTCTTCCCAATCCATAATGGAACGTCCATCTTCTTTAGGCAGCCGCTTTAAAAACTTTCGAAACATAAAATATCCACCGATTGCCATCAATCCTACTAATAAGCAACCCCACATAATAATAATCAGTGATATCATCGCACACCTCACCTTATTTTTACGTAAAAAAATTACGAATATTGCTAATTCATTATAAACTATCAATTTATTTTTTTAGAAAATTGTAGTAACATTAATTTAACCAATGTGATAATTTCTTACTTTAATATTATAAAGATATTAAGAAATATATACAAGTGTTCATAATTGTTTCGTCATAATCATACAAATTATTATAAATAACTTCTGAAAGGAGCATGGGTATGGATAAAAAGCATAGAAATCAGTCCCTGAATGACTTACAACGTTCTGAGAGTCGTCAAAGTTTACACCCCGATGCAATGCTTTCAGCGGCCATTATTTCCTGGCTGAGCAAAAAAATAGAAGGAATCGTAGTTGTCATTAATACAAATAATGAAATAGAATATATTAGTGATACTGTATATGAGATGCTAGGCTATAAGCCAAAAGAAGTAATTGGGAAGACATGGGTAGATTCTCCGGTTAAAATAGATTTGGAGATTATTTCACAGGCTCTGACTGAAAAAAAGGTGAATGCTAAAAAGCGAACAATGGATATTCCGAACAAAGAAGGAGAGTATCTTTCTTTTTCTTGTGAGTTGGATTATGCTTTTCAAGATACAGATGTCGAAAATAGGCTTCTGATTTATTTAGAACGAAAAGCAGAGGATGCGAGATTGGATGACTTAATGATCCGGTCAGAGAAGATGAATGTAGCAGGGCAGCTGGCTGCCAGTTTAGTTCACGAAATACGTAATCCGCTGACATCGTTAAAGGGATTTCTGCAGTTACTTCAGGCTGGTGCACAGCATAAGGAGGAATACTTTAATGTAATGATTGAGGAGGTGGAGAAAATTGAAGCAATTACATCGGAGTTGCTGTTTATTTCGAGACCTTTAACAGATAATCGTTCTACAGAAAAGGTAACGAAAATGATGCAGGATGTGGGATTATTATTACAGTCACAGGCAAACCAAAAAAATATTCAAATTCAGCTGCAAAGCAGTACGGACGCATCTATTCTTTGTGATCGTTCTCAAATTAAACAGGTTCTGATTAATCTGGTGAAAAATGCTATTGAAGCAATGGATCAATCTGGAAAAATTATTGTAGAAGCAAAAGAATTAGATGATAAAGTAAAACTCTTTGTTATTGACGAAGGCTGCGGATTGCCGGATGAAATTTTACACAGGCTAGGGGAGCCATTTTTTACGACAAAAACATCAGGAACTGGACTGGGACTTTTAATCACCAAAAAAATTCTTAGTAACCATGAAGCGGACTTTCATATGTACAATAATGCGAGGAAGGGAAGTACATTTGAAATTATTTTCCCCAAGGCAGATGATGAAGCGGAATCAGGAGAGTAGCGTTGCGATTGTTTATTTTCCGTTTTTTTACAAATGTATATTATTTTCACTATCGATATTTCCGCAATTATATAAGTAATATTTATCCCTTGGCATAACTTTTTACTATCTACTAAGTAACAATAATTATTTGTTTTATTTGCTAGATTCCTATATTATATACTATGAACGGTCTATTTATTTGAATAGCAGTATGGATTAACAAAAGTAAGACCTTCTTCATCCATTTGGGAGAAGGAGAAGAAATGAAAGGGGTAACACTATATGTCGAACACAAATGCGTACAATGCAAAAAAGCAGTTTGAGTTAAATGGTAAAACGTATAATTATTACCGTTTAAAGACTCTGGAAGAAGCTGGGTTAGGTAAAGTTGATCGCTTGCCATTTTCTGTCCGTGTTCTTTTAGAATCATTATTAAGACAGCATGATGGTCATCAAATTAAAAATGAGCATGTTGAATCATTGGCACATTGGGGAACAGATAAGGCGACAGGGGCAGATGTTCCATTTAAGCCTTCCCGCGTAATTCTTCAGGACTTTACAGGAGTTCCAGCAGTAGTTGACCTGGCATCTCTCCGTAAAGCAATGGTTGATCTTGGGGGAGAACCGGATAAAATCAATCCGGAAGTACCAGTAGATTTGGTTATTGACCACTCTGTACAGGTTGACCAATATGGAACACCAGACGCATTACGCGCAAATATGGAATTAGAATTTGAGCGTAATGCAGAGCGCTACCAGTTCTTAAACTGGGCTCAGAAAGCATTTAATAACTATCGTGCAGTACCGCCGGCAACCGGAATTGTCCACCAGGTTAACTTGGAGTATCTGGCTGATGTTGTACATGCGCTTGAAAATGAAGATGGTACTTATGATGCTTTCCCTGACACGCTTGTAGGAACAGATTCCCATACAACTATGATTAACGGTCTGGGTATTCTGGGCTGGGGTGTTGGTGGAATCGAAGCGGAAGCAGGTATGCTGGGGCAGCCTTCTTATTTCCCTGCACCAGAAGTAATTGGTGTGAAATTTACCGGTTCCTTCCCAAATGGTACGACTGCAACGGACCTTGCATTAAAAGTAACACAAGTGTTGCGTGAACAAAATGTAGTTGGAAAATTCGTAGAGTATTTTGGCCCTGGACTGAAGGATATGCCATTAGCTGACCGTGCGACTATTTCTAACATGGCGCCGGAATATGGTGCGACTTGCGGATTCTTCCCAATTGATCAGGAATCTCTTGATTACTTAAAATTAACTGGACGCAGTGAGCAATTAATTAGCGTTGTTGAAAAATATTGTAAAGAAAATGATTTATGGTATGACGCAGATGGTGTTGATCCGGAATACACACAAGTAATTGAAATTAATTTGTCAGAATTAGAGCCAAATCTTTCTGGTCCAAAACGTCCACAGGATTTGATTGCACTATCTGACATGAAAAAAGAATTCAATAAAGCAATTACTGCAAAAGAAGGAAACCAGGGATTCGGATTAGATAAATCTGAATTTGATAAAGAAGTTGAAATCAAGCATCCAAATGGTAAGACTTCTGTTATGAAAACAGGCAGCCTTGCTATTGCGGCAATTACGTCCTGTACAAATACATCTAACCCATATGTTATGTTAGGTGCAGGATTAGTTGCGAAAAAAGCAGTTGAAAAAGGTCTGGAAGTTCCTGAGTATGTGAAAACTTCATTAGCACCGGGTTCAAAAGTTGTTACACGTTACTTAGAGGATGCCGGTTTACAAACATATTTAGATAAATTAGGCTTTAACCTTGTAGGTTATGGATGTACAACATGTATCGGTAACTCCGGACCTTTACGTGATGAGATTGAAGAAGCTATTGCAGCAAACGATTTAATTGCATCTTCTGTATTATCCGGTAACCGTAACTTTGAAGGCCGTATCCATCCGTTAGTGAAAGCGAACTATCTTGCTTCTCCGCCACTTGTCGTTGCATATGCACTTGCTGGAACAACGGATATTGATCTTACGAAAGATGCTATTGGCAAAGATAAAGACGGTAATGATGTTTACATGAATGACATCTGGCCGACACTGACAGAAATTAAAGAAGAAGTGGAAAAAGTTGTCACACCTGAGATCTTCCGCAAAGAATACGAAGATGTATTCAGCTCTAACGAGAAATGGAATGAAATCGATACGACAGATGAACCGTTATTTGAGTGGGATGAAGACTCTACTTATATTCAAAACCCGCCATTCTTTGAAGGGTTAACACCGGAAGCTGGTACGGTTGAACCGCTTAGCGGATTACGTGCTATCGGACTATTTGGAGATTCTGTAACAACAGACCATATTTCACCAGCAGGTGCTATCGCAAAAGATATGCCGGCAGGTAAGTTCTTACAAGAGAAAGGCGTTTCACCAAGAAACTTTAACTCTTATGGATCCCGCCGTGGTAACCATGAAATTATGATGCGTGGTACGTTTGCAAACATTCGTATCCGTAACTTGTTAGCTCCCGGTACAGAAGGTGGTTATACGACTTACTGGCCGACTGGTGATGTAATGCCAATCTATGATGCTGCAATGAAATATCAGCAGGATGGAACAGGTCTTGTTGTTATCGGCGGAAAAGATTATGGCATGGGATCGTCCCGTGACTGGGCTGCAAAAGGTACAAATCTATTAGGAATTAAAACAGTTATTGCCGAAAGCTTCGAGCGTATTCACCGTTCAAACCTTGTTATGATGGGTGTATTACCGCTTCAATTTGAAAAAGGTGACAGTGCAGAGAGCCTGGGCTTAACTGGTAAAGAAACATTTGCTGTAGAAGTAGATGAGTCTGTAAAACCTGGTGATTTGGTAAATGTAACTGCAACAGATGAGGCTGGAAAAGTAACTTCATTTAAAGCGGTTGCCCGTTTTGACAGCGATGTTGAAATTGATTACTATCGTCATGGCGGTATTCTGCGTATGGTGCTGCGTGAAAAGGTAAAAGCATAAGCAGCCTGCTGTTTTATAAAGGAAAAAGAGTCTGTGCTTTTTAGGAAGCTAGGCTCTTTTTCTATGCCTTCTTATTCAGGTCTAGATTCTTTACAAAAGGGAAGTTCCTCTTTAGGATAGAAGAAGGAAAACCAATGTGGATTGGTAGGAGATATGATTGTATAAACGAATATTTGCGCTGACTTTATTGTTAGTACTTGTTGGATTAGTTATTGCAAATGTAATTCAAGATAGGGTGATGAACAATACGTCAGAAGAAGATGCAGTTCTTGTAGATGATGGTTCTATGGGGCAGGGTGCTGCGATTGCACCAGCTGAAAGTGTTGGAGTAGAACCTGGTGAACCAGCTCCTGACTTTGAATTGGAGACATTGGAAGGGGACAGCTTCCGGCTTTCGGATTTGCAGGGGAAGAAAGTAATTTTGAACTTCTGGTATTCTTGGTGCCCTCCCTGTATCGAAGAAATGCCAGAAATACAGGAGTTCTATAACGATTATCAGGATGAGGTCGAAGTAGTTGCTGTCAATATGACAAAGCATGAAAACCAGCTGTCAGACGTAGGAGATTTTATGGAGGAGAATGAACATACTTTTACGGTACTATTAGATAAAGATGATAATTTATCTGATCCATACGTCGTCTATGCTGCACCGACGACCTATTTTATTGGTACAGATGGAATCGTACAGCAGCCGAGAAGAATTGGACCGATGGATTATGAATTTATGGAGAAAATGGTGCAAGAAATGGACTGATTGAAGGAGAAGCAAGGAGGAAGAAAGATTGTTAGTTACAGAAACACCGATAGAAGTAAGATATCAAGAAACGGATCAGATGGGAGTAGTATATCACGCAAACTATCTTGTTTGGTTCGAAATTGGACGTACAAAGTATGTGGAAGCTTTGGGGCTTAACTACCATCAAGGGATGGAACAGCGAAATGTTGTTTCTCCGGTGATCGATGCACAAATTTCATATAAAAATGCTGTACGCTATGGTGAAAAGCCAGTTGTTAAAACCTGGCTGGAGGCTTATGATGGCTTGCGTACGGTTTATGGCTATCAGATTTTAAATGAAGCAGGAGATATAGCTGTTACTGGAACAACAACACATACCATTGTTGATAAAGACACTTTTCGGCCATTGTCAATCCGCAGGAAATTTCCCGATTGGCATGCTGCCTATCAAAAACAGCTGGAGAAAGAGGATTAAGAATGGCGTTTGGATTAAAGCGAGAAGAATTAAGTCAGTGGAAGCAGAATGTCCGGGCTGGAAAAATAGATTTTATCACGCATTATTGGCTGGATGATCGCTTTCCTGACTGTAATACAGTAACAAAAGTAGGATGCAGTGACTTGAAAAAGCTGAAAGAATGGGGCAGAAAGTATAATTTAGATGAGTCCTGGATTGATTTAAAGCCGGAATATCCTCATTTTGATCTTTTTGGTGATTATCAACGGGAAATTCTGAAATCAGAAAATCGGCTGGAGCAATTAGAAAGGTTTAAATAGAAATAATAAGTGCAGGCGGACTATTTTGTTCCGCCTGCGCTTGTCATATGTGTTCCTGTTCTAGCTTCTCTCGGGATATTCAATTTTTGGTTCTTTTTTCGTCTCATCATAAGAAACAGACAGGTCAGCTCCTTCGAAATACCAATCATCCGATTCTTCGATAAAGAAATGGATGTCTGCTACAGATGTGGAAGCTGCTTCATTCTTAGGTGCTTCCGCTTTAATACCAATTGAAAAACCGGCAATTCTGCCGCCAACACCGCCATACCTCGGGAAGAATCGTATATTCTTTTCGTTTTGTAAATCTAATTCCTCTTTATACCATTTGGCTGCTTGTTCTGATACTTTGATTTCCATTTTATCTCTCCCTTTTTAGAGGATATTCAAAAGTCTTATAAAAATCACAGCGAATTTTATCGTACTATTTAAATATGCCCTTTTCATGCTGCTTCTTCTTTTCGGGTTTCTCTGGAACGAAATCGACTCCGCCTGGATGAAATGGATGGCATTTACTGATTCTTTTTATAGTCAATATTCCACCTTTAAAAAATCCAAAACGTTGAAATGCTTCTAAACCATACGCTGAACAGGTGGGATAAAAGCGGCAGGTTGCTGGTGTATATGGGCTGATGGCAAGCTGATAAAAGCGGATCAGCCCAATAAATATATATTTCATATGACCATCAACCTTCTTCGTTACGTTTATCATAGGTGACAGAAGCAATCGCATCATGCATGTGAATCGATTCTTCGTTACGGCATGCAACATGGAACTTTATCACTTCTGGCAGCTCATAAAGATCGGCGGCAATCAGACGGACCATATCCTCCACAAATCGGGGGTTTTCATAGGCAGCTTCTGTCACCATCTTTTCATCCGGTCTTTTTAGGATAGGATGCAGCCTTGCACTTGCGTTACTTTCAGCAGCTTCCAGCAGAAGTCCCT
This sequence comes from Oceanobacillus sp. CFH 90083, assembly GCF_009389585.1. GTDB lineage: Bacteria > Bacillota > Bacilli > Bacillales > Amphibacillaceae > Oceanobacillus. The sequence goes on along the minus strand of NZ_VIYG01000016.1, from coordinate 5,757 downwards.
TCCAATCCCCATCATTATTTGACACGTTCGACTCCAGCTCTGCTTCCAGCGTTACGTTACCACGCTGATTATGGGCACTGTACTCGCTGATTTCTTTAGAGCAGGGGCATAATGTGGTTATTTGTACATCCAACGAAACATTGATTTGGTAATCCTCATATTTAGAATAACGGACAGAAATAGATGCTTCTACATGGTTTAACCCGGCAGCAAAGGTTTGCGGTGCTTGACGCTCATAGAACCAGGGGAAGCTTACAGAAACAGAAGCGTCTGACTGCTCTAATTTCATTGCTAAATCCTTTGTAAACTGTTTTAATTCATCAACAGAAACAGTAAATCCGCTTTGATGATATTGCTCTAAAAGCTCCATAAAACGGCTCATATTGGTTCCTTTACTATTTGCAGGGATGCTGGATGAAAATGTAAATGTGCCGACAGTTGTTTGTTCAAAAGGTGCTTGCCCGCTGATGACACGGACAGGATATTTTACATTTGCTACACCAACTGCATCCAGATCAAAAAGGAAATCACGTTTTATATTTTGTAAATCAGCCATTTTGCTTTTTTCGGTCGGTTTTTTCTTCTCTCCCGGTGGAACAGAACCAAATAATCTATGTCTTTCTTCCTTGGATGGAAGTTTCTTTAATGGAATTGTGTTTATTTGTTGCATAACAAAACGCCCTTTCTTGTCAGCATCTATGGTGCCTTAGATACTCATACAATCAATAATTATAACTAGCCACTAGTATACTGAATTCGGCTTAAATATTCAATTTATCGAACTGCTACATCCAAGTTATTTTAGGCTCTGTCCCATTTTTTATTCTTTTAATATTAGCCCAATGCCGATACGTTACAAAAATAGTTAAGATAAGAATTACGATTGTCAATCCAGTATTCTGGAAGAACAATGATGCGAAAAAGGCCACAACTCCAGTTATCATGGAGGAAAGGGAAACATATTTAGATAAATATAAGGTTAGTAAAAATGTAGCAATCATAATGATAAATAAGACAGGGTTAATTCCGAGAATCATCCCGCCTGATGTTGCAACGGCCTTGCCGCCTTTAAATTTAGCGAAAATCGGATAAGTATGCCCTAAAACAGCAATAATACCAATAATTAAAGGATAAACATTCGCATCAAATAATTGAGGTAATAACACAGCCAACGTTCCTTTTAAGATATCGCCCAGAATAACGATACTGCCTGCTTTTATTCCAAGTACACGAAAAGCATTGGTTGCGCCAAGATTACCGCTTCCATGTTCACGAATATCTATTTTATAGCCGATTTTGCCAATGATTAAGGCAAACGGAATAGATCCTAAGAGATATGCAATGATCCCAAAAATAATATAATCCATATGTTCCCAACTTTCTTTTTAAATTTCGTATAGTACATCATCTTCTATGTTCCTATGGCTATTTTAGCATGAACCAATCAGTTTAAGTACAAAATTTTTTACACTTTAAGAGTGTATAAAGATTTTAAGAAATAAAGTACGATGGACACGATGTCCTAGCATTGACTTGTCCGGCTTGATGTGACCGTACTTCATCGATGAACGAAAAGGGTTGGATGGAGCCGGTTTTCAAATGTGAGATAAAAGGTTTTAGCGGGCAGTTCCGATTTGGAAATGACAATTGAAAACAACGGCTGATAGACGTTTTAAATGCGTATAATCGGGAATCTTTTTATCAAAGGGGAGATTAAAATGATTACATTTAAAGATATTACAAAAACATACCCGGATGGAACAATTGCTGTTGATCAATTTAATCTGACTGTCGAAAAAGGAGAATTTATGACGTTAATCGGTCCCAGCGGCTGCGGGAAAACAACAACAATGAAGATGATTAACCGTTTGATTGATCCATCTGCAGGGACAATATACATAAATGACAAACCGATAGGTGATTATTCCATTCATGCACTACGCTGGAATATTGGATATGTTTTGCAGCAGATTGCTTTATTCCCGCATCTGACTGTTGAGGAGAATATTCAAGTTGTTCCCGAACTCTTGAAGTGGAAAAAAGAGAAAGCAGAGAGACGGACGGATGAATTATTGGATATGGTAGGACTTGATCCATCCATTTTCAAGAAACGTTATCCGGGCGAACTGTCAGGAGGGCAGCAGCAGCGTATTGGTGTGATCCGGGCATTAGCTGCTGATCCTGATATTGTATTAATGGATGAGCCGTTCAGTGCACTTGACCCAATTAGCCGGGAGCAATTACAAATAGATATTAATAGACTACAAAAAGCGATTAAAAAGACGATTGTTTTTGTTACCCATGATATGGACGAAGCTTTGAAAATGAGCGATCGTATTTGTTTAATGAAAGAAGGAACAGTGGTTCAATGCGACTCACCTGAACAATTACTAAAACATCCCCAAAATGATTTTGTGGAAGAATTTATTGGAAACCGTCAATCACCATGGCTGAAATCTGTTCAGGAAGTCATGAAAGAAGATGTCCGGTCTGTACATGAACACGAGCAGGAAAATGGTGCGACAATTCCTGTAAAAAGTACACTGGAAGATGCGTATAAAATAATTCAAACATCCGATCAGACGATCTTTCCAATAGTGGATAATAAACAAAAAATCGTTGGGGTTGTGACGAGGGATGAACTGCTTCAATACTTCTATCAGCAGGAGAAGAAAGGAGCGGGGATTTTATGAGCTCGTTTATCGAAGTGCTTCAGAATCGGCAGGATATGCTCTTTCAAGCTATTTGGGAGCATTTGCAGATCTCTTTGATTTCGCTCGGTATAGCGATTTTAATTGCTGTACCATTAGGGCTTATGCTGACAAGGTATCCGCGTGTCGCAGAACCTATTATTGGTATAACAGCCGTTTTACAGACGATACCCAGCCTTGCTGTGTTAGCTTTTTTAATCCCATTTTTAGGGATTGGTCCTCAGCCGGCTATCGTTGCACTTGTACTTTATGGGCTGCTGCCGATTCTCAGAAATACATATACAGGAATAGACGGAGTAGATCCGGCATTACGGGAAGCTGCCAGAGGAATGGGGATGAATACAAGAAAACAATTAATGAGAGTAGATCTGCCGCTTGCGATGCCGGTTATTATGGCTGGTATCCGTACATCCATGGTCCTTATCGTAGGAACAACAACTATCGCAGCTTTAATTGGTGCCGGCGGGCTTGGAGATATCATTTTACTTGGCCTGGATCGTGGAGGAGAGATTTCACTTGTCTTATTAGGAGCGATACCAGCAGCTTTATTAGCAATTATTCTTGATTTTATTCTGCGTTTATTTGAAAGGCTGTCTAAAAAATATGGTATCCAGGCTTTTATTGCGATGCTTGTTATGGTTGTTCTTGCCATTACGGTTCCCTTTATGATGCCGGGAAACGAAAAAGGGGATATTGTTATTGCCGGTAAATTGGGGTCAGAACCTGAAATCATCATGAATATATATAAAATCATAATTGAAGAAGAAAGTGATATAACCGTTGATTTAGAACCAAACCTTGGAAAAACAGATATGGTATTTAACGCATTACAGCAAGGAAGTATTGATATTTACCCGGAATTTACAGGAACAGTAATTGTATCTCTGCTGGATGAACAAGCGGAGTCTAATGAAGCGGAGGAGGTATATATCCAGGCTAGAGATGGTATAAAAGAAGCATATAATTTGGAACTTTTAGAGCCAATGTTGTTTAATAATACGTATACCGTAGCAGTTACGGAGGAATTTGCAGAAGAAAATAATCTGAACGATATCTCTGATTTGAAATTGATTGAAAATAATGTAACAGCCGGCTTCACATTAGAGTTTAATGACCGCTATGATGGTTATGTCGGAATGCAGGACGTATATAATCTGGACTTTAATGAGGTAAACACAATGGACCCGGGTCTTCGTCAGGGAGCTATTGAAAGTGGTGAGGTAGATGTGATAGATGCCTATGCAACGGACAGCTATATGGTGGAATTAGGGCTGATATCCCTCAGGGACTCTGAGAATTTATTCCCGCCATATCAGGGAGCTCCGTTAATGCGGGCTGATACGTTAGAGCAATATCCGGAGCTTGAGGATATTCTGAATCAACTGCACGGACAGATTACTGATGAAGAAATGCGGGAAATGAATTATCAAGTCGATTATGAGGATGCATTTGCAGAAGATGTTGCCCGAGAGTACTTGATAGAAAAAGGTTTTATTGAATGATGGAGAAAGTCCCATCATCTCATTACTATTAAGGAGGAATTATCATGATCATTGAAAATCCCAGCAAAGAAAGGTTAAAAGAAATTTTGGAGGATGCGAAAACGATTGCGGTTGTAGGTTTATCTGCTAATCCGGAAAGAACATCGTATCAAATTGCACACAGAATGCAGGAGGAAGGATATAAAATTATTCCTGTTAATCCAACAGTTGACGAGGTGCTTGGAGAGAAAGCCTACAGTTCTTTAGCGGAAATCGACGGGCCTATTGATATTATTAATGTTTTCCGCCGGCCGGAGCATTTGCCTGACGTTGCGAGAGATGCAGTACAAACAGATTGTAAAATGTTTTGGGCACAGCAGGGAATTGTAAACGAAGAAGCTTATAACTATTTAAAAGAGCATGATTTTGAAGTAGCAATGGATCTTTGTATTAAAGTTGTACATGCTGTGTTATTGAAATAAAATATCTTGTCAATCATAGATATATCTCTTTATGGACAGATGTAAATCCATATTTCATTATGTAAATAAGAGCAGCAGCTCTTTTTATGATATAAATAAAGGAGAGCTGCTGTTTTTACTTGTTAGAAGATAACTATCAAAGCATATAGGAAGCGATATACCGAAAAGAAAAATAGTCTTTTATATTTCCTTTCTAACTGCAGTAGCCATATACATAATATCTTCATCAAGGTTAATATTGCCTAAGGCCTTTTTTTCGTATTCCCCATGTAAAGTGATTGCAATATCAGTAAACCCAAGCTTTTTAAACATCTTTTCTAAAGCTTCTTTTGAGAAGAATGATTTCCAAGGGACTCCTATTTTTTCTACTAACTGAAGCTGTTTTTTAGCTTTTTGGTGTCTGGGAGGGGAAAATAAATCTTTGTTCATGAAATCTATACTGCATCCGATAATATTTAAATGATGACATAGATATTGGAGTGTATGATATATGTCTGATGCGTCAATATAAAAGGTTCCACCTTCCCAAATAATATAGGTCGGTTTACTCCTTATCATCCCTGCGTGTTCCAATTTATCAAGCAGTGCTGAATGGATATCTTTTTGAAAGTCGCATTGTAAAATTTTCGTCTTTGTTTGGGTTTGAGAATAGGTATAAATATTTTTAATATCATTTGCTGCAATGTCTAATCCGAAGCAGTTTTTGTCCTTTAAAGCAGGCAATGTATCCGGTTTTGTATCTAATCCTACCGATAAAATCAGCAACTGTTCAAATGAATGTTTATACTTATTTATTTTTTCAGATAAATAAGCGTGCCTGGCTATCACATTTCGTGTTAAGAAACCATCATATACTGCATCGCAATCTATTTGATAGTCCTTTGCATTTTCGAATTTTTCAATTATTTTCCGAGATTGCTTGTCGTCTAAGTGCTTACTTTTAACATACGGAATAGATAGCATAGTTAAATTAATGTCCTCTTTTTTGATCATAATGCCCTCCTGATGAATAAAAGTCTGTTGATGTGCTAATTTAATGCAACATATATTTATTTTAAATGTTTTTGAAAACCCCCTGCTATG
>NZ_VIYG01000015.1 GCF_009389585.1 Oceanobacillus sp. CFH 90083 | reverse complement strand
ATAGCAGGGGGTTTTCAAAAACATTTAAAAAGATAGAGGGAAAGCTCTACATAGGAGTTTCCCTCTACTATAAAACTATTTCTTAACAGAAGCATATTCAAAACGGACATAGCCAATCTCGGCAGCATTTTTCATTAATTCAAGATTTAACCATGAAGCTAATTGATGGAATTCTACTTCATTGTTAAACGGAAATGCAGTATATGCTTTGCTGTAAAGCTCCTCTTCCTTTATATTCGCCAAGATCTCTTCCCACTTTGCAATCAGTGAATGAATAGCTGTCTTGACTAATTCCACATCTTCGTGGACTTTAATTTCTTCTTTGGTCAGTGTTCCCTCTCCGAAAGCGTGATCCAATACCATTTCCCACCAGAAAGTGATATGCCATAATAGCCAGGCGATGCTGGGAGTTCCAATATGATAAGCCTCCGATTCAGGGAAATCAGCAATCCATTTTCCTGCTGCTTCCCTCAAGCAGAGCCCTGCATTTGGAGAACACCACCTATATTCCTCCTGTTCCAGCGAAGCAAGGTGATATTCCAGCAGTTGTTTTGAAATACTAAATTGAAATGTGATGTTATTTAACAGGGCATTATTTTCATTCATGATAAATCTCCTTTTTACGATATGTTTTTTTGTTTTAACAGTTTCCTTCCTGATTACTAAAAACTTAGCCCTATTTAAAATAAGCTTTCTTCGCAGGAATAAATACACTGAATATAATCAGAAACGCGATGAATAACATTCCAAAGGACAATACAATAATCGTCAGCCGCAACGGAATAATGTCTGCTATGGCTCCCACTGTTAAAACAAATACAATCTGAAAAGCACTTATCAGCAGCTGGAACATACTTGTGACTCTTCCCATCAGATCAGAAGGGACATTATTTTGATAAAATGTGTTAATGCCTGCACTGATAAAAGCACTAAAAAATCCAAGTACGATAAAACCAATGGTAACGGTTAAAAATGAAAAGGAAAAAGCATAAATAATATATCCTGCTGTTTGCAGGGTAATCCCGAAAGCAATTAAAAATCGCAGGGAAAAATAATTAGAGAAGATAGAAATAAAAATTCCTCCCGTAACGGCTCCAATGCCCGTAATACTTAAAAGTAAACTGTACTCAACTTCAGACAGACCGACAACATCCTGTGTGAATACAACTTCCTGTGCATCCATTGCAAATCCCAGCACAGTAGTTGCTAAAAAGCCGGCGTAAACCAATGCGATATAACTATTTTCTTTCAAAAATCGGATGACACTTATCCAATCTGTTTTTATTTGTGCAAAAGATAAAGAGGGTATTTGATTCTTATCAAAGGTGTCCTTATCAGGTAAGAAAAGTAATAAAAATGCAGCGGCTATAAAAGCAGCGGTATTTAAAAATAATGGTAAATGCACATCACTAATCATAATCAGTGCTCCTGTAATTGCCGGACCAATAATGAAGGCGCTGGAATTAGTTAAAGATTGTATCGAGTTATACCGTTTTCTGATCGGTCTGGGCACTAATTGCGCAATGTATGTCATTGAAGTCGGAGTAAAAAAGGATTTTGCAATGCTTAAAAAAACAAGAATCAAGTAAATCGCCCATATATTATTTAGAAATGGAATAAAGAAAAGAAAAAAAGCTCTTATCAAATAAGTGGAAATCATTATTTTGCGTTTGCTCCGATAATCAATAAAGCTTCCTGTCCAAAATTTTGTCAGTATATTTACAATTGGTCCGATAACCCATAAGCTTGCCACTGCGGCTGTAGAACCAGTCATTCTGAATACGATAATATTGATGGCGGCAAAATACATAAATTCTCCAACATTAGCAATGCCAATCGTAGTAAGGAGGATAGAAGGATATTTCCAGCTAGTTTGCTGAGAATTCATTTGCCATCCTCCTTATTTTTTCACCCAATACTCCATACCATCCTTGCTGCGCTCCATAAAACCGTATTCAATTAAATATCTCCTAATCGTAACAAAATCGCTATAGACGGGCGTTAGTATATGATTTATTTCCTTTTCAGAATAGACCTTATTCAATTCAAAATGAGTCATGATATTCTGCAGGACAATCAATTTTCTTTTTTCTTTACTTGGGAATTTGTCCAGCTGTCCATCCAGACCTTCTTTAAAATAAGTTGATAAAACCTTCTTTTTCTCTGCCTCTGTAATGGCATAGCGATCATCCACCATCTTCGCCCCCTTATGAAAGTGAATAAACGTATCATCACTTTCCTGATGTGATTCTTTATTTAATAGATTCATCAGCGTAAGAAATACTTTGGCACGCTTTTCTTTTTCCTTTAAATTAAAACGGTGACTCCGGATTGTAGAAGGACTTCCGCCATTTTGCATTTGGACAATTTCTTTATCGGTTAACCCTTGATAAAAGAGGGTAAGTAATTCCTTTTGATGTTCTGTCAATCCAGTGTATTTCTTATCAAGCTGAATCAAATAATCAAACACAGAACCATGCTCCTGTTCGATGTGCTGACTAACAGCTTTTTTTGCTTCGTATAAAGTTCCGTCCATTGGATAGATGATTCCATCTTCAAAGTGCTCGTTGCACAGCAGGCATACATAGTTGCCGGTATTTTCATCAAAAGTATAACCGCTAGAAAGCTCTTCCACTGTCGCATCCCAAAAATGGTTGTTATATGTCAATTTAAACATCTCCTAAATTTGTTTGCTATTATATAAACATTTTATAAAAATGTCCAAATAAATGCAATAAAAAGTAAGGGGTATGAAAGAAGACCAGATAATATTATTCCATGTGAAGCAGACACATAAAATATCCAGTCTGGAGTTGTTATTTAAAAGTAAATAATAACTCCAGACTGGTTAAAAGATGATTATTCTTTTTGCAAGAAAGGGGCAAAGGCTTGCAGTACTATTTCAGGGTCAGGCATATGATCTTGTTCTTCAAGAATGCTAAACACTGTATTAGGAATTGCTTTATCCAATTGCTTTGCAACCTCATGCATTGAGGCAGGGCTTTTTTCCCCAACTATGATTTGTGTGGGGGTTTTTAGCTGGGAGATTTTTGCAACTGGCGGTAAATGACTGGCCAGCATGGTTGACCACTGAGGGGATTTTCGAAACATCCCATCAATGATTTCGACAGGTGTTCCAATGCCCCGCAGAAAAGAACAAAGCGCCTCATCGTGTTTGCCTAGTGCAAGCATTTTATATAACTCTTGACTCAACTCTTTAAACTCTTTTAAATCTGCTGCATTATCCGCATATGCGGGATCATACATTACCAGCCTTTTTACTTTGTTTTCAAGCTTCACGGCAGCTTCTAGTGCAAGAATAGCTCCTGAAGAATGCCCATATACATTTGCCTCTCCTCCTGCTGCATCAATCAAGGCTTCAATATCCTCGAGTTCACATTCTATATCGTAGGGTAGTGTATTATCGCTGTCACCACGACCGCGCCGGTCAAAATTATAAACAGTAAATTGTTTTGCAAACACATTTGCATCATATAGAACCGGTTCAAATGACCGAAAGCAGGTTGCGCCAGTTATAAACAGCAGGGGAGGTCCATCTCCGTATATATCATATGCCAGCATGGTGCCGTCTTTTGATTGGACTGTTTTCATTTATTTCGCCACCTTTTGTAAAGTGATTCAATTTAATTTTCTTCTATCGCCAATAAGTTACCGGCCGGGTCTTTAAACAGAGACACATCTGGGCCTCTATTCATTGCTTTTCCACGAATAATGCCATATTCATCATGCTCCATGCCTTCAATGATTTCGAGGCTGATTCCTTTTTGTTTCAGTTTAGCATCTGTCTGTTCAATATCCGGTACAGTGATACTCAATACAAAGTAGTCCGCTGGCCGATGCTTTTTTCCTTTTGAGTAGATAAAGACCTTTGTCTCTGTGAAATGAAGTGTAAAACCAATTGCTTCCTCTGTCGTTTGAATACCGAGCGTTTCCTCATAAAATAGACGGGCTTTTTCAATATCGTCTACTGGAAAACTGCTCATAGCCTGGGAATCTCGGAACATTGCTTATCCTCCTTTTAAATGAAACAAAACCTATTTTTAATCTGGACTCTAAAACTAACTGTGAACTGGATTCCACCATATTTTAGCACAGCAGACCATCCGGTATTTCTTATCGATTGCTATGATGCAGAGATTATAAAAATCATCAAAAGTGACAATGAAATTAGATGGATAAAACATGGACAAAAACGAAAGAATGTCCCACATAAATTTGTCATAAGAAAGCAGCAAAGCAAATGCGACTTGCAATTTTTTTATGTTAGATATAATTTAAATAACATATTAGATGGAGATCGGATATTATGGAAAACATATCCGAAAATTATTATGTGGCACAATCTGATGTATTTGAATTACTCGCACTTAAGTTTCGTTCAAATAATCATGAATACATGCAAGCAGAAAGCCATCGCGCAAAGGAAAGCTTTAATCAGTTTATTCATGACGCTGTTTCTTTGGTGTCAGATGCGGTAAAGGAAGAATTAGATTGCTTTTTCCATCAGGACAGTTTTTTTGGATTAACATTCGTGCAGCTTCTCTATCAACATGATAAATGGCATGATATACCTGACTTTCTTAATTTTTTGGAGCAATTAGAGTGTGAAGAAATCATTTCAGCATTTCTGACCAGCGGCTATCCATCACCAGAGAGGATAGGAGATTATAATGATGAGCAGGAGGTTTTTTCACATATTCAGGCTTCCTTGCTGCCATTCCCTGAACAGGCAAAGTTATTTTATTTATATTTTGATAAAGAAAATACGAAGAGAAGACTTTTAAAGCTTGTAGAAGAAATAAATGAGAAGATATTTCAGCCTTTCAAAGAGAAGCTGGGTGCTTATCATGAAGACAGTATCCAGAAGCTGCTAAAGATGGACGAAAAACATGTCAAAAAGCTGATTCAACCAAACTTTGATCAACCCAATGCAAATCTTCCAAATAAAATGATTATAATCCCATCCTACTTTTATTATACGAGCACCCTGTTCTCTTATGGGGGTAAAAATGATGCGGTTATTTCTCTTGCTGGTATGGAGCGTATTGAACAAATCATGGATGAAAGTAAGGAAGAGGACAGGGTGATTGATTTAGCCAAGGCCCTGTCTGACCGGACGAAAATTAAAATTATAAAAAGAGCTGAATAAACAGCCCCGCTACGGTTTTGAGCTGGCAAAGCAGCTGAATTTGTCCAGCCCGACTATTTCCCATCATATTTCAAAACTATCTGATTTGGGTCTAATCACGGCAACAAGATCTGAAAATAAAATCTTTTATGAGGCAAACCAGAAGCTGATTGAAGAAGCACTGAGAAATATGTCTGATATTCTGACTGTTAAGGAGAGATAAGCTAAATGGGAGCATTGTTTACCAATCGAAGTTATATGCTGTTGTGGGCAGGGTTAACTGTTTCAAGGTTTGGATACCGCTTTTTTAATTTAGCTATTCTATGGTTTGTGATGCAGGAGACAGGATCTGCGTTATCTTTAGGGATGACAGTTCTATGTTTTACCGTACCAACAATTATTATTGAACCCTTGGCAGGTGTCGCAGCAGACCGTTTTGACAAAAAGAAAATCATGGTTCTGGCAGATGCTTTTACGGGAAGTATGATGTTAGCTATTGCAGTCTTGATGATAAATGGTTCTTTAACGCTTCCCGTGCTATATGCTCTATTAGTCTGCATAGCAGCTTCAATGACTTTGTTCAACCCTTCCGCGAATTCAAGTATCCCTTTACTTGTGCAGGAAGAACAGCTGGCAAAGGCGAATTCGTTAAATCAGCTTAGTACGCAGGGAAGTAATATCCTTGGTCCGGCACTTGCCGGGATGTTGATAGGATTTGTTGGAAATATTGGCTTCCTATTAATTATCAGCGGTATTGCATTTATCATATCAGCAATAACGGAATCCTGGATCAAGGTTCCCCGTATAGCTGACTCTAAAGAAAAGGATAAGCAATCATTTTTCTCAGAAATGCTGGATGGCTTTCAATATGTAAAGAAAGATCGGGCGCTGCTGTTTCTCGTTATTGTTGGCGGAATCATTATTAATTTTTTCTTAGCACCGCTGACAATATTTTTTACGTATATGAGTGATGATATTTTTGATGCTGGTGCTGCCGGCTTAGGATTTATTCATTCTGTCCTGGCGATTGGCGCGATGAGCGGATCATTGATAATTATGTTGAATCTGTTTAAAGATAAATATAAAATGGCAGTGATTGGTCTGATGCTTGAAGGTGTGGCACTGCTAATCATGGGAATTGCATTAAATTATTATGCAACCGTTGCAGCAGCTTGTTTATTAGGACTGGGTGTCTGTTTTGCCAGTGTGGGCTTAAATACCATGTACCAGACCATGATTCCGAAAGCGATGATGGGGAGGGTGCTGAGTTTAGTTTCGATGCTGTTAAATGCTTCTGTTCCGTTAGGGCAATTATTTGGATCAATGATCATAGAATATTATTTGATGACGGTAGTTCTAAGTGTGTTTGGTGTGATTGTAACTATTTCTGCGTTATCATTGATTCGGGTAGTCAGGGTAGAAAGCGGGACGTCTGTGAATGCAGAAAAAGAAGTGTAATAATAGAATGAAGAAATGATTTGGTATAAATATTTTGAATATTCCTGTGATATAATAAACTTAATAACCATGAGGGGGCTAATCCAGTATGGCATTTCCATTAGGTATTTTGCCGGTATTGTCAATAGTTCTTTTATGTATTTCAGCCTGGATTGCATTAAGTAATGTCAGGAAGAGAAAGCATTTATCCATAGCTATTTTTCACATTGGTCGAGTGGAACCATGATATGGACCATATACATATTCTTTTCAAAGCACAACCTAATAGTGAGCTGTCCAAATTTATTAACACTTACAAAAGTGCAAGCTCTAGGCGCATTAAGAAGGCTTTTCCTGATGTTCGTAAAAAGTTGTGGAAAGAAATGTTTTGGTCAAGAAGTTTTTGTTTGTTGACGACAGGTGGCTCACCTATGGAAGTGGTGAAAAAATATATTGACAATCAAGGACTAAAGTGAGGTTATTTTGATATGGCTAAGCAAAACAAAGCATATAAGTTTCGACTGTATCCAACAAATGAACAGACCTTGATGATACACAAAACGTTTGGTTGCGTTCGTTTTGTCTACAACAAAATGTTGGCAGAACGAAAAGAAACCTATGAAAACCTGAAAGCGGATAAAGAAGCATTGAAAAAAGTAAAGCACCCAACTCCTGCTAAATACAAAAAGGAGTTTACATGGCTAAAAGAAGTCGATTCTTTAGCGTTGGCAAATGCACAACTAAACTTAGACAAGGCATATAAAGCATTCTTCAAAGGGAATGCAAAATTTCCTAAATTCAAAAATAAACGACATAAACAAAGCTATACAACAAATGTCGTCAACGGAAATATTGAATTAATAGATGGTCATATTAAATTACCTAAATTAAAATTAGTCAAGATCAAACAACATAGAGATATCCCTTCTGACCATACCATTAAATCTTGTACCGTTTCGATGACGTCATCAGGAAAATACTATATTTCTATTCTTACAGCGTATGAAAAAGAGATTGAACGAAAAGAAATTCAAGATGTTGTAGGATTAGATTTTTCAATGGATGGATTATATGTTGATAGTGAAACAGGTAAGAAAGCCAATTACCCTAAGTTCTATCGACAAATGCTTGAAAAATTAGCAAGTGAGCAACGCAAACTTTCCCGTAAAAAGAAAGGTTCCTCGAATTGGAATAAACAGCGTATTCGAGTAGCTAAAATTGGGGAGAAAGTTGCCAATCAACGTAAAAACTTTCTCCACCATAAATCAAAGGAGTTAGTGTCTAACTTTGATGCTGTTGTGATGGAAGATTTAGATATAAAAAGTATGTCACAAGCTCTAAAGTTTGGCAAAAGTGTCTCCGATAATGGTTGGGGAATGTTCACTTCCTTCTTAAGTTACAAACTAAAAGAACAAGGGAAACAACTTATGAAAATAGATAAGTGGTTTCCCTCTACGAAGAAGTGTTCCTGTTGTGATGCGAAAAGACCTATGAAGTTATCTGAACGTACTTACCGCTGTTCATGCGGCTATGTGGCAGATCGTGACTATAATGCAGCAATCAATATCAAAAAGGAAGGTATTCGCCTATTAGCTTTAGCATAGAAATAAAAACTCTTGGAACAAGAGGGTTAGCTTGATCCATTTCGTCAGCTACTAAAAGTGGCGATTACTCAAGAAGCCCCACTTCAAGCAACCTGTAAGGGTGGTAAGTGGTGGGTAGTTCACAGTGGAGATTGATGCATGGGCGTGTAAAGAAAATATATAAAGATGTATTTAGAGAATATGGCAGTTCCAGTGTTTTGAATAGTTATATTTCGCTTCATGAAACTTGCACAATAAATAGAGAAGGATAAAAAATAAAATTCTAAAATCAATTTAGACTGACATGTAAAGAATGATTTTGATAAACATAAGGAGCTAAATAAAATGAATCGTCCAATTTAAAAATCTCTTTGTTCAAATATTTAACCAATATGAAACAGGGAGATAGCTATAAAACGTAATAAGAACTTTTGCTGACAGAAGGGCCATTTATACACGAATAAGCAGAATCGAACCTTCTTAATGCATTTTCTGGAAGCAGTTTATCTCCCTCATGGAGGAGAGAATTAAATTGAGAACGGTACTTACTAATAAAGATTTCAGATGGATGTGGGGATCAGAGTTTCTTTCTATTTTAAATGGCAGATTAAGAGAATTAGTGATTCCATTAATTGTATTAGGATTAACCAGTTCACCGCTGATTACAGCACTTGTAGCTTTATCACAGCAAATAGGTACAATTCTATTTGCCATACCAATTGGAACATGGGTGGAAAATAAGAATAAGGTTCGGGTTGCAGGAGGTTGTCATTTTCTATATGGAATTGGTGTCTTTATACTTGCTTTTCTGATAGCAACAAATAATGTAAATGCAGTTATTATTGCTTCATTGTTATTTATAATGGGATTACTTGCATTAATCAGCCGCACAGCATTTACTTCGATGATACCTGCTGTTGCCGGAAGAGAGAACTTATTAAGAGCACATACAAATATCGAAGCTGCTGATGCTATTGCTACCGTCATCGGCCCTGCATTGGGCGGCGTATTATTAGCAAAAACAGATTCAGAATTAACATTGGTTATTTGTGCTGCTTTATCCCTTTTCTCTGCTTTGTTTATTGTTTTTATTCGCAAGGAACAAGACTATATAAAAACAGAAACGAAAAAGTCAGAAAAAAATAAATTGAATGCGTTTTTAGGAAAGTCATTAGACGGTTTAAAGATTTTGATAGATAATCCGCAACAGCTGATCAGTACATTGGCAATGTGCATATTAGGTTTCACAACGGTATTTATTACATTAACCATTATATTTTACGCCAGAATAACTATGGAATTATCAGAAGGGTTAATTGGTATTTTACTATCGAGTGCTGGTGTTGGTAATATTGCAGGCATCTTTTTGATAAATAAATTTAAAAATAAAAATTGGATCACGCTGATCAGCTTACTAATGATTATCTCCGGGATAGGCATATTAATGATTACAGTCACAAACACTTTTATTATGATGTGTTTAGGTATGGCGGTTTTTGATTGTGGCCTCTCCATGGCGTTTATTGTACAGGGAGCTGTGCATCAAGGAATTACTCCGAATGAATTTTTATCGAGAGTCAGAAGTTCAACCTATGTTATCGGAGGTATATTTACAATGCTGGGTACTTTTTTAGCGGGGGCTATTCCGGAATTATTTACTGGGAAAATAGCATTGATTATAGGGACTGTCATCCTCTTAATACCGGCTTTTATCATGATTGGTTTTGGGAAATTCGGTGTGGAATTAAACAAAGTGAGGCCCATTTACAAAAGTAGCAAAATGTAAGCAGGACAGCATATTAAAATTCTCGATGAGTATATAGATTTCTTCATCGAGAATTTTAACATCATTGGAGGAATATATCATGAAATCTGTAAAAGTGTATCATTATGATGCGTTCAGTAAAGAACCTGATAAAGGAAACCCGGCTGGCGTAGTTTTAAATGGAGATGAATTGACAGATAATCAAATGCAGGAAATTGCTTTTAAGGTAGGATTTAATGAAACGGCCTTTCCAGTTAAATCTGAAGAAGCGGACCTTGGGATACGTTTTTTCACACCAGGTCATGAAATGAATTTATGCGGACATGCAACCATGGCAACAGTTTATGCATTAAAAACAAAGGGACTGTTAGGTGAAAAGACAGACTTAACGATTGAAACAAGAGCTGGAATTTTACCTGTAAGGCTTGATTCGACTGCTGGAAAAGACATAATGATAACGATGAATCAGGCAGCACCACAATTTGAAGCATTTCATGGTTCTAAAAAAGATTTAGCTTATTCGATCGGGTTAGAAGAAGCGGATTTACATGATAAGCTGCCAATTTTATACGGGAGTACAGGTACATGGACACTGTTAATCCCAATTAAAAAATTAGAAGCTTTTAATAGAATGAAAGCCAGTAATGAAGATTTTCCTTCTATCTTAAAGGAAATGCCTAAATCATCAGTTCATCCATTTTGTTTAGAAACGTATGATGCAAATGCTGATATGCATGCCCGGCACTTTTCCTCTCCATATTCAGGGACTGTTGAGGATGCAGTAACAGGTACGGCATCAGGGGTTATGGGTGCTTATTATGCTGAATACATAAAGAAGGGTATGGAAGGGTCTTTGCAGCTTGTGGTTGAGCAAGGGAATGAAATTGGCAAGGATGGCAGAGTTGGTGTTCAAGTTTCTAAGAATGGTAAGTCGTATGATGTGCAAATTACGGGGAGTGCGGTTTTTGTTAAGGATTTTGATGTTGTGATGGAAAGTTAAAAGCTTGGTGAGAAATAGTAAAAAATATGTCAGGAATGGATAATAGCAGAGGAGAAATATTATGCAGATTATATCATCTGAACAATTAGCAAAAGACAAGATCTATGCCTTTTTTATTAAGCAGTGGGGAAGCTCGGAAATGGTTATTTCCAGCGGTGTTTTTGATTGTACGAAGCTGGAAGGATTTGCGGTGTTAAATAAAGAAGGAGAACTAATCGGTTATATCACCTATATAATATTTGATAATGAATGTGAAATCATTTCTCTAGACAGTTTAGAGGAAGGTAAAGGAATTGGAACAGCTTTAGTTCAGGAAGTAGAGCGTGTTGCTAAAGAGAAGGAATGTGAAAAAGTCAAACTGATTACGACAAATGATAATTTACATGCTTTAAAATTTTATCAGAAGCGGGGTTATTATTTAACAGCTCTTTTTAAAGGAGCGGTTGAAAAAGCAAGAGAGTGGAAACCGGAAATTCCGAAGTTAGGGAGCGATGGGATTCCTGTTCGTGATGAAATTCTGCTTTCTAAAAGCATGTAAAAACTATTGGTAAATTAGAAGAATACAACAATGCATATGTGGAAATCAGAAAATAGGGAGAGATTATTCTAATGAAAATTATAGATAATAGGGGAGAAACACATGAATGGGTGCTAATAGCGGTTGCGTTATTATCTTTGATTACTTTCAAAAAAATAAAAAAAGTAGAAAGATATAAAAATAAATTAAAAGGCATTTTTATTCCGTATTAAAGAGGTGAAGGAAAATGATTTTAGATTTAAAAAGTCCTCCTAAAATGGAGCCTGTTGTCGGTATGCTTTATGCAGCTCTTGAAAATAACTATCATCGATTAAAATCTATCATTACAGACATGTCGCAAGAGGAATTAGACTATAAAGGGCCAAATCAAAAATATAATAGTACTGCGCAATTAATAAGACATCTGGCATATATAGACCTCAATTGGCTGTATAGAATAAAAGGAGATTCGATACCTGAAGAGCTTGAAAATAAGTATGGACCAATGCTGGATGAAAATAACAACATTCCTTTGGTTTACGGTGTTTCGTTGGAAAAATTACTGTCTGATTATGATGATGTATTTTACATGATTCAGTCTATTTGTTATCAGCTGAAGGATAATCAATTGAATACAACCGTAAATTATGAAGATGGAAAAGAAGCAACAATCCGATGGGGAATTTGGCATCTGGCAGACCACAATAGATATCATCAAGCTCATATTAATCAACTTCGTAAATGGTTTAAAGAAGAGCAAGATGATAAATAAACTAATTTAATTCCTTTACATTAAGCTTAGCTATTTGTCGAATGTCAGATATTTAATCGCAATTAAGGTGTCGGAGGTCAATGTAAAAAAAGGAGAGAAAGATCATGAAATCGGTAATTTTTGATATGGACGGAACGTTATTTCAAACCGATAAAATTTTAGAACGGTCATTAGAGGATGTGTTTAATTATTTAGCCTATGTAAATAAGTGGGAAGGAGCTATGCCTATTGATGCATTCCGTGAAATTATGGGAGTACCTTTGCCTGTAGTATGGGAAACCTTACTGCCAAATTACTCTATCGAAGAAAGAGAGCAAATCAATAATTATTTTCAAGAACGGTTAATTGAGAATATAAAGAGTGGAAAAGGTGCATTATATCCAAATGTTAAAGACCTTTTTGAATATCTGAAAAGTGAAGGGTTTTCAATATTTATTGCCAGTAACGGAGTACCTCCATATTTAAACGCCATTGTTCAATATTATAATTTAGATAACTGGGTTTCAGAGACATTTAGTATCGAACAAATTAAATCGTACAGTAAATCCGATTTGGTGAAAAATATTTTAACGAAATATGGAATACAAGAAGCGGCAGTAGTTGGCGATCGATTATCAGATATTAAAGCAGCTAAAGATAATGGGTTAACAGCAGTAGGGTGCAGCTTTGATTTTGCGAAAGAGGAGGAGCTTTCACAGGCGGATTTTGTGATTAATGATTTAATTGAATTAAAAGGGGTTTTTGCTAACATCTTGATTCGATAATTGTCATTGTTAAAGACCGAGATGCTGGTTATTTGCCTGTTACTAGAGTTATTATGTTATTATGATGGATCAGTTGAAAAAAGTCAGCAGCTGTCATCTGAATAGTCCAGCCGTTATATTCCAAAGTTTCTTTATCGACTTGTACTTTTATGATTATTTATAACCTGTAAAATACTATTTTGATAGTTGCGAAGTGAGTTTATTATTGTATACCACAGCAACTTTTTAATGACTTTACTAATTTCAAACATGGAAGACTTTATCTTGATATCGATAAAACGATCCTTTAATCAGGAGGAGATTAGGTTGAAGAAGCTTATTAAATTACCGGAAAAGTTCAACTTTAGTGCTACTACCACAGATCATGGATGGTATCTATTGCCGCCCTTCCATCATAATGATAATAGACAGACTTTGAGCAGGGTGGAAGAATTATCAACCGGTAAAATTGTTATGCTTCATATAAAGCAAGATAACGATAAATTAATTGTAGAAACAGACGATAAGAAAACATTAACCAGTAAAGAAAGTGAAGAGGTTATTCGTAAAGTTACCTGGATGTTCCGCTTAGATGAGGATTTTAGTGCATTTTATAAAATGTGTGACGATAACGGAGATATGCAGAAAATTGTAACGGAAAGTAGAGGAAGACTGTTGCGATCCCCAAGCATATTTGAGGATATTGTTAAGACAATACTTACCACAAATACTACCTGGAGCCGAACCATTTCCATGACAACTCATTTCGTTACGCTTTTAGGAGAAAGATATTCGGATGATTCGGAATTATTTGCGTTCCCCACACCGGAAGCCGTTTTAAGAAAAGATAAGCATTTTTTAAACGATACTGTTAAATTGGGTTATCGAAGCGAGTATATTTATGAACTAGCGCAAAATTTATGTAATGGTGTATATGATTTAGATGCGCTAAAAAAAACGGAAATACCAACAGAAGATATTGTTCATCAAATGAGAGAGATTAAAGGAGTTGGACCTTATGCACTCAGCATCATTTTAATGCTATTGGGGCGATATGACTTTTTGCCAGTAGACAGTGAATTTAAGAAACATGTAAAGAATAAATATTTTGCTGGTAAGCTTCCTCCTAAAAAGCAATTACAGCAGCTATATAAAGAGTGGGGAGATTATAAATTTTTAGCTTATTGGTTTGACCGTTGACATATTCATACGTTTAAACCTGCTATATGAAGAAAAAACCATTTGACGATCTAACGCCAAACGGTTTTTTCTTTTTTATAATAACTTATTCGTACTCACAAGGATAATACAAATACATAAAACTTCGATTGCCTTTTCCACTTCTTCCAGCGTTGGGAATGAAGGCGCTATACGAATGTTTCGATCTCGTGGATCTTTTCCATATGGAAAGGCTGCTCCAGCGCCTGTTAATGTTACGCCAGCCTCTTTTGCCAGACTGATTACTTCAGCAGCACAGCCATCCATCGTATTCAGACTGATAAAGTAGCCTCCTTTAGGCTCTGCCCAGGTTGCAATACCGTAGGAACCTAATTTTTCCTGAAGTATATTCAATACGGCATCGAATTTAGGCTTCATAATTTCTGCGTGTTTTTTCATATGTGCCAGGACATTATCATAGTTTTTGAAAAAGCGGACATGGCGCAGCTGATTTACTTTATCAGGACCAATGGTCTGCACGCTTATTTGTTCTTTAATAAAATCGATATTGTCCTTGCTTGCTGCCACTGCTGAAACACCGGCTCCCGGAAAAGTAATTTTGGAAGTAGATGCAAACATAAACACTCTGTCGGGATTTCCGTGTTTCTTACATGCTTCCAAAATATTTTTTAAGCGTGGTGGGTTGTCAGTAAGGTCATGGACCACATAAGCATTATCCCAGAATATTTTAAAATCCTTTGCCTTTGTTTCCATTTTAGCCAGACGCTCTACAACCTCATCGCTATATGTAATCCCATCTGGATTGCTATATTTTGGAACAGACCACATTCCTTTAATAGATGCATCATTCCGGACCAGCTCTTCCACTTTATCCATATCCGGACCATCTTCCAGCATATCGACAGAAATCATTTCAATATCGTAGGCTTCACAAATGGTAAAATGCCTGTCATAACCGGGAACAGGGCAGATAAATTTAATGTTCTCCTCCTTGCCCCAAGGAGCTTCACTGTCAATAACACCTTTTAATAATGCCTTTGAAATCAGATCATGCATGATATTTAAGCTGGCATTGCCCCCGATTAAAATCTCTTCCGTATCTACTTCCAATATCTCCTTGAACAACACTTTTGCTTCTGGTATGCCATCAACTACGCCATAATTTAAAATGGAAAAGTTATCACCAATATTTTCAGAATTGACACTGTTTAATAATTCCAATGATAATTCCAGCTGTTCAACGCTTGGCTTTCCTCTGGCCATATTTAATGATAGATTTTCTTGCTTGATTATATCAAATGCTTTCTTTGCTTGGTCATGAAGATGTTGCAGGCTGGAATAATCCATCTGTTTCAATTCGCTCAATTTTATCCCTCCGACATACTTTAACTTGATTTTGTCTCTTGTTAATTATTTTATGTCATTCAATAGGAATTGCAAGGGAAAACATGCAAACTTGCTAATCTATTTATTTATGAATTAATTTTCAGTTGAAATTGTTAAATAATTGAAACATTTATCATTTGTTTTCGTATGTAAAAGCAACAACGATAAAAGGGAGAGTTGAAATGATGAATGGCTGGTGGAACAAGAAGAAGTCAAAAACAAGGAAAAGTAGAAAAGGGAAAGGATCTTATACAAAAGTAGATTTGCTTTTCGATATTTTGTTTTGGATTCCTGAAATTATCATATTTCCGATTCGTGTTCTGTTCTGGTCATTGAGAGGTGTGTTTAGATGGGTGATTGACGTGACATAAGACAATGGAAAATGCTATCTTAATTTAAATAGAATTTTGGATAATGAATATGGAAAGGAGTGATAAATATGACCGGTAATATTCTGATTAATAAGATGACGTTTCAATATCCATCGATGCTCCATCCTTTATTTGAAAATATAACAGTAAATATCGATGAAAATTGGAAGCTTGGGCTGCTCGGAAGAAATGGTCGCGGAAAAACGACATTCTTTAAAATCCTCCTGGGAGAGCTGGATTATGAAGGAACGGTACAATCCTCACTTATATTTAAGTATTTCCCTGTATACCTTGCTAATCAGCTGACGGCAGAAGAAGTGCTGCTTCAAAAAAATCCAATGATTGAACGCTGGGAATTGGAGCTGGAATTATCTTATATGGATTTGCCTGCGGAAGTGCTGGACAGGGATTTCTATGTTTTAAGCGGCGGGGAACAGACAAAAATTTTATTAATAGAATTATTTCTCAATGAAGCTGCTTTTCCACTGATAGATGAACCGACAAATAATTTAGATGCTCATGGAAGGAGGGGCGTAGGGGATTACTTAAATCGGAAGAAGGGTTTTATTGTCGTCAGTCACGATCAGCATTTTCTGAATCAGTTTGTTGACCATACCATGGCAATCAATAAAGAAAGTATTGATGTGATAAAAGGGGACATTGATACATGGGCTTATGAAAAAAAGAATGCTGATGAGCTTGCTGAAGAAAAAAATCATAGACTATATCAGGAGATTAATAGACTCGAAGCTGTTTCTAAAAGAGTTGCATCTTGGGGGCAGAAAAGAGAAAACAGTACAAAAGATGCTGCTGAAAGAAGATTAGCTGCGAAACAAATGAAGCGTTCCAAAGCAATCAAAAAAAGAACGGAAGAAAAGATTAGGGATAAAAAGAGCTTAATCAATAATGTTGAACAAGTAGAAAGTTTAAAGATGCGGGTAGACCAGCCTGATAAACAAGTTCTTTTACTTCGGAATTTTTCTATTTTACAGAATGGAAAGTGTTTATTTGAACCGGTTAATATAGATGTCTACCCTTCCGAACGCTTATTTATAACAGGAAAAAATGGGGCAGGAAAAACAACCCTATTGCACTTCATTCTAGGAAATGGTCAATTTGAAGTTACAGGTGATTATCAGATCAGACTTCCAAATAAAATCTCCCTTTTGCACCAGCAAAATCAGTTGGGTAAGGACCATGCTTCTATTCTTCAACAATTAACAGCGCAGGAAAAGGAATCATATCTGCATTTATTGCGGCAATTAGGCTCCAAACGATCCAGTTTTGCTGATCATACAAGCAATCACTGGAGTTCGGGAGAGCAGAAGAAAGTATTTTTGGCAAATGCCTTGCTCGGTAATCATTCCTTATTTGTATGGGATGAAGTGACAAACTATTTAGACATGATGGTGATTGACCAGTTAATTGGAGCCATAAATAAATATAAACCGACAATGATCGGAGTAGATCATAATGAACATTTTGCAAATTCCGTGGCAACGAAGAAGCTGGAGCTGATTAAGAAAGTTTGATTCAGGTAAGGAAAGTGCTATTTTAGTTCACTTGCAAGTCTATATGGAATGATGTAAGGATATGAAAGCAGCAAATTAGAAGAATAGTGGAGGGGTATCAAATGGAAATAGAAATATCAGGTTTAGACTTTGGCCTCATTGTACTGGCTATTGGATTGGCAGTGATGGGATATTTTATTGGAAAAGGACTGCAAAATTTGGGGCGTTCAGAAACAAGCAAAGAATATAATATCTTTATCAAGGAAAGTGATTTAGAGTTTTACATTAATCTAAATAAAGAAGAAATTGAGGATTTATTAAGGAAATATCCGGATGCTCCCAAGATAGAGTTGAACGGAACAACCTATTATCCATATACACAATTCATGGAATGGGTTTCTTCCAGGAATAATTATAGATAATAGATATGAGAAGCTATTTACATATTTAGAGATTAGATTAAATTTAAACAAGAAAATGAACAGATAATATGGATGATAAAAATATGGTGGGCAACAAGTGCCATCTGGAGGAAAAAAAATATGTCCTGCTTAAATCATTTTAGATTATATCGAATTGTATCTTCAATCATATTAGAAAATGAAAAAATTCTTTTAGTGCAGAACAAAGATGAATATGCAAACTATATCTGGAGCCTTCCCGATGGTCAAATTGAAGCAGGAGAAACGATGAAAGAAGCATTGTACAGAGAAGTTTGTGAAGAAACAGGATTAAATGTAACAAATTTTGAAATAGCTTATATTCACGAAAGTTTTATATCTGAACATGCTGCACATAGCTTAGTCACAGTTTGTAATGTATCAGTTAAGCATGGAGAACATCTGACAATAAATGATCCAGATAGGGAAATAGCAGATATAAAATGGGTTCCTATTAGAGAAATCGAGAATTATATAAAAAATACTGCTGTAGTGAAGCCACTGTTAGAATGGTTGAAAGATAGATTTACCTGTATTTATAGATTGGATAAGAATTTAGTTTGGGATGATAGAAATAAATGAATTAACTTGTTTGGAAGAAGGTTTAGATTTAATTATTGATTAACAGGAGTATTTAAAAATGTTTGCTTATCAATTTTATAAATGAATGAAATAATAGTTATAGCAGATATGGAGGAGAATAATGATTTATACAAATGTTAGGGCTTTCATTTTAAGAGAAACAGAACAAGGAGAGGAGATATTAGTCCAGCGTCGTGTCAGAGCGAATGAACAGCAAACCCCGATAGAACTGCCAGGAGGAAGGCTGGAGGAGTTTGAAACCCTGCAAGGGTGTTTAGAAAGGGAAATAAAAGAGGAAACAGGGCTTGAACTAGAGGAGATAATAGATTCAACGGATAGAGTGAAAACGACTACAGCTGAGGGATTCACAGTTGAGTGTATGGCTCCTTATGCAGTCTACCAAACAGTAGAAGGACCAGTAGATTCATTCGGAGTATATTTTAAATGTAAAGCAGCTGGTAAGCTTCTTGAAAAAGGAGATCATACAGACAATATTAAATGGATTACAATAAATGATTTAGCGGCTTTACTTAAGGAAGATCAATTAAGCTTTGTAGATAAGGCTGGTGTTCAATTCTTTCTTAATCAGAAGAGAGTATTGGTGGATTAAAGCAAAGTTTTATAGACTTGAGATTTTTTGTAGAGAAAGGAAGCAGGAGGCGATGATAAATTCAATCATTCTGGAACAAATAAAATCATTGTACTCAGACAAAATAGAGCCTCTTGAATTACTGGGAGGCTTTCATAACAATGTATTTCTCAGCCGGAATCAGAAGATGGTTATAAAAATATTGGATTCGGAAACACATAAAAAAAGCAATTTATTAAATGAACAGGAAATAATAAATATAATGCTTCTGCATGGAATAAAAACTCCCAGCTTTATCCCTTCGAAAAACGGAGCGCTTATAGAATTAATCAAAGGGGAAGAGAAAAATCTTTATATAATGGCATATGCATACATTGATGGAGAAGTTTTGTCTCCTAATTTGAAAGAAAACCATCTTATAAAAGCATGGGGAAAGTTGCTTGGGAAAATGCATGAAATAACTAAATTAAATAGTCATAAGATGAAGCAAAATTATTTAGAGTGGAATCATGATATTAAAAATGAAGGTTTTGCTAAGGGCTACGGTAAAATAATTGAAGAGAAGTGGAAGAACTATATGGATGCGTTTTCTGCTCTCTCAAAGGATGAAAATAATTATGGAATCGTACACCATGATCTGCATAATGAAAATATTATGATTGCAAATAAGGATATGTATGTTTTAGATTTTGGTGATGTCCGCAGGAGCTGGTATATTTATGATGCTGCGATTCCAATTTTTCATTTTATGGAAAATAACAGACAGCTTGGCAGGTTAGAACAGCAACAAATCTATCAAATTTTTACCAATCTATTTTTTGAAGGTTATTCAGATGAAACAGTTTTATCCGAAAAACAATTGAATTTACTTCCCTGTTTTTTGGAATACAGGCTCTTATATTCTTATTTATTTTTTATGAATTCATTTAAAGGTAGAGATATGCGTATAAAAGTTAAAAAGCATTTGGAAAAAATGCGGTTTCGGATTGAAAATGATGTGCCTTTTATACCTGTATGATAATAAAGATTGTTTGTCAATAGCTGGATTTAAGCCGTTTTGGAAAAAAGATTGGAGCTTATAATCTTTAGCCATTGTGTAAAATGGCGAAATGCTTATAATTGAAAATCGGAAATTCAGAATATGTGCATCTCTAAAGTCAGATCAAATTCTGATTTTAGAGGTGTTTTGATGTAATGGTTATCGCAATTAATATTCCCTCTTGACTTGAAATGCATTTCATAGCTTACATTAAAAATAAGCAGTCATTCAAACAGAGGTAGGGGAAGAAAATGAAACTGCTGGAATCTGATGAGAAAATAATAGCTTGTCTTGAAGGAATGTTTGAAGCTTTTGACAGGATACAAAATGTCTATTTTGGTTTTCGGAAGAAATAGTTGGAAGGATATCTTCAGCTTTTATTGCTGGGAGTACCGTACGTATGAAGGTAAAATGGATACATGAGGGAGACTTAATTCATTTTTCACAAGTCTTTCAAAAATGAAGTGCTTGATGATTTTCTTTAATAATCTCATTCATATAGGAGTTTGGTTATGGCAAATATTCATGATATTGCAAAAGTAGCGGGAGTTTCTGTCTCTACAGTTTCCAGGGTTCTGAACAATTACAAATATGTTTCGAACGAAAAAAGAGAGGCTGTTTTAAAAGTAATGGAAGAAATGAAATATACACCTAATAAAAGTGCGATTGATTTAATTCGTGGGGAAACGAGAACAATTGGTGTTATTCTTCCATACAACAATAATCCAGCATTTGATCAATTGCTGAATGGTATTCTGAACAAAGCTTTGGAAAATGATTTTTTAATAACTCTGCTTCCTTCAAAATATGATAAAGAACAAGAATTGGAATACCTGGAAAAATTAAAAAGTAAGCTATTTGACGGTATCATTATTACATCAAGAGCAAATGATTGGGAGGAAATCATCCCTTATAGTGAGTTTGCACCAATTGTTTCTTGTGAGTATGCACAGCATCATGAAATTGGTTGTTCCTATACAGAACGGTATGCTTCTTTCTTCGATGCTTTTCAATTATTGAAAAATAAGGGACATCATATGGTTGCATTTACAACAGCCAGAATGGAAAGTAACAGTACAAAGAAAATTATAAAAGCTTATCACGAGGTTTTTGGTGATATTCCACCTGGCTATCATATTTCCAACTGTCAATGCTTAGAGGATGGATATGAAGCAGCAAATCAATTTTTGCAATTAAGAGAAAGACCGACTGCGATTTATGCAAATGGAGATGAAGTAGCCAGTGGAATATATCTATATGCAAAAGCGGAGAAATTGAGCGTCCCTGAGGATCTGGCAATTATTGGTCAGGAAAATCAGCCTGTTGGTATTGGTTTAGGACTGACGACTGTAGACCACCAGCTTACTAAAATTGGTGAGCAGGCTTGCAGTTTAACTATAAAAAAGTCAAAAGAAAAAATAAAAATCCCTTACCATATTATTGAGAGAGATTCAGTTTGAAAAGGTATCACAATAATAGATAATAATCAGGAGGAATGGTGCATGTTTACTGTGGCGATCTTTGATGTTGATGGAACAATATTAGACACTGAAGAAGCGATATTAAAATCATTGCAAAGGACACTTAAGGCAGAACTTAACCTTAATTATGAGAAGGAGGAACTGACATTTGCTTTAGGAATACCGGGAAAAGAAGCTTTAAACAGACTGCGAATACAAGATGTGGAAAAAATTCAATCTGTGTGGGCAAAAAATGTACTTTCATTTGTGAATGAAGTAAAGGTGTTTGAACAAATCGAAGCAGTGATAAAGCAGCTCACGAGCAAGCAAATTAAACTAGGAATTGTTACATCCAAAACAAGTGAAGAAATGTTCAATGAATTTGATCAATATGGTTTAAATCACTATTTTTCTAAGACTATAACGGCATCTCATACAGAAAAACATAAACCGCATCCTGATCCGCTGTTAGCCTGCATTAATCAGTTAGCTGTAGAAAAAGAAAAAGCTGTCTATATTGGTGATTCGATTTATGATTTACAATGTGCCAAAAGTGCAGGAGTAAAATTTGCACTTGCTCTATGGGGCAGTAAAACACAAGAAGGGTATGAAGAAGCGGATTATGTATTAAATCAGCCCGCCGATTGTTTGAAGTTATTTTAAAAGTAAACATTTAGAATTGTACTTTTTGAATTGGTAAAGCTAACCGGCTTAAATAATATAAGGCCCTGATAGAGGGCTAAGTTAAGAAAACACTGAAATGCAGATTGTTCAGTGTTTTTTGCTTTTGGCATGCTTTATCATTCACATTTCGGTAGGAATTTTATTTTCGTGTAACAGTATTCCAATCTATATAAACACGATAGCGCATAAAAAATTAGATAAAAATAAAATGGTAACACAGTAACCAGCCCCAAATTTCTTCTTGACATTCAAGCTGCTTTAAGGTTTATGCTTATCCTTAAGAAAGGCTACAGGGGGAGAGCAAATTGATGACAATACAGGCATTTTCAATTAAAACCGGAATACCAAAAAGTACCCTGCGCTATTTTGAGGAAAAGAACCTTCTGCAATCAGTGAGGCAGGAGGAGAGTAATTATCGGATGTACTCAGAAGATCAGGTTCCTCTTGCCAAGATGGTTGCAAGCTTAAGGACAGCGAATGTCGCTATTCGTGATATTCAGCTTTACTTAAAAGCCGATGAAAACAGACAAAAGCTGATGAAGCAGAAATGGATTCAAGCAATTAAAGAAAATCAGAAGCAGCTGGAAGTCAGTCTCCGCTATTTAGAAAGTGATTATGGAGAAGAGGAGATTTATATGTTTGAAAAACCGGCAGAGAAAGTTATTTGGTTTGAGGCAGAAGCTTCCCCGGGGCAGTTTAGTGAGGAATTTAAGTTAAGGCGCAAACAGATGGCTCAGAATCATATTCCGGTTAAGAGTACGTATTTGCGGTATATATCCGGAAACACCAAAAAAGTAAAAGCAGAAATTGGTTTTGGTATATCAACTAAAATTAATACTGGATTTATTCCAGACGCTTTTTCCGAGAAAATGAGAGGAAGCTTCTGTATTGGTCTGACTTTTAAAGATGATTTTTCAAAAATTGATACCGCTTATCGAAAATTAATGCAATATTATATGTCGCATAACTGGACTCCGGCCGGTTCTATACTGGAATGGTATCGCGGAGATCAGATGGATGCAGCAGATATTATTATACCTGTGACACACATAGGAGGGAAGCAATGACTCAAAAATGAAAGCTGCTGGTGGACGTGGTAGCATTAAAAGGAAACGCTTATGAAATCGGAATGAAACAGGGGTCTGCACTAAAGTTACATGCAAAATGGAAGCAGCAATTGGAATTATTGACGAAGCAAAATAACAGAGCACATACATTTTGCTTCTAAAATGAAGGAGGAGCAAATTTTTGAAAGAGCTATTTGAAAATAATTTTGAGAAATATGAAAATCCTGAGAAATACGATGAAATGTATAGTAAATATCAAGATGATTTACTATATTTAATGGAGAATGTAAGCGGAATGGATAAACCAATCATTGATCTTGCTTGCGGTACAGGAAGACTGACAATACCTATGGCTAAAAGAGGATTAAATATGGTCGGGGTAGATTTACATGGCGGTATGCTGAGCCGGGCAAAACAAAAAGCCGCTGCTGAACAGGTAAATATTATTTTTGAACAGCAGGATTGCACGGAGTTAGACTTAGCTTATAAATCACCATTAATTTTTATGACTGGTAATTCATTTCAACATTTTTTAACAAATGAAAGTCAAGATGCGTTATTCCAGTCGGTGAAAAAACATCTATTACCAAATGGACAATTTATATTCGATACAAGAAATCCTGATATAGATGAATTATCAGTTGACAGTGAATTTGAGGAGTCTCATGTAAATAATGAAAGCCAGACTGTGATCAAAAAGCACTGTGAAGCGTATAATCATGAAACACAAATTTTGTATTGTACAACGCACACTGAAATTATTGAAAATGATCAGTTAGTTCATACGGCAAGTGATTCCATTTCATTGCGCTATGTTTATCCCATGGAGCTGTATTGCTTATTGGACTCACATGGTTTTGAATTAATCAGCTTATATGGCTCCTGGAAGAAAGATATTTTTACAAAAGATAGTACTTCCATGATCGTTCATTGCCGATTAAAATAGGAATGGTTTGCTTTAGTTGAATGATCATTGTAAAAACAAAAAGCGTATTAGTAATTTGACTAATGCGTTTTTTGTTTTTACAGGAGTAATTCGATGATGTTTCGTAATAAATAATAGAAGAAAAATAAATATGGAAAAGGCATCAAGGATA
Organism: Oceanobacillus sp. CFH 90083; assembly: GCF_009389585.1. Classification (GTDB taxonomy): domain Bacteria; phylum Bacillota; class Bacilli; order Bacillales; family Amphibacillaceae; genus Oceanobacillus. The sequence goes on along the minus strand of NZ_VIYG01000015.1, from coordinate 53,800 downwards.
TCTCTTGACGCCATCTTATAGTGTTTAATGATGTTTTACTTATAGCCGGGATTATCTTGACAATTTATACGCTTGTCACGTGAATTGTAATCTGATTTCTGATTCGATTGTTTTATTAAAGGGAGCGGAGCCTAATAGATTATATAATAATTTATGTTATATTGAGATATCTGAATTTACAATGTGAGTCTGGTTTTTAATTCAGTTAAAAGACTTCTATAAGAGAATTTGATCTTATCTGAGTTTTGAGGGGTTAAAATGTTCATAGCACTGGAAACAGATTTTAAAAAACGAATGATAAATACTGAGATAATGTAACAGGTATAGTCTAATTAATGTTTGGTTGAGTAAAATAGAACTTTCAATTTTTAAAGGAAGTTCTATTTTGGCTGATACCAACTTAAAACAAACTTTAGAACCTTTGTTAGAAAGCTATCATATGCTATAATTAGTACCAGATAATAATACTAACTTCTAATTACGTTGGAGGGATACGATGATAGGAGCAAGAATGACTGCGATTGGCAGCTATGTACCTGAGAAAAAATTAACCAATTTTGATCTTGAAGAAATGGTTGAGACAACGAATGAGTGGATTGTTCAGAGAACAGGGATTCATGAACGCAGAATAGCGCGTTCCGATGAATTTACAAGTGATTTATGCGTAGCTGCTGTGGAAGATTTAATGGAAAGATATAATAAAACAGTGGAAGATGTCGATATGATTATTGTAGCAACCAGCACGCCAGATTTCCCTTATCCGTCCGTTGCCAGCATCATACAGAATCGCCTGGGAATCAAGCAGGCAGGGGCAATTGACTTAAGTGCAGCATGTGCAGGATTTGTTTATGGATTGCATACGGCGAATAGTTTAATTCGCTCTGGTCTTCATAAAAAAGTGCTTGTGATTGGAGCCGAAACACTTTCAAAAGTAACGGATTATACGGACAGAACCACCTGTATTTTATTCGGGGATGCTGCCAGTGCAGTGTTAGTGGAAAAAGATGAGGAATCAGAAGATTTTATTGACTTCCATTTGAGCAGTGATGGAAGCGGAGCACAGCATGTATACCAAACTAGTTTATCGAACAAGGTGAATGATGTGGAATTGATTGATACACAATATCTTGTCCAAAATGGAAGAGAAGTTTTCAAGTGGGTAGTAAGGAATGTGCCGAAAAGCATCGAACAGCTTTTGGAGAAAACAGAAACCAGTCTGGATGAAGTGGATTGGTTTATTCCACATAGTGCAAACTTGAGATTAATCGAGCCAATTTGTGAAAAAATAGGACATCCAATCGAAAAAACACTTTATAGCCTCGAGAAATTTGGCAATACTTCTGCAGCAACCATTCCTTTGGCGCTGGACCTTGGCATTCGGGAAGGAAAAGTGCAGAATGGAGATAAAGCGCTTCTGTACGGATTTGGTTCGGGTTTAGTGCAAGCAGGGCAGCTGTTAAAGATACATTTTGATGAACAAATCAACGCTCCGGCACCATTATAATTAAATATTTATTGGAAAAAGGAAGAGATTTATGTGCGAAATCCCTTCCTTTTCTCTTGTACTAAATTATGAAAGCTCACTACATATTAATTCTATTTTTCATTAGAAAAGAAGCTATTAATCAATAATATCAATGAATATCCGCCTTCTTAAAATAAACAATCATAGTGATAAATCCTATCAGCGCTGTAGCTGCAATAATAATATACGAATATTCGGGCGGATACGTAGGGGGAAGCGTATGATTAGAAATATCTCCTGCCGCTGCCCAAGGAAACAACCCCCGATGCTCTGAATTTCCCGCCATGACATTGATTAATGTGATGACAACTGTAAAAATAATAGTTGGCACATAATTTTTCATTACCAATGTTACTAAGATAATGGGGGAAGAGAGGATAAATAATAATATTCCTCCTGTACTAAATTGTTTCAACGAATCCAGCAATAAGGAGCTGTTTAATCCATCAAACTGTGTTAACAATCCCAAGAATAAAGTCAGTCCCCAGGCTATTATCGATAGCATCATGATCCACATAAACAGCATCAGCGCTTTACTGATAATAAAGCTCAGCCGTGACACAGGAATCGTTAATAAATTTTTCAATGTATTTTCCGTATATTCACGATTGAAAAGATATGTTGTCACCACGCCATATAGGGGAACTCCTATGATAAGAACAGTATACAGATTAACGTTGTAAAACAGGTCCCCAAAAGGAGTGGATGGTTCATAAATAAATGTAGCGATTACTACCACAAAAGGGGCAACAGCTGCTCCTAGTATACTTATTAGAAACATACTGGAGCGCTTGAGTTTTAAAAGTTCTGTAAATAATAAATCAGCCAATTGATCCACCCCCGACCAATTTTGTAAAATAATCTTCCAAATTATCCTCACTTACTTTTATTTTTAACACTTCAATATCATTTTCAACGAAAACCTTATTAAGCTTGCCTTGATTTCCTAAATGGGAATATACTCGAATATTCCCTTCATCATGAACTTCATAATCCGAAATACCAAAGTGGCTTTCCAGGAGCATAGCTGCTTTGTTGTCATTAGAAACTTGAAACTCTAAATACTTGCGGTTTCGCTTCCTGAGGCTTTCAAAGGCAGTTTCTTCCAGTAGCTTACCTTCATGGATAATTCCCAAATGATCTGCCAGCTGTTCGATTTCCGATAATATATGGCTCGATACAAAAATGGTTATATTTCTTTCTTTAGCCAGTGACTGGATAAGGTTTCGCATTTCCTTAATCCCAATTGGGTCTAAACCGTTGGTAGGCTCGTCTAATATTAACAGCTCCGGATAATGAAGCAGTGCTCTGGCGATGCCTAATCTCTGCTTCATCCCTAAAGAATATTTGCCGACAAGTTTTTTTGTTTCATGGTGCAAATCAACAATCTCTAAGGCTTCCTCGATTGCATTTTTCTTATGCACACCGATTATTTTTGCATTGATTAAAAGGTTTTCTCTCGCCGTAAGATTTTCATAAAATCCCGGAACTTCAACCATTGATCCAATTCTTCTTAAAATTCCTTTTTGATTCTTGAATAGATTCTCACCAAATATTTCAATTTGACCGGAAGTTGGCTTAATCAGCCCCAGTAACATTCGGATCGTCGTAGTTTTCCCGGCACCGTTTCGGCCGAGAAAACCATATATTTCTCCCTGATTCACAGTAATGTTAAGGTGATCCACCGATTTCTGCTGTCCATAAATTTTCGTCAGATTCGTAGTTTTAATAATTTCACTTATTTGAAACACCTGCTTTCAATGGAGTCTATGGTTACATTATAGAGAGCAGATTTTAATTCGGGCTTAATCATTTCTTAATTGTTTCTTAATTCAGGTATGATAAATTGTTTAGGAATAGAAAAGCCGAAGACAGTTCTTTCCCATGGAATACTTTCAACCCAAATTTTGCCGTGATGCTTTTCAACCAAAGCTTTTGCAATGGACAGACCGAGCCCGCTTCCTCCGCACAGCTGATTTCTTGACTGATCTCCACGATACATCCTTTCAAACACATGCATCACATCTTCATCAGCAATTCCCGGTCCTTGATCCCAGATCAGCAATTGATAGTCTTTAGGGGTTTCTGTAAGCTCTACCCCCAATATTTTGCCTTCTCTGCCATAATGTAAGGCGTTCCTGATTAAATTACCTATGATTCTTTTAAGACTCAGATGATCTGCGTTGATGATATACTTTTCTTCCGGAATAACCGTTTTTAATTCAATCTGCTCTGTTTTTAAATCAGGCAGAAACTCAATTAAGCATTCCCTTGTCATTTCAGCAAAGTCCAATTCTTCTTCCTTTAATGTGATTTCATCCGCGTCGATTTTTGCCATTTGGAAGAGTTCATCTAATAATTGCTTTAGACCGTTTGCTTTTCTGGATATAATGTCAATATAAGCTTTCTTTTCTGCTTCTGAAGCAGCGATATCATCTTTTAAGGCATCTATATACCCGATAATAGACGTAAGAGGTGTACGGATATCATGGGAAATTCCGGAGAGGATACCTTTTCTTGCTTTTTCTGATTTTATTGACTGAACCTGTATCTTTTCCAATTGTTCTACTAATTCGTTGATAGAAAAAACAAATTCATTTAGTTCCTTATCGTGCTTAGTCAATAATCTGGTTTTTACATTTCCATCATCAACAGCACGCCTTATCTCTTTATTCATCCGTTTTAATTGTGTAAGGTAACGAAATCTAGAAATAAAAAAAGCAGCTGATATGAAAAATAACATAATATATAAAGTCCATTTTAATATGTCTCCTGGATGGCCATTGACATCCATAATAAATATCCAATTCAAAACGACAAACTGGAGGATGATAAGGAAAATAATCTTGTCAAACTTCATCCTGTTCACCCACAAATTTATAGCCTATTCCCCACACCGTTTGAATGAATGTAGGATTAGAGGGGTCCGCTTCTATTTTCTTTCTAAGCTTTCGAATATGCACCATAACGGTATTATCATCTTCTATAAAATCACTTCCCCAGACATGACGGAATAATTGTGTTTTCGTGAAAACCTGTTCCGGCTGGGAGGCAAAAAATTTAAGAAGTTCAAATTCTTTTGCTGTCAGCGGAATTTCTTTGCCGGCAATGGTTAGTGTATAGTTTTTAAGGTTTATCGTCAGACCTTTAAAAGTTATAGATGTTTTTTCAAGCAGGTTATCACTATTCTCCCTTATAAAAGATCTTCGCAGCAAAGCCTTGACTCGGGCGACAACTTCATGGATACTGAAAGGCTTTGTAATATAATCGTCTGCACCGATTCCTAAGCCTAAAAGCTTGTCCACTTCCTGATCCTTCGCGGTAAGCATCATAATAGGGACATTTGACTTTGTACGGAGTCTTCTGCATACCTCTACGCCATCGATCTTGGGCATCATCAGATCTAAAATGACAAGATGATATGGCTTTTTATCGAATAATTGTAGGACATCTTCACCATTTACAGCTAAATCAATTTGATATTGCTCTCTATCTAAATATTTCTTTAGTAAATCTCTAATTTCTTTTTCATCATCAGCTATCAGAATTCGAATGTTCTCCATGTTTTCACCTGCTTTTTATGGTTATATGATAAATATTTCTGCTGGTTTGCAATTCATAAATGTGTTTTTTTCTTCGGTTACCTGATGTTATTTTCCAGGATTTATATACATTCTTTAGTTTAATGTTTGACGTATTTATTATATTTCTCTTGTAAAAGATCTACAAGTTTATGAACACATGCCATTAAGTGAGGTCATCTCGTATATGTTAGTATGGAGTAAATAGAGAAATTAAGGAGACTGACTTATATATACATGTTGATTCACTAAAAGAAGGGAACAAAGAACAAGAGGGTTATCGAATAAAGGCATAATAGATGCTCACCGAATAACTGACGTAAAAGAGGAAGAGCTTAATGCTTTTATTTCCAGTCCATACAAACGTTCGATACTAACTGTTCAGCCATTAGTAGATCAACTAGGGCAAAAAGTTTTGATAAGGGAAGACCTTAAGGAGATAATCTTTTCCCGTGAGGATAAGAGGATTCCTGATAATGAATTACTGCCATTATTAAAAAAGTAATTCGCTGAACCAAATTTTACTTTACCCGGAGGAGAGTCTAATACAGACTGTCAGGAAAGATCCATAAAAATCTTAAAAGAAATATTAAATACATACCGGGGACAGAAAGTAGTTATAGGCACCATGGTGCTTTAATGCACTAATGATGGGTTATTATGATAGTAAATATAACTTGGAATTTTTACTCCATACATCAAAACCAGATATATTAATGGAGAAGACTTGTTGGAAGTTAATAGAATATGGGATTTCACATAAAGCCTCCGGTTTGGCGGATAAAAATTTATACATAGTGTAAATGATTGAACAATGAATATTTAAATTAGTGACGAGGCAGGTTAGTAAAATGACTGTTGTACTTAAAAAGGTCTTAGAATCGGAAAAAATTAAATTAAGAAATCTTTATTCACTGTATCTTCATGATCTGTCAAAATTCACTTCAACGATCGATATTGGGGCGGATTGTTCCTTTGAATACGAAGACTTGGACCAGTTCTGGGAAGTGGATGGTCTATCTCCATATTTTATAAAAATGGATAATCATATCATAGGATTTATATTGCTATTGGAGCGTCCATTTTTGAAAAAGGAGAATGACTTTGGAGTAAACGATATTTTTATATTGAATAAGTACAAAGGCAAAGGGATAGGTAAGCGGGCTATTGAAAAATTATTTCAAGAGAAGAATGGAAAATATTTTGTCATTGAGCTTATTGAAAATAGACCAGCGGTTTCTTTTTGGAAAAAGCTGTACACGGAATTAAATATAGATTATGAAGAAAGACAAGAATTAATTGATGAGGAACAATGCTTGATTCAAATATTTAAAATATAATTCATTGATTGGGCACGAATCGAACAACCGAGATTAATCAAAGGGTTTGTCAAATAACACGTTTTTCCTTATTATCAGCTTCCTGGTGTGTTGCTATAAAAGGAAATGGATATAAAACAAAAAGAGAGTGGATTTTCTCCTCTCTCTTAGTTCCTTTCTATTGAAAATTCGGATGACTAACAGGTGGAGAGGGCTATAAAAATTTAGGGGTAAAGAAGATGTAATCCTGATTTCTTCTCTTTTAGTGAATTTTTTCTTGAAGAAATAGCCATTTCGTTTATACTGGAATCTAAATGCAATACGGATTATAAAATAAATTAAAAAGTGAGGATATATATAATGATTGCAAAGACAGAAGAGGATTTTAACGGATTAAAAGAAATTGGTAAAATTTGCGGGGAGATTCGAGATGAATTAGTCCAGCGTGCTAAACCAGGAATTACTACGAAAGAGCTTGATGAAATTGCAGAGGAGATGTTTGCCAAAGCAGGCGCTCAATCAGCACCAAAAGGAGAATATGATTTTCCAGGATACACATGTATCAGCGTAAATGAAGAAGTAGCGCACGGGATTCCGGGAAAGCGGGTTATTCAAGAGGGAGACCTTGTTAATATTGATGTTTCAGGCTCGAGAAATGGTTATTTCGCAGATACCGGAATTTCTATTGTAGTCGGAAAGGGCGATGAAATTTTACAGAAAATATGTGATGTGGTGAAAGAAGCATTCGACGCCGGACTTAAGAAAGCAAAACCAGGCTCGAAAAAAAGCGCGCTTGGAAAAGCGGTACACAATGTAGCAAAGCAGCATGGCTTAACGGTTATCAAAAATCTCACTGGACACGGAGTTGGACGGTCTATTCATGAGGCGCCTGATCATATTTTTAATTACTACTCACGCTGGGATGACGAAATTTTAAAAGAGGGTATGGTTATTGCCTTTGAACCTTTTATCTCTACATTGGAAGAGGAGGTTTTTCAATCCGAAGATGGCTGGACTTTTCTGACGGATGAAAGCTTTGTGGCTCAATATGAGCATACGATTATTCTGACGAAGGAAGGCCCGGTTATTACTACATTGTAAGAGGGCGAAAACTAAAAAAGGGTGCAATAATTGAATAAGAGGAAAAGCGACCAAAGATTTTGTTAATAAGGTCGTTCAGCTGATCACACGTATATTTATGAAGAAAATGAAGAATGAAATGATGGTTTTCGATTTATATATACATGTTGATTGATGTTCTGTTAAAATTTTGACGACATAAAACCCCTTGGTATAAAGGAGAAAGCCTCTTGGAAGAAGTCAGTGGAATCTTTCTATTGGCTTCTTCCTTATTATTGCCTCGAAACTTAGATTAACCTGTTATTTATTAGTTTATCTATTCAGCAGAAAATTATCTTTCTAACTGGACAGCCAATTTTTCCCCAATAATATGACTTACAATAAACAGTGGAATAAATAGTATAATAACAATCAATGAATAAATAACTGTAGTTAAGTTTAAGATTCCATGATGGTAATATTGCATATAAACGATAATATTATAAGGAATAATAAGTAATAATGTTGTCCATAGCCCTGGGACATAGCATCTTAATAATAAGGACTGAAGCGGATGAGTAAAGATATTTAAAGCAAAAATCATGTTTAAACCGAAAAATATAAAGTATTGTTCTGTGATAACTGTCACTAATATCAAAGCTGCTGCTACAATAGAAAGTATACATACTACGATAGAAAATTGAACAGAAGTCATTGTTTTGTATTTTTCTAATTCCTTAATGGCAAAAGACGGTATGCGTTCACGGGTTTTCGGATACTTTTTATGAAACCAACTTTCTATCATAATAATTTCCTCAAAATTATGAAGCATGAAGACGATTAAAAAAGACCAAATCAATGTATTTATATCCATTTAAATTCCTCCTCAAGGAATATTTTCTTTATGTCTTTTGCTTCTTAGGAAAAAGCGTATAACTGAAGCTTATCACAAAATCGATAACCACAATCAGAGACCAGAGCAGCATGATATGCATTAATGCCTCAGTTTGAGGGGAATTGTTAATATAGAAAATGATACTTATTAAGATTCCTCCACCTATTAACAGGGAGAGCAAATGCCGGTACCATGCTTCGCGTTCTTTTCTGGCGTGCTCTTTTCCATATTTTATTTTCACCGGTTTTTTACCATTTCCAAACCAGTAATTAAAATGCCCATCTGCCCATTGAATCATTCGGTGACCAAAGGCTATACTTACTCCAACATAAACCGCAGCTATTCCATGTATAGCGGTAGCAACAGTGCCATTTTTTAAATCGAATACTGTTACAATCAGTAATACGAGGTCCACAAGCGGTGTACAGAGAGTTAATATTTTTCTCTAGTAGGAGTTCATGCTGTGAAAACTGTGTAGCTTTAGTGGTTTATTACATAAATACGATTTCATATGAGCGAAAAGCTATAGTAGAAAAACAAACATAGAAGGCATAGTGGCCAAATCGTCAGCAGTCCTTAGCAACCAATATTGGACAGCATAAGGACTGAAGAATTTACAGTATAGATAGCAAAAAAACGTTGAATTTAAGTTTCACCAATATGGCGGTGCGAGAGAGACGGTTCGTTACCGCCTCCTATTCGATTCTATATAGTAACGTTTACTATCATCCTGCTCATTTTTTTACATATATCCCAGTCCGAAAAGTAGAGTATGCCATCTTCCTAAATTTGTTCTTTGCAATTAAGTTAATGACAATTGCTGCTATAAGGAATTTAACTTGAATGGAACTAAGCATAAGGTATCAGAAATCCTTTTCCTCCGTTTTTTAGAAGTAGCTAAATCAACATTGAAAATCCCCATCCTCCATTAGCAGAACTTCGCTTCCATTTTCTTTAATACCCACTACTTTCATATCTTCAGTACCAAAGGTCACATTGACTAACAGGAGTGAAGTATTAAGACCTGCTTCCTTCAACTCTTCCTCCGATAGGTTGCTGCTATTTTGAAGGGTAGAAGGGGAGGCATTTCCGATTCCAATATGACAGGTTGTATTTTCATCAAACAAAGTGTTGTAAAAGAGCGTATCTGCATGAGAAAGAGGAGAATTGTTAGAGACCAAGGCAATTTCACCTAGATAACATGAACCTCCATCTGTTTCGATAAGACTTTGTAACACTTCCTGCCCAGTAGCGGCATAATAGTCAGTAATTCGTCCATCTTTAAAGATTAGGTAGAAATCATCGATGACGCTTCCGCTATAGATAAGTGGTTTAGTGGCTACTAGTTTGCCATTTACTTTATTTTTATGAGGAGCAGAAAATATTTCTTCTGTAGGAATGTTCGGAAAGAACGGTATTCCCTTTTTGTCTGTAACAGCCCCGCCGATATAGAGGTGATTTTTAGGCATGCCAACAAATAAATCAGTTCCTAGGCTATTCGTAAAATGCAGTGTTTTAAACTGGCTGTCGTTTAGGATTTTTTTCCGTGACTCGAAGGCGCTGTCATGATTTTCCCAGTCTTTTATAGGGTTCTTTCCATCTGCCCGAGCTCCTTGTAGGATTAATTGCCATAATGATTGCAGCGCTTCTTCTTTACTTAAGTGGGGAAATACCTTCGTTGCCCAGACAACATTCGGGACAGCCAGAAGACACCAGCGTACCTCGTAGGACCTAGTCTTTGCATAATGAGCCTTTAACTTTGTGCGATAGGCTTTTTGGAAGCGGCTCATTCGTTCTGGGGAAATATCTTTAAAAATATCTGGTTTTTCAGAAATAACATGAATATAAGCAGCACCCGCCTCGTCCCATTCTTTAAAGCGGGCAGCTTGCCAGTCGGGAAAGTGATCGATGGCATCATCTGCTGCATGTAAATAAAATTCTTTGGCAGACTGTTCATCTGCCCAATCGATAACCACATTTGAAGCTCCCGCATCATAAGCAGCTGTCTGGATTAGACGTGCAAATGTAGCATTTTCTATGTCACTATGGATAATCACTAATTGATTCTTTTGCACATTTACACCCGTCCGTACAGCGAGCTCTGCATACTTTTTCAATTGTTCTTCATTAAAAAGCTCATATTTCCCTCGAACCATCGTACATGCAACTCCTACCTTTTTTATTCCATGATACCACGATACTATTAGGAAAGCAGAATTTTTGAATGAAGGATGGGGCAGGGAGCCTCGAAGAAATTAATTCTTAAATAACTTTATTACGTTCTAGTTTTAATTAATTGTTATTGGTATAAGAAAAAACAAGCTGAAATTAAACTGGCAGGGGTAATGGCTAGCAGTTTTATTAGATAGCATACTACAAAAGAGTTTGATTCCCAAAAATCTACCTATATAGAGGGAGGCGACCATTTAAACGAAGCTTGCAGAAATCCTGATTATTGAATACTTACAATTGATCACTATAACATGAAGAACCCATTCCATTATCCCTCAAATATCTTACTGCTTTACTAAACATTCATATTGTGTTTTAAGAAAAAATTCAATTTTATGGTAAAATGAAAAATAATAATTTTATGACAAAATATGAGAGGTGAAAGCCATGGAATTAGGTCTAAAGAGAGACGAAGTAAGACTAGTGGATTATACACCTGAATGGAACGAAGAATTTATTAGAGTGAAAAAAGAGTTAGTGGAAAACACAAATCTTGGTGAAAATCGTATTCAGCATATTGGCAGTACAGCAATTAAAGGGATGTCAGCAAAACCAATCATAGATATATTAGCAGGTGTTGATGATTTGAGTAAGGTAGATAAATCCTTATTTAAAGATTTTACTAGAGCGGGTTTCCTGAGATTGAAAGTTGAGAGACCGGGAGAAATTGTGTTAGCAAAATTTACTGATGATACCTATGAAGTAAAAACTCATTATATCCACTTGGTTGAATATCAAAAGGAGCTGTGGAACAACCTGATTTTCTTTAAGGATTATTTAAATTTAGATGAAACAGCAAGAAAACAGTATTTAAAAATAAAGTTGAAATATCTAAAAAAGTCTTCCACAGGAGTCAAGGAATATACTGATTTCAAGGAGGAATTTGTTAAAGATATTTTTAAAAAGAGAACCGGTTAAACTTTAATTGATATGCGCCATTTGTGATTTATTATTTCTTTGTCTACTATAAAGGGAGTATATCATTTTAAATCAAGAGTTTTCCTTTGGAACTTGAGAAAAGTAGAATCAAAGTAGAAGGACGCTTGAAATAGAAATAATAATTTTTAAGTAATGTATATGTGGAGTCAGCTTACTTTTACTCTTTAAGCCCACATTGTATGCTAAAATAAATGTATGTAAAACGTTTTCGAAGTTAGGTAAATTTATAAGCACTTCAAATCCTTTATAAGCTATATTTTGGAGGGGAGAAAGTTATGAGCGAACTGACAAGGGAGCAATATCCTTTAAAAAGAAGAAAATTCTTGATTACGGGGGTTAGCAGAAGATCTGGCATAGGATACGCTATTGCCAGGAAAGCAGCTGCTCTTGGAGCTTCTGTTATTATTCATCATCATCAAGCGCATGATCAAGAACAAGAATGGGGAGCTGATGATCTAGAAGCTGTGATAGAGGGAATTAAAGCAGAGCTTGTAGAAGACGCAACATTTCATGAGTTTAAAGGAAACTTTATGGATGTTTCTGCTCCTGAAGAATTGTTCAAAGAAATAAATAAACATTGTGGGTACATAGATGGTTTAGTTTGTAATCATGCCTTGAGTGGTTCAGATGGTTTTTTAGAAGAGTTAACAGCAGAGATGATTGACAAACACTATATTATAAATACGCGTTCTTCTTTGTTACTTACCCAATCATTTATGAAACAACACTCACCAGACAAAACTATGGGCAAGGTTATTTTTATGACCTCTGGACAACAACAAGGTCCTATGCCTGGAGAAGTAGCTTATGCTTCTTCAAAAGGTGGGTTAGCAGAAATCGTCCTTACTTTATCTGATGAACTAGCAGATAAAAATATTACAATCAACGCAGTGAATCCAGGCCCTGTAGATACGGGTTATTTAACAGAAAATACATGGAAAGAGATAAGAAGTAAATTTCCATTTAATCGTTTCGGTACCCCCAATGATACGGCTAATCTCATAGGTTGGCTATTAACTGATGAAGCTTCCTGGATCACAGGGCAAGTGATTAATTCAGAAGGAGGATTTGCGCGGTGGAGATCTTAAAGAGGAGTAGCTAAGCTTAAAGTTTTTATAGATTATATAACAATATTAATATAATATTCTAAGCAGTTACTCAAAAAATAAAGACCATCAATTTGATGATCCTTATTTTTTGCAACTGTTTATTAAATAAGAACTAAAGATGTTTCGTTTCATTACGATTTTTTAATCTCTCCAAAAGTAATTTTCATACTGGGAGCGTATATTAAAGAGGAATGCATGTTAAATACCTGTGAAAATAATAATTCGGCCTCAAATTGTTTCTGTGCTTCCTTAACTGTGCCTCCTCGTTTTTGCATACTTTCAATAAACTGATCTTTATGAACAGGTTCTCCACCTACTCCATCTTCTTTAAGCGAATGAAATAATTTTTGTTTATCTTGTTGATTCATATCAGGATGGAGGAAATTGACCTTATCACTAACTCGACATTCAATATTTTTCACGTCCAATTCAGATAGATATTGAGGCACTTTTGCTCCAACATTTCCATTTTTACCAGTTTTGTTTGCACTATCTTCAAATAATCTCTGTAGAATACCAAGAGGAACAAGCTGTGATTGCTCATATCCTTCAAGCTCATATGATGACATACCTGAAATCCAATGTGGTTCAAAACAAATAATTCTTCCGTTGTTAACAATAGAATCTATCATTGTTTGAAGCATTCTTTTGGTTTCAGACATGTGTAATAAAAAAGCATGACAAACAGCAATGTCGTACTCTCTCTTTAATTCTATCTCATTTGTATCTGCTACAAAGAATTCCGTTTCATATGGAAGATGATGAAAATACTCTATCGCCTTATTAATCAGTTGTTGTCCCTTATCTACCCCTGTATATTTAGAACCTTTTGGTAAAAGAGGAAGTAATTTAAGCCCTAAATATCCATATCCACAACCAAAATCAATTATATGTACTGGTTTAGTAATTTTCCAAACTCTACTCACTAAAAACTCTAAATAGTCATCATTATAATACAATTCTCTTGTTCTTTTGAGGTATTCTATTTGGGTATCCCAATAATAATTCTCCATTTAAGTCCTCCTGCCTTTCATTTTTATTGGGGGAAATCTACCATCTCTTTTCTCACTAATTCATTCTATTGGTTGAACAAATTCTTAGATTTTTATTGAATAAAAATCCCTCAATATGCAACGACTTCATATTCTAATAATACATTAGCGTTAATAACCATACTACCCAGACCTACATATAAATACAAATATATTAAAAGGGTTATTTTTCTCTTATTAGAAGCATGACATGGAAAATAACGATAACTGAGCATTTGAAAATGGATAAAGGATTTACCGATGAAAACCAGGTTTGATTTGATGATCATTCAAAAAAAGGAGAGGAACTTCGTATAGAGAAATTATGTACGAAAATCCTCCCTAAATATTTTTTAAAGTCATGCATATTTCTTCAGCAGGATGGTAGCATTATGCCCGCCAAAGCCAAATGAATTGGATAAACCAATATTTATTTTCTGCTTTCTCATTCCTTCAGAAATAATACCAGCACCAGTAATGACTACTCTGTTTATAAGAATTCCTCCTTACTGTATCTGCACCTTATTTTACTGCAACTTTATCCCATTACAAGTTGGAATTTATCATAGTATAATTAATACTATGTAAGAGGAGGCAGAACTAATGGAAAAAGAAACAAGGCTTTTAGAGCTAGCCAATTTCTTAAAGAGTAAGAGAGCCAAGCTTCATCCGCAGATGGTTGACCTGCCGGCAGGAAATAGAAGAAGAACTCCCGGATTACGAAGGTAGCACAAATAGCCGGAGTAAGTACCACATAGTATACTTGGCTTGAACAGGGAAGGGATACTAAGGTATCTGGTTCTGTGTTAGATGCTGTTGCAAATGCTTTAAGATTAAATAAAGATGAAAAGCAATATTTGTATGCACTTGCTTCCGGGGAAAGAGCAGCAGAAGATTCATCAACTATGAATAAAGCAGGGGATTCTTTAATGACTCCTTCTCTAAATAGAATTTTTCAGGAGCTTCAGCATTGCCCGACTATTATTTCAGATAAATACTACCGAATTGTCGGCTGGAATAAAGCAGCAGCAATGGTTTTTATTGATTTTGAGAAAATACCTGAAGAAGATCGGAATATTATCTTTTTATTATTTTCCAGAAAAGAATTTAAAAGTCTGGCTGTAAACTGGGAGCATTTTGTAAAAGGGTATCTTTCTATCTTTAGATCTTATTATGGTCAATATGTTGTTGATGAATGGTATAAACAATTTATTGAATAAATATAATGATGGATAAGTTATCTTCATTTTGTATTGAAAAATATCCAAATAAAATATGAAAGATTTTTTCAAATTTAAAGGGCGATGGAGGAAAAAATGAAAAGAATATTTATGATGTTAATAATGGGACTGTCGGCATTAGCTTTAGTTGCTTGCAGCCAAAATGATACGGACGCAAACACTATTTCTGCTGGTGAATTAACAGAGAGAGAAGACGCCATACTTTCAACTATTTCAGATAAATCATTTGTATTTGATTTCAATATAGATAGTGAATATAAAGAAATAGCTGTATGGATTGAAAAATATGAATCAGGTAATTTGGTAGACGATAGATTAGGACATATGACAACACAGGTTGAGCAAAGTGGTTCAATTATTTTTACACTTTTAGAAAACGGTAGTGAAAACAATAATATCTTTAATATTGGAGTTGGTACGAATGAGAGCGTGACTTCAATAAATGGTTCGGATACAAATTTAAATGACTTAGAGAATATGGCGAGTGTATGGGGAAATATTCCGGAAAAGGGAGCTTTAGATAATGGGAAAGTAGTATTAGCAAATATTGGTTATTCTCTTGATGAAAATGGTATCCGTTCACTCACAACAGATTTTTATGAAGATACTGCGGGCCATATGAATGAGCTTGAAGAATATGATGTTACCTATTTACTTAAAGCTGAATTTATCAAGTAAACGCTAGTGAAAAAATAATTGCATGTTGTTCCACGTATTTTGCTGCTATTCGTACTGTATCCTTATAGCCGTTGGGCACCTTGAATAACGGCTATTTCTTCTTCAGAAACTATTTTATGCGATAAGGACACCTCTTTCGTAGTTTGTTTGTATAGTAACTTCATACTACAAGAAAGGTGTCTTTTTAGCATGTTTCTATTGGATATTACTGATTAATCAACACTCGTGATAAATATTAATTCATTGACAGAAAAACGGGAGAAAATATACTATACGATACAGCATATCAGATGGATTCTAACTTATAAATCCTGCTTTATATTTATAAGCAATTATAATAAAATGGAAGCTAAACAAAGATGTTCTTGTCAAATTTCAATCTGTAGCCGGGAGGAATTTAATTATCTTTCAAAAGGAAATTAGGGAATTCAGGTATCAGATTATTTGTGCCTTAAAACCAAGCTTCACTTAATTTTTTGATTCCTTCGTCAATTTCTTCCTCAGTTAATCCACTGAATCCAAGCATTAAAAGTGGAAACCGTATTTGGTTGTGATTCACCCAATATTTGAAGGTTGGATATACTTTAACCTGTTCTTTTTTTGCTACTTCAATTAAATTTTCTTCGATGGGGCGACTTTTATTTTTTTTGACTGGTGGACAAATGAAAATGAGCTAAAACATCATGTATATGCAGCCGCACATGAAAAACCTAATGAATTTGAATATGTAACCCCCAGGGCTGATTGCTTGTTGTTGGGATTTGAAAATTCTTAGCTATGAAAGAGATGCATGGATCAGTAAGGTACTAAATAATCCGTCTGGACAAACAATTTTAAACGAATATTTACATTGTTGTTTAAATGCCGATATTTAAATATCCTTTTTTATAGGAGGGGAAATATAATGCTTGGATTACCAAATGGTGAGGTTTTTTAGTACCCTGGACAGAAAGTTGGTCAAAGAAATTTTTATTAGAAAAAGAGAGAATACAGGAGGAAATTGGTAAATATGACATTAGATAAATATATGGAAGTAAAGTTTCCCAACTTAGAACTTAGGCCGCCTCTTTTTTATAATTGGGATGTAAGTATTCGTTTTGAATTAGGTGTGGATTATGATTCAAATAAAATTGATGAAAACCATTCATATTTAGATGAAGTTTATAAAAGAGCTATTACCTAATTTAAGTCCATTCACCTACCAAGCAATGATGTCTATATTGTGTTGGATGTAAATAACTTTGGAGAGCACACAGCTTTCAAGAGTAAATTAAATATCTTCTCTAAGTATATAAAAGAGAAGGCAGTCCTGTCTAAATTACAACTACATACAATTCCTTATATTTTTCCAGAAGATGATGAGAGTGGAATATATAGAACATATAGATTTATTTTGAAATGCAAAACATCTGACTTTAAATATATCCCTATGCTCACAGCAATCTGCAATCAAGATATGGGAGTAAGACCAAGTGTATTTCATAGAGTATATTTTATTAATGTTAACAAGAACACTATATTTCACATTTATGATGATAGAGGCTGCGATTTGCTGGCTGCCTCGCCCGATACAATACAAGATTTTTATAAAAACTATAATGAGTGGATATTAGATTTTGACCGGGATGAGATTGATAATATTTTCAAAGGAAAACATTAACCTGATAGAAATGATAGGCTGAAATGAAAGAAGCGGCCTTCAATGCTGGAACAGAAGAAAATATTTTGTTGCAGGAGTGAATTTATTTTGCTAATTACGATGTGTTTAACTGACTGATGCGTTTCTATAAGGGTGTAAGAGTACATATTTGATACAACCATAACGTAATTCTAGATTAGTTTGACTTAATAAATAATGAAGTAAACTACCCCAGTTCCTTTGTAGTAATACCCAGAGATTCATATAACCCTTTTTCCCCCGTGTCAGTAACCCTTACAGCCCGGCCAGGCAATCTTTCAATCCAGCCTAAATCAAATAATCGAATTAAAATAGCATTTCCTAAAGCTCCTGCTAGGTGATAGCGCCTCTCACTCCAGTCCAGGCACTTTCGGGCAAAGTGTCTCCGTTTTTGCCGTAAAGCTTCCAAATCAATGTTGAAATCATGAAAAAATTGTTCACCTTCTTTTGTTACTAGAAAATTGTTTTCTTCCTCAAGTAAATACCCATTTTCAATCAAAGCATCCGTTAATAATACACCTAGTTTTCCAGCTAAATGATCATAACAGGTTCTGGCGATTTGAATATTTTTGGCACGAGAAAAATCCTTCAAAGAATTAATTTTTGGAGGAGGGGCAATAACGGTTAACATTTCTATCGCTTGTGCAACATCAGCATTAGCAATTCGAAAATAACGATGACGGCCATGCTTTTCCACGCAAAGTAAATTTCCGTCTACAAGTTTTGTCAGATGACCACTCGCTGTTTGCAAGGAGATATTTGCTCTTTTCGCCAATTCACTTGCCGGAAGACCATCCAGATCAAGCAGAGCTTCCAGCATAGCTGCTCTTGATGAATCAGCCATTAGTTTCGCAGTATATGAAAAATCGGGTTTGTTTCCCATGGTTATACCTCCTTAAAACATTCATAGTTCGATTATAGCCGAAGTTTTTACGTGCTACAATAAATTATAATATGACAGGAGGGCTAGAAATGAATACAAATGATTTAATCATTCTTAATTTTGAAGAAGTTAGACGTAGAAGTGAAAAAGTTTGGAGAGCAATACCGGAAGAAATGCTGCAATGGCGGCCCGATGAAAACGCATTAAGCTGTGCTGAAATGATTAGACATGTATTAGAAGGGGAGTTTCTTTATCATCAAATTCTAATAGACAGAGGCAGTAAGGCATTAACATTAGACAATATTTCTAATCCATTTGAGGAACGAGCGTTCACAGCAGTTGATGATGAATTGGAGTTCGCACAGCAGTACCGGAATAAATTTATGAAATATATAAAGACAATTAGTGCAAATGATTTAGAAAATATTGAAATTGATCGTTCTGATGTTGGTTATGTAAGAAAACTGGGCGATATGCTGTTGCGGATTGCGTATCATGAATCTGTACATACAGGGCAATTATTGAGTTATATGAGAACCATGGAAATAGACCGCCCTAAGATTTGGGATTAATTTTAGGTTTATTTATCGGAGTGTAGCTGACTGCCCTTGGTTCGGGTCTGCAAGATGCAGGTCACAAAGGCATTGCAACAACGCTTTTCGACGGGGAATAATTGCAGTCGAGTCTCATTCTGTGGGGGGGGGTTAAAAGAGAACCCCCATGGAATGAAGTTTTACTTTATTGGCGAGGAATATGAACTTGTATAAGAGCATATCACTTCAGAACAAAAAAACTTTTAATCTGGAAATATTCCAATTGCAATAAATTGGGGAATGGCAGATTAGCAAATGGACTATTCAAGAATTAACACATAATATATAGTTATATTATATAAAAATTATCACTGATAGATAAAAGCAATTGAGGCTTTGAATCTGTATTATAGATTTTTACCTGAAATTTGCGGCAATGGATATGCTACAGAGTTAGCCAGATATTCTGTATGTTTGGCACGTAAACACCTTTCTGAGTTGCCGGTAATATCAAGAGTTAGGCCATCCAATATCCCTTCTTTAAAAGTCGCGGAAAAAATTGGACTGTTACGCCAGCCTAATTTGGATAATGCGTAACATATCTTATTTACTCTAGGCTGGGATTGAATATGGAAGAATCTAATGAAAAATAAATATGTGAACTTGATGCTTTATTGCCGGGAGAGTATATAGAAAAGGTAAGAAATCTGGTAAATAAATTTTCTTAATTAGGGAGAAGCAGGAGGATGCTTATGTTAAACGATCCATGGTTTACCGTTCGGGAAATTGACAACAAAACATATGCCATTAGTGAGCTTGGACATTGGGAGAGAGTACATTCTTTTTTGCTTATTGGAGATACAAAAGCAGCATTAATCGATACGGGCCTAGGTATCGATAATATGAAACGAATTACAGATCAACTTACCAATCTGCCAATTAATGTTATTACGACACATGTACATGCCGATCATATTGGAAGTCATGGAGAATATGATCGGCTGTTTGTCCATGAAGCGGAAAGGGACTGGCTTGTTCATGGAATTGTAGGGCTGCCGTTAGAACAAATGAGACAAAATATAGCGAGAGATATTACGATTCCTGTGCCGGAAAGCTTTGATCCAAGTACATATAAACCCTTCCAGGGAGAACCGACGGGGCTATTAAAAGATGGAGATAGGGTGGAATTAGGAAATAGAACCTTAGTTATCTATCATACTCCTGGCCATTCCCCAGGGCATATTGCTATTTTTGATGAAGAGAAAGGTTATTTATTCACAGGCGATTTATTGTATGATGAAACACCAATCTATGCTTTTTATCCGACAACAAATCCTGTCGACTTAGTGAATTCGTTAGAGAAGATAAATAAAATACCCCATATCTCCATGATTTATGGATCGCATAACACACTTGGACTTACTCCCGAAATTCTGGATGAAGTCAAATATGCAGTGGAATATTTACGGAAGAATGGTTTCGCGCGATTTGGCACAGGTGTTCATTATTTTAAAGGGTTTAGTGTGCAATTTTAAACATTAGGATGGGGGGAATCCAATGAAAAATAAATATGTAAAATTTGAAGTCTTATTGCCGGAGGAGTACATCGAAAAGCTCAGAAATGCGCTAAATGACATTGGTGTATTAAGAGTGGGAAATTATGATCATGTCATTTCTTATTCATTGGTAAAAGGATATTGGAGACCCTTGGAGGATGCAGCGCCATTTGATGGTTCTATTGGTGAGATATCTTTTGGGACAGAATGTAAAATGGAATTTAATTGCTTGTACGAGAATATAGAAGAAGTGGAAAACATAATTAGAAGTGTTCATCCTTATGAAGAACCTGTTATTAACGTACTGTCATTATTAAAATAGGCTGTTTCATTGTTAATGGAGTATTCATAAATAAAAATTTAATATCTTTTTTCAGTTATGTAAATTAGCGTACTGAAATAGGATGAAGTCTGGCAAGGTCTTCTATTGCGGCTGCGGAAAATATCGGATTTAGAAATGTATTTAATTATATAAGGAAGCTTTATGATTAACTTAAAAGATGGGAGTTGAATATAATTGATTCGCTTAGAACACTTTGGCAGACAAGACTTTGAACAACTTATCAGCTGGATTGATTCCCCTGAATTTTTGATGCAATGGGCAGGACCGCATTTTAGTTATCCCTTGGATGTTAAACAATTAAATCAATATATAAAAGGTGCAAATGAAGAAAATTCAAAGGTACATATTTACAAGGTGATTTTAGATGAAACCAATGAAACCATCGGACATATTTCTCTAAACAATATTGATCTAAAGAATCGTTCTGCAAGAATAGGAAAGGTTTTATTAGGTGACACCGATATACGTGGTAAAGGCATAGGGCAGCAAATGGTTATCGAATTACTTAATATTGCTTTTGATCATCTTTCTTTACATAGAGTCGGGTTAGGTGTATTTGCTTTTAATGAATCAGCTATAAAAAGTTATGAAAAAGTCGGTTTTGTAAAGGAAGGTCTGCTTAGAGATGTAAGGAAAGTAGGAGATGAATATTGGAGCTTATGGGAAATGAGCATGTTAGAGAGTGAATGGAGGAAGACCTGATTAAATTGAGGAGGGGTTACTGTAATACCAAATTTACAAAAAGTGCAGATAAAAGTATATTAGGAAGGATAATTAGTAATGGCAGATCAGGTTATTATTAATGCCATTAAGGAATTAAAAAAATAAAAATGGAACATATTCAAAAATTGGCAAAGGTGCTTGGCATAATGTATATAGAATAGTAAGACAATTTGAAGAGGATATAGCATTAAGAGTTAAAAAGAAAATCGGATATGGGCATTTACAAGAATATAAAGAAACTGTTAAAAAACGTTACTCTCGTGAATAAATATTATCTTTTTCTAGTTATACATATTGGTTTAAAGCATAAAATAAAAGTTTGATCTTTCTATAATATTCAAAGTTATTTCATCTCAAATTTATTGACCAAAAGAAAAAAATATTACGAAGCAGGTGACCACATGAAATTTAATGATTTTTCAGCAATGCAAGTAAGAATAGCTAGACCAACAGATAAATTTGATGAAATTATCAGCTTTTACGAATCTGGAATCGGTTTAACAAAAATAGAAGAATTTGAAGGGAATAGAGGATTTAAAGGGGTTATATTTGGTTTGCCTCATATAGACTATCACTTAGAATTTACATCTCATCGGGAGGGGAGTCCATGCCCTGCACCTACAAAAGATAATCTTCTGGTTTTTTATATAGAAAATAAAAATGAAATAATGCATGTAGTAAATAGATTGGAAAAAATGGGATATAAAGAGGTGGAGCCGGAGAATGAATATTGGAAAGAGAAAGGGATTACGATAGAAGATCCAGATGGCTGGAGAGTGGTTTTTATGAATCGTTCCTATTAAAGCAATAAAGTAATTTGATAAATTTAATTGGGGGAGACAGGGAGGGAATAAATAATGATAACAGAATTAAAAAGTTCAAAATTCTGCAAATGTAAAGAGTTATTACATGAACAGAGCCAATTAGAAGCAAAAGCAGTTGTAGAAGGAGTAAATCCCGGCCGTATTTTTGTAGATGATGTAGAGTCTCCTGCTTCGGGGCTTATCTGGCTAGGTAATAATGATGGTTTTTTCTTTATTGGAAATGAAAGTAACGGGGCGTTTAATAATGAATTAAATCATTTTATTGATACGGTAATTGTACCAGAAGCAAGAAAGATCGGGCTGACCTGGTTTGAGGGAATTGGCGACCATATCAAGTGGGAAGAGACGATTAAAAGACTGTTTGAAGATCGTCATTTAGGAAGCTGGGATCAGAGGGTTTACACTTTACAAAAAGGCGATTATAAAGGCAACAGCTTCGAGCCTGCAATGGAAGAAGGATATAATATAGTCAAAATTTCTGAAAGACTTTTTGAAAATAGTGATCAATCAGTTGAAAATATTGAATTTTTACATTCAAGGATATTAGAGTCCTGGTCTTCCCTCAACAGCTTTTTAGAAAAAGGCATTGGCTATTGTGTGATGTTTAAAAATAGAATTGTAAGTATCTGTTTTTCAAATTTTGCAGTTGATAATATTCACGCTACTGCGATTGAAACATTAGAAGAACATCAAGGTAAAAAGTTGGCACAAAAAGCGGCCTTAACTTATGTGGAGGAGTGTTTGGAGAATAATCTTATTCCATATTGGGATTGTATGGATTCTAACAAGCCTTCGATAGCTGTTGCAGAGAATATCGGATTTAAAAATATATTTAATTATACAGGCTATGAATTTAAGATTGTGTGATTTTAAATTCAATAGTTATTAGAATATTTTTTCTGAAAATTAGTATAATCGTTTAAATACCTATGTTAAAGTATAGTAAAATAGGAGGGGATTATTATAGCTGAGAAAAGTGGGAAAGAAATTCTATTAACGGAAAGTGAAAAGAATCTTAAAGCATTATTAGAAATGATTGAATCCATCCCAGCCAGAAAAAGAACAATTACCGTTGAAACCGAAGAGAGAGATAAAAATTTCTGTGATGTATTGATGCATCTCTATGAGTGGCATGCAATGCTTGAGAGATGGTACAGAGAAGGAATGGATGGAGATACTCCTTTTATGCCGGCTCCGGGTTATATGTGGAGAACAATCAGGCTGCTGAATAGGCAGATTTGGGAAAATTACCAGGATGTAACGATAAATCAAGCGATAAAAAAATTGAAGCTAAGCCACGAAAGAGTAATGAAGCTTATACAATCACATACTAATGAAGAAATCATGACAAAAAAATACTATAAGTGGACAAAGACAAGTAATTTATACAGCTATTTTGCTGCGAATACTTATAAACATTACATATGGGCAATCAAGAAATGTGAGGCTATTGCTAATTCTATTAAAGAAGAGACTGTGGAGTAATGTAAATGGGTAAATGCAGAAAGGATTCATTGTACATAAGGAGAAAAATGTATGAGGGGGATTTAGTTTAAAAAGTATCTTAAAGAAAAAGATGAATTGGTTACATTGATGATATGCAATAATTGGAAGTTTCATGCTGATGAATTTGCTAAGCCAGGAAGCTAGGGGCTTTAGATTCGTTGAGGATTTTATTTTCGGAAAGGAAAAAAGAATTTTAATATCGCGTAGGTTGTAAAAATATCACTCAGGCTAACAAACACTCCCGCCGGCCTGAGTGGTATTCTATAATATTAACTCCATCTCCGAATGCTTATCAGTAAATCCCATTTGCTTATAAAGAGGATGACCCTCTTCAGAAGCATGCAGCCATATTCGCTGAACATTTGCGCTTTTACAATGCGAAATGCATTCTTCCAATAAGGAACGGGCTATACCCATGCCTCTAAAATCTGGTCTGGTGTACATGTTCATTATATACGCTTCTGATCCAGTTAAATTTTCACCGTGGGGCGGTCTTTCAAAAAATACTAATCCACTTATGGCGGCAACTTCTCCATGAATCTCTGCTAACCAGGCAGTAAACAGACCATTAGCTAGCTTTCCCTTAAAATAAAGCTGGTTTGCATGAAATACTTTTAATTTATTTTCTTCAGTTACATCTCCGGCTGCTGTCAGAAGTTCCATTCTTAATACAGTAATTACATCTGCATCACTTTGTACGGCTTTTCTAATCTTCCAGTTCATTTTATTTCCCCTTCGTATATTTTTTAATGGCAGCTATTTAATATGTTTATTTTATCATGGAGTATAACTTTTCTAAGTAATTTTTATAAAGGCAATTTGATAAAAAATGAAAACAATAATGACTGAAAATATGCAGACGATTGGTATTAGCCCGTGTGCTCCACCGAAATTTCAGGTGCTGGTTTTCCTATCGCTTCACAGGTAGCCTATTCTGCTATCAGATTTTTTGATATGGAAAACCTCTGCTTTATACGGAGTAAGCTTTTTGTTGAAAATAACTTTCGACAAGAACGTTTGTTTGGTATTATTAATGTATGATTAAAAGTTCTTTCTTGGGAATCAAAATGAAAAAAGCAAACTACAATGTATTTAGGAAAAAGTTAACATTGCCTGGATGTTATGTTCACCGCAACTCAAAGTATTCATAAGTTTTGATAATGGAATATTTTGAAAAATATTCAGGTTTTTTGTTATATATATATAGAAATAAAGGATACTTAGATCATATAATACATACTGGGAATTCAACTGCTCATTTAATAGAAGCTGCTCCTGATTATAAGGGTAAAGAACATTTTATCGAAAAACAAGCTGTTTCAACAGAAGGTTTTATTACTGCCAATGGTACGGCTGCAGTTGAGTTTTCCAGAGAAATTCTAAAATACCTTGATATTGCCACAAAATCAATTGGAAGAATGGTATCAAATATTTAAAAAGGGTTTTTATACAACTTGATGTTCATTCTGAAAGTTTTTAATTTTTAGAATCTGGTTTTGATCTCACCGTGGCAAGAATGTTCATTATAAATTATGTATTAAAAGTCATTTATTCCTTTTATGGTATACGGCTGTTTAATATAAAGTGAAACTCATTCAGTGGGGGTTTTCTTTCCATCTNAATCTGGTTTTGATCTCACCGTGGCAAGAATGTTCATTATAAATTATGTATTAAAAGTCATTTATTCCTTTTATGGTATACGGCTGTTTAATATAAAGTGAAACTCATTCAGTGGGGGTTTTCTTTCCATCTCCCACTGAATGTTTAGTTGAACGAATCGGGCCGTTACTGGCTGTAAGACTCCCACTTAGAAATAATATGTTTCCTTCATTTCTTGAAGTGGGAGTCTTACAGCCAGTTACACTGCGATAAATTTTCCGGGAGAGGAGATGAAAAAGAACAGTGTATGATGTATAATAAAAATATCGTATTTATGCGGTGAAGGAGCGATTTCGCATGAGTGAAGAAATAAAAGTGACAAATGAAGCTTTAATGCTGGCAATAAAGGAATTAATACAGAAGGTAGACAAACTGGATTTAAGAGTCACTTCACTGGAAGAAAAGGTAGATAAAGTGGATTCAAGAGTCACTTCACTGGAAGAAAAGGTAGATAAAGTGGATTCAAGAGTTACTTCACTGGAAGAAAAAGTAGATTCAAGATTTATTTCATTAGACGAGAAGGTAGACAAAGTAGATTCTAAATTAGATGTTCTATCAACAGAATTATTATCTACCAGGGCAGATGTGAATATTTTAAAGAAAGCCAAATAAATTTGTTATTTAATAGAGTTAAAAAATAAATCATAGATCATTTCAAACCATTGGTGTATCTAATTAATAGATAGTGCTGTGGTTTTTTTATTGCAGAGGGTTCTTCAAAATGGGTTTGTTTTACACTCCGGTTACCGTTTTTTTTATCCATAGAACCAGTTGGCTATCAGCTGGATTAACAGCATCTTTTTTCATTAATTTAAGGAGAGCGTTATTAATGGGAACATTTTCTGTACGACTTGTTTACGGCTGAAGAAATTTCGCTAAAAGAGATACAATTTAATATTAGATAGTAAAGAGGAAAATTAAGTTTTGATATCTCCAAAGTTATTCATTCTTCTCTTCAGCAGCGAGTAAGGCTTTTTATACAAATACCCCAAGATAAAACCATTTCTTGGGGTATTTGTGTGAAACATAATCTTTTAGAAGCTAAATGTATTGACCCTGACATCATGTCATGCTTTATCATGAGGTTACAACAAAAAATAAAAGAGGGATAAACGATGAAAATTGGTCAATTATCAAAGGAAACAGGAGTAAGCATTCGTTCATTACGTTATTACGAGCAGAAGAGTCTAATCCGTCCAATTCGATTAGAAAATGGTTATCGAGAATACCGGGAATCGGATATTGAAAAAGTAAAAGCTGTTCAATTATTTATGAAGCTTGGGATGAATACAGAGGAGATTTATCATGTTATCTCATGTGATAATTTTCAGCTTACTAAAAATAATGGATGTGCTCATGATGCAGTAGAGCTTTATGCAGAGAGGCTGGCAAATATTCGAGAACAGATTCAACACTTTCAAGCAATTGAACAGCATTTAGAAAAGCTTCTACTGTTTTGGGAAATGGAAAAGGAAAAAGAAGAAAGCGGGGATTAAATGTACTATCGGCTTCTTATACTTGTACTAGGAACATTTATTATAGGGACAGATGATTTTGTTATTGCTGGTTTGCTGCCTGCTATTTCAAACGATATGGATGTTAGCATTGCTGCTGCAGGGCAGTTAGTTACTGTATTTGCTATTGCTTATGCGATAGGATCTCCTCTTTTTGGGACGTTAACGATGAATTTGCCTTTAAAAGCGCTTTTGATTCTATCGATGTTGCTATTTGCCGTTGCAAATGCGCTTTCTGCAGTTGTTACTTCTTTTGAGATGCTCTTTCTTACAAGAATCGTTGCTGCGCTGGCCGCGGCAGTGTTTACTCCTTTAGCGATGACGGCTTCTGCCAGTTTAGCGTCTGACAAAATGAGAGGAAAGGCATTGTCCTTTATATTAGCGGGGATAACCATTGGGTTAGTGTTAGGAGCGCCGATCGGGACATGGATTGGTAATGCGCTCACCTGGCGTTATTCTTTTATTTTTGTATCCTTGGTTTCGTTCATTACCGTCATAGGAGTGCTTGTATTCCTGCCCAAAATGGAGAGAGAAGCGGAACTGACGATCAGAGAAAGATTAAAAGGCTTTAATAAAATTATCCTATTAACGTTATGTGTAAATATTATTGGGACTACTGGCGGCTTCATGACATATACGTACATAGCACCTATTATTACAGGTATTACAAATGTAGAAAATATCAGTGTCTTTCTGGTACTGTTTGGAATAGGCGCGCTGTTGGGAAACTTAGTCGGAGGTTATTTTACAGATAAAATTGGTGCGGCAAAAACATTAAAGCTATCCCTTGGAGGCTTCGCTATTTTATTAGCAGCGTTCTCATTTTTGTCACTGCTAAATCCATCTACATTTGCCATTGTGATGGTATCAATTGTCGCAATATTATGGGGGATTCCTGGCTTTGGCATGAATCCGGCTCTTAATTCCTTTCTCATATCCTTGAATCCGAAACAGGCTCAAATGGTGTTATCCTTCAGTGCTTCGGCGCTTTATATGGGGATTGGACTGGGTGCATTTATTGGAGGAGGAGTTATAAGTGTAAGTTCAGTAAATTATGTAGGTTTGGGCAGTGGAGTATTGGTTCTCATTGCATTGATGCTGTTTATTTTTGTTTATAGGGCTGCTAATAAGATTTTTTTCTGATAAAAAAGCTGACGCAATCTTGATTTTAAATTAATGACAGCAGCTCCCTATATGTTGGAATTCTCCTTGACGAATCCATCTCTTCCATGTAAAGTAATCTGTAATTGTTCATATAATTCCATATATTCTTATCAAGAAAGGTGGAGGGACTGGCCCGTTGAAGCCTTAGCAGCAGACGTTCAATCGTACTGTGCTAATTCCAGAAGCATTTTTGCTTGAAGATAAGAAGAGATTTTACCATAACGGACCTCTTCTATTTTCAGAAGGGGTTTTTTAATCGGATTTAGAATGAATCTAGCAGGCAAAGAGGAAGGGGTATTCGATGACAATATCAGCAGAAAAGAAACATACAAGTGCTCCATTCAGAGCCGATCATGTAGGGAGCTTTCTCCGGCCCAAGCGTTTAAAGGAAGCTCGTGCGCAAAAGGCAAAAGGAGAAATCAGTCCTGAACAATTGCGTCAAATTGAAGATGAGGAAATTATAAAACTGGTAGAGAAGCAGAAGGAAGCAGGCCTTCAATCAGTGACAGATGGCGAGTTCCGCCGTGCCTGGTGGCATTTTGATTTTCTGGAAGGTTTAGATGGCGTGGAAGGTTATACTGCTGAACAAGGTTTACAGTTTACGGGGGTAGAAACCAAAAAATGAGGTATCAAAGTAACAGGTCAAATTGGCTTCGGTAATCATTATATGATTGAACATTATAAATTTCTTCATGGTATTGCTGGAGATGCTGTTGCCAAATTTGCGATTCCAAGCCCGAACATGCTCTTTTTCCGGGCAGATTTTGAAGAAGGGATTTATGAAAATGATGAAGCCATTATCGATGACTTGGTCACTGCTTATCAAGGAGTGATTCAAGCGTTATATGATGAAGGCTGTCGCTACCTGCAGCTGGATGACACTTCGTGGGCAACCTTTTTCTCAGAGAAGGGCAGAAATTCTTTGATCGAAAAAGGAAAAGATCCCGAGAAAACAGCTGAACTATGCGCTAGAGCAATCAATGAATCGATTGCAAATAGACCAGATGATATGCTGGTAACGATGCATATTTGCCGGGGGAATTTCCAATCTACCTATATGTCTAGCGGTGGTTACGAAGCGGTATCAGAAACTATTTTTGGCAGTTTGCAGGTTGATGGTCTTTTCCTGGAGTTTGATGATGATCGCTCGGGTGGATTTGAACCATTGCGTCATGTGAACCGCGATGATTTATATATCGTGCTGGGTCTTATCACGTCTAAATTCAGCGAGCTGGAAGACCCGGAAGCTGTTAAAGCTAGGATTAAAGCAGCTGCGGACTATGTGCCATTGAACCAGCTTTGCCTGAGTCCTCAGTGCGGGTTTGCTTCCACAGAGGAAGGAAATTTATTGAGTGAAGCACAGCAATGGGAAAAAGTTCGGCATGTTGTTCGAATTGCTGAAGATGTGTGGAAATAAGGGCTATGAGAAAAAAGGGGATTTGGAGAGGTGAGCTCTCCAAATCCCCTTTTTAAAATAAAGTATTATCAATCATTTAAAGAATTATGTTTTTGCATGTAAATACCTTTGAGTTAATAAACCAGTATTGAAAATGGAAGCTAAATAACTGCCCTTCTGTTGTCACTCTGTTTTAAATCGGGGTGACATAATGGCGTGAAAAAATAAATGCAAATTCTTAAAAATTCAAACGAAGAAAGAAATCTGTATAATTTTTTGATATATTAGTTTTAACAATAAGAATATTCAACTGTTTTATCATGGGAAATAGAAGAATCTATACAAATGGATGGTACATAGTGCCATTAATGAGGGAGAATTTAGAATGGAGATTCGCAGTTTACAAAGCTCCGATTATGATGTTCTGATTATGCAGATAAATGACTGGTGGGGCGGGCGTGATATGGCAGGGATGCTGCCTAAATTGTTTTTTAATCATTTTAAAAATACAGGCTTTATTGCAGAAGAAGAAGGAGAAATTGTAGGTTTTTTAATCGGGTTTTTATCTCAGGACCAGTTAGATGAAGCTTATATTCATTTTGTTGGCGTACATCCGGATTATAGGAAGAAAAGTATTGGGCAGATACTTTATGAGAACTTTTTCAACAAAGTTAAAAAAGTTGATCGAAAAGTCGTTCGCTGCATCACTTCACCAGTTAATAAAACATCAATTGCATTTCATCAGAAATTGGGATTTATCATTGAACAAGGGGATGAAACAATAGACGGTGTATCTGTCAAAGCAAATTATGATGGATTTGGTAATGATCGAGTTCTGTTTAAGAAAGAGCTGACATAAGTCATTTTAAAAGGGAGGCAACATGATGAAAGCGGTTGTGATAAATGAATTTGGCAGTTCAGAAGTACTGCAATTAAAAGAAATACCAAAACCGGAGCCTAAGCCGGATGAAATTCTAATTAAAGTTATTTATACAAGTGTAAATTATGCGGATGTTAAGAATAGAACTGGCAATAAAGCGAAGGCCGAATTCCCGATGATTTTAGGTTTAGATGCAGCTGGAATTGTAGAGAAGGTCGGTGCATCTGTAGAAAAAGTCCAGCCTGGTGACCGTGTTATTTGCTTTCCAAAGCGTGGAGCATATGCTGAATATGTCGTAGCCTCTGATTTACTTACTTTTAAAATTCCGGATCAATTAGATTTTAAAATAGCGGCGGCATGCCCGACTGTCGGCTTTTTATCCTATAAATTGACGCATGATTTAGCGCAAATAAATCAGACAGATACTGTTTTAGTACATTCCGCAGCTGGTGGTGTCGGTTCAACAATCATTCAAATGGCAAAGTTACTGGGAGCAAAACGAATTATTGGTACGGTAAGCAGTCTTGAAAAAAGTAGTTTGCCGCTTGAATTAGGAGCAGATGACGTTTATACCTATGCGGATTTTGATGAAAAAATCAAAGAATCAACAGACGATAAAGGAGTCGACATTATTTTTGATTCGCAAGCTGGCGAGATAACAAAAAGAAGTATGGATATTTTATCTCATTTTGGCAAGCTGATTCATTTTGGCAATTCATCTGGTGGCATTGGCAGTTTTAATACAAAAGAAGTGCATGCCAGCTGCAGGTCTGTTCTGGGATTCAGTTTAGGTACAACCCGAAAAGAAAGGCCTGAGACATTAGAGCCTGTAGCCAGACAATTATTTGAATTAATCACAAACGGAAAATTAGAAATTCAGATAGGTGCTGAATTTCCCCTTGAGAAGATAGCGGAAGCACATGATTTAATTAGCAGCAGGAAGAGTACAGGGAAAATTTTGATTCGGGTATCTAGATCTTGTTAAATAAAGAAAGAAAAAGGTGATCCTATGTCTCCAGAATTACAAGTTACTCCGATTGATTCCTATATTGATGAAGAAATAAATATAAACATAACGGGATGTCCGCAAAATAAGAAGGTTTCCATCCATGCCACAACATTTGATGAGGAACAAAAGAAATTTTCTTCTTCGCGGTTCAGATGGCGGGATGCAGGAGCATGCAGCGGCCTTGCTGGCTTCGAAAGGATATACAGCATTGGCGTTGTCTTATTTTAATGTGGAAGGGCTGCCGAAAAACCTTGAAAATATCCCGTTAGAATATTTTCAAGAAGCATCAACGTGGCTGAAAAGCCACCCATATGTCAATGGAGAGATAAATTTAATTGGCTATTCACGGGGCGGGGAACTTGCTCTTGTTTTAGCAGCAGCCTTTAAGGACTATCAGTCTATTATCGCTGGTGCTCCCAGTGCTTATATAACAGCAGGAATGAAAAATGGCATTTTTGCTCCTGTACCATCCTGGACACTTCATCAGCAAACTTTACCATATATAAAATTTAAATATCGCTTTGCAACGATGTTCTCTATCCTTAAAAATATGATATTAAAAAAACCGGTCTCTTATTTATCGATATGGGATAATACCTTGGAAAATCAAGAAGAAATTGCTGAAGCAAGTATTCCTGTTGAGAACATAAAAGCTCCAGTAATGTTTATTGCAGGAGGAGATGACCAATTATGGCCTTCTTGCCGATATGTCGAAATGATGGAGGGGAAGCTGGAAAATACAAAGAGATCGAAACAGCATCGCTATTTATATTATAAAAATGCAGGTCATTTTTTAGCTTTCCCTTATAGCTTTGTTAACCTGCCTGCTAATGTTGTCATGAATGTAGGGGGAGGAATGACGATGACCTTTGGCGGTTCAAAGGTAGCAAATGCGAAAGCGGCAAAGGATTCCTGGGAGCAAATACTAGTATTTCTTGATAAGAATAGAGAGAGTTCCAGACAAAGTTAAAATACGAACTTACAGGGAGGAAATGAAATGATACGAAAACTGACAAAAGAGGACCATGGAAAAGTCATGGAACTGGTTGAGCCTAAAGCCGCAGAAAATTTGTTTATTATTGGCGATATTGAAGCATTTGGCTATGATTCAGATATTCAAGATGTCTGGGGACAATGGGAGAAGCAGAAATTAATAGCTGTTCTCCTTCGCTATCGTGAAAATTTTATTGTATACAGTGAAAATGACTATGATGTGAAAGGGTTTTCGGAGATTATCAACGCACATAAACATCGATTTGATCTAAGTGGCCTGAATCATCTGATTGATCCTTTGCAGAAGTATATTGATAGATATGTACGTGTACACAAGGAAACCTATTATGCAGCTTGTGAAAAATTAAGCTATGCAGTAAATACAGAGCAAATAAAGCAGGTGGAATATCTGAGTCCTGCTGATTATAAAGAGAATATCGAAATGCTGGGTTCCATCCCTGAATTTTCAACCAGTAATATAACAATAGAATCCAGAGCGGATGCAGAGAAAAATAAAACAGGGCGCACATATTTTATACGGGACACAAATGGAACGATGGTTGCTTCTGCATCGACGACTGCTGAGAATTCCCAATCTGCGATGATTGTTGGTGTAGGAACAAAACCAGGATATGAGCAGCAGGGCTATGCAACGAAATGTATGGAGAAATTATGTGTTACCCTGCTGGCAGAAGGAAAGTCGCTATGTCTTTTCTATGATAATCCGGCAGCAGGAAATATCTATAAACGATTGGGCTTTAAGGATATTGGGATGTGGACGATGCTTCGTTATGAAGCGGAATGAAAATGCTGTCTTCAATTTATGAGGGAGAGGGTTAACTTTGAAAATTATTTCGTTTCAAAAAGAACATGGAGTAGCTGTTGATTCCACAACGACCAAATTTACAGCACACCGGATTTTACACGATGCAAGCGATATTAGAATGAGTTATAAGTATCTTGAAGCAGGAGATAAAATCCCATTTCACGAGGCACAGGCAGATTAGCTTTTCATGATTGTGGCTGGGGAAGGGTGGGTCTGTGGCAGTGATGAGATTAAAATTCCTCTGGCTTCCGGAAAAGCAGCATTTTGGGAAACAGGAGAATTTCATGCGGCTGGTACCGATTCTGATATGACTGTTTTAACGGTAGAGGGGAAAAAATTACATGCTTGTAATTTACCTATTTTAAAAAATATTATCTCGAATGATTAGTTAAACAATCCCCTTCTTATTCCATTTACGTTCAAGGTGAGAATTCTGTTTTCTTGTTCAAATATCCCGTCATCAAAGCAACAAGGAAAATAGATGTATTGGATAAGGGGTCTTTATACCTGAATCTTCATTTGTCTGTAGTCAATCAGCTCTCCTTCCCGTATAATTCATGTAATATCTCTTATACAAAATGGAAGGGAGGCTGGGTTTGTTGTGAAAAAGTATATAGTCGGTGTTGGATTATTCATTTTAATATGTATAGCCGGCTGCTCCAGTCCTGATTCTTCAGAAATTCTGGGAGAAGCGGAACAAGTGGAGCAGAGCCTTGACTCATTGGATGTAGATTTTGAGGAAAACAGGGAAGAAGAAGCGATTATTGGAAATGCTGTTTTTGACTATGAAAATAATATCGATTATTACAATTTAGGAAGCTTTGCTCTGTATAGAGATGGGAGTAGTTTTTTGACCGAATTTGATGACGGAACGGTGACCGAGGGCTTTGAAGGAGCAAACGCTGAGCAGGGCGAATTGGAAGAAATATTTAACAGCCAATTAGATATGTTGAAAATGCCAATTGCATTTTTCTTAACATTAGACCCGGATATCCATAATAAATTCGATGTGGAAACAAGAGACAATGATTATGTGCTCACATACAATGGTAATGAAACGGACATAGAAGAGCTGGGCAGAGCAATCATTGAACAAAATACGAAATATGTTACTGCCTTTTCAGTAACGGAAATTGATCAATCCGACTTGAGTATTGATGCATTTTCACTCGAAATAATGATTGAAAAAGAGACACATCAGCTGCAGCAAGTCAAACAGGAATTAGCATATACATTGGATGATTTCTCTAATATACAGAATTATACGCATGTGTATTCCAATCACAATAACGCTGAACAAATAGAAATTCCAGCAGTCGCCGCAGAAGCAGGAGGGGCCGACTCTACAGAAGTATTAAGTGATGCAGAGCGAAAAGCTTTGGAAACAGAAGCATCAGCATATCTGGATGCGCTGATTCAAGCAACTGTCTTCCAGAATGCCGAAGAGTTTATCAACCGGGCACCAGACAATTATTCGGAAGATGAGAAGAAAACAGAAGCTGAAACACAACGGGACTTTTTCAAGAGTACGTATATCCAAAATACAGAACAAAACATGCAAAGCGCCAATGTGACAGGGGAAGAGATTATAGAGTTAGCTGATGCTGTTATGTATGCACTATCGACAGCAGAATATGAAATGGTTGATGCGCATGCTGAATCGACGGATAATATTATTGTCACTATTTCCGTAAAAGGAATCAGTGATACGTCTATATACCAAGAAACAGAGCAGGAATTGATCAGGCTATATGAAGACGGCGAAATTACTAATGATGAAATTGATTCTAAAAATCTGGAGATATTAATTGAGAAATACCATGACATCGATGAGCTTCTTGATCCGGTGGAGCTCGATGTTCATGTCATGCAGGACCCTGCCGGAACCTATGTCGTTCTCATGCAAGATCAGTATTTGGCAGGATTTATACAATAAGAAATAAAATGGAATAGCTCCTGATCAGACTAATCTGTCGGGAGCTTTTTATGGATTCAGTGAAAAGTATTGGTTCTTCAGTATAGTATGAAAAACTGCCTGCATTGAACTGTTTATAATATTATGATATAAATAATTTAAAATGAATATTTTTTACTTATAGATATGTGCAAGCTGTTCATTTAATTTGTGGCATAAAAGCAATACATTCATATTATTAAAATGGAGGAAGACTTATGAAATTTCATATTGGATCAAATGTTAGAAAAAGAAGGAAGGAGTTAGGTCTTACACAGCAAGATCTGGCATCTGATATATGTACACAAGCACAGGTCAGTAATATTGAAAAAGGTGCTTTAAATCCTTCAAGCCTTGTTTTGTTTGAACTCAGCAAAAAATTGTTGGTTGATATGAATTATTTCTTTGAGTCAAATCCTGTGAAGTCCAACAAGTATTTTAATGAAATAAAAACCATGATAAACCAGTTAAAAGCCCAAAGGAACTATACGTCCATTAAATACATTGTAGAGAATGAGCTAACTGTGAATATAAACAGATATTCTTCTTATGAGCAGCGTTACTTACTATGGCATAAGGGGATTGCACTTTATTATTTAACAAATAATTTTCAAGAGAGCATCGAAGTACTGGAGAAGTTATTGGTCGAGGAAAAAAATGTTTCTGATCAACTGCTGAATATTAATGTGAAAACGAGTATTGCGATCATCTATCAAACGGAGAAGGATTACGACAAAGCTTGCCAATTATATAAAGATGCCTGGGACCAATTAAAGGGAATAGAGGAAGCGGATGACTATGAAACAGAGCTGAAAATTCTTTTTGGCTTATCGCAGACGTTGACGTATTTAAAGCAATATACGGAATCAAAATCTTATAGCCTGCTGGCAATCTCTATTTGTGTAAAAAGAAATACATTATATTTGCTCCCTGACTGTTATTATCAGGTTGGTTACAATCTTATACAATTGAATCGAAAAGAAGAAGGCTTGCATTATATTCAAACAGCGCTAACTTTATATGAGATTCAGGGAAACACGAATTTGATGAATATTGTGAAGGAAAGGCTGGAGGAGTTTCAGTTGAATTAAATGTTTAATTAATCATAAATCTCTAATGCGTGTATTACGTGGAACACCTTTAAAGAAACAGCTTTTCTTCAAGCACCTGCCGAGTAGCAGCATCCTTTACTCTAAAGAAGACACTTTCGAGCAAGGTGTCTTGGTTTTGGAGTATGATTTTCTAAATATATTCTCAAAGAGGAATATACCATTAGAACGATTGCAAAGGAGTTGTATCAACTATAAAAAAGAATGCAAGCCTTTAAATTATGGAATGTTACATGGTGATTTATGGTTAGAAAATATACTGGCTGGTATACATTTAAATCTGGGAATAGTTGACTTTCAAGGTAATGAATCATTTTAGAAATCATCCGATGCTGGATATCTTAATCAGATAAATTAAATTGAATTGAATAATAGAAAAGCGAGTGAAATTTTTATTCCATTCGCTTTTCTGTTAGACGCTATGTTGTTTTGTAATGAACCCTAAATTAAGCACTTTTTTTGGAGTGCTTTTTCATTTTCTTATCAAAGCGTATACAGATTGTTTCGCTGCTTATCAAGGTTTTCTGAAAAAGCACCACCCGTACCTGCCATTTATCATTCTATTATATATATTTTTTCAATCATATGGATAACATCTTCATCGTTGCCGGGGTCGATATGCACGGATTCTGTGTTTTCAATAATATCCCTCATATCTTCTTGGACATCTTCTAAATCAATATCATCTGGACGGGGCATTCCTCCGTACCAGCGGTTTCCATATGGAATATCATATACATTAATGGTGCCATCTTCATTTCCGCTATATGTTATCATGCCATCTGTAATCCGGGAACCAGATATCTGAATAACCTCTTCCGGGTAGCTGACATCATTTTCCGCATCATTCGGATCAAGCGGTGTCCCGGCAGGAATATGTTCAATATATAATTCATCAATATCCTGGTTTGGACCAAGCTGCAGCCAAACACGCGCATATTTCATTTCTTCAGGAGAATAGCTGGATAACGTTTTGTTATTTTGATTTTCTTCCTCCCCAGCAGAGCTATCGTTATTTTCTTCATTTTCAGCAGAATTCTCATCTGAAGTAATCGTTTCCGATTCTTTACGCTGGTGATCCTCAGCGTCAACTTCCATAGAATCTTGAGAGGAATCGTCTGCTGCTATGTCATTCTCATCTCTTGGATTACTACCTTCCGTTATGCCCTGTTTTTCAACGGTATTGACTATTTTAGAATCATTATTCTTCTCTTGATTCGTATCATTCGAGCAGGCAATTAGCAAAAAGGTAATAGATAGCAGAAGAAAGTTGCAGTAAGTAAATTTTATGTATTTCTTCATTTTGTGACCTTTCCTTTCTTTTCATTAAAAATTGCAATGATCCTATGAATCCTCATTCAATAAATTAATCTTAAAGTAATTTGGCTGGCTTGTAAAACTTCGGGAATCAAAGTAATTTTATATGAGGAAATATATTTATAAATCAGCAGGTAATGGTAATAATGTGATGGAATAAGTACTTCTTTTGATTGTACGGCAAAAAACTAAGTCAAGATCTAATCGTTGACTCAGTTTTTTTCTGCACAGATGCTATCTTTTTCGTTTGTTTTTCTTATTGTCCAAATTTAGAAACTCACTATTTTCACTCGCAAATTCCGTATCATTACCTGTTTTATTATGTTTATTACGATTATTTTGTTTTCCTTTATCCTTGTTGCGATTTTTATTTTGCTCAGACATGATTGCTCCTCCTGTAGTGATACATATTAGTAATGAAGATAGTTTAACCATACATCCAAAAATTATAAGTGAAAATGCTTAAAAGGTATTTCATTGTAGCAATCAATTAGAAAAAAAGTACAAACTATGTCATAATAGAATATCGAACGAATGTTTCTAATTAGGGGAATGGTTAGCAAAAAAACGAATTGATATGACGCTAAAGGAAAGGCGATGAATTCAAAATGGGAGTCCGATTAATTTTAGCAGAAAAACCATCCGTCGCAAAAAATATTGCAGACGCATTAAATATTAAAACGAAGAAAGACGGCTATTTTGAAGGTGATAATCATGTAATTACCTGGGCGTTTGGCCACCTTGTCGAGTTATACGATGCAAAGGACTATGATGGAAAAATGCGAAGCTGGAAAATGGATCATTTTCCTTTTATCCCTTCTGAATTTAAATATAAAGTGAAAAGTAATCCGCGAAATCGGGCAAAAACGGATGGCGGAGCTGCAAAACAGT
Source organism: Oceanobacillus sp. CFH 90083 (assembly GCF_009389585.1). GTDB lineage: Bacteria > Bacillota > Bacilli > Bacillales > Amphibacillaceae > Oceanobacillus. The sequence continues at coordinate 15,433 of NZ_VIYG01000015.1, read as the reverse complement.
TAAAAACGATTCACTCTCTGATGAGACGCAGTGATGTAGAGGCGATTATTTCAGCATGTGATTATGATCGGGAAGGACAGCTGATTGCCGACAGTATTATCTACCGGGGCGGGGTGAAACCCAAGGCTGCGGTATATCGCCTGCTTTTAAATGAATGGACACAGAAGGAAGTAATACAGGGCTTGGAAAATCTTAAGCCGAATGATGCGATGAAGCCATTACGGGATGCGGGGGTCAGCAGGCAATGGGCGGATTGGGTCATTGGCATTAATCTGACATCTGTTGCAACGTTAAAATACCAGCAGGGAAAAAGTAAAGCATTAAATATAGGCAGGGTACTGCTCCCGACATTAAAAATAATCTATGACCGCGATCAAGAGATAAAAAATTTCAAGCCGGAAGATTATTTTAAGCTGACTGTAACGTTCCAGACAGCGGAAAACAGGGAATATGAAGGAACTTATATTGAGAATAAAGAGGATAAATTTAAGAAAAAAGAATTATTGGAGCCGATTCATGAAGCAATTCAGAACAAACAAGCCGTCATTACGGATAAGCAGGTGGAGAAGAAAAAAGAATTTCCTCCATTTTTATTCAATTTATCCAATCTGCAGGGGTTTATAACGAATAAATACAAGGGATGGACATCTGATAAGGTGTTAAAGGTGGCTCAGTCACTTTATGAGAAAAAGCTGATTACCTATCCACGGACCTCCAGTATGGCATTAGAAGAAAGCTTAGTTGGAAAAACTGCTCATGTATTAAAAGTGCACGCTGAAGATCTTCCTTATAAAGAGGAGATTACATTTATGAAAACCAAGCGTGTCTTTAATAACGCAAAAGTGGAAAGTCACAGCGCAATCATTCCAACATATATGAAGCCTAAACGGCTTTCAGCAGATGAAGGAATAGTGTATACGGCAGTTAAAAACCGTTTTATTATGCAATTTATGCCGATAGCTGAATATGAGGAGACAAGGCTGATTACAAAAATTCTGGAAGTGGACTTACCTGGTGATTTCCATTCAAAAGGAAAGGTTCAATTGGTGGAAGGCTGGAAAAAAGTAGAGAAAATCCAATCAAAAGATACGCTGCTGCCAAATGTGACTAAACAAGAACATGTTCATGTAACAGGCTCTGAGGTCACTTCCCATGTAACGAAGCCGCCAAAGCATCATACAGAAAGAACGCTGCTTCGTGTTATGGAGACATGCGGGAAAAGTTACAAGGAGGAGGACGAAAGTGAAGAGCTGCTGGGAAGTATTTTGACCGGCTTCAGTATTGGTACTGCGGCAACAAGAGCAGAAACGATAAAAAAATTAAAGGATGTAGGCTACATTACAACGGAAAGCAAACATTTGCTTTGTACAGAGCTTGGCAACCGGCTTGTTGAAATCTTTCCGGTCAAAGATTTATTCGATTTAGAATTTACCGGACGTCTCGAAAAAGCATTATCAGATATTCAAAAAGGAAAAGCGAGCAAGCAGGAATTTCTCCGCCTTGTTTTTCATTTTACCACGGAATCGGTGGAAACGATCAAGCGCGGGGAGGACATTATTATTAATAAGGTAACATCAAAACGGGCAACCAATGAAGTATTAGGAACATGCCCTGTGTGCGGCGGCAAGGTGACGGATGGCTATAAAGTCTTTGGCTGCAGCAATTGGAAGAAGGGCTGTTCATTTGCTATTTGGAAAAATGATAAATATTTAGCCTCGATGCGTAAGAAGCCCACGAAAACAATGGTGAAAACATTATTGAAAGAGAACAAAGTCTTTGTGAAAGGTCTGACCAGTAAAAACGGAAATAAATTCAACGCCTATTTAAGCTATGAAAAAAATAAAGACAATGACTACTATAGCTGGAAAATGGAGTTTTAAAGTGATGCCATTTAAAATAGGTGTAATGAAAAAGTGAACATTTCCTCGTTTTCAAGCTTTTAGACGGAAAATAGTGTATACTGAAGAATAGAGGTAGCATTATTTAATAAACGGAGATATGAAGAATTGTATTTGCCATGCTAAATTTTCCTCTAGACAGGATGACAACCATGAAAAAAGTTATCGTAAGTACAAAGGAAAATCTGGATTATGGTACATTAATTTGGATCTACGCAAACAACCGTAAAGTATATCGCAGCAGTAAAAGCATTGCTGCCGATATGCCATTTCACCGCTATGATTCACATTACATGGGAATGGTTAATGAGCTGTACAGAGATCAGGAAAAACATCCGCTTCTATTTAACCAGATGATGGAGGAGTCGGATCGGATTTTTGGTGTATGCTTAAATAAACGACGTAATCATGATGGTTCAAAGGATATGAAGGTTCTTTTTTTTCTTGATTGGGATGATGTACAGGACTTTGCTGAAGATATCTACCCAAAGCTCGTCAAAGAGGAAATAAAGAGAAGAAAAGCAGCCAAACAAAAATGGCTGGAAAGAGGGAAGCTATTCTCCGAAAAGAAAAAAATGTCGGAATAAATGTTTTCACAAACAGGCAAGCTGTCCATGAGGTATTTTACTTCATAGGACAGCTTTTTTGTTTAAAGGTAACAGTTAAAAAGCCTGACTCTTTTTTGTTATCTAATTTCACAAGGATTTTTTTTCTACTCCCAGGCAGTTGGATATCTAGCATGATGTATGAAAAGGCAGTATACTAAAAATAGATGTTAATATTTTTTCTGGATTTTGAAGGATTACTGGATTTTAGTAAACAAAAGATCGCAGGGAGGTCATTCGATTGGACAGGAAATATAATGATTTAATCGGTGATATGATTAAAGAAAGTGATTATAGTTATGAAAAGGACTTGCCGGGCAAGGGAAAGCCATTGCCTAAAGATCATATGCAAAAGGATACGTTTCAGCACTTTCAAAAAATAGCGAAGGATGCCGGTTATTTGCCGCCGTGGCTGAAGCTGCAAAAGGAAATAAGTGAATTATTACAGGATGCTGAAACAGAAAAAGATATCAGGAAAATCAACAAGCAAATTAAAAAGCATAACCGTATATGCCCGCCGCCTTTGCAAAAGAAGCTTGTCAGCTTAGCTAATCTGGAAGCAGTGAAGAAAGAATGGTGAGTGAAAAATAAAACTGGACTTGTTCAGATTAATGATATCCTTCCAAGTCCAGCAGATTGTTTAAGTTTACTCTACTTTCTTCCCTTTTTTATAAACAACTTTATCACCTTGGACAGCTTTTATGTCCTCTAATGGGTTGTCCTCGATAATAATAAAATCAGCAAGCTTTCCTGTTTCAATAGAGCCTGCATAGTCATTAATTTTTAGCAGTTTTGCTGCATGGACGGAAGCAGATTGTAATGCCTGTAATGGCGTCAGACCAGCATTGACCATGTGCTCAAGCTCTTGGGCAGATCCGTTTTCAAAGTCGTTATAAGCAGTTCCTGAATCCGTCCCCATGGCAATTTTAATTCCTGCTTTCGCTGCTTTGCCAATACTTTCAATATGTGCCTCCTGGACAGCAAGTGATTTTTTAACCATGAAATCCGGCAATTTCTCAGGATGCTGATTAATCGCCCACGGCGCCATTAATGTTGGTACAAGATAGGTGTCATTTTCCAGCATCATTTGAATTGCTTCATCATCCAGGTAAATACCATGCTCGATTGAATCTACACCGGCACGGATCGCATTTTTGATTCCTTCCGTTCCCTGAGCGTGTGCACAGGCGGTGTAGCCTTTATGATGTGCTTCCTCCACTGCAGCCCGCATTTCTTCAACGCTAAGCTGAACATCATGAGGTGTTTCACCATCCATACTTACACCGCCGGTAGCCATTAATTTAATGTTTCGTGCCCCATTTTTAATATTGGTGCGGGCATTTTTACGAATCTCGTCGACACCATCAGATTCCAGCCCCAGTTCAACACCGTGTCCGCCAGTCATCACAAGTGCCGGGCCGGATCCGATAATTCCAGGTGCAGTAATTTTATTTTCTTTTTCTAATTTAGATAATTGCAAATCAATGTCGTCAGAAGAACCGACGTCACGTATATATGTCACTCCATGTTTTAAAAACTTATTTAAGTTATCCACCGCAATATAAGTGTTTACGACTGCTCCTGTTTTGACAGCGTTAACGGAAGATAGACCGCCAATTTTGAAGAAAGGGTCTAAAACAATATGTGTGTGAACGTTGATTAAACCAGGCATCACATATTTACCTTTCAGGTCAATGACTTTATCGGCATCTTTCGTTTCCTGGTTAATAAATAGACCTGATTCTGTATCTACCGCAAAGTCAATTGCTTCAAAATTTGTGTTTTTGCCGGTAAATACCTTGGCATTTTTAAATAAGATCGTCGTCATTCTTGTCTCTCCTCTTGATTGATTATTCTAAGGTTGTATGCAAAATGTTAGAATACAGATTAATATACCATAAAAAAAGAGACAATTGTGTGAAATAGCCCCTGAGTTATTTTCTAAAGGAAGTATTTTTATGAAAATTAAACAACAAACGGTACCCATCAATGGCTTCGATGTAAAAGCAGTTAACCAATTAAAAGATGCCTTAGTCAGCGCAGTTAAGCTAAAGTAAATAGCCAGGATTTCATATTTTCATGATGATAACATTCCAGATATAGATAAGCCTGAAAAATGTTTCCTGCACCGGTTTCGGCTGTATAATGATCGCGGCTCAGAGAAAGAAGGAAATGATAAATATCCCGAAAATATAATTGATAAACTTGATCAATTGATTTCATGTATTCCTCCTTTCCGTATACACATAACACATTTCAGGTAAAAAAAGTTACAGGTTTATTTCAAGTTTAGTAAAATAAAATAGTAACACGCATGAAGTAGTTTGCTAAAGCTAAACTGAATGTTTATGTAATAAATCTGGAGACGTTTTTCTTTTTCTGATTTTAATGATTTATATAATATAGTAGATTGAAAGATTTTTTACTGTCTATTTACCGCGATATCTGATTGGAGTGAACACCTATGAGTAATCCGGTTATTCTGATACTCACCAAAGAAATTGACTTGTACTATACGTTTCGTGATAATATCCGTGATGTTTTCGGAGATGGAATCCGGCTGCGCAGTAATCATTTTTTACCGGTTCATCTGGAAGACGTGGATTTAATTCTGTCTTCTATCCCGGACAGTCTGGCAGAGGATTTTATTGATTTGGAGAAGACGAAGGCACCAATGCTGGTTGCTAACCGGTCTATTGATTTTAAAAAGCTGGAAAAATTATTTGAATTGCCGAGAGCAACACGATGTCTGCTTGTCAGTAATGATGAAGCTATTGCTTATGAATCTGTAACAATGCTCAAGTATTTGGGATTCGATTATCTGGACTTTTATGCATACTCCCCGGATATGGACAATCCGCCTGAGATGACAGGCATTGATGTTGCCATTACACATGGATTAGCGAATCTGGTCCCAGGAGAGCTGGAAATCGTTATTGATTTAGGAAACAGGCGCCTTGATTTGAGTACACTTTTTGATATTTCAAAAATTCTTAAACGCAATTTTAATCATGCTCATCATATAACAATGGGGTATGTGAAAAACTTTGCACGTATCGGCAGAGAGCTTGCCAATTCTGTACGAAATGAGAATTATATTAATTCCAGTTTGCAGGCTGTCCTCAATGCGGTGCAGGATGGTGTTGTTTTTATTGACAGTGAAGGATGTGTTTCTTTATTTAATGAAGAAGCAGGCAACATTTTAGGTGTTGACAGCCATGATGTCCTACATAAGCATTATGCTGAGGTGCTACATGAATTTCAAATTGATAAAGTTATGGAGACAAAACAGCCTATTCCCAGGCAGCTGATTCAGGTACGTGGATTAAATCTACTAAGCACACTGAATCCGATTTTGCTCGATGAAGTATTTTCGGGAATTGTTCTTGTTTTTCAGGATGTGACACATGTAGAGCGGATGGAACAGGAAATAAGAAAAAAGAAGCTGCAAACGGGATTAACTACAAAATATTCCTTTGAGGATAATGTTGGCAGCGGTAATATGATTATGCAGACACAGCAAATTGCAAAAAGGTTAGCCAGAAGCGACTATACCATATTGATAACGGGAGAAAGCGGAACGGGAAAAGAAATTTTTGCACAATCTATTCATGAGTACTCATCCAGAAATAAGGGACCTTTTGTTGCAGTGAATTTTGCCGGAATTTCCGAATCACTTGCGGAAAGTGAATTATTTGGCTATGAGGAAGGGGCTTTTACGGGAGCAAGAAAAGGAGGGAAAGCAGGTCTTTTTGAATTGGCGCAAAACGGGACAATTTTTCTCGATGAAATAGGAGATGCGCCATTAAAAATTCAAGCTGCTATCTTAAGAGTGCTGCAGGAAAGACAAGTAATGCGGGTCGGTGGAAACAAAGTTATTCCGATTAACGTCCGAATTATCGCAGCAACCAATAAAAATTTAGAGGATATGGTCAAAAACGGGGAGTTTCGAGATGACTTGTTTTACCGTTTAAATCAATTACCTTTACGAATACCTTCTTTATCTGAACGGAAGGAAGATATTCCGGATTTAATCAGCTATTTCTTAGTAAAGAAAAATAGCCGGCTGCATTTCCCTCAGGAAGTCATGGATAAGCTTTCCTCTTATAGATGGCCAGGGAATATTCGAGAATTGGAAAGTCTGGTTACTTATTTATCGGTTATTGTGAACGGGCCGGAAGTTAGCCTTGCTGATTTACCGTCTAAAATGACAGATAATCAATTTACAGATGTTCAGACAGATAAAATAATAAAGCTGCTTGAACATTCAGGGGATATGAATTATTTTAAAGATATTTTAGAGTGCTTATCTGTTACGAGGGGAGAAAATACTGGAATTGGCCGTTCCACATTACAGGCAATGCTTTCTAAACAAATTTCTGAGAGTAGGCTGCGTACGAAGCTGGAAGTCCTTAAAAAATACGGTTTAATAGAAACTGGAATAAAAAAGCAGGGAACTAAGATAACGGAGTTGGGAGAAAAAATGAAAGAGATCATTTAAATTTAGGAGGTTTATAGGGTTGTTTTAATCCTATAAAACCTCCTAAATTTTATTTGGATTTTGAAAATCAGCTCTATAAAGCCTTATAATTAATTGGCATGTTTTTTGCATGGTATACTTTATAGCATTTTATTTGAAAGCAGAACGACTGCTGTTAATTTTTTCGGAAAATAAGTATTATTTAGCAAATGGAGGTCAGATGAATGATTACATTAATTAAAAACGCAGAAGTTTATGCTCCCGAACCGTTAGGGAAAGCGTCTATTTTATTGGTTGACCAAAGAATCGCCAAAATAGGAGAAGTGAATGAGGAAGCGGTAAAAGAATTAGATATCGATTATAAAATCGTTGATGCAGACGATGCTTATGCCGTGCCAGGATTTATTGATCCGCATGTTCACATAATTGGCGGCGGTGGAGAAGGGGGATTTGCGACCCGCACCCCGGAAATACAGCTGAGCGATATGATCCAATCTGGAATTACGACAGTTGTCGGTCTTTTAGGTACAGATGGGACAACCCGTCATATGACTTCCCTACTGGCAAAAGCGCGTGGACTGGAAGAAGAAGGAATGACAACATTTATTTATACAGGAAACTATGCAGTCCCGACGACAACAATTACATCAAGTGTTAAAGAAGATATTATTCTGATTGATAAAATTATTGGGGCTGCTGAGATTGCTATTTCCGATTCCCGTTCCGGACAGCCTTCCTTGCATGAATTGGCTAAAATAGTGGGAGAAGCCCGTGTAGGAGGCATGCTCAGCGGAAAAGCAGGAGTAACGCATTTTCACACCGGTCCCGGGAAGGAATATTTATCACTCCTGCATCAGCTTTTAGAGGATTATGAACTGCCTGCTTCGAATCTCTATGCAACGCATATCACACGCAGTCAGGAGCTGCTGGATGATGCAATTGGTCTGGCTAATAAAGGTGGATATGTTGATATCACAGCAGATGACGAAACACATGATTGGGTTGCTTACTATAAGAAGAATGGTGGAGATATGCAACATTTAACTATTTCCTCAGATGGCAATGGCAGTCTGCCGAAGTTTGACGAAGCAGGAAAAATGATCGGCTTCGGAGTAGCAAGCACACAAACATTATATCAGCAAGTCATTGCAACGGTGAAAAAACAAGCAATGTCTATCGAAGAAGTTCTTCCGCTTGTAACAAGTAATACGGCAGCTGCTTTGAAATTGAATAATAAAGGCGGCATCCAGGAAGGTAAAGATGCCGATGTACTTATTTTAGATAAAAAAACACTGGCGCTCGAGCATGTATTTGCAAAAGGACGTCACATGTTAAAAGATAAAAAGCTTCTTGTAAAAGGAACATTTGAAAAATAAAGAAATTTATACTGATAGATGAAGAGAGGAAGGATTTCACAGATGAGAAAACAACCCAATTTATTTGAAGCTTTTTCGCCAATTGTCGTGATGCTGCTGCTACTTGCTATCGGTTTTGGTGTGTACGGCTTCAGTCCGGAACCTCTGTTGATTTTAGCTTCTGTATATGCAGGGTTTATTGCATGGCGATTAGGATATACGTGGGATGACATGATGGAGGGGATTCAAGAAAAAATTAAACAGGCAATGCCTGCCATTCTTATTCTGATTTCAATTGGAATTTTGATTGGGACATGGATGATTGCCGGTACGATTCCAATGATGATTTATTATGGGTTACAAATAATTAATCCAACATTTATCGTACTTATTGCGTTTGTTGTTGCTGCGATTATTTCTATTGTCACAGGAACATCCTGGGGTTCAGCAGGAACTGTCGGTGTTGCGCTAATGGGAATTGCGACCGGACTCGGAGCGAGTCTTCCTGCGACCGCGGGTGCCATTGTTGCAGGTTCTTATTTTGGGGACAAATTATCTCCGCTTTCAGATACAACCAATATTGCTCCGATAGCGGCCGGAAGCGAATTATACGAACATATTCGTCATATGCTCTGGACTACAGTACCGGCTTCTATTCTCAGTATGATTGTCTACTTTTTTGCTGGTCTTCATTTATCGTCCGGCAGTACAACAACTACGGAGACGATGAATACGATGATGCAAACACTGACAGATATGTTTAATTGGAATATTTTGCTGCTTCTTCCGCCAGTAATTATTTTATATGGAGCAATCAGGAAAAAGCCGACACTTCCGATGATTATATTTTCATCTGCGGTTGCAGCAATTTTAGGGATTTTCATGCAAGGATTTAGTGCAGGTGACGTATTTGCATCTACAGTTTCCGGGTTTGATGTAGCCATGGTAAATCGTGCAAATTTTGATTCTGATACGGTGATCCCTGAAGTGCTTAGCCTGGTGCATCAAGGTGGCATGCAATCAATGACTGGAGTCGTTTTAATTGCTTTCTCTGCTTTTATCTTTGCTGGTATTATCGCCAAATCAGGATCACTTGAAGTGATTATTCAAACATTGATGAAAGTGGTTAAGCGTACTGGTGATTTAATTCTGACTACGGTTCTTTCTTGTATTACGATGGCTCTGGTTACAGGGAATTCGTATCTTTCTATTATCGTACCCGGGGAAATTTTCAAAGATACGTATAAGAAAAAGAAATTACAGGCGAAAAACTTATCACGTACTTTGGAGGATTCTGGTACTGTTGTTGTACCGCTTATCCCTTGGTCATCAGCAGGGGTATTTATGGCCGGAACACTGGGCGTTTCTACACTCAGTTATGCCCCATGGGCGATTCTGTGTTATACCGGATTTATTTTTGCGATTATTTTAGGGTATACAGGTATCGGTATTGCGAAAATACCGGATGATGAAGCTGAAGATAATTCCGAAGTTAAATCGGAACAATAAGCAATTCTATTGAAAACATCCTCTTTTTTGATTGCAACCAGAATCAGAGAGGGGATGTTTTTCGTGATCTATTCTAATAGGTGGTAGGAGCTTTGGTGTAACAGCTTTCTAACTCTAAGAATCTTAGCATTAACCTGTGTTGTTTTGAAATTGGGCAGAGGCTCCTTGCCCCGGTCTGATATTTCCGATAAACTGATAGTGCAATTAGATAAAATCTATGGAGACGGATTGATCGATAGAAAAGGAGGTATAAATGTTTTCTTTTATTAAAAATATGACCATTCGGAAGCGGATTGTATTTATATTTCTGACATTATCGACTTTTCTTATTTTATTATTCATAGCTGCATTTGCTTATTTTGAGGTTAGAAATGCACAGGATACATATAAACAGCTATCAAGACAGACTGCTAACGGACTGGCATTTATGCCTGCATTGGAGGAAGCTATCAGCACTAGGGATGATGCAGAATTACAGGCAATTATCGATCGTGTACGGCTGCAGGCAGAAAATCCTGTTGTGACTGTTGTTACGCGTGAGGGAGAGTATATTATTCATCCAGATGAAAATCGGATTGGGTTAATGGAAGAAGCGGATCAGTTTGCGCAAACTTTGTTATACGGCTCCTATGTTACAGAGAGCGGAGAAGGGGCACTTGGACCGGCAATCATGACCATTGCGCCAGTCTATAAAGAAGCAGATGAATATGGCGGCGAAAGAATTATCGGCGCTGTTACGGTAGAGTATCTGGAAGAATCGATTAATGCCATTATTGTAAGCAAACTGACGAGATTATTTATTGTGGCATCAATCGGGGTGGTATTATGCATCGGCGGTGCATTGCTTTTAGCGAGAAGCATTCAGGAGGACACGCTGGGAATAGAACCGGCTGTTATTGCAGAAATGTTCCGTGAGCGGGAGGCGATGCTGAATGCGGTAAAAGAAGGGATTATAGTGATCGATGATAAACAAGCTATCTCCATGATCAATCCCTCTGCGAAATCATTGTTAAGCTTATCAACGGATTTACAGCAACCTGTCCGGATTCTTGGTTTACCGGAAACACTTCATACTGGGAAAGCAAGCTATGATGAGGAGAAAGTATATCAAGGAAAAACCTTTATTACCAACCGGATTCCTTTATATGAAAATAAGCAGATTGTTGGTGCAATTTGCAGTTTTCGAGATAAAACAGATATCAAACAGCTTCAAGAAACGGTTATGCAGATGGAGGGCTATGCAGACAGCCTGCGTGCCCAGACTCATGAATTCAAAAATAAAATGTATGTACTGATGGGATTATTGCAGCTTGAACAATACGAAGAGGCGCTAAAGCTCATTCAGGAGGAAACAGCGGATAAAAGACAGGCATTCCCGATGCTTAACAATATTAAAGATCCTGGTGCCCAGGCCATTCTGCTTGGAAAAATGGCTAAGGCGGCTGAGAAAAAAATAACACTCGCCATAGAGGAGGCAAGCCATCTTGATAAAACGGAAATATCCACTACGGATATGGCTGTCATGCTCGGAAATTTATTAGATAATGCAATTGATGCCGTATTGGATTCAAAGCAAAAGCAAATTACGGTGATGATTACGGATATTGGAAGTGAAATTGTTATAGACATAGAAGATACAGGGATGGGGATTCCGAAAGAACAAATGGAACAAATTTTTGCCAGAGGCTACTCAAGTAAAGGAGAGAACAGAGGCTATGGTCTTTTCCATGTCTATGAAACAGTGAGAAAGTATCGTGGAGAAATGGAAGTGACCTCTCCAAATGAGGGCGGGACAGTATTTTCCCTCTATTTACCCAAACGAGGAGGAGTGAAAAAATGAATGTTGTGATTGCAGAAGATGATTATCGGGTAGCTTTATTGCATGAAAAGTATTTGCAGACATTTTCAGAAATTAGCGTGGTAGGAAGAGCTTTAAACGGGAAAGAATTGAAGGAACTCTTAAAAAAAGAACCAGTGGATGTCGTATTACTTGATATTTATTTTCCGGATACATTAGGAACAGAGCTCCTCAGTTATCTTCGCCAGCATTATCCGGAGCTGGATATGATAATTGTTTCCGCTTCTACAGACAGGCAGCATTTACAGCTGGCGAAACGTTACGGGGTGTATCAGTATTTAATTAAACCTGTTACGATGGATGATTTTACAAACGCGATAACAAAATATATAAAAGATCGAAACTGGTTTGAAGAAGCTGGAGAATTTGAAGTGAATGATACTAATTATGTATTGACTGGAGGAAATGAGCGGAAAATAGAAGAAAAAGGAATGAATACACTGCTTCCATCTGGAATTGATTCGATTACATTAGAGAAAGTAAAAACAGCTTTAATGGAGCATCAGGAAGGGGTCACCATTGATAAAATGTGCCAGCTTGTCGGCATTTCAAGAACAACAGCCAGACGATATCTGGAGCATATTGTCTCAAATGAAGAAGCAACGACGATTTTAAATTATGGTGTTATCGGCCGGCCGGAAAGAAGATATATTTTACAGTAAAACATCCTGATTATCGGGGTGTTTTTTGCGTTTTAAAAAAGTATAAGCACAACTAAGGCATTCATCGAAAAGTTTGACGAATAACAGGTTTTCTTTATTATCTTTTATTCTTCCCCATCAGTGGACGAAAAGGACGAAAAGGTATTAAAGAATGTTAAGTGAATAAAATTCGAAATATTGTTTTTCCTTTTGTGGTTTGTCATAATTATCTCTAATGTTGAAAGCGTTTACTTAATATAGATTTTGTGAGGTGTTAGAATGAAGCATTTGTGCTTATTATTTATGGCTTGTGCTCTGTTGGCAGGGTGTTCCGGGAATACAAGTGAAGGGAAAGGAACATTTCCTGAAAGAAATATAGAAATTATTGCTCCAGCCAGTCCGGGCGGGGGCTGGGATCGAACAGCCCGGTCCACACAGCGTGCGATGAATGCGGATGGGACAGTAGAAGAAGATATTACAGTTGTGAACAAGCCTGGCGGTGGCGGTGAAGTAGGCTGGCAATATTTAATGCAGCAGGATTCCCATTTTGCTGCATTGAATTCAAGTCTATTAATTACAGGTCCATTGCTGGGGCAGACCGAATTAACCTATGAAGAATTTACGCCATTAGCCATGTTATCTACGGAATGGCTTGCCGTTGGGGTAAAGGCAGGCTCAGGAATTGAAAGTGGTATAGATTTACTGGAGCAATTGAAGGAAGATCCAAAGTCACTGGTGATTGGTGTCAGTCCATCATTAGGAAGCGGAAATCACCTTTCCTTTGTACAGGCTGTGATTGAATATGGGATTGACCCGACAGAATTACAATTTCTTGTTTACAGCAGCGGCGGCGATATTATGAATGCATTGCTGGGCGGACATATTGATGTCACCAGTAATTCACTATCGGATTTATCAGAACAATATTTAGCCGGAGAAGTAGATATTTTAGCTGTAACATCTCCTGAAAGATTAGAGGCATTTCCGGATATTCCGACGTGGAAGGAACAGGACATCGATATGGAGTTTCCGCATTGGCGCGGGATTATGGGGCCTCCGGATATGAGTGAGGAGGAAATTGCAGCTTGGGATCTTTACCTGAGTGGAATGGTAGAAACAGAAGAATGGCAAACAGATTTAGAGAATAATAATTTGGAAGCATTTTATATGAATAGTGCAGAAACCGTTGAATTTTTAAAAGAACAAAATGATTTTTTTGAAGATATTGTAGAGGATTCAGGTTTAACGCCTTAGGAGGAAAAAATATGATGCAGGTAACAATACGATATGCCATGCCGATAATGTTTATTATTGGCAGTGTGATATACGGCACGATGATTATACAATTAGATGCAGCAACATTAGGTAATCCTGATGGACCAAAGTTTTTCCCTTTATTTGTCTGTGCTGGATTACTGGTATTTTCTATCGCTGACTTAATCAATGTACGTAAACAAATACATGCGCAGAATAAAGATTTAGAGCTGATAGCCAAGCTGAAGTCATTTAAATTAATTGGAATAATTATTGGAATTTGTGTGTTATATACACTTATTTTTGAACACGTAGGCTACCTGATTGCGACGATATTATTTATGGGAGCGCTAATGTTCTATTTAAATGGTATGAAGAAATGGCGTCTGAATGTAATTGTGACAGTAGTTGTCTCCGTTTCGACCTGGTATGGATTTACAGAGCTGTTACAAATAAGTTTACCTTAGAGGAGGAGTGCAACGATGGATGTAAATATCATTTTAGATGGATTATGGACAGCGCTCCAGCCTGCTAATTTGTTATGGTTATTGCTTGGAGCAGTACTTGGGACGATTGTGGGTATTTTGCCGGGACTTGGAGCGGCAACTGGAGTGGCGGTGCTTATCCCGTTAACATTTGGGATGGAACCGGTCAGTGCCTTAATTCTGATGGCGGCGATTTATTATGGAGCTTTATTTGGCGGCTCTCGTAGTTCGATTTTAATCAATACCCCGGGGGATGGATCTTCTATTGCAGCTACATTCGACGGTTATCCAATGACCAAACGGGGAATGGCAGGACAGGCCATGTCTATTGCCGCAATGGCTTCGTTAATTGGCGGTGTCATGGCAATATTCGGATTTATCTTTTTAGCGATTCCACTAGCTAACTTTGCCTTGAATTTTGGTCCGGCAGAATTTTTGTTACTCTTTTTATTTGCATTATCTGCTGTGGTTACTTTATCGCAAGGAAATATTATTAAAGGCTTTTTAACGATGTTTTTAGGGCTGGGGATCAGTACAATCGGAGTTGATTTGCAATCTGGTGTTCATCGCTTTACATTTGGGCTGCCGCATTTAACAGATGGTATCAATTTTATTGTCATTATTATCGGTATTTATGCTATAGGGGAAGTGCTTTACAACTTACTTAAACCGCAATACACGGGGAAGTCAAATGGACAAGACATAGGAAGTAAATGGTTTACCAAAGAACAGTGGAAGCGATCGCTTGGACCTATTTTAAGAAGCGGTCCCATTGGATTCTTTTTGGGGGTACTGCCTGGTTCAGGGGGAACCATTGCTTCTTTGTTATCCTATAGTACTGAAAAACAAATCTCAAAAAATAAGGATGAGTTTGGAAAAGGCGCGGTAGAAGGACTGGTTGCGCCAGAATCAGCAAATAGTGCCTCGGCTGTCGGTTCTATGATTCCCATGCTGACAATGGGGATACCCGGATCAGGAACAACAGCGGTTATGCTGGGAGCACTTGTGATGATTGGAATAACGCCGGGACCATTACTATTTGAAAATAGTCCGGATACCATTTGGACACTGATTAACAGTATGTTTATCGGAAACTTAATTCTGGTTATTATTAATATTTTAATGGTTGGTATGCTTGTTAAAATATTAAAAACACCGCCAAATGTGCTGTATCCGATTGTTCTTATTCTTTCTTTCCTGGGGGCATATACACTTGGCTACAGTACGATTGATTTTTATATTTTAATTATTGCCGGTGTGATTGGCCTGTTTATGCGGATACTTAATTATCCGGTCGTACCGTTGATTCTTGCATTAATTGTAGGCGGAGATATGGAGCAGAATTTCC